>NZ_JAEQAZ010000069.1 GCF_016654115.1 Streptomyces sp. MBT53
TGGGCGCGACCAGCCCCCACCGACCCGCACCCGCCCGACTACCCTGCCCCTATGCCCCCCGCCGCTTCCACTCCCGCCTACCGTCGGCTCAACGTCGAGGAGCGGCGCAGCCAGCTCCTCGACGCCGCTCTCACCCTCTTCGCGCACCGCGCGCCCGAGGAGGTCTCCCTCGACGACGTGGCGGAAGCGGCCGGGGTCTCCCGCCCCCTGGTGTACCGGTACTTCCCGGGCGGCAAGCAGCAGCTCTACGAGGCCGCCCTGCGTTCCGCCGCCGAAGAACTCCAGCAGTGCTTCGACGAACCGCGCGAGGGCCCCCTCCTTCCCCGTCTCGCCCGCGCCCTCGACCGCTACCTCGGCTTCGTCGACCAGCACGACGCCGGGTTCAGCGCGCTGCTCCAGGGCGGCAGCGTCGTGGAGACATCCCGTACGACGGCCATCGTGGACGGGGTCCGGCGGGCCGCCGCCGTGCACATCCTCAGCCATCTCGGCGTCGCCGAACCGGGCCCACGGCTGCGGATGACCGTACGGATGTGGATCACGGCCGTGGAGGCGGCCTCCCTCATCTGGCTCGACGAGGACAAGCAGTCGCCCGTCGACGAGCTGCGGGACTGGCTGGTCGAGCAGTTCGCGGCGGTGCTGTCGGTGACGGCCCGGCGGGACCCGCAGACCGCCGAGCTTGTCCGGTCGCTCGCGACGGATGGCCGAGACTGATCCCGTGAAGAGCGAAGAGACCCCGTTCGAGGGCGGCCCCATGGACGGGCGGTCCCTGCCGGTGCTGGTCGGACCCACCGGGAACCCGCCGAAGACCTACCGCATCCCGGTCCCCGACGACGCCGGCGGCCCGCCCACGATCCTCGTCTACCGCCGGGTGCCCCGCGCCCACAGCAAGCGGCTCGGTCTGCCCAAGGGCTGGAAGTACGAGTTCGACCCGGCGGGGAAGCGCGGCAGCGCCCTGCGCTGGCCCTGGTCCAAACCGGAGCCCGCACCAGACGCCACGCCGGGCGGCAAGCCGGACGACACCCACGGGTGACCATGTTGCGCCGAACCGCGCACACCCGGCGCGCGGACCCGGCGCCCCCGTCTGATGCTCACGGTGCGGGGCGGAAGTGCCGCCGCGCACCGGAGGTGATGACGTGTCAGGAAGGCTTCTGCGTCTGGTCTGTACGGCGGCGGTGGCGGCCGGCACCGTCCTCGCACCGCTGCCCGCCGCGGCCGCACCCGATCCGCAGGCGCCCGGACAGCGGCCCGTGGCCGAGCTGCTGACGGACCTTCAGACGCTGTACCGGGACGCCGAACAGGCCACGGAGACGTACAACGCCACCGAGGAGCAGCTGACGAAGCAGCGCGCGGAGGTCGACCGCCTCGACTCCGAACTGGCCCGCGCCCGCCTCACCCTGCACGACAGCCGCGGCGCCGCCGGACGGCTGGCGCGCGAGCAGTACCAGAACAGCACGGCCCTCTCCCCCTACGTCCGCCTCCTCCTCGCCCATGACCCCCAGCACGCGCTCGACGAGGGCCATGTCATCGGCCAGTTGGCGCGCGAGCGGGCCGAGACGGTGGGCCGACTGGTCGGCAGCGAGAAGAAGAGCGACGGCCTGGCCCGCGCGGCCCGCAAGGCCCTGGACACCCAACTCACCCTGGCCGCACGGCAGAAGAAGGACCGCGACGACGTACGGAACCGTCTGGCCGACGTCGAGAAGCTCCTCACCGCCCTCACCCCGGACCAACTCACCGCCCTCGCCGCCTTCGAGAAGACCGACGTCGACAAGGCCCAGCAGAAGTTGGTCACTTCAGGCGCGTTGGGCGACGACAACCGCGAACCCTCCCGGGAGGGGGACCGAGCCCTCCGCTACGCCGTCCAGCAGATCGGCAAGCCGTACGAGTGGGGCGCGGAGGGCCCGAAGACGTACGACTGCTCGGGTCTGACGTCGGAGGCGTGGGGGCACGCGGGCACGCCGATCCCCCGTACCAGCGAAGAGCAGTGGGCGCAGCTGCCGAGAATCCCGCTCGACGAACTGCGCCCCGGCGACCTGGTGATCTACTTCCCGGAAGCCACCCACGTGGCGATGTACCTGGGCGACGGAAAGATCGTCCAGGCCCCGCGCACGGGCGAGAAGATCCAGGTATCACCTGTGGCGTCGTACCCGATCCTCGGAGCCGTACGCCCAGACCAGGCGCCCTGAAGGGGCGCGGGGAACTGCCTAGGCCGTCACAGAAGCCAGGTACGCCCCCGTCTTCTCCGGCTCATAGAAGAAGTTCTCAAAATCGGCCGGATCGTTGAACCCGTTGGCGAACCGATCCGCCACCGGCTGCAACTGCCCAGCCGCGCCAATGAGGTTGAGAATGTGCTCCGGCGGCGGACCGAGCATCGCGTTGGTCCACTTGGTGACATGCTGCGCCGTGTCCCAGTACCGCTCGAACGTCGCAGACATCCAGTCCCCGTCGAACTCCTTCTCCCCGTGTTCGAGGATCGACGCGAGATACGAAGCGGCGCACTTGGCCGCGGAGTTGGAGCCCTGTCCGGTGATCGGGTCGTTGGCGACGACGACGTCGGCGACGCCCAGGACCAGCCCGCCACCGGGGAGTTGGCCGATCGGGTTGCGGACCGTGGGCGCGTAACGCCCCGCCAACGTCCCACCCGCATCCGTCAGTTCGACATCACGCGCCCGCTCGTACTCCCAGGGCGTGAACTTCTCCATGAGTTCCAGGGTCAGGGAGAGGTGCTCGCCCGGGTCCTTGACGCCGTTGAACACGTCGAGGGGGCCGCCGGGTATGCCTTCCCAGAACAGTATGTCCGCGCGGCCGGACGTCGTGAGCGTCGGCATGACGAACAACTCCCCCACGCCCGGGACCAGGTTGCAGCGGACCGCGTCGTAGTCCGGGTGCTCGGGGCGCGGGCCCAGACCGTGGACGTAGGAGACCGCGAGCGCGCGCTGCGGCTCGGTGTACGGGGACCGTTCCGGGTCGCGGCCGAACATCGACACCAGCTCGCCCTTGCCCGCCGAGACGAGGACGAGGTCGTACGTGCGGGAGAAGTAGTCGAGGTCGCCGACCGCCACGCCGTGGATGACCAGTTGGCCGCCGCGCTGGGCGAAGGTCTCCATCCAGCCGGCCATCTTGACCCGCTGGTCGACCGACTGCGCGTACCCGTCCAGCTTGCCCACCCAGTCGATCACGCGCTGCGTCGGCCCCGGGTCGTGCGAGCCGGGGGCGGCGACCGAGACACCGAGTGCTTCGATCTTCGGGGCCTGGGACTCCCAGAAGTTCAGCTGGAGATCGCGCTCGTGCTGCAGTGCCGTGGTGAACATGCACTGCGTCGACATGACCCGTCCGGTACGGATCTCGTCCGCGGTCCGGTTGGACATCAGGGTGACCTCGTACCCGTGCGACTGGAGTCCGAGGGCGAGTTGGAGCCCGGACTGGCCGGCTCCGACGACGAGTATCTTCCGCATGCGGGTGGTGGCTCCTTGGTCGCGACAGCTCGGGGACGGGTCGGGGCTACTCGGGGGTGACGTCCAGCGCGTGGCCGACGAGCGCGAGCAGGGTCTCGATGGCCGAAATCCGCCGCCGCGCGTCCATGATCATTACAGGTATGTGCGCGGGAATCGTCAATGCCTCCCGCACATCCTCCGGGTCGAACCGCTCGCTGCCGGCGAAGTGGTTGACCGCGACGACGTACGGCAGTCCGCAACTCTCGAAGTAGTCCAGCGCGGGGAAGCAGTCCTTGAGGCGGCGGGTGTCGGCGAGCACGACGGCGCCGATCGCGCCACGCACCAGGTCGTCCCACATGAACCAGAACCGCTGCTGGCCCGGCGTGCCGAACAGGTAGAGCACCAGGTCGTCGTCGAGGGTGAGGCGGCCGTAGTCCATGGCGACCGTGGTGGTGGTCTTCTCCGGGGTGCCCGTGAGGTCGTCGGTCTCCTCACTGGCCTCGGTCATCAGCGCCTCCGTCTGGAGGGGCTGGATCTCGGAGACGGCGCCGACCATGGTGGTCTTGCCCGCGCCGAAACCACCGGCCACCACGATCTTCGTGGCGACCGGCGCGCGGTTGCGGTCCAACTGCCAGGCCCGCGGCTGCTCCTCGTCGTCGAGGAGCGGGGAGACGCCGTCGGCGGCGGCGTCAGAGACGACGGAGTCCACTCAGCACCCTTTCCAGCAGAGCGCGGTCAGGACGGCCCGGGCCGTGACCGGTCCCGGTTCCGTACACACGGATCTTTCCCTGGTCCGCGAGATCGCTCAGGAGTACGCGGACCACGCCGAGCGGCATCTTCAGCAGCGCGGCGATCTCGGCCACCGTGCGCATACGGCGGCAGAGTTCGACGATGGCGCGCATCTCCGGCATGACCCGGGTGTTGAGCGAGCCGTTCGTCAACTCCTTGCGTTCCTCCGGGGCTTCGAGCGCCGCCACGAGGGTCTCCACCAGGAGGACATGCCCGAAGCGGGTACGGCCCCCGGTGAGCGAGTAGGGGCGCACCCGGGCGGGTTTGCGGTCGCCGCCGCGCACGGGGAGCCTGTTCGGCGTACTGCCGCCGCCGGTCATCGGGCACTCTCCGCGGACGCGTCTTCGAGGGATTTCCGCAGCTCGCTGCGGAGTTCGGGGGTCAGCACATGGCCGGCGCGGCCGACGAAGAGCGCCATGTGGTACGACACGACGCTCATGTCGCAGTCCGCGGAGCCGTGCACACCGAGCAGCGAACCGTCGCTGATCGACATCACGAACAGGCTGCCCTCCTCCATCGCGACCATGGTGTGCTTCACCGGGCCGGAGTCCATCAGCTTGGCGGCGCCGATGGTGAGGCTGCCGATGCCGGAGACGATGGTGGCCAAGTCCGCCGCGGAGCCTCGCGGTCCTGTGCGCTTGGCGTCGAGGGCCTCTCTGGCCTGTTCGTTCCGGTCCGGGTCGGAGGAGAGGAGCAGCAGGCCGTCGGAGGAGACGACCGCGACCGACTGGATGCCGGGCACTTCCTCGACGAGGTTGCTCAGCAGCCAGTGCAGGTTGCGGGCTTCACTGCTCAGTCCGAAGGTACTGGGCGCGGTCAACTGCTTGCCTCCTCGACGGTGCCCCCCGTGGCTTCTTCGGATGATGCGGTCGTGCCGCGGGGTGCCGGGACCGGGTTCTGGCCGGTCCGTTCGGCGATCTCCGCTTCTACGTCCCGGTAGCCGGCGGAGGCTCCGGCGCGGAAGCCGCCGAGTCTGCGGCGCAGGGCTTCGGCGTCCACGGTGCCGGTCCGCTTGCGCGGGGCTTGTTCGGGCTGGGTGATCTTGGGGGTGCGTTTGGGGAGGCCCTTGGCTGTGACGGGGTCCTCGTCGGCGGCGCGCTCGTGGACCGCGTCGTCGGGGGCCGAGGGTGCCTGCGGGGGGAACTCGCCGTCGGCGACCGCTGGTTCCTCGGCTGTCTCCGCTTCCTCCGCCGCCGGTGGCAGCAGGAGTTCCATCGTCGTCTCGGCCGGGGCTTCCCGGACCGCCTTCTCCGCGAGGGCTACGAGCGGATCCTCGTCCGGCTTCGAACGGCCGTGCAGGACATTGGAGTTGACCTCGGCCGCGGCGCCCGGCAGGGAGTAGGAGTGCGTGGTCCCGGACGCCGGTGAGGACGTCGGTACGGCCGTCATCGGGGCTGCCGCGAGGAGCGGGCTGGGCAGGACCACCACTGCCGCGATGCCGCCCTGCTTCTGGTCTCGGAGCTGGACGCGGACGCCGTGGCGGTGGGCCAGGCGGGCCACGACGTACAGGCCGAGGCCGAGACCCTCCTCGCCCTCCTGGTCGTAGGGGGAGTCCGGGTCGAACTCGGTGAGGCGGGTGTTGAGGCGGGTCATGCGGTCGTCGGTCATGCCGATGCCCTCGTCCTGGACGGAGAGCATGACCTCGCCGTTCTCCAGGAGCCAGCCGGAGATCTCGACGGGGGCGTCCGGCGGGGAGAACGAGCTGGCGTTCTCCATGAGTTCGGCCAGCAGATGGCTCAGGTCGTCCGCCGCGAAGCCCGCCACGTGCGCGTGCGGCGGGAGTGCCGAGATGCGGACGCGTTCGTAGCGTTCGATCTCGCTGACGGCCGCCCGGACGACGTCGACGAGCGGGACCGGGCCCGCGTGCTGCTGGACGTGTTCGGTGCCGGCGAGGACGAGGAGGTTCTCGCTGTGCCGGCGCATGACCGTGGCGAAGTGGTCGAGCTTGAAGAGGGTGGAGAGCCGGTCGGGGTCCTGCTCGCGCTCCTCCAGGCCCTCGATGACGGCGAGTTGGCGCTCCACGAGGCCGAGGGTGCGCAGCGCGAGGTTGACGAAGGTGCCGCCGATGCTGGTGCGCAGGCGCTCCAACTGATCGCTGGAGTCGGTGACTTCGGCCCGGAGTTCCTCGCGGGCGTCGGCCATCCGCTGGCGCTGGCCGACCAGGTGCTTGCGGTCGGCCTCCAGGGTGGCGATGCGCTCGTGGAGGGCGACGGCGTGCGCGTGCAGGGAGTTGACCGAGCGGACGACCTGGGCGAACTCGTCGTTGCGGCCGGTGAACTTGATGGCTTCCTCGGCCGCCGGGTCCTCGGCGCCGGCCAGCCGAGCCGAGCCGCGGCGCAGCACCGAGAGCGGGCGGGTGAGGGTGCGGGCCATGGCGGTGGCGATGCCGACGGCGAGCAGCATGAGGGCGCCGAGGATCGCGACACGGAGTTCCAGCGCCTTGACGTCGTCGTCGCGCAGTTGGGCGAGATCCTTGGAGCGCCGCTCGTAGAGGGCGGACTCCTCGCCGCGCATCAGGTCGACGCGGGCGGAGAGCGCCGCGTCGAGCTTCTTGGTGCTGGTGTCCAACTCGCTGTCGGACAGGGTGGGTTGGTCGGTGAGGGAGGCGAGGTACTTCTCGGCGGTGTTGACCTCGGGTCCGGTGACCGTGGAGTCGTAGCCGGCCAGGGCGGTCTTCGTCGCGGAGTCGCGGAAGTCGGCGAGGGCGGCGTCGGAGCGCAGCCGGGCCTGCTGGGCGGCGGCGCTGAGGGCGTCGCGCTGTCTGGTCTGGGCGTCCGTGGAGCTGGTCTCGGTGACGGCGAGGCCGGTGATGGGGTTGATGACCGTCTTGGTGCTGGTCGGCACGTTCAGTGCGGCCAGCAGCAGTCCGCGGGCGGCGGCGGCCTGCTGGACGGCGGCGTCGAGTTCGGCGAGCGCGTAGGCGCCGGAGCCGGCCCGCGGCGGCATCTGCTCGGCCAACTGCTCGGCGAGCCGGTGCAGTTCGGTGATGGCGCCGGAGTACGCGATGTGCGCCTGCAGGGCGCTGCTCTGGCCGGTGAGCGCGGCCCGTCGTACGGCGGCGACGTCGTCGAGGTCCGAGCGGAGCGCGGCGGAGATGTCGGTGTCGGCGCGCAGCTCGTCGACCTGGCGGTCGACGCGGGCGCTGCGGTCCTCGTCGGGGGCCTGGGACTTGGGGCGTCCGGCGGCGATGTACGAGGTGACCTCGTCGCGCTCGTCGGCGAGCGAGTGGGCCAGCGACAGGGCGTCCTGGGTCTGCTCGGCGAGCGTCACCAGGTCCTGGGAGTCGTGGAGTTGGCCGGAGGCGGTGATGAGGGAGGGGACGCCCGCGGCGGCGATGGCGGCGGCCACGACGGCCACGGCGACGATGAGCCGGTTGCGGACGTGGGTGCTGCGCCCCTTCCCCGCGGGGTCGGGCGTGACGGCACCGGTGGCGCCCCCCTGGGGGGCCGTCTGCTTGGCTGTGCGCCGAGGCCGCTTTTTCTGCACCGGTGCTCGCATTCCTGACTCGTGATACCCATGGGGCCGGGTGACGCTCCGTCATCCCGGTACGGCGACCCTCCCAGTGCCGGTGGGCAGCGGTCGCGCATCATCCGGGCCGCCACCCGAAGGAGTGAACCCCGTAGGGGAGTTGGCGGGCAAGTTCCGGCGGCCCGTCCTACGGCCTTGTGGGCCGCGCCGGTTGGACGTGAGCGGCGGGCTTTGGCAGGATTCGCCGCCACGCATTCCCGGAGTGATCCATTCCAGCCCAAACCAGGCGTCTGACCTGCGGGGCTGCGCCGATTCGGTAACCAGTGCCAAGCTTTTGCGGGGCCTGTGAAGACGTCGTGCAGACTGGCCGAATGCGTACGGAACTTGTGTCGGAGCCCGGCGGCCCGGGCCGCGCCAACGAGGACTTCGCGAGCGTCGGCCTTCCGGCCTCGGGACAGGGCGGTTCGCTGATCGTCCTGGACGGCGTGACCCCGCCGAGAGGGGAGACGGGCTGTCTGCATCCGGTCCCCTGGTACACCGCGCGGCTGGGCGGCGCGCTGACCGAACTGACCGTTTCCTGCCGGGATCTGACACTGGCGGAGATTCTCTCCCGGGCGATCCTCCGAACATCCGAGGCCCACTCCACCACCTGTGACCTTTCTCACCCACGCACCCCACAGGCGACCGTGGTGCTGGCCCGCTGGTCCCCGGAGGAGATCGAATACCTGGTCCTTTCGGACTCCGCCCTGCTGGTGGACTCCCCGGCCGGCGAGGTGACCGCCGTACTCGACGACCGGCTGTCGCGGCTGCCGCGCGCCGCTCTGGCCACGGACGAGCTGATCGACGCCACGCTCCGTAACAAGGAGGGCGGCTTCTTCACGGCCGCGGCCGATCCCTCGGTCGCGGAGCGGGCGGTGACGGGCTCGCTCCCCCGCACCGCGGTGCGCGCCCTCGCCGCCCTGACGGACGGGGCGACGAGGTGGGTGGAGAAGTTCGGCGAGGGCGACTGGGCGGAGTGCTTCGCCCTCGTGGAGAAGGAGGGGGCGGCGGAGCTGGTGCGCCGGGTACGGGCGCTGGAGCGGGCCGACGCGGAGACGCGGACGTATCTGCGGCGGAGCAAGACGCACGACGACGCGACGGTCGTGTACGTCGAACTGTGAGCCGCTGCCTCCGCTCCTGCCGCTCGGGGCTCACTTCTCCATGACGCCGTTCAACTGGTGCAGCAGCCGGGCGAGTTCGGCGACCTCGCGGCGGTCCCAGTGGGAGAGCTGGCTGACGTAGCGCGCCCGCCGGGCCTCGCGGACGTGGGCGACGCGGCGGCGGCCCTCGTCGGTGAGGTCGACCAGCCAGGCGCGGCCGTCCGCAGGGTCGGGCTCGCGGGAGATCAGGCCCAGCTCCTCCAGGGCGCGCAGCTGGCGGGACATGGTGGCCTTGCCGACGCCGATGTAGGCGGCGAGTTCGGTGGCCCGCTGCCGCCCGTACTCGTCCAGCCGGACCAGCAGGCCGTACGCGGCGGACTCCAGGTCGGGGTGGACCTCCCGGGCCATCTCGCCCTGGTTGGCCCGGGCCCGGCGGAAGAGGAATGTCAACTCGCGTTCCAGCGACAGGTATTCGGGATCCGGGTCCGGGATCCCGCTGTCGCTTCTGTCCTCGTCCTTGTGCACGTCAGCACCCATGTTCTGCTTTCCTGATCGAGAAAGTCGCCGCAGTTTCGCCAGTATTTCGCAGGGTGGGACCTACGTACGACGAAGGCCCGGGCCCCTCGTGAAAAGGGACCCGGGCCTTCACCTGACCGGTGGCGTCCGTCACGCCGCCACCGGAACCTCCGGGGTCGCGCCGTTCGTCGCCGGCGACAGGGCCAGCTCCAGGACCTGGCGGACGTCCGTCACCGCGTGGACGTCGAGCTTGTCCAGGACCTCGGCCGGGACGTCGTCCAGGTCGGGCTCGTTGCGCTTGGGGATGATCACCGTGGTGACCCCCGCCTGGTGCGCGGCGAGCAGCTTCTGCTTCACCCCGCCGATCGGCAGGACCCGACCGGTCAGGGACACCTCACCGGTCATCGCCACGTCCGTACGGACCAGCCGGCCGCTGAGCAGCGACGCGAGGGCCGTCGTCATCGTGACACCCGCGCTCGGGCCGTCCTTCGGCACCGAACCCGCCGGGAAGTGGATGTGCACGCCCCGGTCCTTCAGGTCGGCGACGGGCAGCTCCAGTTCGGCACCGTGCGAGCGCAGGAACGACAGGGCGATCTGCGCGCTCTCCTTCATCACGTCACCGAGCTGACCGGTCAGGGTCAGACCCGCCGCGCCCGTCTCCGGGTCGGCCAGCGACGCCTCGACGTAGAGGACGTCACCGCCCGCGCCGGTGACCGCGAGGCCGGTGGCGACACCGGGGACCGCCGTCCGGCGCTCCGCCGGGTCCTGGGCGGACTCGGGCACGTGGTGCGGCCGGCCGATCAGGCCGCGCAGATCGGCGTCGGTCACCGTGAACGGCAGCTCCCGCTCGCCCAGTTCGTGCTGCGCGGCGATCTTGCGCAGCAGCCGGGCGATCGAGCGCTCCAGGGTGCGGACACCCGCCTCACGGGTGTACTCACCGGCGAGCTTGCGCAGCGCGCTCTCGTCGATGACGACCTCGTCGTCCTTGAGTCCGGCCCGCTCCAGCTGGCGCGGGAGCAGGTGGTCACGGGCGATGACGACCTTCTCGTCCTCGGTGTAGCCGTCCAGCCGGACCAGTTCCATCCGGTCGAGCAGTGCCTCCGGGATGGCTTCGAGCACGTTGGCCGTCGCCAGGAACACCACGTCGCTCAGGTCGAGTTCGACCTCCAGGTAGTGGTCGCGGAAGGTGTGGTTCTGCGCGGGGTCGAGCACTTCGAGGAGCGCGGCGGCCGGGTCGCCCCGGTAGTCGGACCCCACCTTGTCGATCTCGTCGAGCAGGACCACCGGGTTCATGGACCCGGCCTCCTTGATGGCGCGGACGATACGGCCGGGCAGCGCGCCGACGTACGTACGCCGGTGACCGCGGATCTCGGCCTCGTCCCGCACACCGCCGAGCGCGACCCGCACGAACTTGCGTCCCATCGCGTGCGCGACGGACTCGCCGAGCGAGGTCTTGCCGACACCGGGCGGACCGACGAGGGCCAGTACGGCACCGCCGCGCCGCCCGCCGACGACACCCAGCCCGCGCTCGCTACGGCGCTTGCGCACGGCCAGGTACTCGGTGATGCGTGCCTTCACGTCCTCCAGGCCGGCGTGCTCGGCGTCCAGGATCGCCTTGGCGCCCCGGATGTCGTACTCGTCCTCGGTCCGCTCGTTCCACGGGAGTTCGAGGACGGTGTCCAGCCAGGTACGGATCCAGGAGCCCTCGGGCGACTGGTCGGAGGAGCGCTCCAGCTTGTCGACCTCCTTGAGGGCGGCCTCGCGGACCTTCTCGGGAAGATCTGCGGCCTCGACCCGGGCGCGGTAGTCGTCGGACTCCTCGCCGTCCTTGGCCGAGTCGCCGTTCAGCTCGCGCAGCTCCTTGCGGACGGCTTCGAGCTGGCGGCGGAGCAGGAACTCGCGCTGCTGCTTGTCGACGCCTTCCTGCACGTCCTTGGCGATGGTCTCGGCGACATCCTGCTCGGCGAGGTGGTCGCGCAGGTGCTGGGTGGCGAGCTTGAGGCGGGCCACCGGGTCGGCGGTCTCCAGCAGCTCGATCTTCTGTTCGGTGGTCAGGAAAGGTGAGTAACCGGAGTTGTCGGCGAGGGTGGACACGTCATCAATGGCCTGCACGCGGTCGACGACCTGCCAGGCCCCCCGCTTGCGCAGCCACGCCGTGGCCAGCGCCTTGTACTCCTTCACCAGCTCGGTCACGGAACCGGGCAAGGGCTCGGGCAGGCTCTCGTCGAGCGCGGTGCCCTCGACCCAGAGCGCGGCACCGGGACCGGTGGTCCCGGCGCCGATCTTCACGCGGCTACGGCCGCGGATCAGCGCGCCCGGGTCGCCGTCGGCCAGCCGGCCGACCTGCTCGATGGTGCCGAGCACGCCGGTGCTCGCGTAAGTCCCCTCGATGCGTGGCACCAGCAGGACCCTGGGCTTTCCGGACTCGGACCGGGCGGCGGCCTGGGCGGCCTCCACGGCGGCGCGTACATCGGTGTCGTTCAGGTCCAGCGGAACCACCATTCCGGGCAGCACGACCTCGTCGTCGAGCGGCAGCACGGGCAGGGTGAGCGGTGTGGACGTCGAAGCCATGATCTCCCCTTAGGCAGTCAAGTTGAGCTATGCCGACTCAATGCTTGGGCGTCCTCGATTGTTCCCCACCTGTTGTTCGCCGTGAGCGATCAGCGGTGGCGGACCCGTCTCAGTGCAGGTCAACACGGAAACGGGGCGAGGGCTTCCCGGGAGTGCGGGTGCTTCGGCGGCCGATGTCAGTGGCGCCTGCCACGATGCGGGACACCATCACGACCGGGATCGGGAGAGACACATGGGCACGTGGGATGTCGGCCCCTTCGACAACGACACGGCGGCGGACTGGTGCGGCGACCTCGACGACGCCGCCCCGGACGCGCGTCAGGGCTTCGTGCGGGACACCCTCGCCCGAGCGGCCGACACCGCCGGCCACCTCGACGCGGACATCGGCGACGAAGCCGTCGCGGCAGCGGCCCTGGTCGCCGCGCAGTGCCCGGGCGGCGAGCCGGCCCACCCCCACTACGGACCGGACGAGCCCGTCCCCGACCTCACCGGTCTGCGCGCCCTCGCCCTCCGGGCCCTCGACCGCGTCCTGACCGAGCCGTCCGAACTCCTGGAACTCTGGGACGAATCGGACGGCGACCCCTGGCACACGACCGTCAACGGGCTCCGCGAGACGCTCACGCCGCAGCAGCCGGCCTGATCACCCGCGCCGGGTAGGCTCACGGCACCATGGAACAACTGCCCGAGAGCGTGGACCGGGACATCCTGCGGCACCGGACCGTCGCCGCGATCGCCACCATCCGCGAAACCCTGGGGTGCAGCATCCACCAGGCGGTCGATGTCCTCGCGAAGCGGCACGAGGAGCTCCGCCGTGACCGTCCGGGCGACTTCGAGCCGAGCCGGGACCAACACGGAGGGTGAGTCGCGAAAGTGTGACACCCAGGGCGGGAATGTCACGCTTTTTCGGAGACGGTCCCCTCCGGCCGGGGCGGATCGGCGACCGTGCGGCCCAAGTAGGCCAGCAGCTGTCCGTGCGGGGCCGCCCCCGGTGCGGGCTGGACCTCGGGGCCGAAGACGCCCGGCACGCGGTACGCGTCGAAGCCGCCGAGGCCGTGCATCACCGCGAGCAGCTCCCCGCACAACTCCTCGTCCACCACGGCCTGCTGACCCGTCGCGACCGCCAGGTCCACGCCGTGGACGCAGACCTCCGTGAAGTGGATCAGCGCGGCCATCGGGCCGGGCAGCGCGCCGAGCGAGATGTGGACGGTGGTGTCGAGGGCACCGGGACGGTTCCAGGCCGCGCGGTCGGTCTCGGACGCCTCCGCGTACGCGCCCCGGGGATCCGCGCCCAGCCAGTCGGACTCGTGCTCGCCGCCCGGATCGGTGCCGTTCAGTTCGGCGGCGAAGATGCGCATCCCGCCCACTGTGTGGTTGAGGACCACTCGGACGTCCCACTCCGCGCACGGAGTGGGGTTCACCCACTGCTCCTCGGCAACTCCCGCCACCACAAGGCCGGTTGCCGCGAGCGCCCGCTCGATCCGTCGTATCGCGATCGACTCCGCACCCGTGTCCGCCACGTGGACCTCCCCCGTCCAGGACCGCGTTCGGCCGTCCACACCATCTCTACAGCGGGGAGTCAGACTCGGGCAACCTCAACCCGGGCGAGCCCGAACCGGGCCAACCGCTCGGCCCGCTGCCAGCGCCGTATCAACGGCCAGGTCGCGACGCCTATCGTCAGCGAGATCAGATGGCCCCAGTTCGTCATGGGGTCGGTGAACGCCATCAGGTCCGAGACCAGCGTCCAGCCGAAGAGGGCGAGCAGCGGCAGCCCGAGCCAGGGCCTGAGCAGACCGGCCAGCGCTCCCGTGCTCGCGGCGACGCCGAAGCTGATGCCGTAGTCGAAACGGTGCAGCGAGGTGTCGGGCAGGTGTCCCGCCAGCACGGCCAGCCCCACGGTGCCCTCGGTCGCGAGCGTGGCCAGGATGTGCCCGGTCAGGAACACCCCGGCGGCCCGCACCCCGCCGATCCGCCGCTCCAGCGCGGTCAGCACCAGCAGGAAGAGGAACGCGTACGGCGAAAGCACCCCGCCGACGATCCACAGCGCACTGGCGACCAGCACCAGGAACGGGTCGCTGACGAGGTGGGTGACATCGGTGCTGGAGGCCTGGTGCAACTGGCTCACCAGCGTGGGATCGGCGTACTGCGCGATGAGCGAGGTGACGACGAGAAGCGTCCCGTAACCGAAGGTGAACGGCGTCCCGGTGGGCGTGGGCAGCAGCCGCCAGGGGGCGAGGAGGCGCAGCGCGGCCGGCATGCGCGACCCGCGGGGAATCGCGGGGGTGGACGCCGAGACGGAGACCGCGGGACGGCTCAACCCCCAGGTCGTTTCCACCACTTCGCGCTGTCTCGGCATCGCGTCCAGCAGAGAGGAGTCCTCCCCGGCCGAAGGAGCGCCCTGGGGCGTGGCGGAGGCCTGGGTATCGGCCGTCGCGGTCCGTTCCACCGTGAGGGGCTCCTTCCGTTTCACCCCACCCTTCGCCGTCCCACCCGTCGCTGTCTATGACCGACGCCACGCGAGAGCCGATTCATAGCAACCCGAAAGCTTTCTTACGCGTCCGCCGGTACCGTGCGCGGATGACCACCCCGTACGACACTCCCCTTGTTCTGGACCGTCGCGAGGGCCCCTACGGCGAGGTGGTGCTGCGCCGGCACGGGGAGTTGCTGCAGATCATCGCCAACGGGTGCTTCCTGATGGACACTTCCGACGGGCGCTCGGAGCGGCTGCTGGTCGACGCCGCGTACGCCGCGCTCGACGGGCGCCCCCAACCGGACGTGCTGATCGGCGGGTTGGGCGTGGGTTTCTCACTCGCCCACGCCGCGGCCGACCCCCGCTGGGGCCGGATCACGGTCGTGGAGCGCGAGCCCGCGATCGTCGAATGGCACCGCTCCGGACCGCTGTCGGCGCTCTCCGCGTCCGCTCTCGCCGACCCGCGGACCGACATTCTGAAAACGGACCTGGTCGCATTCGTCAATGAGACATGCGACACATTCGACGTACTCTGCCTCGACATCGACAACGGGCCCGGCTGGACCGTCACCGACAGCAACGACAACCTCTACTCACCGGCCGGACTGGCAAGCTGTGCAAGGGTGTTGAGGCCTGGCGGGGTACTCGCGGTGTGGTCGGCGCAGCCCTCTCCGGAATTTGAGCGAACCTTATGGAATGCCGGGTTCCAGCAGGTGCGTACCGAAGAGATCCCCGTTGCCCGAGGAGTTCCCGACGTCGTGCACCTCGCCGTCCGACCTGGATAGCAAACGGGTTGCGGCTGCCCGTACCCTGCTTGCCTGACGCGGATCATTCAAGCGTCAAGCGCAGTCATGGGATCACCCCACTGGTTCCGGAAAGCACACTTCAGGGGCGGGCGATGGAGCAGACACACACCTCCCACAACGGTGCGGCCACGGCCACACCGGGCGCGCAGCGCCGGGTGCTCGTGGTCGAGGACGATGCGACGATCGTCGACGCCATCGCGGCCCGTTTGCGCGCCGAGGGATTTCTGGTGCAAACCGCGGGCGACGGGCCCTCGGCCGTCGACACCGCCGAGGCCTGGCAGCCCGATCTGCTGATCCTCGACATCATGCTGCCCGGCTTCGACGGCCTGGAGGTCTGCCGCAGGGTGCAGGCCGCCCGCCCGGTGCCGGTGCTGATGCTCACCGCGCGCGACGACGAGACCGACATGCTGGTCGGGCTCGGGGTCGGCGCCGACGACTACATGACCAAGCCGTTCTCGATGCGGGAGCTGGCCGCGCGGGTGCACGTCCTGCTGCGCCGCGTCGAGCGTGCCGTGGTGGCCGCCTCCACCCCGCGCTCGGGCATCCTGCGCCTGGGCGAGCTGGAGATCGACCACGCGCAGCGTCGGGTACGCGTACGCAGCGACGACGTCCATCTCACGCCCACCGAGTTCGACCTGCTGGTGTGCCTGGCGAACACCCCGCGTGCCGTGCTCTCCCGCGAGCAGCTGCTCGCCGAGGTGTGGGACTGGGCGGACGCCTCTGGCACCCGCACCGTCGACAGCCACATCAAGGCGCTGCGCCGGAAGATCGGCGCCGAGCGGATCCGCACGGTGCACGGTGTCGGCTACGCGCTGGAGACTCCGACGCCATGAGCGGCGGGCCGACGTCACGGAGGAGCCCCGGGGAGCCCTGGGGCGGCGTACGCCCGTTCTCGATCAAGACCAAACTGGGCGCGCTGGTCGTCATCTCGGTGCTCATCACCACCGGGCTGATGGTGATCGCCATGCGCACGGCGACGGAGCTGCGCTTCATCACGGTCTTCTCGATGATCGCCACACTGCTGATAACGCAGTTCGTGGCCCATTCGCTCACCGCGCCGCTGGACGAGATGAACACGGTCGCCCGGTCCATCTCGCGCGGCGACTACACCCGCCGGGTGCGCGAGAACCGCCGCGACGAACTGGGCGACCTGGCCGAGACGATCAACGTCATGGCCGACGAGCTGGAGGCCCAGGAGCGCCAGCGCAAGGAACTCGTCGCGAACGTCTCGCACGAGCTGCGCACCCCCATCGCGGGCCTGCGCGCCGTACTGGAGAACGTCGTCGACGGCGTCTCGGCCGCCGACCCGGAGACCATGCGGACGGCCCTGAAGCAGACCGAGCGCCTGGGGCGGCTCGTCGAGACACTGCTCGACCTCTCCCGCCTGGACAACGGCGTCGTACCCCTCAAGACCCGCCGCTTCGAGGTGTGGCCGTATCTCTCGGGCGTGCTCAAGGAGGCCAACATGGTCTCCTCCGCGCGCGCCGGCATCGCGTCCGGCTCGGGCAGTCACACGCGCACGGACGTCCATCTGCACCTGGACGTGTCCCCGCCGGAGCTGACCGCGCTCGCCGACCCGGAGCGCATCCACCAGGTCGTCGCCAACCTCATCGACAACGCGGTGAAGCACAGCCCGGCGCACGGGCGCGTGACGGTCAAGGCGAGGCGCGGGCCGCTGCCCGACTCGCTGGAGCTGGAGGTCCTGGACGAGGGGCCCGGCATCCCGAAGGCGCAGTGGCACCAGATCTTCGAGCGGTTCAACCGGGGGGCGGTGAGCTCGCCCCACGGACCCGGCAGCGACGGCGGTACGGGCCTCGGCCTGGCGATCGCCCGCTGGGCCGTGGATCTGCACGGCGGCCGGATCGGTGTGGCCGAATCCGACCGTGGCTGCAGGATTATCGTCACCCTTCCGGGACTGTCATCCGTGCCAAGTTGACGTAAAGTTCGACCCGGAGCCCCAAGATCCACGGCGGTCCGCGCTGACGGACACGTGTGATCAGGCACAGGCCCGCGCCCTTCGTGCGCCCGGCCCGCACCAAGTCGCCCCTTCTGTAGCGGAACCACGCTTGTTTCCCGCCATTTCAGCCCCCGAAACACACTTTCCGGTGTGACTTACACGACGATGGACCGGCCCGACCTGACCTTCGTGGTCATGGGGGCGTAGCCTTAATTCCCGCTGTCCATCACCTTGTGAAGCGGAAGAGGGCGGTTGCCGCCGTGTCGTCACAGTCCCCCAGTAACTCGACCATCTCGACAGAGTCCGACCAAGCCGCGGGTAAGAATCCCGCGGCGGCGTTCGGCCCGAACGAGTGGCTCGTCGACGAGATCTATCAGCAGTACCTCCAGGATCCGAACTCGGTAGACCGAGCCTGGTGGGACTTCTTCGCCGACTACAAGCCGGGCGCGGCTGCCGCCCCGACCTCGACTTCGGCGGGTACTGCGGCCACGGGGGCCGCAGGGACCTCCACCCCGGCCGCTCCGCCGGCGCCCGCGGCTCCGGCCGTTCCCGCGCCGGCGCCCGCAGCCGCCGCTCCCGCCCCGGCACCGGCTCCCGTCGCCGCTCCGGCTCCCGCGAAGGCCGCCGCTCCGGCTCCGGCCCCCGCGACGCCCGCCGCCGTGAAGCCGAAGGCCGAGCCCGCGACCGAGGCCCCCGCCGGCCCCGAGTACGTGACGCTGCGCGGCCCCGCCGCCGCGGTCGCGAAGAACATGAACGCCTCGATCGAGGTCCCCACCGCCACGTCGGTGCGTGCGGTCCCGGTCAAGCTGCTCTTCGACAACCGCATCGTCATCAACAACCACCTGAAGCGCGCCCGGGGCGGGAAGATCTCCTTCACCCACCTCATCGGCTACGCGATGGTGCAGGCCATCAAGGCCATGCCGTCGATGAACTACTCCTTCCAGGAGAAGGACGGCAAGCCGACCCTGGTCAAGCCGGAGCACGTCAACTTCGGTCTCGCCATCGACCTGGTGAAGCCCAACGGCGACCGGCAGTTGGTCGTCGCGGGCATCAAGAAGGCCGAGACGCTGAACTTCTTCGAGTTCTGGCAGGCCTACGAGGACATCGTCCGCCGCGCCCGCGACGGCAAGCTGACGATGGACGACTTCACCGGCGTGACGGTCTCCCTGACCAACCCGGGTGGCCTCGGCACCGTCCACTCCGTGCCCCGCCTGATGCCCGGTCAGTCGGTCATCATGGGCGTCGGCTCCATGGACTACCCGGCGGAGTTCCAGGGCACCAGCCAGGACACCCTGAACAAGCTCGGCATCTCGAAGGTCATGACACTCACGTCGACCTACGACCACCGGGTCATCCAGGGTGCCGCCTCCGGCGAGTTCCTGCGGATCGTCGCCAACCTCCTGCTCGGCGAGAGCGGCTTCTACGACGAGATCTTCGAGTCGCTGCGGATCCCGTACGAACCGGTCCGCTGGCTCAAGGACATCGACGCGTCGCACGACAACGACGTGACGAAGGCCGCCCGCGTCTTCGAGCTGATCCACTCCTACCGGGTCCGCGGCCACGTCATGGCCGACACCGACCCGCTGGAGTACCGCCAGCGCAAGCACCCCGACCTGGACATCACCGAGCACGGCCTCACCCTGTGGGACCTGGAGCGGGAGTTCGCGGTCGGCGGCTTCGCCGGCAAGTCCCTGATGAAGCTGCGCGACATCCTCGGCGTGCTGCGCGACTCGTACTGCCGCACCACCGGCATCGAGTTCATGCACATCCAGGACCCGAAGCAGCGCAAGTGGATCCAGGACCGCATCGAGCGCTCGCACTCCAAGCCGGAGCGCGAGGAGCAGCTGCGCATCCTGCGCCGCCTGAACGCGGCGGAGGCCTTCGAGACCTTCCTGCAGACGAAGTACGTCGGCCAGAAGCGCTTCTCGCTGGAGGGCGGCGAGTCGGTCATCCCGCTCCTCGACGCGGTCATCGACAGCGCTGCGGAGTCCCGCCTCGACGAGGTCGTCATCGGCATGGCCCACCGAGGCCGCCTGAACGTGCTCGCGAACATCGTCGGCAAGTCGTACGCCCAGATCTTCCGCGAGTTCGAGGGCAACCTCGACCCGAAGTCGATGCACGGCTCCGGTGACGTGAAGTACCACCTGGGCGCGCAGGGCACCTTCACCGGCCTGGACGGCGAGCAGATCAAGGTCACCCTCGCGGCGAACCCGTCCCACCTGGAGACGGTCGACCCGATCATCGAGGGCATCGTCCGCGCCCGCCAGGACATCATCAACAAGGGCGGTACGGACTTCACAGTCCTGCCCCTCGCCCTGCACGGCGACGCGGCCTTCGCGGGCCAGGGCGTGGTGGCCGAGACGCTCAACATGTCGCAGCTGCGCGGCTACCGCACCGGCGGCACGATCCACATCGTCATCAACAACCAGGTCGGCTTCACGGCGGCGCCCGAGTCCTCGCGCTCCTCCATGTACGCGACGGACGTGGCGAGGATGATCGAGGCCCCGATCTTCCACGTCAACGGCGACGACCCGGAAGCAGTGGTCCGCGTGGCCCGCCTGGCCTTCGAGTTCCGCCAGGCGTTCAACAAGGACGTGGTGATCGACCTCATCTGCTACCGCCGCCGCGGTCACAACGAGTCGGACAACCCCGCCTTCACCCAGCCCCTGATGTACGACCTGATCGACAAGAAGCGCTCGGTGCGCAAGCTCTACACCGAGTCCCTCATCGGCCGCGGCGACATCACGCTGGAAGAGGCGGAGCAGGCCCTCCAGGACTACCAGGGCCAGCTGGAGAAGGTCTTCACCGAGGTCCGCGAGGCGACGGCCCAGCCGGGTGCGGCGCCGATGTCGGACCCGCAGGCGGAGTTCCCGGTCGCGGTCTCCACGGCGATCTCCTCGGAGGTCGTGAAGCGGATCGCCGAGTCCCAGGTCAACATCCCGGACAACTTCCACGTCCACCCGCGCCTGCTGCCCCAGCTGCAGCGCCGGGCGACGATGGTCGAGGACGGCACGATCGACTGGGGCATGGGCGAGACGCTCGCGATCGGCTCCCTGCTCCTCGAGGGCACCCCGGTCCGCCTGTCCGGCCAGGACTCCCGCCGAGGCACCTTCGGCCAGCGCCACGCGGTCCTCATCGACCGCCAGACGGGCGAGGACTACACCCCGCTCCAGTACCTCTCCGAGGACCAGGCCCGCTACAACGTCTACGACTCCCTCCTCTCCGAGTACGCGGTCATGGGCTTCGAGTACGGCTACTCGCTGGCCCGCCCCGACGCGCTCGTGATGTGGGAGGCGCAGTTCGGCGACTTCGTCAACGGCGCGCAGTCGGTGGTCGACGAGTACATCTCGGCGGCGGAACAGAAGTGGGGCCAGACGTCCGGCGTCACCCTGCTCCTCCCCCACGGCTACGAGGGCCAGGGCCCGGACCACTCCTCGGCCCGCGTCGAGCGCTTCCTCCAGCTCTGCGCCCAGAACAACATGACGGTCGCGATGCCGACCCTCCCGTCGAACTACTTCCACCTCCTGCGGTGGCAGGTGCACAACCCGCACCACAAGCCGCTGGTGGTCTTCACCCCGAAGTCGATGCTGCGCCTCAAGGCCGCCGCGTCGAAGACGGAGGAGTTCACGACGGGTCAGTTCCGCCCGGTCATCGGCGACGCCACGGTCACCGACCCGGCGGCCGTCCGCAAGGTCGTCTTCGTCACCGGCAAGCTGTACTACGACCTGGAGGCCGAGCGCGCCAAGCGCGGCACCACGGACGTGGCGATCATCCGCGTCGAGCGCCTGTACCCGCTGCCGGGTGCCGAGCTCCAGGCGGAGGTCAACAAGTACCCGAACGTCGAGAAGTACCTGTGGGCCCAGGAGGAGCCGGCCAACCAGGGCGCCTGGCCGTTCATCGCCCTCAACCTGATCGACCACCTGGACCTCGCGGTCGGCGCGGACGTGCCCCACGGGGAGCGCCTGCGGCGGATCTCGCGCCCGCACTCGTCGTCTCCGGCGGTGGGGTCTGCCAAGCGGCACCAGGCTGAGCAGGAGCAGTTGGTTACGGAGGTGTTCGAGGCTTAGGTCTCGACACACACCGGTACCGATCGAAGGGCCGCCTCCGGAGGAATCCGGGGGCGGCCCTTCGGGGTTTCCGTCCCGCGTCAGGTGATCTGCGGTTCGAAGTTCCAGTGAGGGCGGCCGTCAGCACCGTCGAGGGCCGCCTGCGCCGTGCGCGTGAGCGGGTGGTCGGCGCCGAGGTTCGCGGTTGCCTGGGCCACCGTCTCCCGGCCGAGTCCAGTAAGCACGGCCGAGCGGTCCGGACTGCCGGCCACGACATTCACCGCGCAGCCCAGCGTCCAGGGATGAGTCTGCCCAACAACCCGGGTCATGTCGGCGAGCGACCGTTCCCCGAGGGCGTGGGCCTGCCTGTGCTCGCCCACCCTGCGGAGGATGAGGGCGTGGTTGGCCCGGGCTCCGGCCGCGTAGGGATGGTCGGGACCGAGCAGGGTCTCGTACCTGTCGACGATGGACTCACTGAGGCGTCGGGCGTGGTCGACGTCGCCGTGCTCACGTTCGTGACAGCAGTGGGCGACCGCGAACATCAGGGTGAGGGGAGCGTCCCTGCCGCTGAGCCGTTCGCTCCTGTCCAACACCGCGGTGAAACGCGCTCCCGCGCTCTCGACGTCGCCAGTGCAGTACTGGCACTGCGCCAGGTTGTAGAACGCTTGCAGGGTCTGGGGGTGACCGTCGCCCATGATCTGTTGGTGCCGGGCCGCGTTCGTGCTCTGCAGTCGCTCGGCGTCTCCGTAGCGACCCAGGAGTCTCAGGTCGGTCGCACATTGGAGTTCCGAGTAGAGAGTCCTGTAGTGGTCGGAACCCAGAACCTGCTCACGGGCCCGCAGCACTTCCCGACCCATGTCAGCGGTCTCGCCGTAGCGGCCGAGCAGCCTCAGCGAGACGGCCACGTTGTTCCTGGCGTTCAGAGTGTCCGGATGCGGTTCGCCGAGAAGTTCGCGGTAGCCCTCTCGCACCTTCTCCGACAGATCAAGCGCTTCCTCGTAACCGCCCAGCGCGCGCAGGTCCGCAGCGAGACTCCCGACGGCACGCAGATACCGGGGGTCCCCCGCCCCGCCCACGGAGCGGAACTGCTCCATCGCCGCCCGGTTCACCATCTCACTGCGCCGGTAATCACCTACGGCGCGCAGGAGGTTGGCGTAGTGATGGCCGAGGTCCCAGAGCAAGTCCGGGTGTTCGTCCTGGAGTTGCTCCCAGGCCGACATGGCCTGCTCGGCCAACCGGATGCCCGTCTCGTACTCGCCCGAAAGGTACAGATATCGCAGGCAGTTGAGGACCAGTTGGTGTGCCGCGGAAGCATCGCGAGACAGAACGTCCGCGTACTCCAGGTTCGGGACGAACTCGGCGTACCGCGGCCAGGCAGTCGCGTTCCCCGGGGTACTAGGATCGGCCGCGCCGAGTGTTCGCCAGGCCACGTCGGCGAGCTCCCGGCGTTCCTCGGCGGGCATGTCGTCACGGACCGTCTGATGCACCATCCGGTGCATGGACATGACCTCGTTCGACGGGTCCTGCGCCGGATGCTCGACCCTGACCACCGAATACGTGCGGAGTTGCGCGACGGCACGGTTCCAGCTGTCCGTGTCCGTGAGCAGCCGGACCACGGCGGGCGGAAGGCCGTCGACCGGCGTCTCCCGCAGAAGCCGCAGGGGTACGGCGTCGGGCGCGAAGAACGTGCACAACCGCAGCAGCAGTACGGAGTCCGGGCAGGCCGCGCGGAGCCTTTCCAGCAGGATGGTCCAGGCTGCCCGGAAGGTCCTCGGGAAGTCCTCGGAGACCGCGACCCTGGTGTCCACGGAGAAGTCCCTGGCCAGGAGTTCCAGGTACTCCGCCACCGGCATGCCGGACTCGTCCAGCCAGCCGGCCGTCTGGTCGAGAGCCAGCGGGAGGTCGGCGAGCGCCTCCGCCAGCCGACGGGCATCGTCATCGGTCAGCCGAGGCGCGCGGCGGCGGATGAAGTCCACCGACTCGGCGCGGTCGTAGGCGGGCACCTGCACCAACGTGCTGCGGTGCGCACTCCACTCCTGGTTGCAGGACGTGATCAGCACATGGCCCGGGCCGGTCGGAACCAGGTCCTGGACCTGGTCCGGGTCGTCCGCGCCATCCAGGACGATCAGCCAGCGCGGATAGGGGTCCCCTGTGCGCAGCGCCTCGCGGACCGCGCGCAGCCGCTCGCCGTAGTCGGTCCCGGTCGGCAGGCCCAGCGCGGGCGCCAGGTCGGCGAGTCCCTGCCGGAAGGCGGCGCGGTTGCCCGCGTTGATCCACCAGACGACGTGGTAGCCGTACGCGAAACGGTAGGCGTACTCGGCTGCCAGCTGTGTCTTGCCTACTCCGGACAGGCCGCAGAGAGTGACCCGGCTCTCGCGCTGGAGGCGTTCGTAGGCCGTGTTGAGCAGGGGTACCCGGCCGGTGAACCGCTCGTTGCGCTCCGGGATCCTGCCCCACACGCGAAGGGTGTGGACGGGGAAGGGCGGGCCGTCGTCGGTGTCAGCCGTGGAGCCAGGGTCGGGATCGGCGGGCAGCGCGAGCCGGTTCAGGAGCCGGCGTTCGGCCTCGTCGGCGCTCACGTCGTGCAGGCTGACGGCATCGAGGACCACCGCCGAGGGGAGCGAGGGAGCCACCGACACCGCGGCGATGCGCTCGGTCTCGGGGACGACTACCTCGCGAAGGGCCGAGTGCCACTCCGCATCGGTGTGCGCCCCGGACCGGAGGTACTGGTCGCTGAGGAGGAGCAGCACAGGACCGGGGGCCAGCAGCAGGTCGCGCAGTGACTCCTCCAGGGAGGCGTCGGGTGGCGGGTCCCAGCGCTGGAGCACGACACGGTGGCCGCGCCGTTCGAGGCGGTGTCCGATCCAGTTGGCCCAGCTCTGGTCGAAGGGCGTGAAGCTGATCGTGACCGTCTGCCGTCCGACGCGCAGGGGCCGTTGTTCCGGACCCTGTGATGCGTTTTCGGCCGGTGGCGCTTCGGAGAGGAAGGTGACGGGGCGCTTGCCGCCCGGTCGGTCCTGAACCCACGGAACGTCCCCGGACCGCTCCGGCGACCGTACGGAGGAGGCTCGTTCCCGCGCCACCTCGGCCAGTCGTGCCGCGGGTGCCCGCCCCGGTTCTCGCTCTCTGACCTCGGAGCGCAGTTCGGCCTTGCGGACGGGCACGCCCCACTGGTTGCTGACGGTGAGCCAGAGTGCGCCGTGGCCGGTGGCCCGGCCGGTCGACACCCTGAAGTAGGCCGGGCCGTACGTACCGCCGAAGCGATGGAGGACCACGCTCGGTTCGTCCAGTGCGGTGCACACGAAGTACGGGGAGCCGTCGAGCGCGACAGTGAAGGTGAACTCCTCCTCCGGATAGGGCCAGTTCGGTGCGGTGTCCTGCGTCTCCGGGAGCGGGCCCCGCAGGTCGACGGTGACGAGGTAGTCGCACTCCGTCTCGGCCACCTGCGGCCAGGCCACGACCGGTTCGATCAGCAGCGGGTGCTCGTCGAGGTTCACCATTGGCCCCCTCCCCAGGCAGCGTGCCCATTGCCGGCGACGAGCCGCAGTGTGGTGAGCGGATGCCCGTAGTAGTGGAACATGAACGCATAAAGCAGCCGTAGGACTCGCTTCTGCCCGACTTTGTCGACCTGCCCGTCATCGTTGCGCGTCGTCGGGATCGCCGCCAGGGTGCCGAAGTCGTCGACCGCGCGGGCCCTGAAGTCCCGCAGGGTCTCCGTGACGGGACGGTCGGGGTGCGCGGCGACCTCGTGCAGCAGGCGGCGGACCAGTCCGCGGGCCTCTTGGTCCCCGACCTCCCCGGCGGTGACGATGCAGCCGCCCGCGCCCTTGCGCAGGAAGAGTTCGGCGAAGCCGCGCAGCGCCTCCTCGCCCTGGACCCGGTTGTGGACGAAACGACCTGAGTGGCAGGCGTTGAGGCAGACGAGGGCGCGGTCCTCACGCAGCACGTGCATGTCGCGGGTGTTGAACTCCGCCCACGTCCGGTCACCGAGGGAGAGCCGCATCACGGCCTCGCCGTACGTGCCGTGGCACCCCATGTAGACCAGTCCGGTGCGCTCGTCGGGCAGGGGCAGGTCGAGGGCCTGGAGAAACGGCGTCATCGTGTCGTGCACCTGGTGTGCGTAGGGGGTGAAGACCCGGCCGTCGGCGGTCATGTCCTCGTGCAGATAGGCGAGAACCCGGCCCTGGCAGTCGCCCGTGTACCGGGGCAGGTTCTCGTCCACACCGTGCACGGTGGTCCAGCGGGTCATCACGAGCAAGGCGCCCAGCAACCCGCCCGCCAGACCATGGCGTTCGTCGGCGGGCACCCAGAACAGCTCCCAGGGCAGCTCGAACCCGGTGTCGTCCCACACGATGAGGCGCAGCCGGTCGCCGTGCCGCTCGCGGATGCGGTTGATCCAGTCGGCGAGTTCGGTCTGGTTTCCGGACCAGAGCTGGATCCCTCGCAGAGTCTCCGAGGGAAACTCGCCTGTCTGCCTGATGGTGGCGAGCGTGACGCCGGGTGCCATGAGGCGGGTCGGTCCGGGCCGGCAGGTCACCGTGAACTCACCGCACGAGCCCTGGAGTTGATACCCGTCCTGACTGCCGAAGCCGCCGGTCCGGATGACCCGGAGCACCGCGTAGCCGTCCTCCAGACGTTCGTAGGGCCGGGCCTGGCCACTGCCGGTTCCCGAGGGCGGGCCGGACGGGCGGCGGAACTGCAGCACGGCCGCGGACTCACGCCTCGCCGCCGCCTGCAGACCGGGGAAGGCGGCCCGCCGTATCGCGGTCCCCGTGCCTGTCAGCCAGCGCGCTGCGCGCGGCGGCTCAGCGCTCACCGGCACCTCCTTCCCCGTGTGCCGGCGCGAGCACCGTTCCGCCCAGCGCGTCCGCCAGCGAGAACGGCAGGTCCCCGTAGGGCTCCCTCCTCGCGTCGATGACGGCGACGCGCAGCCTCGTCCGGTCCATGGCGCCGGCGCCGGCCGCTGCCGTCAGGGCGTCCTCCACACCCTCCGCTCCCACCGGGCCCGTCAGCCGTCCGGTGCGGCTGACGTGCAGGGGGACATTGCCTCTGCCGTCGGTCACCACCACGAGCCAGGCCTCGGACAAGCTGCTGTCGTGCTGGCGGAAGGACCGGCGCAGTGCCTGCATCGCCTGCTCGATGCCGTGTGCGAGTGGACTGGCCCGGCCCGGCGACCGGTGCAGGGCCGGCAGGATCCTCGGGTCGAGAACGCTGCGGGCGGCGAAGGACTCCGCCCGCAGTTCGTCGTCGGCCTCCGCACTGCCGACCTCGACGACCTGGACCGCGGCACGTCTGGTGTACGCCCAGTCCAGGAACGGCGTGAGGGCGTCCTGCCAGTCCCAGTCGTCGGCCCGGCAGGTGTGGTCGAGGAGCAGTACGAGCAGGTGCTCGGGCGAGCCGGAGCGTACGTGGCTGTGGAGGTCGACGGGTGAGACGGTGAACCGCTCCGTGCGACGGATGCGCTGGTGCACGGCGGCCTCCCGGACGGTGCGCACATGGGCGAGGTCGCTCAGGTCCGTGGCCCGCCGGGTGCCGATCACCACTCCGCGCAGGGAGGCCGGTCCCGCCGTACGTTGCCAGGGGCTGCGCAAGGGTGCGAATTCGCGCAGCTCTTCGGCCTCGTCCTCGGGGTAGGGGGTGGCGAGGACGACTTGGGTACCGCCGCGTCCCGCCCCGACGCCCTCGGCGGGTTCGGACTCAAGCAGCGGCTGGCCGCCCTCGGGTCGGTGCCGCTCGTCCTGCTCCACCCGCCGACGCTCTCCGGGTTCGCCCTGCGGTCGCCGGCCCGGGCGGGGCGGCGGAAACTCCGAGGCCGGTACGTCGCCGGTCGACTCCGCGGCCACCTCCGTCACAGCCAGGCCCATGAGCCGGGCCGCCGCATCACAGTGTTCAGCAGTCGCCGCCCGCTCTCCGTCGAGCGTGGCCAGGGCACGGGCGAGCCTGGCCAGGGAGAGTTCCCTGCGGATGTTGCCCTCCGGCCCGAGCAATTCGTATACGCGAGTCAGGGCGTCGTCGCCGACCGCGGCGGTCGGCACCGCGGCCATCTGGGCGTCCCGGGCGATGTCCAGCCAGCCGGGGGGAAGCGCCGCGAGGAGTTGGCCGGTGTCCGCCGGCAGCCGCAGTCCGGAGACCGGCAGTCTGATGGCGAACCTGTCGAGCAGGTGGCCGGCGGGACGCCCCGCGTCGGCGGAGCGGCAGAGGGCCAGCCAACGGGCGCGCGGCCTGGCCCGGCGGCGCAGTCCGGCGTATTCGACGACAGCGACCTCGGCCCCCAGCAACTGGACGGCTGCCCGCATCCCGGCCACGCTCAGCCGGGTCAGGTCCGGAACCGCGACCACCGGCGGCGGCCCGGGACGGCCGTCGGCCTCGATCAGCGGGCCGGGCTCCATCCGGAACGAGATGCCGTCGGGTTCCTGGACGAGCACGGGCCGCGTCCACAGGTCCTCGTCCCGGCTCGTGGTCCCCAGCATGACGGAGGGACGTACCGGTTGCCCGGCACCCGCCAGGATCCGCCCGAAAAGCCGCGTCACCGGGTCGAGCAGCTGGGGTTCCAGGTCGAACAGCAGCACACCGGCCAGCGCCGGGTCGACGGCGGCGCAGACGAGGGCACGGCACAGCCTCAGGGCGAGCTCGTCGAGTTCATCGGTCTCCGGTGGCGACGAGGTGTTCCGGACGGAAGCGTCGGTCGCTCGGGGCGGCTCGGTGGACATGACGCCCTCAGGCCGCGTCGAAGAGGTCCTTGACCCGGGACTCGTCCTCGGGCCCCCATTCGAACGTGCCGCCGTGGGCGGTCTCCGGCCGACGGTGCCGAAAGGCCATGGGCAGTACCCGGAACAGATGGCTGGGCTCCACCGCGTCCGCCTCCTCCAGCGCGGCCAGCGCACGGGCCGCCAAGGTCGCCACGATCTCGCCCCGCTGGCCGACGGCGGCCACGCGTTCCGCCGCCTGCGCGCACAGCCGGACCACCTCATCGGGAACCTGCGTGCCGGACACTCGCTCCCTGGCCCCCTCCAGCCGGTCCCGCCGCACGCTGTCGTCCCGTTCCGCCTCGTCCCGCCAGGCGGATTCCTTCCGGGTCAGCTCCTCCTCGAAGTCGAGCACGGTCCGGATCGTCCTGTGCCGCGCGTCCGTGTCCAGCTGACTCGCGGCGACCATGAGCCCGAACCGGTCCAGCAACTGCGGCCGCAGACCGCCCTCTTCGGGATTCATGGTGCCCACCAGCCCGAAGGACAGCTGCTTGGCAGTGGCCAGCCCTTCCCGCTGCACGGACAGCACCCCCGTCGAGACGACGTCGAGAATGATGTTGACGAGATGATCGTCGAGCAGATTCACCTCGTCGATGTAGAGCAGCCCCTTCTCGGCGGCCTCTTCCAGCAACCCAGGCTGCGGCCGGGCCTCACCCCGCATGAGCGCGTCCAACTCCCAGCCGCCGACAACCCGGTCGTCGGTCGCGTTGATGGGGAGCGTGACCGGTAACTCTTCATGCACCATGAGCGCGAAGGCCCGCACGAGGGTCGACTTGGCCGTCCCGCGCGCTCCGGCCATGAGCACACCGCCGATGTGGGGTGACACGTAGTTGAGTTCCAGCGCCAGCTTGAGATCGTCCTGCCCTACGACACGGCTGTACGGCAGGATGTGCACACCCTCTGTTGCACGACTCACGAGTCGGCTCCCCCTCCGCTGCCCGGTAACGCCACGCCGGAGGCGCCGGCCGTCCGCCACCTGAAGGTGACCTGGAGCTGTGCCTCGGCCCCGCTCCTGACCAACGCCACGACACCTGCGTCCACTTTGATCGCCAACTGCAACTCGATCTCGTCCGGCCGCAGGTCGTCCGCCATCTCCCCGAACCGCCGCACAGCCTGCGCCGCACACCGCCGGGCCAGGTCGAGGCCTTCGGTGTAGGCGTCCTGGGCGACTTGGACGACACGACGGGCGGAGCCGTCTCTGGTCTTCTCGTCGGCGTAGACGGCTGCGAGGCCGTCGAGGGGCCCCTCGACAAGGTCCGATACGACTTCCACGGGAATGGGCCCGTCAGCACCTGCCGGAACGGGCCCCACCAGAATCACCACACGTCCCCCTGATGAACTCTCTTATTGCGTGCGGTAGTTGAGAGAGAACTGGGTCATTCCCCGGCCTGCGATGAGTTATGCGTACCGGGTGACGACCCGGGCCCTGTCACACGGTCCAGGTCTCGAAGTCCCAGTAGGGACGCTTTCGGGAACGGGCCGCGACCGTGTGAACATGCTGGGGTCCGAGGGTTCCTGACAGATCCGACAGCGCTTCCTGTTCAATTTTATCCGCCTCTTGTCGGTTCCTCAGATCACGGAGATCGGCCGCGAGAGCGACACGGGCCGACAAGGTCAGCGGATGAGTACGGCCCAGCACTTCGATGGCCCGCGAGACCGTTGCCCTGCTCAACTCCGCGGCCGACTCCGGGTCGCCGGACAAGTTGCGGATGAATGAGGCGTTGATGGCACAGCCCAAGGTCCAGGGGTGCCTCTCCCCCACCGCCGTGGTCATGTCGGCCAGGGCTCGCTCGGCGACGGAGTGAGCCTGGTCCAGTTCTCCGACATTGCAGAGGATCAGGGAGTGGTTGGACCGGCATCCCGCAATGAACGGATGCCCTTCCGAATGCGCCAACTCATAGCGTGCCAGGACGGATTCGCTGACCTCGCGCGCCTTGTCGATGTCACCGTGTTCGCGGGCGAAACAGCTCTGGCTGACGGCAAATACCAACGTCCATGGGGATGCTTCACCCAACATTCGCTCCCCGCGCTCCAACACCCGCGCAAGCAACCGTCCCGCCTGGCCACGGTCACCACCTCGGTACAGGCACAACGCAAGATAGTGCTCTCCCAGCAGCGTCAGAACCCCTTCATCACCCAGAACCCTGCGCAATTCACGCAGATTATCCCTCTGAATGGATTCGGCTTCTGCATATCGACCCAAAAGGCGCAGATCGATGGCATAGCTGATTGCCGACCAAATTGTCTCTGTGTGCGCTGCCTGGAGGACCTCACGACGCAGTTCCAGCGTTCTCCGATCCATCTCCAGGGCTTCTTGATAGCGGCCAAGAAGCCTCAGCGAGACCGCCAGATTGTTCTGCGCACTCAGTGTTTGACGATCTGATTCACCAAGAAGGTCGCGCCATGCCGGGACAAGCCACTCGGACAGCTCCAGCGCTTCCTGGTAACGGGCAAGACCTCGCAGGTCGGCAGCAATACCGTTGACCGCACGTGCGTACTCCAGCCCCTGGCCCCTGTTTTGACCTCTGAGCGTTTCGACAACCGAACGCCCGACGACCTCGGCGTTCTGGTAATCACCCACCGCCCGAAGCAGGTTGGCATAGTGGTGAGCAAGCTCCCAGAAGCGAGGATGCCCCTCGCCCAGCAACTCCCGCCAGGCGTCCATAGCACGCTCACCCAGTGTGAGTCCTGCTGTGTACTCACCCGAGTTGTACATGTAGCGGAGGCAGTTCAGGACAAGCCGTTGGACCTGGCGGCTTTCACTCGTGAGCACATCCGCGTATTTGAGATGCGGCACGATCTCTGCGTACTTGTCCCACAGCCGATTGTCGTCCGGGCGCCCGGGATCGGCCGCCACCAGAGCCCGTCGCACCAAGTCGACGAAGATGCGACTGTCTTCATCGGAAATTCCCTGATGCACGATCTGATGCACCATCCTGTGCAGGTAGAGAGACTGACTGGCGGAGGCGTCCTCGTCAGCCACCGTCTCATGGGATTCCAGGCGAACCACCGAATACTGGCGCAACTGGTCGATCGCCCTGGTCCACAGCGCAGGATCACCAAGCAGCCCGGCGAACCTCTCCGGAAGCTCCTCCATCGACAGTGCCCTGAGGAATCCCACAGGAATGAAGCCCGGTGCGAAAAACGTGCACAGCCGCAACAGGTCGACGGACTCAGGCATGGTCTGCCTCAGTTTTGCCAGCAGGATCGCCCAGGCCCGCTGGAAAGGACCCGGGATGTCCCCGGGAACAGCCAAGCCGCTCTCGAACTGCGCGATATAGTCCGGAACCGACAAGTCCGAGTCGTTCAGCCAGCCGGCCGTCTGGTCCAGCAGCAGAGGCAGGTCTTCCAGCGCCTCCGCAAGCTGGTTGGCATCGGCATCCGTCAGCCGCGAGGCCCTCCGACGGATGAAGGCCACCGACTCGTCACGAAGATAGACCGGCACCTCCATCAACTGGCTGTTGTGCTCGCGCCACCCCTGGTTCCGCGAGGTGATGAGGACGTGACCGGGACCGGTGGGTACGACGTTCGAGATCTGGTCCGGCTCGTCCGCGCCGTCCAGAACCAACAACCAGCGGCTATGAGGCTGACCCCGACGCAGCGCGTCTCTCACGGCACGCAGTCGCTCGCCGTAGTCGGCGCCCGTCGAGAGGCCGAGCCTGGGGGCGAGTTCCGCGAGGCGTCGCCGATAGGCCGTCAGCGACTCGGCGTTGACCCACCACACCACGTCGTATTCAGGCCCGAAGCGGTAGACGTACTCGGCCGCGAGTTGGGTCTTGCCCACGCCCGGCATGCCGTAGAAGGCCAGTACTCCCGCGCCCGGCTCGGCTGCCTCCAAGAGGTGGTAGGCGTCGTTCAGCAGCGGCTCACGTCCCGTGAAACGGGTGTTGCGGCGCGGTACCCCGCCCCAGACCTCTGGCATCGCAGCCGGAAAGCGCGGACCGCGCCGCGTACCGTCCGCGGACTCCAGCAACGGCTCGCCGAGCATGTCGAGCCGGTCCAGGAGACGCCGTTCGGCCTCGTCGACGCCCACGTTACTCAGGTCCATCGCGGCGAGGACGGCGGTGGCGGTCGGCATCGGGTCGCTGCTGACGGACACCGCCGCGAACTTCGCCGGATCAGGAGCCACCACCTGTCGGAGCGCGGCGTTCCACTCCTCGTAGGTGCGCGGCCCCAGTTGGAAGTACCACTTACTGACGACGATCAGAACCCGCCCCGGAGCGAGTTTGAGGGACTCCAGCAGATCGACGAGCGGGATCTCCGGCGGAGCATCCCACCGAGCGAAGACGACACGATGGCCGCGCCGCTCCAACCGGTCTCCGATCCACGCCGCCCAAGCCCTGTTGAATCCGGCGAAGCTGATAGTGACGGTCTGTTTGACCGCACGCCCGCCGGCCGGTCCAACTGGCATGCGAGTCCCAGACATGTCGCGACCTCCCCCGTCGGGCACTCGGTACCCGTGCGTGAGTGTAGGGGCGGGCATGGCACTGGAACAGGGCGCTTTCGGCACCGGTGGAGTCGCGTGGCTCCTGAGTGTTCGTCGTCCATCCCCGTCGTTCTCAGTGATCTTCCATGCGTCGGAACGAGCGGAACGTTTGCCGAGACACGCCGAGACATACCGCGTCACCCGCTTACCCGAGTTGCTTGCTCCCACTCCTTACGCATCTGATCGACATACGTCTCGGCCTCCTCCTGTGCTTCTTTCGGTGGGGGGTTCTCGTCCATCCGCGTGCACTCTTCGACGAGCAGGTTGACCAGGACGCGTCCTGACGGAGTGAGATCGCGGGACTCGTCGATCGCCGGAAGTGCGGCTCTCACCTGCTCCCGATGACTGGCGTAGCGGCCCCACGCGGAATCCCGCTGTGCCGGCGACACCATGGCGGCGAGTGCGCAGTGGTGGAAGAAGTCCGCGAGCGCGATGTGGCTGTAGACCCCGTGCAAGAGCGCTTCGTACGGTCTCGGACCAGGTCTCCAAGGAGCGAAGTAGCGCTCTTCCGGACCCGCGTGATGCAACACCACCATCTCGCTCAGCGCTGCCAGCTTGGCGTGCTGCGTCTCGTGTACGAGCGTCGCGGCGAAGGCCATGGGGGAGGACGGGAGGCTGCTGAGGACCGCGCCGAACGCGTCACGCCGGGTCCCGCTGCAACTCCCCGAAACACGTGCCTGCCCACTCAGGGCGGCAGGAGTGGCCAACGGCACCACACACCGCACGAGGGCGACGGCCTCCATGAGCCGATACTCACCCCCGAGCCGCAACAGGGAAGCCGTCCCCTCCCACGACCGCACCCACCGCGCCCGCTCCACCGCATCGACGACCGCCGGACCGCTCAGATCACGGTGCCGCGGCTCACGACTCGCGCTGCGGTAGGGATCAAGGTCGTCCAGTGGCACTGAATCACCCCCGGGCAACAGACCGGGCAGAGTACGCGCCGCACTCCAGGCGGGCGCGTCGGACCACGTAGCCGAGTTGTCGCGTTCGATACGGACGATGACATCCGACGCCCCGGCCTGACGAAAGGTCATCACCCCTTTCTGGAAGGCGAGTTCGACCGGCACATCCCCCGACGCAACCGTCCGCAACGCCCCCAGAGACGGAAGCACCAGCACCCCGTCCCGCGCCAAGAGCCGTACCGTGAACGACACCCCGGCCCGGACTGCCGCAGCGGCGGCAATGGCGCTGAAATGGGCCAGGCCACGCCCCAGTTCCTCACGCGCCGTGCGCGCACCGTCCAGCACCGCACCGTCCAACAAACGCAGGCAGCTCCGAGCCCAGGGCCCGACCAACGGATACAGAAGTCGGTCCAGCGCGGCCGAGCCTCGGATGCCCGCCCCCGACCATGTCTCCGCGCCACCTCCCGCTCCCGTCCCGTCCGCAGCCTCCAACAAGGCCCAGTCCTCCCGCAGCCGGTCCCGGACCGGCAATGGGCAAACCGCGACATCGGCAGCCTCGACGGCATCCAGTACGGCGCGCAGCAGAAGCAGCCGCCGAGTGTGCTGATCTCGGACAAGCAGCGCGAGCGTGTCGGGACCGCCTGCGGTGCGGCCCAGTTCGCGCAGGGCCGCCTCGGGTAGCGCCGATGAGATCACCAGGGGTCTCCTCCGGTGACAGAGGTTCCGGCTCGGGCCACTTGGGGCCCGGTCGCCGCCCCGGCCAGCCGCCCGGCGACATGCCGGATGAAGCGCTGAAGATCGGCGCAGTACACCGAGCGATTCGCGAAGCCGTGCCCAGCCCGGTATCGGTGCGCGTAGTGCCCACCCCCGCAGACCGCCAGCAACGGACACACTCGACACTCCGCCCCCAGCGCAGCAGCACCCGCCTGCCGCGCAACAACACCTGGATGGCCAAGCGCGTCGTCAAAACTGTTCTGGAAGATGTCCAGACCGGTACGAGCCGCCCCGTCGAACGCCGACTTGAGCGAATCGATCTGTTCGATCGAACCGTCCGTCTCCACCACGACCGCGTCGAAGGGGGCAAGCCCCAACGACTCCGTACTCGCGCGCAGTCCCAGCAGCAGCGCGATGCACTCCTCGAAGAGCCGCACCTTCGTCTCCCGGCGTTCGACTCCCCACCAGCGGTCGAAGACGGCGCACAACCAGTCCCCGTACGGGGTCGCGCCCGGATCCGCCGGCTCACTCCCGAGATAGGGCGGCGGAGCCGACCAGTTCCCGTGCGGCAGCAGAAGATCGATCGCCGGCGGGCGCAGCGCAAGCAGGGACTCGTACAGCTCAACCGGGTCGGTCGTCGGATCCACCACAGCCAGGATTCCCGCGTACGACTCCGGGTATCGCTCGGCGAGCAACCGCGCACCGCGCACCGCCCCAGGCCACGACGGCCGTCCGGCGCGATCGACGCGCCGTGTGTTGTGCGCGGCGAGACCCCCGTCGAGGCTGAGCCCGATACGGATGCCGTGCTGGGTCAGTACGTCGAGACGACGGGCGGTCAGGAGCGTGCCGTTGGTCTGGACTGTGGGGTGGACGGTGCACCGTCCGGGCACCTCGGCCCGTACCCGTTCGGTGAAGTGGGCGAGCCTCTCCGCACCCGCGAGCAGCGGCTCACCGCCGTGCAGGACGAGGGAGAGCGCGCTCAGCCGGTGTTGCACGGCGTGCTCGGCGATACGCGACGCGGTGCGGTCGAGCACCTCCGGAGAGGTCGCGGCGGGGCGGTCGCGCCAGGTCTGATCGGGGCCTTCGTAGAGATAGCAGTACCGGCAGGAAAGGTTGCACCGGCCATGGACTTTCACCACGAACTGCCGGAAGGGGAAAGGAGCCCGTGCCGAAGTCACCTGTTCAGACACTCAGGCCCCCCATTGCCGTGGCACAAGCCGCCCGAGACGCCTTTCCCGGCGCCTCCCCGCACATAACCCGAGCCCTTCGAAGGTGTCCGATTCGGCCGGTGGATCGGCCGGAACCCGGTATCGGGCCAGCCTGGCTCCGGACCGCCGCCCGCTCCACTCCCGACTCACCGCTCAGAAAGCGTTGTTGAATCCCCACAGCATCTCGTCCGGACCCGTCGCCCGCTCCCGAAGGTCCGCCAGTACCTCGGCCAGGATCGGGTGCTGCACAGTCCTCAGCTCCGCAAGCCCCATTGCCAGAAGGTCCGGCAGCTCCGTCAGCTCCGCGTCCCGCGGGTGCCCCGGAGACGGCTCCTCGCCGTCCGGCGTGCTCTCCCCTGACTCCGCCATCACCTGCCCCCTCACCTCGTCGCCTGCGTCCCCGCTCGGCAGCCCTTGCCGGCGCGCACCCCGGTCCCGCCGTCCCCTCCTCGCATAGGGCATACCCCGGCAACGGCCTGCCTGCGCGCCGGAAACGGCGGGGCCGTCGGCCGCCGGGCCGATCCCACATAACCTGGAGGTCCACCGATCGTGGCCCGAGGCCCACTTCCAGGAGATTCCCCCGTGTACTTCACCGACCGAGGCATCGAAGAGCTCGAAAAACGGCGCGGCGAGGAAGAAGTCACCTTCGAGTGGCTCGCCGAGCAGCTGCGGACGTTCGTCGACCTCAACCCCGACTTCGAGGTCCCGGTGGAACGTCTGGCGACCTGGCTGGCCCGGCTGGACGACGAGGACGACGACGAGTAGCAATTCCGACGACTGGCAGTTCCTACGACTGCCTGTAGCGCCCCTCCGTCAGTCGCGCGGGCAGGCCAGCTCGTAGGCGATGCCCAGCGCCCCCTGGGCCATGAGCAGCGCCCCCGCGACGGTCCAGCCCGGGCTGCGGCGCCGTAGGCCCCAGGCCGTGAGCGGGACGCCCGCCGTCAGCTGGGCCATGGACAGGATGCTGGTCGCGTACGTGCCGGACCAGGGGAGCCAAGGGCCCAGGCGGCTGTTGTCGGCCGCTTCCAGTTCCGCGCGGACCGCCTCGCGCCAGCCCGAGCGCTCGATCTGGCGGGCGTCCGGGCGGATGCGGGCGATCTCGCGGAGGCGGTCTGCCGGTGCGCCGGGGGCGAGGCCCGCCGGGAGGGCCACTCCCGCGCGCGTGAGGACCGCCAGGAGGCCGCGCAGACGGGTGCGGGCGTCGGACTCGGGGTCCGGTTTGGTCAGGTCGTCGAGGGACTGCAGGTCCAGTACGGGGTCCAGGTCCAGGCGGGCGGCGAAGGTGCGCATCGCCTCGTCCTCGCCGGCGGGAGTGCCGTCGGCGAGCCAGACATAGCCGACGGGACGGCGGAAGCCCGAGGCCAGGGTGTAGCCGGCGCGGTCGGCGTCCCACCACAGGGCGAGTACGGGCCAGGGGGCGCCGACGGCGAGCGCGGCGGCCCAGCCCGTGAGGACGCGGTCGACCGGTTCGTCGCCGTGCAGCCAGGGCCTGCCCTCGGGGACGAGCACGCTCCAGTCGTCGCCCGCGCGGGTCAGCACCATGCGTTCGCGGAGCGGGTGGGCCGCCTGGGCGACGGACTCCGGTTCGGCCCGGCAGAGCAGCAGGGCGCCCGCGGTGGCACCGGTCCGGTGTCCGGCCTGGGGTTTCTCCGTCGACATGGTCAACACGCTAGGGCAATATGCCCAGTTTCGCCGGTTGTTCGGCGCCCGGCGACAGCCACCCGCACGACCACCCCGAACGGCCACCCGAACGAGTGTCTTGACTTTCCGCATCCACGATATATCGTGTTTCACGGAAGACGCGATATGGCGCGTCACGTCCGATCCCGTCTGTGCCCGATCCCGTCCCGTCCGGGTCGACCGAGGAGGTCTGCATCATGTCCGAGTGGTCCGTCGCAGAGCCCAGGAAGCTCACGTTCGACGAGCCCGTGAGCGATCTCCATGTACGCATCGTCAACGGAACGGTGAACGTCGTGGGGACGGACGAGGGTTCCGCCCGCCTCGAAATCTCCGAGATCGACGGGCCGCCCCTGGTGGTGACCCAGCAACACGGCACCCTGACGGTGGCGTACGAGGATCTGCCCTGGAAGGGCTTCCTCAAGTGGCTCGACCGCAGGGGCTGGCGGCGCAGCGCGGTGGTCTCCCTGGCCGTTCCGGCCGGCACCCGGGTCGAGGTCGGGGTGGTCGGCGCCGCGGCCGTCGTCTCCGGGATCAGCGGGCCTTCCGTGGTGCGGGGCGTCACGGGCGACACCACCCTGGTCAGCCTCTCCGGTCCGGTCCGCGCGGAGACGGTCTCGGGGAACCTGGAGGCCCAGGCCGTCACCGGCGACCTCCGCTTCAACTCCGTCTCCGGCGACCTCACCGTCGTCGACGGTTCGGGGACCTCCGTGCGCGCCGAGTCGGTGAGCGGTTCCATGATCGTGGACCTCGACCCGGACGGCCCGACCGACGTCCGGCTGACCAATGTCTCGGGCGAGATCGCCATCCGCCTGCCGCATCCGGCGGACGCTGACGTCGAGGCGAACACGGCGAGCGGTTCCATCTCCAACGCCTTCGACGGCCTGCGGGTGCACGGCCAGTGGGGCGCCCACAAGATCACCGGCCGCCTCGGCGCCGGCACCGGAAAGCTGCGCGCCACGACCGTCTCCGGCTCCATCGCACTCCTGCGCCGACCGGCGGAGGAGGACGCGGAGAACGAGGACGACAACTTCCGGAGCAGCGCTCAAGACACCGCCCAAGACACCGCCCAGGACAGCAGTAAGGACAGCAGCCAGGTAGGCGGACAGGGCGTCGAGGACGACGTGACCGGCGCCCCTGTGGACGGGGTTCAGGGCGACTCGGGGGAGAATTCCGTTTCCGGCCCGGACGATGCCTCCGGCAGCGCCGCGGCCGACGGTACGACCGACAAGAAGGTGCTCTGACATGCCTCCCGTCTTCGCCCACGGCCGCCTCCGCCTCTACCTGCTGAAGCTGCTGGACGAGGCCCCCCGCCACGGCTACGAGGTGATCCGCCTCCTGGAGGAGCGTTTCCAGGGGCTGTACGCGCCGTCGGCGGGCACGGTCTACCCGCGCCTGGCCAAGCTGGAGGCCGAGGGCCTGGTCACCCACACCACCGAGGGCGGCCGCAAGGTGTACGCCATCACGGACGCCGGCCGCGCCGAACTGGCCGACCGCAGCGGCGAGTTGGCCGACCTGGAGCTGGAGATCCGCGAGTCCGTCGCCGAGCTGGCCGCCGAGATCCGGGCCGATGTCCGGGGCGCTGCGGGCGACCTGCGGCGCGAGATGCGCGCGGCGGCCTCAGAAGCCCGGCGCGGCACCGGCAGCGCGCGGACCCGTAGCGGCGAACACGAAGGCGCCGCCGGGGACTTCACGGACTTCGGCGACAAGGAGTCGTGGCGCGCCGCCAAGGAGGAGATGCGCCGCGCCAAGCAGGAGTGGAAGGAGCAGGCCCGGCGCGCCAAGGACGAGAGCCGGCGGGCCCGCGAGGAGGCCCAGCAGGCCCGGCGTCAGGCCAAGGAGGCCCAGGCGCGGGCGTGGGCACAGGCCCAGGAGGAGATGCAGCGCATCGGCCGCCAGGTCCAGGAGCACGCACAGGACCACTTCGCGCGCGGCGACTGGCCCACGGGCGTACGGGAGAGTCTGACCGAACTGGCAAAGGAGTTCGGGGACTTCGGGAAGGAGTTCGGCAAGGACTTCGGGTTCGGGGGGCGGCCGGGCACGGGCAAGTCGGCATCGGCACCCGCGTCGGGACCGGGATCGGCACCGGGGGCGGGGGCACCGGAGTACAGCCAGACACCGGAGGACTTCCCCGCCGAGTTCGAACCGGTCTGGGCCCACGAGGACTCCACCGGCGACCCGGCCCGCGATCTGGACCGGCTCCTCGATCGCTTCCGGGACGACATCCGTGACGCGGCCCGCGACCGAGGCGTCACCGAGGAGCAACTCCGCGACACCCGCCGCCACTTGTCCGCGGCGGCGGCCCACATCGGGGCGATACTGCGGGGCGGCCGCAAGGCCTGAGCCGAGGCCAAGACCGAGGCTGCGGCTGCGGCTGCGGCTG
>NZ_JAEQAZ010000006.1 GCF_016654115.1 Streptomyces sp. MBT53
CCACTTCAGCGTCCTGCGCCTCGGCACGATGGAACTCTCCGCCGAGCGCAGCGAGATCACGCTGGAGGAGCTGACCAACCACATGGCGGGCGGTACCGAACTCGCCGCGCTCAAGCACGAGTTGTCCCAGGTCCGCGGCGTCGACGTCGAGGAACTCCCCGAGGCGACGGACCTCAAGGCCTCGGCGGGCAGCGCGCCCGAAGGGACGTCCTGACATGCCCGAGCGTCCCGTTCTGGACCGCATCCGGGTGGGCTCCGCCCCCGACTCCTGGGGCGTGTGGTTCCCCGACGACCCCCAACAGGTGCCGTGGGAACGGTTCCTGGACGAGGTCACCCAGGCCGGCTACTCGTGGATCGAGTTGGGTCCGTACGGCTATCTGCCGACCGACCCGGCCCGGCTCACGGACGAGATCGCCCAACGGGACCTGAAGGTCTCCGCGGGTACGGTCTTCACCGGCCTGCACCGCGGCCCCTCCGTCTGGGACGCCACCTGGGAGCACGTGAGCCAAGTGGCCGCGCTCACCCAGGCGATGGGCGCGCAGCACCTGGTCGTCATCCCCTCCTTCTGGCGGGACGACAAGACCGCCGAGATCCTGGAGCCGCCGGAGCTGACCGGCGAGCAGTGGGCGCACCTCACCAAGGGCATGGAACGCCTCGGGCACGAGGTCAAGGAGGCGTACGGGCTCGACATCGTCGTCCACCCGCACGCCGACACCCACCTCGACACCGAGGACCACGTCGAGCACTTCCTCGACTCGACCGACTCCGAACTGGTCAACCTCTGCCTGGACACGGGGCATTACGCCTACTGCGGCGGCGACAGCGTCAAGCTGATCGAGACCTACGGCGAGCGCATCGGCTATCTGCACCTCAAGCAGGTCGACCCGGAGATCCTCGCCGACGTCGTCAAGAACGAGATCCCGTTCGGACCGGCCGTGCAGCGCGGCGTGATGTGCGAACCGCCCTCCGGCGTACCGGAGTTGGAGCCGGTGCTGGTCGCGGCGCAGCGATTGGGCGTCGAGCTGTTCGCGATCGTCGAGCAGGACATGTACCCGTGCGAGCCGGACAAGCCGCTGCCCATCGCGGAGCGCACCCGCAAGTTCCTCCGCTCCTGCGGTGCCTGACGAACGTGAGCGACGCGAGCAACGTGAGCAACGTGACGACCCTGACGAGCCGAAAGGACGGCCGATGGCCATGAACCCGCGCGACACGCTCGGAGTGGCAGTGGTCGGAACCGGAAAGATGGGGGCGGACCACGTCCGCCGGATCGAGCACGTGGTCAACGGCGCCCGGGTGAGCGCCGTCGTGGACGTCGACGCCGAGCGCGCCAAACGGATCGCGTCCGGCATCGACGGCTGCGCCGCGTACACCGACCCGGCCGCCGCGATGGCGGCGGCCGACGTCGACGCGGTACTCATCGCCTCACCGGGGCCCGCCCACGAGGCGGCCCTGCTGGCGGCCTTCGAGCACGACCTCCCGGTCCTGTGCGAGAAGCCGCTCACCCCCGACGCGGCCTCCGCGCTGCGCGTCCTGGAGGCCGAGGTGCGCCTCGGCCACCGCCGGGTCCAGGTCGGCTTCATGCGGCGCTACGACGCCGAGTACATGAAGCTCAAGTCCCTCCTGGAAACAGGCCAGTTGGGCCGACCGCTGATGCTGCACAACCGGCACCGCAACGCGGCCAGCCCGCCCTTCTTCACCAGCTCCATGCTGATCAGCGACTCCGTGGCCCACGAGACCGACGCGACCCGTTGGCTCCTCGGCCACGAGATCACGGCCGTCCAGGTACTGCGCCCGCGCCCCTCGGCGAGCGCCCCGGACGACCTCCAGGACCCGCAGTTCGTCGTCTTCGAGACCGACGGCGGCGCGATCGTCGACGTCGAGATGTTCGTCAACTGCGGCTTCGGCTACCAGGTCCAGGCCGAGATCGTCTGCGAACGCGGCACCGCCCGCATCGGCGACGGCCACGCCATGGTCACCAACATGGCCGGCCGCTGGGGTGGCACCATCGCCCAGGACTTCACCGAACGCTTCACCGACGCCTATGACCGCGAGCTCCAGACCTGGATCGACGCCACCCGCCAAGGCGAGACCACCGGCCCGACCGCGTGGGACGGCTACGCGGCCGCGGCCGTGTGCGAGGCGGGGGTACGGGCGTTGGAGGAGGGCGTGCGGGTGGAGGTGGAACTGGTGGAGCGGCCCGCGTTGTACCGGTGAGCACTCCTCGACCTTCAGGACCATGCGGAACGCCCGGACGAAACCGTCCGGGCGTCGCTGCGTCTGGGGCGAGGTAGGTCTACCGCAGAACCGACACCCGAGGCCGCGGCTCGAACCCCGCCGCCCGGTAGGCCTCGTCGATGAGGGTCATCGTCGCGACCGCGTCGTCCGGGCCCAGTGGGAGGGGTGCGCCGTTTCTCAACCGGGCGGCGAACGCCTCCAGTTGGTAGGTGTACGAGGAGCGGCGGCCCAGCCGCTCCGTGCGTTCGCCGTCCGTCGTGCGGACCACGACCCGGTCGTCCAGGTGGGGGAGGACGAAGTTCGGTGCGAACGCCTCGCCGCGGCTGCCGGTGATCCGGCAGCTCATCACCATCTCGTCGTAGGCCATGTGGCAGCGGGCGGAGCCCGTCGCGCCGCTGGGGAAGGCCAGGTCGGCGTCCAGCCATTCGTCGACTCCGGGGGCGCCCGCGCGTTCGCCGGCCTTGGCCGAGACGAGCCGGGGTGCGCCGCCGGCCCAGGGGGCCAGCATGCGCTGGGCGTGCAGGCTGTAGCAGCCCAGGTCCATGACGGCGCCGCCGGCCAGGTCGAGCGACCAGCGCGGGTCGGTGTCCGGCGGGGCCGGGATCGCCACGAGGGTCTCGACGTGCCTCAGCTCGCCGAGTTCGCCGGAGGCGAGCAGCTCGTGCAGGCGGCGGGTGACCGGGTGGAAGAGGTAGTGGAAGGCCTCCATGAAGACCGTCCCCGACCTCGCCGCGGCCTCGCGGACCTCGGCCGCCTCCTGCGCGTTGCTCGCCGAGGGCTTCTCCGACAGGACGTGCTTGCCCGCCTCCAGCGCGGCGAGGTTCCACGGCCCGTGCAGACCGTTGGCGAGCGGGTTGTAGACGACCTCCACCTCGGGGTCGGCGATCAGGTCGGCGTACGAGTCGACGACCCGCTCGACGCGGTGCGCGGCGGCGTACGCCTTCGCCCGGTCCCGGTCGCGGGCGGCCACCGCGACGAGGCGGTGGCCGGTCGTCCGGGCCGGGCCGATCAGGGAGTTCTCGGTGATCCGAGCGGCTCCCAGTACTCCGATGCGCAGTGGTTCCCGGCCCGGACCGCTCATGCTTCGCGTACCTCCTGGATGGTGACGGGGCGGTGCTCGTGCAGCGACAGGGTGCAGGCGTCGGCGATCCAGCCGGCCTCCAGCGCGTCGGCGACGGTGCAGGGGGAGGTGCGGGTGCCGGCCACGACCTCGGTGAACGCGGTGAGTTCGGCGCGGTAGGCGGCGGTGAAGCGGTCCATGAAGAAGTCGTGCGGGACGCCCGCCGGGAAGGTCACGCCGGGCTCGACGGAGCGCAGCGGCAGCTTGTCCTCCAGGCCGACCGCGATGGAGTCCGTGAAGCCGTGGATCTCCATGCGGACGTCGTAACCCCGGGCGTTGTGGCGGGAGTTGGAGACCACCGCGATGGTGCCGTCGTCCAGGGTGAGGATGGCGCCGGTGGTGTCGGCGTCGCCCGCCTCCTTGATGTACTCGGCGCCCCGGTTGCCGCCGACCGCGTACACCTCGACGACCTCACGGCCGGTGACCCAGCGGATGATGTCGAAGTCGTGCACGGAACAGTCGCGGAAGATGCCCCCGGACGCGGCGATGTACGCGGCGGGCGGCGGCGCCGGGTCCAGCGTGGTCGACCGTACGGTGTGCAGCTTGCCCAGCTCGCCGGACTGCACGGCGGCGCGCGCGTTGACGAAGCCGGTGTCGAAGCGGCGGTTGTAGCCGATCTGGATCGGCACGTCGCTGCCCTCGACGGCCTTGAGGACCTGGACGCCCTCGGCCATCGTCTTGGCGACGGGCTTCTCGCAGAAGACGGGGATGCCCGCCTCGACGGCGGCCAGGATCAGGCCCGGGTGGGCGTCGGTCGCCGCGGCCACCACGACACCGTCGACCCCGGCGGCGAGCACGGCCTCGGGGGAGTCCGCGACCTCGGCGCCGAAGCGCTCGGCGGCCTTCTTGGCGGCCTCCGCGAACGGGTCGGCCACGACGAGGGACTCGACGACGTCGAGTCCGGAGAGGGTCTCGGCGTGGAAGGCGCCGATGCGGCCGAGGCCGAGGATTCCGATGCGCATGAGTGCTCTTGCTTTCTTGAGGGGTGCGGGTTGTTGCCGGTGGTGAAGGTCAGTCGAGGGCGCCCAGGACGTTCTGGTCCCAGTCGATCACCGAACCGGTGACCACGCCCGACCGGTCGGACAGCAGGAACACGACGAAGTCGGCGATCTCGTCCGGCTGGCCGAGCTTGCCCATCGGGAGCCGGGCCGCGGCCTGCTCCTGCCAGTCGTCGCCCGCGCCGTGGAAGGCGCGCTGGGTGGCGTCCTCGCCCTCGGTGTCGGTCCAGCCGATGTTGATCGTGTTGATCCGGATCCGGTCGAAGCGGTGTGCGTGCGCCGCGTTGCGGGTCAGCCCGGCGAGCCCGGCCTTGGCGGCGGAGTACGCGGCGAGGAAGGGCGGCCCGCCGTGGGCGCAGTTGGAGCCGATGCTGACGATCGTGCCCGGTGCCGTGCGCCCCACCATGTCGGCGACCGCCGCCTGCATCGCGAAGAACGGCGCCTTGAGGTTGATGGCGATGTGCTGGTCGAACAGTTCGGGCGTGGTGTCCAGCAGCGAGCCGCGTGATGTCAGCCCGGCCGCGTTGACGAGGCAGTCGATGCGCCCATGCGTCTCGACGGTCCGTACGACGCTGTCGCGCGCCCGCGCCGGATCGGCGAGGTCGGCCCGCACGAAGCGCGCACCCGTGTCCGCGGCGAGTTTCTCGCCCACCTCGGCCCGGCGGCCGGTGAACGACACCACCGCGCCCTCGCGCACCGCCGCCCGCACGATCGCGGCGCCGATGCCCTGACTGCCGCCGTTGACGAGAACGACCTTGTCGTCGAGAAGTCGAAGTCCCATGGTGTTCCTCAGCACTCGGTCCTCAGCACTTGGTCCTCAGTCCCCGGTCTCAGCTCTCGCGCCGCTCGGCGCCGGCCCGCAGCTCCCCGCGGAGCGCCTGCGGGGCCCATCCCTCACGCACCGCGCGGCGCACGATGTCGGCCTGCGAGGGCGGGGCGAGACCCTCGACGGGCGGGTCGTTGTCGAGGTTGGTGGGGAACGGATAGCCCTCGGCACTGGCCGCGATCACCGTGTCCAGCCACTCCTCGCCCACGCCCTCGACCTTCCGGCTGAGCAGCACCGGGAACACCGCGTTGCTGACGGCCTCGCGGTCCACCGTCTCCATCGCCCGCCCGAACGCGGAGGACACCTGGAGCAGGTTGGCCATGCGCTTCACGTCGGTGGTGCGGTTGGTGCCGGCCGCGTGGAACAGCGCCGGGTTGAAGAACGCGGCATCGCCCTTGGCGAGCGGGAGTTGGATGTGGTGGGCCTCGAAGTAGGCCTGGAACTCCGGGAGTCGCCACGCCAGATAGCCCGGCTCGAACTTCTGCGAGTGCGGCAGGTACATCGTCGGCCCCGACTCCACCGGCATGTCGCAGTGCGCGACCGCCCCTTGGAGGGTGAGCACGGGGGAGAGCCGGTGCACATGCGCCGGGTAGCCGGCGGCGGTCTCGTTGCCGAGGAACCCGAGGTGGTAGTCGCGGTGCACGGTCTGGGCCGCGCCGCCCGGGTGGACCACGTTGATCTGCGAGGTGACCTGGTAGCCGGGGCCGAGCCAGGCCTCGGACACCAGCGCCAGCATGTCGTTCGCGTAGTAGTCGGCGAAGGCTTCCGGGTCGTAGAGCGCGGCCTTCTCCAGGGCGTTCCACACCCGGTCGTTGGCCCCCGGCTTCGCGAAGTGGTCCCCGGCGCCCGCGCCGGAGGCGTGCTGCTCGGCGATCAGCGCGTCGAAGACCTCGGTCGTACGGTCCACCACCGACGCGTCGGGGAACGCGTTCCGCAGGACCACGATGCCGGGCCCCTCGGCGAACACCCGCACCAGCTCGGTCTGTACCTCGCGGCGCTCACCGGCCGCCACCGACTTGCGGAGCCGGTCGCTGTCGTAGACGAGGACGTCGCGCTCGACCGAGGACGCGTACGGGAAGTCGCCCAGGTCGGTCGGCTGCTCGACGAGGGTGCGGAAGGCGTCGAGATCGCAGTCCTGCTCGGTGAGCCAGGCGGGGCGTTCTGCGGATGTGAAGGACATCGTCGTCCCCTCGGGTCACGTGGTGGTGCGGTCCTGTCATTCTTGTCAGTACAAACCCTTCGAACAACCGGCAGCGTGCCATCAAAAACCCCTCAAGGAGACGACCGGTGGGCCACCCCTTCCCGATCAGGGAAATCGCACGTCAGGCGGGCCTCAGCGAGGCCACCGTGGACCGGGTGCTGAACGGCAGGGGCGGTGTCCGGGAGAGCACCGAGCGTGAGGTCAGGCAGGCCATCGCCGATCTCGACCGGCAGCGCACCCAGGTCCGGCTGGTCGGCCGTACGTTCATGATCGACATCGTGATGCAGACGCCCGAGCGGTTCTCCACGGCCGTACGGGTGGCGCTGGAGGCGGAACTGCCCGATCTGCACCCGGCCGTCGTGCGCTCCCGCTTCCACTTCCGGGAGACCGCGCCGGTGAAGGAACTCGTCGGAACGCTGGACCGGATCGCCCGGCGCGGCTCGCAGGGCGTCATCCTCAAGGCGCCGGACGTCCCCGAGATCACCGCGGCCGTCGGCCGGCTCGTCACCGCCGGTATCCCGGTCGTCACCCTGGTCACCGACCTGCCCGCGAGCGCCCGCCTCGCCTACGTCGGCATCGACAACCGGGCGGCCGGAGCCACCGCCGCCTACCTGATGGGCCAGTGGCTCGGCGACCGCCCCGGCAACGTCCTCACCAGCCTGAGCAGCGGCTTCTTCCGCAACGAGGAGGAGCGCGAGATGGGCTTCCGCAGCACCATGCGCGCCCGCTACCCGGACCGGTCCCTCGTCGAGATCACCGAGGGCCACGGCCTGGACGCCACCCAGTACGAGCTGGTCCGGGCCGCCCTGAAGCGCGACCCGGACATCCGCGCGGTCTACTCGATCGGCGGCGGCAACATCGCGACCCTGCGCGCCTTCGCCGACCTGGGCCGCGAGTGCGCCGTGTTCGTCGCGCACGACCTCGACCACGACAACACCAGGCTGCTGCACGAGCAGCGGCTGTCGGCCGTCCTCCACCACGACCTGCGCCAGGACGTCCGCGAGGCCTGCCGCATCGTGATGCGCGCCCACGACGCGCTGCCGCCCGCCGGACCGACCCTGCCGTCCGCGATCCAGGTCGTCACGCCCTACAACATGCCGGTGGCGGCGGCCCGTTGAGGATCGACAGCGTTCGTCAGAGGTTGATCGCGTACGCCTTGCGCAGCGTCTCGTGCACGGTCCACGTCGTACGGTCGCCCTCGCGCAGCACGGCCATGTCCCCGGGACCGACCCTCAGGGTCTCACCGCCCTCGACCTCGATGGTCGCCGAGCCGCTGATCACCACGAACAGCTCGTCCGCCTCCGTGTCGGTGACCACCCCCGGGGTGATCTGCCAGATCCCGCGGATCCGCCGCCCGTCCTCGGACTCCCACACCACCTTCCCGGTCACCTCGGGCGTACCGGAGACGATCTGCGCCGGGTCCAGCGGCTCGGGTTCGAGCTCGGCGTCGGGGATGAGGACAACGAAACTGTGCGTCATGCCGCGACCCTAGCCCGGCCGGCCACGCCCCGGGCGTGGACACTGTGTGGGGTATCGGCCCAGGTCGGAGGACACTTCGTCGCGGAGTGGCGGGGAGACCGGGCCCGGGTGATCGTGGAGGGGAACCGTCCCCGTACACTCGCGATCCCTGTACGCCTGCGAAGAGGGCAGCCCATGGCGGACACCACGACGGCCGTCCCCGAGCCGCACCGGCACGAGACCCGGGAGAACATCCTCTTCGGAGGCGTCTACGGCGCCGTCCTCGCCTGCTCGATGGTCGCCGCGCTCACCCAGTACGGCCACACCGACCAGGCCAGCCGCCGCTACGACGCCCTGTGGCTGCTGGTGACCGCCGGCGCCTCGGCGCTGGCCCACGGGTACGCCCACTACATCGCCGAGCGCGCCCCGCACCGCCGCTGGGACGCCCTGCGCACCCTGCGCGACGAGTGGCCGCTGGTCGCCGCCGCGGTGCCCACCGTGCTGCTGCTGGCCGGGGCGGGCTGGGGCTGGTGGCCCGCGAACGGCGTCGAGTACGCGGCCTTCGTCCTCAACATCGCGCTGCTGTTCGCCCTCGGCCTGGTCACCGCCCGCTGGTCGGCGCGGAGTTGGGCGGTGGCCGTGGCGATCGGGGCGGTGGACGCGCTGCTCGGTGTGGTCGTGGTGGTGGCGAACGCCCTGATCAAATAGGCCGGTTCAGTGTCGGACGGGCCCGGTCGATCTGCTGCTCACGAGACGCCCTGGTACCCGCGCAGCTTGCGGTACAGGGTTGCACGTCCGATGCCCAGCGCGGCGGCCGCCCGCGCCTTGTTGCCGCCGTGCCGGCGCAACGCGGCCAGGATCGCGGTGCGTTCGGCGTGCTCCATCGGGCTGAGCCGCCGGGCCGCGGGGCCCTCCCGGACGGGGTCGGGCAGTTCGGCCCGCCGCACCGGACCGGTGACCCGCCGGTGCTCCGCCAACGCCCGTACGACATGCGCGAGTTCGGTGACGTTCCCGGGCCACGGATGCTCCTCCAGGGCCCGCAGCGCGTCCAGCGTCCAGCTCAGCGGCGGCTGTCCCGGGGCCGGCCGGGGAGCCAGGACCGGCAGCAACTCCCGTACGTCCTCACGGCGTTCCCGCAGCGCGGGAAGGGCGACCGACCGGGCGGCCAGGGTGTCGAGGAGGCGTTGGAAGCAGGGGCCCGGGGGAGTGCCGGGCGTGTAGGTGACCAGCAGATGCACCTCCGGGTGTTCTTCGAGCAGGGAGTTGAGCGCGGCGACGTCGGGCTGGGCCAGCCGTTCGGCGTGCCGCAGGAGCAGGGGGCGGCCGTCGGCCAACTCGCTGTACTTCACGCCCAGTTCCGGTGACTCGGCGGCGTCGGCGACCAACGGCACGGTCTCGCCGAGCAGTTCACGGGCCAGCGCGGTCTTGCCGGTGCCGCGCTCGCCGGTCAGCAGCAGCGGCTCCGGGACCCGGGCCAGCTCGACCGCCCGCGCGACCGCGTGCCGCCACGGCACCGAGCCGCCCGCGAGCGCCAGTGCGGGGCGGGGCGACGGACGCGGCACGTCAGCGGCGCGCGCCGCGAGGACGGCCACGATCCCCAGGACGCGGCCCTCGTGCCGTACCGGAGTGATCTCGGCGGTGCACCCGGCGCCCTCGGGGAGCGGCACGCCATAAGGCGGCTCCCCGGTGCTCGCGCGTTCCAGGGCGGTCAGTACCTGGGGGGTGGCGAGGCGGACGGCGGCCTCGCTGATCAGGCGGTTGCGGCCGTCGAGGGCGACGACCGCGCGGCCGGGGCCGTGCGTGGCGCGGGTGTAGGCGTCGAGGAGCACCCGTTCGGCCGTACGGGAGCGGGCGAGGAGTTCCGCCTCCACCGCGGCGGCCGCGGCCTCCGCGAGGGCGGCACCGGGATGCGGGCCGCAGCCGGCGCACAGGCCGGACGCGACCGTCACCGTGCCGAGCGCCTGCCCGGTCTCCGGGGCGAACAGCGGCACGCTGACCGCGGACACGTCCTGCCACAGGTCGAGGAAGTGCTCGGGGCCGTGCACCTCGGCCCGGCTCCGGGTGCGCAGGGCGAGGGCCGCGCTGTTGTGGCCGACCTCCCGCTCGGACAGATCGCGGCACCGGTCGCCGCCGGGCACCTCGCCCGCCGTCCACACCACCCGCAGCCGCTCGTCGGTCAGCAGCAGCGCCGAGTGGCCGCCGAGGGTCGGCGCGACGCGCTCCAGCACCGGCCGCGCCGCCTCCAACAGGGCTGATTCAAGGGGCGGTTCGGGATCCTGGACCGGTCCATCGAGGTCATGTCGTACGCCGAAGAAGCGGGCGCGCCGCCACGCGGCGAGAACCTCGTCCGGGACGCCGTCGGGCAGCGGGCGGCCGGTCAGGAACCGCTCGCGAGCCTGGCGCAGCGGGGCGAGGGCGGGGGAGTGCTCCACGATGGTCATGACGCCTCACACCGTATCGGGCCCCTGACGGCGGCCGCCGCGGGGCTGTAACTGTCTCGTAATGAGACACCCGGGCGTGTTCCGCCCGCATGATGATCGTGAAGAGTCGGTGCCTTTCTCACCCCAGTCTCAACCTGCCTCACCCCCTGGAGCGTCCCGCCGTGCACGTTGTCGAGACCGACGTACTGATCGTGGGCAGCGGCCCGGCCGGTGCCGCCGCCGCGCTGGCGCTGAGCACCTACGGCGTCCCCCACATCGTCGTCACCCGCTACTCGCGCCTCACCAGGACGCCCCGCGCGCACATCACCAACCAGCGCACCATGGAGGTCCTGCGCGACCTCGGTGTCGAGGACGAGGTGCTGGCCAAGGCGACCCCGCAGAACCTGATGGGCAACACCACGTTCTGCACCAGCCTCGCCGGTGAGGAGCTGGGCCGGATCCGCTCCTGGGGCAACGACCCGCTCGTGCAGGCCGCGCACGACCTGGCCAGCCCGACCCGCATGTGCGACATGCCGCAGCACCTGATGGAGCCGGTGCTGATCGACGCGGCGCTCGCGCGCGGCTCGAACGTCCGCTTCAGCACGGTCTACAAGTCCTTCGAGCAGGACGAGGACGGTGTGACGGTCACCGTCGAGGACCGGCTGCGCGGCGACGAGTACCAGATCCGCGCCAAGTACCTCATCGGCGCCGACGGCGGCCGTTCCCAGGTCGCCGAGGACGCCGGGCTGCCGATGGGCGGTCAGATGGGGGTCGCGGGCAGCATCAACATCGTCTTCGAGGCGGACCTCACGAAGTACACCGCCCACCGGCCCTCCACCCTCTACTGGGTGCTCGCCCCGGGGGCCAACGTCGGCGGCATCGGCGCGGGCCTGGTGCGCTGTGTCAGCCCCTGGAACGAGTGGCTGATCGTGTGGGGCTACGACGTGAGCGCCGGCGCCCCCGACCTCACCGAGGAGTACGCGCTGTCCGTCGTACGGCAGTTGGTCGGCGACGACGACATCCCCGTGACCATCAAGTCTTCCTCCGCGTGGACGGTCAACGAGATGTACGCCGAGACCTACGCCAACGGCCGTGTTCTGTGCGCCGGTGACGCCGTGCACCGCCACCCGCCGTCCAACGGGCTCGGCTCCAACACCTCGATCCAGGACGCCTACAACGTGGCCTGGAAGCTGAAGCTGGTCCTCGACGGCACCGCCACGCCGAAGCTCCTCGACACCTACGACGCCGAACGCGCGCCGGTCGGCAAGCAGATCGTCACCCGCGCCAACAAGTCGATCGGCGAGACCGCCCCGATCTTCGAGGCGCTCGACGGACTCTCCCCGCAGACCCCCGAGCAGCTGTGGGCCAACATCGCCGCCCGCAAGGACGCCACCGAGGCCGCGGAGAAGCAACGGGCCGCGCTGCGCGAGGCGATCGCGTACAAGGTCTACGAGTTCAACGCGCACGGCGTCGACCTCAACCAGCGCTACACGTCCGACGCGATCGTCCCCGACGGCACCCCCGACCCCGGCTTCGACCGCGACCGCGAGCTGCACCACCAGCCCAGTTCCCGCCCCGGCGCCAAGCTCCCGCACGCCTGGATCACCTCCGGCACCCGCACCGTCTCGACCCTGGACACGGTCGGCAAGGGCCGCTTCACCCTCCTCACCGGCATCGGCGGCGAGCGGTGGCTGCGCGCGGCCGGATCCCAGCCCCTCGACATCGCCACGGTCGTCATCGGCCCCGGCCAACAGTACGAGGACCCGTACGGCGACTGGGCCCGCCTCAGCGAGATCGCCGACGGGGGCGCCCTGCTCGTCCGCCCCGACGGCTACGTCGCCTTCCGCCACGCCGACGCGGCCGAGAACGCCGAACAGTTGCTCACGGAAGCGCTGCGCCGCATCCTCGGGCACGGCTGACATTTCGCACTGGTTAGGGAGTTGGCATGACCACCCACGTCACCGTCACGGACGAGGCCGTCGCGAGTCTGCGGGACACCGCCGACCCGCGCCTGCACGAACTGATGTCGGGCCTGATCCGGCATCTGCACGCGTTCGCGCAGGAGACCCGCCTCACCCAGGCGGAATGGGAGCGGGCGATCCGCTTTCTGACGGAGACCGGCCAGGCCTGCACGGACACCCGGCAGGAGTTCATCCTCCTGTCGGACGTGCTCGGCCTGTCCATGCTGGTGGAGACCATCAACGGCGACCGGGTCGACGGATCCACCGAGTCGACGGTCCTCGGCCCCTTCCACATGACCGAGTCGCCGGTCCGCGAACTCGGCGCGAACATCGACCTGTTGGGCGGCGGCGAGCCCTGCGTGGTCAGCGGCCGTGTCGTGTCGCAGGACGGCACCCCGCTCCCCGGCGCCCTCCTCGACGTGTGGCAGGCCGACGGCAACGGCTTCTACGACGTGCAGCAGCCGGACGTCCAACCCCCGGGCAACGGACGGGGGTTGTTCACCGCGGACGCCGAGGGCCGCTTCTGGTTCCGCACCTGTGTGCCGAGCCCGTACCCCATCCCCACGGACGGCCCGGTCGGCGACCTCCTCAGGGCGACCGGCCGCCACCCCTACCGCCCAGCCCACATCCACTTCATCGCCTCGGCCGACGGCCACGCCCCCGTCACCACGCACATCTTCGTCGCGGGCAGCGACTACCTCGACTCCGACGCCGTCTTCGCCGTCAAGCAGAGCCTGGTCGCGGACTTCGCCCCGACCGACGACCCGTCCCTGGCACGGGAGTTCGGCATCGCCAACCCCTTCCGGCACGCGCAGTTCGACCTCGTACTGGAGCAGAGCGCGTGAAGGACTTCCTCGACTTCGCCTACGACGCTCAGCCCATGCGGGTCGTCTTCCGTCCCGGCGCCGCGCTGACCGCGACCGCGGGTGAGGCCGAACGGCTCGGCCTGCGACGGGTGTTGGTGCTCTCTGGGGCCCGTGGCGCCGACACCGCGCAGGCGGTTGCCGACTCGCTGGGCGAGGTGTGCGTCGGGGTGCACGCCGAGGCGAAGATGCACGTCCCGGTCGAAGTGGCCGACCGTGCCGTCGAGTTGGCGCGCTCGCTGGGCGCCGACGGCTGCGTCGCGGTCGGCGGCGGTTCGTCGATCGGCCTCGGCAAGGCCATCGCCCTGCGCACCGGCCTCCCGCTGATCGCCGTGCCCTCCACCTACTCCGGCTCGGAGATGACCCCGGTCTGGGGCCTCACCGAACACGGCGCCAAACGCACCGGCCGCGACCCCGCCGTCCTGCCCCGCAGCGTCGTCTACGACCCGGAGCTGACCCTCGGACTCCCCGTCCCGCTCACGGTGACCAGCGCCGTCAACGCCACCGCGCACGCGGTCGAGGCCCTGTACGCCCCGGACGGCTCGCCGCTGATCGCGCTGATGGCACAGGAGGGCGTACGGGCGATGGCGGGCGCCCTGCCCGAACTGGCCGCCGAACCAAGGTCGTTGGAAGCCCGGGGCCGCGCCCTGTACGGGGCGTGGCTCTGCGGCTCCTGCCTCGGCGCGACCACCATGGGCCTGCATCACAAGCTGTGCCATGTCCTCGGCGGCACCTTCGGCCTCCCGCACGCGGAGACCCACACGGTCGTGCTGCCGTACGCGCTGGCGTACAACGCGCCCGCCGCACCGGAGGCGGCGGCCGCCGTGGCCCGTGCGCTGGACGCCCCGGTCGCCCCGACTGCCCTGTGGGAGCTGGCCGGACGGCTCGGCGCCCCGCGCTCGCTCGCCGAACTCGGCCTGAAGGAGAGCGACTTGGCGACGGCCGCCGCGCAGGCGGTGAGCCAGGCGTACGCCAACCCGCGGCCGGTCACCGAGGAGGGCGTACTCGCCCTGCTGCGGGCGGCCTACGAGGGAACCGCCCCCGTGTAGTCAGCGGTTGGTGCGGACGCCGTCCAGCGCGATGACCAGGACGCGGTCGCGCTGGGCGTCGTCCACGAACGTCGTACCGGTGACCCCGGCCACCAGGCGCAGGAGATCACCGAAGTCCATGTCGGTACGGGCCACGCCCGCCTTCTGCGCGCGCTCGAACAGCGGGCCGCCCGCGGAGAACATCGACTCGCGGCAGGTCCCGAAGATCTCCGAGTCGTTCTCCAGCGCCTGGCGTACCGCCTGCTTGGTCACCATGTAGCCCGCGAAACGGTTCAGCCACGACATCAGGGCTTCCCACGGCTCCTGGTCGGCGACGGACAGGGCGACCTGGCACAGGGCGTTGACCTCGTCCGCGTAGACGCTCTCGAAGAGGGCCCGGCGGGTCGGGAAGTTGCGGTAGAGGGTGGCGATGCCGACACCGGCGCGTCTGGCGATGTCCTCCAGCGAGGCTTCCGCGCCGTGCTCCGCGAAGGCCTCGCGGGCGGCGGCCAGCAGGGCGTCGTAGTTGCGGGCGGCGTCCTTGCGGTGGGGGCGCTGGGCCGCGACGATTTCGCTGACGGGGAACGGCGTGGCCGTCACTGGTGCCTCCCGGGCGGACTGGGTTGAACCGGAGGGGTGCCTCCGTTATGGTGGAGGGGTACCTCCACTTTAGCAGTGGTGGGTGCGTACCGCCGTGGACGTGTGCGTGCGGACGCGCCCTGCCTGCTTGTTTCGGAGAGGCTCTCCATGCCCCGCACATCCACCACCCGCCTCACCTTCGCGGTCCTCGCGACGGGAGCGGGCGTCTTCTCCATGCTGCAGTCGCTGATCGCGCCGGCCCTGCCGACCGTCCAGCACGCGCTGCACACCTCCCAGTCCACCGCGACCTGGGTGATGACGGCCTATCTGCTGTCCGCCTCGGTCTTCACCCCCATACTCGGCCGCGTCGGCGACCTCGTCGGCAAGAAGCGCACGCTCGTCGCCGTCCTCCTGGCCGTCCTGGCCGGCTGTCTGGTCGCCGCGCTCGCGCCCAACATCGGCGTACTGATCGTCGCCCGGGTCGTCCAGGGCATCGGCGGCGCGCTGTTCCCGCTCTCCTTCGGCATCATCCGCGACGAGTTCGACGCGTCCCAAGTCCCCGGCAGCATCAGCAACTTGTCCGCCGTGATCGCCGCGGGCGGCGGTGTCGGCATGGTGGCCGCCGGACCCATCGTGTCCGCGCTCGACTACCGCTGGCTGTTCTGGTTCCCCGTCGGCATCGTCGCCGCCACCACCCTCATCGCCCTGCGCTACGTCCCCGAGTCGCCCAGCCGCGCCGACGGACGTGTCAACTGGTCCGGCGCCGTGCTCCTTTCGGGCTGGCTGGTCGCCCTGCTGCTGCCGCTGAGCCAGGCCGGCAGCTGGGGCTGGGGCTCCCTGCGGGTCGTCGGACTGTTCGCCGCGGCCGTCGTGCTCTTCGCGGCCTGGCTGTTCTCGGAGGCCCGCTCCCGCAGCCCGCTCATCGACCTCAAGGTGATGCGCCTGCCCTCCGTGTGGACCACCAACACCGCCGCGCTGCTCTTCGGCGCGGGCATGTACTCGATCTGGTCCTTCCTGCCCGGCTTCGTCCAGACCCCCTCCTCGGCCGGCTACGGCTTCGGCGCCAGCGTCACCGCGTCCGGACTCCTCATGCTGCCCATGCTGATCGCGATGTTCGTCTCCGGCGTCCTCAGCGGCCGACTGGAACCCGTCGTCGGCGCCAAGGCGCTGCTCACCACGGGTGCCGCACTCGGCGCGGTCGCCTGCGGGATCCTCGCCCTCTGGCACGACCAGCAGTGGCAGATCGCCCTCGTCGCGGGCATCTTCGGATTCGGCATCGGACTCGCCTTCGCCTCCATGGCCAACCTCATCGTCGGCAGCGTCCCGCCCGAGCAGACCGGCGCCGCGACCGGCATGAACGCCAACATCCGCACCATCGGCGGCTCCATCGGCGCCGCGGTGACCAGCGTCCTGGTCACCGGGCACCTCCAGGCATCCGGCCTGCCGTACGACTCCGGGTACACCCACGGATTCGCGGTGCTGGCGGTGCTGCTCCTCGGCGCCGCGCTGGCCGCGCTCCTGGTGCCGGCGCGCCGGTCCGGCCGGGGCGGCGGAACGACCGTCGGCGGCTCCGAGTCGGCGCTCCTGAAGGCGGAGGAGGAAGCGTCGGTGATGGCTCCCGGCGCCCTCAACTGACCCGGCAGGTGTGCCAGCATGAGCCGATGATCGAACAGAGCGCGCGACGCCCCGGCGCCGAACTCCTGGACGTCCACCGGCTCAGGCTCGTCGAATCCGCCGCTCCTCGGCTCACCCCCGAGGAGCGGCTCGCCATGGACCGGGTCTGGGACGAACGGGTGCGCGCCAACCCGAGTTTCTTCGACGGGCCGGTCCTGGTGTGCGCGGGCGCGGAGCGGGAGGGGCCGTACGAACTGGTCATCTCCTGGGTGCGGACGACGTACCGCCACTTCGCCCTGCGCCGGGTCCCGTTCTCCACCTCATGGCTGCCGTCCTTCTTCGTCTCCGTCCTCCAACCGGCCGACGACGGACGCCTGTTGGTCGGCCGCATGTCCAACTCCACGGCGGCGCCCGGCCGTTGGCAGCTACCGGGCGGCTCGCTAGAACCACCCGAGGGCGACGAGCCGCTCGACATGAAGGCCCTGCAGCGCCATGCCGCACGGGAGTTGATCGAGGAGACCGGCATCGAGGCCCGGCCCGAGGACCTCACCTTCTGGAACGTCACCCGCGCCGGGAACGGCGGTATCGGCGTCCTCTTCCGCGCGCCGTCGCTCCCGGGGACCGAAGTGCGCGCGCGGCACGAGGAGATGGCGGCGGCGGAGCGGGCCCGGTACCGCGAACCGGAACTGGACGCCATCGCCCTGATCCACTCAACGGCCCAACTCCCGCTCCTCGTGGGCCCGCACGCGGACTACCTGGAGCCGATCGTCCGCCGCTACGCGGAAGGCGACGGAACGGGTGTCTCGATATGAGACACCCACAATGGTGACGAAGCCTTCAGGATCGGCGGAGCACGACCGCTGTGAAGAAAGGTGATCACCATGGCCCTCGCACTGCTCAGGCGCTGGCTGCCCCAGGGCGCCTCCGCCCCGGCGGCGGGCCTCTCGCTCCCCCTCCCGCCCGGCGCCGGCGGCCTCGGCCGAGAGATCGTCGACCCGGTCGGCGCGCCCATGGCGTCCGCCGACGTCACCGTGACGGCCCTGGACTCCCACCGCGTCGCCGCCTCCGGTACGACCGACCCGTACGGCTTCTTCCTCGCCGCGCTGCCGCCCGGACGCTACAGCCTCCTCGTCTCGGCCCAGGGACTCCAGCCGCACCAGGAGACGGTGGAGATCGCCGCCGGAACCGCCGCGCCCACCGAACGCGTATGGCTCCAGCCCGGCCGCGCCCAGGAACTCCCGCCGCCCGGCACCTGGCTCTTCGACCCGCCGCACACCGCGATCCGCTTCATCGCCAAGCATGTCGGCATGGCGCATGTGCACGGCAGGTTCGAACGCTTCCAGGGCGGCATCCAGATCGCCCAGGACGTGGCCGAGTCCAAGGTCCACGTCCGCATCGACGCGTCCAGCATCACCACCGGCAACACCACGCGCGACAACCATCTGCGCTCCGGTGACTTCCTCGACGTGGAGCGCTACCCGTACATCGACTTCACCAGCACGAGGTTCGCGTACCGCGGCGGCAGCAAGTGGACCCTGCAGGGTTCCCTGACGATGCACGGCGTGAGCCGCTCGGTGAACCTGGACACCACCTACCTGGGCACCGTCAACGGCGGCTACGCGGAGGAACTCCGCTGCGCGGCCCTCGCCACGGCCGAACTGCACCGCGAGGACTACACGTTGAACTGGCGCAGCATGCTCGCCCGGGGCATCGCCGTCGTCGGCCCCACCGTCCAGCTGGAACTGGACATCCAGGCGATGTACCGCACCCACGACACCCCGACGCCGCCGAAGTGACCTTGCGCATGCGGTAAGGTTTACCTGCGCGTTCACCCGACCGACCGGGTGGGGCGCGACCGGGACGTGGCGCAGCTTGGTAGCGCACTTGACTGGGGGTCAAGGGGTCGCAGGTTCAAATCCTGTCGTCCCGACGGTGCGAAGGGTCTTCACGGGCGAGAGCCTGTGGGGGCCCTTTTCGCGTGGGTCGTTTCCGATCCGTCACCTCACCGAGGCCCTCCATCACCGAGACGGTGGGACTCGATCCAAGCCGGTCGATCAACGCCTGCCACCTCACTACAACAGCGGGGCCGCCGGTCTTTCGGCCGGCATGACGGTGTACAACACCTACGGATCATCCGGGGTGAACCTGGGTGACGTGATCAAGTGACGGAGACTCCCGTGCAACAGCCTCCCGACCACGCCGGTCCGCTGGCCCGTCTCGCTTCCCTGGCCGGCCCCCCGAGCGCAGGAGGAGACGTACTGGACTGGAACGGCCTGTCCGGGCGCTACCCGCGTGGGTTCCCCGACGACTACAAGGAGTTCATGCGCGTCTACGGGCAGGGCCTATTCGATGATTTCCTCGGGGTGGTTCCGCCTGTGAGCGAGGTGTATCCCAACGATCCCGGCGCCAATGTCGAGGGCATCACAGTGACTGCCGAGCTGACAGGGGAGGAGGAAGACTACGACGCGCCCGAACTGCTTGTCGGTTGGGGTTATACCGCCGAGGCGGACTTGCTGTGCTGGCGGGCGGATTCACCGGATCCCGACGAGTGGGGGACGGTGATCTGGCGTCGGCAGTGGGCGGTGCCCGAGTGCTGGTCGCACTTCGACTGCGGCATGGTCGAACTGCTCCGTCGCTTCGCGGCCCGGGAGATCAGCGAGGACTGGACTCTCGACGACCTTTGCTATGCGGGGTCGCGTTTCTTTCACGACCGCGACGTCAGGCGCTCCATACAACTCCGGATCGATCTCTGGGACACCGAAGCGAGGTGATGGCAATGCTTGCAGAGATCCGGGATTTGTTGGGCGAACCCGAATTCAACTGGACGGATCCGGCGCCCTGGATCGAAATGGAGTGGGAGTTCGGAGTCGAATTCCCGGCAGACTTCCGTGAGATCGTGGATGCCTACGGTTCGGTCCAGATCAACAATCAGCTGTATCTGAAGCACCCCGCCGGCCATCTTCTGCACAACCTGGGAGAGTCGATCAGGGGGGATCTCGAGCTCTGGCGCGAGGAAGACATGGTGGAGTACCTGCCCGGTCCGGCGGGGGCGAACCCCGGTGAGTTGATGCCGATCGCGTTGGCCAAGACGGGGGAATGGGTTTTCCTCCGCGTCCCGGACGGCTCCTCGTCACCCTGGCGCGTCGTGGTGGCGGAGCTCGACAGTCCGGCCTGGACACTGCACGAGATGACGTTCGGCGAATGGTTGGTGGCTTACCTCAGGGGTGAGGACGTGACGATGTGTTCTCGTAACTTCGCTCCCGGTCGCCCGTTCTTCGAATCGCTGAGCTGAACCGCGAGTGCCGGCAGACCGGATCGCACTTGGACCGCGATGCGGAACATGGCGAGGGCGAGCCGCACGAACGTGGTGGTGCAGCGCTACCGCCTGCCCGTGTCGGGGGATCTTCCGACGTGCTCGGCCATGTGTGCGGAGTGCCCGACAGGTTCTTGGTCTGACTCGCCGGTCCGGGAACAGTCCGGATCTTGGTCGTAGGCGGTTCGGAAGCGTCGGAGCCTTGCGCATCACGCTGAATCTCTCGAGGATCGGCGGAGTTGACGCTCCATCAGATAGATCCGGCAAGCATCCACCTGGGAGGAGTTCCACGGTGCCGGACACGACCGAGACACCCGACGGCGAGGTCACGTTCCCGTTCCCGCCTGGACCTCATGGCGGCCCGCCCGGAGCGTACGAGAGCAGACGGCGTGGCTGCCCACTGGCGCCCGTGGTACTGCCCAGCGGCGACGAAGTCCTCCTGGCCACCACCTACGACGATGTGCGAGAGGTCTACGCGGACCCGCGCTTCAGCCGGAACCTGCGTTACGCCGGCGCTCCGCGCATGCTGCCTGACGCCGACTTCTCCGACGATCCGAACGCTCTGGTCAACATGGACCCGCCGGATCACACCCGGCTTCGGCGCATGGTGCAGGCGGCGTTCACTCCCCGGAGGGCGGAGAGCTGGCGGCCCCGGATCCAGGCTGTCGCGGACCAACTGCTCACGGAGATGCGTGCCGGGTCGCGTCCGGCGGACCTGATGGCGGCCTTCGCCTTTCCGCTGCCGATCAACATCATCTGCGAACTGCTCGGTGTCCCGGCCGAGGACAGTCCGTACTTCCGCAGCTGGTCGGACATGTTCCTGTCCACCAGCACCGCTTCCGCACCGCAGCGCTCCAAGGCCGCCACGGAGTTCACCGCCTACGTCGATACCCTCATCGCCGCGCGCCGCGGGAATCCGGGCGAGGATCTGCTCGACGACCTCATCGACGCGCACGACGCGAACGACCGGCTCAGCGCGGACGAACTGGCCCGCATGGTACGAGGGTTGATCGTCGCGGGCCACGAGACCACCGGCAACGTCATCGGCCGTGGCATCCTCACTCTCCTGCGACACCCGAACCAACTCACCGCAGTCCGCCACGATCCAGCACTCGTGCCCACTGCCGTGGAAGAGATCGTCCGCATGGAAGTCCCGGGCTACGGAGGCCTGTTGCGAGTGGCGACCGAGAGTGTGGCGCTTCCCTCGGGGGCCACCGTCGAACAAGGTCAGGGCGTTCTCGCCCCTGTCGTGGCCGCGAATTTCGATCCGCGGCACTTTCCCGACCCCGGTACATTCGATATCCATCGCGCCGACGACAAACACCTCGCCTTCGGCCACGGCCCTCACTACTGTCTCGGAGCCAACCTCGCTCGCGTGGAGTTGCAAGTGGCCATCGGCACGGTGATTCGCGAATTTCCCACTCTCGCCCTTGTGGGCACAGCGGAGGAACTCGCGTGGACCAACGGAAGCCGGGTCTGTGGCCTTTCGCGTCTCCCCGTCACCTGGTAGCGGAGAACCTGTCCGCGCCGGTTCAGGGCTCATGGCTTCGGAGCCGTACGGGCGGCGTTCGTAGCCGTGGGCGAGGCACCGGCCGTGACAGTGTCGGCGTTCCTCACTTCGCCCCTCGGCCGGGCGGACCTGAGCGCGCAGTGTCTCGGCAATTGCCGCGCTGATCACCTGGTCGCGGCTCGGCATGGCGAAGCCACCGCCATGGCTGTCGAGTTGGGGCAAGGGGTCGCGAAGAGCGCGCGGACGAGATCCCCGAGGAGCAGACCTGGCTGGGTGGAACCTTGTCGGGCTGTCTCACGCGTGCGTAGCGTGGGTCGTGACCTGGTGCCTGGGAGGTGTCGACAGGGCGACGCCGGTGAAAGGGCTGACCGGCCAGGGCAGAGTGCGGACGGTGTGCGCGGTGGACGCAGGCCGGGCCGTGCCGTTGGAGACGCTGATGAGGCGTGTGTGGGGTGAGGATCCGCCGGAGGGGTCGCGCTCCGCGCTGTACGCGCATGTGGCCCGTATCCGGCGGGTGTTGGCGGCCACCGGGGCCGTTCGTACGCCGCGCCTGCTGCGGCGCAACGGCGGGTACGTGCTGGACACCGACTCCGAAGAGGTGGACCTCCACCGGTTTTCCTTGCCGGAAACCTGTCGGAATCTTGCTGCCTGTGGGCCGCCATCGCGGGCGTGATCCCTACAGCGGCGTCGCCGCGTGCAGCAGGAGCAGCAGGGTCACCGCCGAGTTCGCCGAGAACGTCGCGGACAGGGCCGCCCCCGCCGCGGCGCTCCACAGTGCCAGGCCCACGGCGGTGAACAGCGGCGGCCAGGTGCGGGCCGGCGGCGCCGGTGCCAGCAGTGCGGCGACGCGGCGGGGGAGCGGGCCCGGCGCCGCGAGGCCCGCGAGCGTCGGTCCCGGTGTGCCGCGTGGGACGAGTGCCGCCTTGCCGATTGCGCGGGCCACGGCCCTGCGGCTGCCGACACGGTGGGCGGCCTCCTCGTCCGCCCAGCGCTCGGCGACGTAGGAGACGGCCGTGCGCAGTGGCAGCAGGAACGGGTTGGCCTGCGCGGCCAGTTGAGTGATCAGCAGGTGGCGGTGGTGCCGGGCGGCGAGGTGCGCCCGTTCATGCGCGAACAGGGCTCGGCGCTCCTGGGTGTCCAGGCGGTCGAGCATGGCGGTGGACACGACGATCCGGTCGCGTGGACCGGCGGGCAGGGCATAGGCGTACGGCTCGGCGTCGGGGAGGACCGCGACCGGGGTGTCGCGCAGGCCGGTGAGCGCCGCGTGAGCCCGCCGCCGTACGCGGAAATGACGCCACAGGGTTCGGCCGCAGCCTGCAACCACCCCCAGAAGCAGGGGAATTGCGGCTTGCCCCGCGATCTCGTCCTGGGGCACGCTCTCCCGTACCTCGGGGTCCGACCAGCCGTCCGGCAGGGGATTGCCGGGGAGTTGGGCGGTGCCGACCACCATCAGCAGGCCCAGGCACAGGGTGCTGCACAGGGCCATGACGGCGGCCACGACGCTCAGCAGGGTCGTGGCGGCGCGCGGGTGCAGACGCTGGGTGGCGAGGTGGGCGATCGGCCAGGCCGTCAACGGCAGGAGCAGCGGCAGGAGGACGAAGACACCCACGGGACGTCAGCCCGCCGACTCGTCGGGCGTGTCGGCCGCCTGGTCCAGCAGGGCGCGCAGCAGTTGTTCGTCGTCCTCGGGCAGGGCGGTGATGAAGCTGGCCAGTACGGCCCTGCGGTCCTGCTCGCGATCGAGCACCTTGCGCATCTTCAGCGCGGCGAGCCCCGCCTCGTCCGCGGCGGGCGACCAGACGAACGAGCGGCCCTCCCGCCTGCGGGTCACGGCCTGCTTCTCCAGCAGTCGGATCAGTACGGTCATCACGGTCGTGTAGGCGAGATCGGCGTCCAGGTGCTCTTGCACCCAGGCCGCGGTCACCGGCGTCCCGGCGGTGTGCAGGACGGTGAGCACCTGCGTCTCCAGCGCGCCCTGTGCCCGGCGCGGGGGGCGCGGATCCGGCTTCGCCACGTTCCGTTCTCCTCCTGCCGCTGCGGGGTCGCGATCGTCTCATCGTAGCGACGCGGCACCGGCCGGCCGTGCCGCCCTCCCACAGATTTCTACACTGTTGTAGATTCTAGTGCGGGTCCGTGCCTCGGACCCGGATCGTCGGCATGTGTGGAGGGACGAGTCATGGGTGTTTCCCTGTCCAAGGGCGGCAACGTTTCGCTGAGCAAGGAGGCGCCGGGTCTTACGGCGGTGCTGGTGGGCCTCGGCTGGGACGTGCGCACCACGACCGGCGCGGACTTCGACCTGGACGCCTCCGCGCTGCTGCTCGACGCGTCGGGCAAGGTCCCCTCCGACCAGCACTTCGTCTTCTACAACAACCTCAAGAGCCCCGAGGGTTCGGTGGAACACACCGGCGACAACCTCACCGGTGAGGGCGAGGGTGACGACGAGTCCCTCAAGGTGGACCTCGCCGCCGTACCGGCCGAGGTCGACAAGATCGTCTTCCCCGTCTCGATCCACGACGCCGACTCCCGCGGACAGAGCTTCGGACAGGTCCGCAACGCCTTCATCCGCGTCGTCAACCAGGCCGGCGGCGCCGAACTCGCCCGCTACGACCTGTCCGAGGACGCGTCGACCGAGACCGCCATGGTCTTCGGCGAGCTCTACCGCAACGGCGCGGAGTGGAAGTTCCGTGCGGTGGGGCAGGGTTACGCCGCCGGTCTTGCCGGCATCGCCGCCGACTTCGGGGTCGGCGTCTGAGGAGTCCGCCCGCAGCGCCCCCGACTCCTCGTCCAGCAGCTCGCCGAGCGGCAGAAAGAGAGACCGCGCATGTCCGTCAACCTGGGCAAGGGCCAGCAGGTCAGCCTCAGCAAGTCCGACGGCAGTGCCCTGACGTCCGTACGCATGGGGCTGGGCTGGCAGGCCGCGCCCCGCAAGGGATTCCTGGCCAAGCTGACCGGTCCCCGCGAGATCGACCTGGACGCCTCGGCCCTGCTCTTCGTCGGCCGGGAGTCGGCCGACGTCGTCTACTTCCAGCATCTGACGAGCGACGACGGTTCCGTCCGCCACACCGGGGACAACCTGGTCGGCGGCGCCGGAGGCGGTGACGACGAGACGATCCTGGTGGACCTCGCCCGCGTCCCCGTCCACATCGACCAGATCGTCTTCACGGTCAACTCCTTCACCGGACAGACCTTCGCCGAGGTGCAGAACGCCTTCTGCCGGCTGATCGACGAGACCACCGGACAGGAACTGGCCCGCTACACGCTCAGCGGCGGTGGCACCTACACGGCCCAGATCATGGCAAAGCTTTACCGGGCAGGCGGCGGCTGGCAGTTGAAGGCGATCGGCGAACCCGCGGCCGGCCGCACCTTCCAGGACCTGCTGCCCGCCGTGGCCGCCCATCTGTGACCGCTCCCGGCCCGTGCCGAGCGGCACGGGCCGGGAATCGGGAGCGCCGGCGTACTTCGCCCCCGCGAACTGCGAACTGCGGTGCTTCAGCGCGGACTTGGGCGTCCGCAACACCGCCGACCGCGCTACCGCCGCGTGCCGCACCCCGGGCAGAACGCCGCGCCGTCCGGCACCACGGCGGAGCAGGACGTACACGCGTTTGACTGGGCCAGGTGATAGCCGCAGCCGGAGCAGAAGGCGGCCCCGTGCGTCTCGGTGCGGCACTGCGGGCACACCAACTGCCGTGGTGTGGAGGGGTCGTAGGTCTGGCCTGCCTGCTGGCCCGCGGCGTACGCCCGCTGGGACGCCATGTCGTTGAGACCGCGCTGCTGGGCCGCCATGGCCTCGGCCGCGGTGTCCGGCGCGCAGCGCAGACACAGGCCCTGCGCCGCGTTCCAGCAGCGTCCGCAGACGTAGTCGGTGCAGCGGGCACAGCGGTTGAAGTGCCCCTCCGCGTTGTCGATCGCCTGCTGGAAGGCGTGGTCGCGGGCCTGTCCCCAGCCGGCTCCCGCGAGCCCGTCGGCCGCGGAGGAGACGCCCCGGCCGGCGCTGCCCAGCAGGCTCCAGGCCACGTCGACGCCCTTGCCGAGCCAGGTGGCGGCCCGTTCACCGACGTACGCCTCGAACGGCGAACGCCAGGTGTCGTAGCAGCGGGCGCACGAGAACTCGAACTGGAAACCGGCCCCCGTTCCATTGCGCACGCACAGGTCACGGTAGTTGTTGCTGAAGTAGATCTCACCGCTCACGTGGTCCCCCCACAGTTCAGGCCGTCGGCACACTGCCGTATGACGCGAGCGGCAGAGTACTGGATCTCGTCAAATTCCCGATGATGGGGGACATCTGCCCAGGGGAAGGGCTTGCGGTACGTTCGGGTTCCGGAAATGCACGCCGTCCTGAAAGAAGGCGGGAGGTGCGGGAGTTGGCCGAACCCCGGTCCCGGCGACGATGGCTCGCGCTCGTGGTCTTCGCGGTCGTCGTCTACGTCCTGGTGCGCGCGGCGGACACTCCGCAGGCCGCGACTCCGCAGCCCTCGACCGGGGCGCCCCGATCGGCCACGCCGGGCAACTCGGCCGGTCCCTCGGCCTCGGTCGGTCCTTCACCTCGGGCCACCACCTCGTCGTACGACCCCGCCGCCTACGCGTCCCAGGTCCGCACCCGGGCCCAACAGGCAGGTGTGAGCGCCCAGTTGGTGATGGCGATCCTCTACAACGAGGCGTACAAGCCGCACGACCCGGCCTTCGAGCGGGTCTGGCAGCGGTACAAGCCGGACGCGGCCTTCGGCATCGCGAACATGCATCGCGCGACCTTCGACGAGGTGAAGAAGGGCCGGGACTTCGCCGACCGGAGTTGGGACGAGCTCCCCGACGACCGCGACCTCGCCATCGAGGCCGAAGCCTGGTACCTGCACGACCTCGCCGCCCAACTGCCCACGGCCCGGCCGACATCCCTCAGCGAGGACGACCTCCTCGCCCTCGGCTACAACACCGGCGCGGGCAACATGCTCGCCTTCGCCCGCGGTACGACACCGGGCAGCCAGGCGCAGTCGTACCTGGACCGTTTGCACGCCAACTGGGCCAAGGCCGGGAAGGCCGTTGCCGGGTAGGGCAACAGGACCTCCCGCGTTCGGAGTTGGGGCCCCGGAGAGGGGAGGGCCCACCGGTGCGAACGATGACAGTTGCTATATTGCGCAATCATCCGGTCCGAGGGGTGCGCCCTGACGTGCGGGTCGGCCCGCTGGCGCCGCCCTTCGGGTCGGCGGTCGGTGCCGGTGTCGGTGACAGCGTAGGGAGTGGTGGATGAGCGACCCCCGGGGCGAGCGGTCCGGCCGTGCGGCCACGCGAGATCGCTCCGGCCTGCCTCACCCACGCAGGACGGACGGAGAACCGGCCCATCGCCCGGGCGGCAGAGCCGCCGCGCGGCAGGCGGCGCGGAACGGTGGTCACGGGGCCCGCCGCCGCGCCAAACCGGTGGCCCGGCGCCGACGGGTCGCCCGCATAGCCCTGATCACGGTGTCGGCACTGATCCTCGTCACCGCCGGAGTCGGCACCTGGCTCTGGGAGCACCTGAACGGCAACATCAACAGCGTTGCCCTCGACGACGGCGCGGGCGGCAAGGAGAAGGCCGACGCCTTCGGCCGGACACCGATCAACCTCCTGGTGATCGGTTCGGACGGCCGGAACAACGCCGCCGACTGCAAACTGGGCGGCGGCTGCGGCTCCGGGAGTTCGACCGTCGGCCACAACGCGGACGTGGAGATGGTGGTGCACGTCTCCGCGGACCGGTCCAACGCCACCGTGATGAGCGTGCCGCGCGACACCATGACCCAGGTGCCCGCGTGCAAGGACCCGGCCAGCAGCCAGGCGACGTCCGGCTACTACGGGCAGATCAACAGCGCGCTGCAGTACGGCCCCGCCTGTCAGGTGACGACCGTGCACCAACTCACCGGCATCACCATCGACCACTTCGTCATGCTCGACTTCGCCGGCGTGGTGAAGATGTCCGACGCGGTCGGCGGCGTCTCGGTCTGCGTCAGCGACAACGTCTACGACACCTACTCGCACCTGAAGCTCGCCAAGGGCACCCACACCCTCAAGGGCGAGGCGGCGCTGGAGTTCGTCCGCTCCCGGCACGGCTTCGGCGACGGCAGCGACCTCGGCCGTACCGTCTCCCAGCACCTCTTCCTCAGTGCGATGATCCGCAAGTTCAAGAGCGCGGGCACCCTGGCCAACCCGGCCAAGGTGTACTCCCTGGCCGACGCGGCGACCAAGGCGCTCACGGTGGACACTGGCCTGGGCAGCGTCGGCAAACTCGTGGACCTGGCGACCGACCTGGACAAGGTCCCCTCCAAGCGGATGACGTTCACCACCATGCAGACCGGGGCCGACCCGGCCAACGCCGACCGTGTCGTCCCGGCGGCCGGTGCCAAGTCCCTGTTCGCCGCCATCGCCAACGACCAGTCCCTGAGCTCGGGCAGCGGCAAGAAGAAAGCATCCGCCTCGCCCTCCACGACCGCGCCGGCCACCGTGCCGGCCGCCGAGGTCGCCGTGAAGGTGGAGAACGGCACCACCATCGGCGGACGCGCCTCCGTCATCGCCAACGCGCTCATCGCCAAGGGCTTCAGCCCCGGCACCAGCACCGGCAACGCACCCGAACAGGCGGCGACCACCCGGCTCACCTACGGCCCCGGCGAGAAGGCCGAGGCCCAGACCGTGGCCTCCGCCCTCGGCCTGTCCACCGCGCACCTCACCCAGAGCACCGCGAGCGGCCTGACCCTCGTCATCGGCGCCGACTGGACCAACGGCACGACGCTCTCGGGCAGTTCCTCGTCCGCCGCGGCACCCGCCGACACCCACGCGGCCGTCTCCAACGCCAACGCCTCGACCGCCGATCAGTCGAAGTCCTGCGCCAAGGTCAGCCCGTACAAGACGGTGTCGTTGAACGGCGTGCCGATGACACCGGCCCAGGCCTACGCGGCGGCGAGCAGCAGGAAGGACTCGGCTTCGTAGCCGACGAAGACCGTCGTAATAATCCCGGCAGAGGTCTTCCCCGCGTCCGTATGATCCTGCCGCGATGAAGAGACGTGTGCAGTTCACCGAGCAGGTCGCGCGGTTCCGTGAGTACATGCCGGCCTCGGACCGGGAGAAGTTCGAGCGCCTTCTCGACCGGATCGTGGCCGACCCGGAGGGCGATGGCAGTCACCTCGCCTACACCACCGACACCGTGACGCGCTCGGCCTGGGAAGACGGCGTGATGGTCCACTTCGTCGTGACGCGCTTCTTCGTGGTCGTCATCGAGCTGGACATCTACGACGCGGCCCGCGGCTTCAACGAGGTGTAGCAACGCGCCATCTTCGTGAATTGCACGTCAGTGCAAGAAACTTACAGATGCTTGCGCAATTCATTCTTTACTTCGTCGGAATCTAGCGGGCTTGATGCATGCTCTGTACGGTCGGGGCGCCGGTTCCCCCCACTCCGTGAAGGAGCCTCAGATGCTGACGAGCCTCAGACCCCGGCGACTGGCGGTGGCCGTCGTCGCCACGGTCGGCGCGATGTGCATGGCCGTCTTACCGGCCGCCGCCACTCAGCAGTCGCCGCCGGCCAAGGCGGCAGCGCACCTGGCGGTGGCCAACTCGACCGCGGGCGCCACAACCCCGTTCGCCGTCTACGAAGCCGAGGCCGGAACCCCCGCCGGCGGCGCTGCCGTCCGGTCACTGACCTCGGCCCCGACCACGCAGTACTCCAGCGCCGCCCTCGAGGCCTCCGGCCATTCCTACGTCCACCTGGACGGCACCGGTCAGTCGGTGCAGTGGACGAACACCACCGGCCGGCCGATCTCCTTCCTCGACGTCCGCGCGAGCATCCCCGATTCGGCGTCCGGCGGTGGCGCCACCGCGACGCTGAACCTCTACGTCAACGGCGTGTTCCGGCAGGCGCTGAACCTCAACTCGCTGCAGAGCTGGGTGTACGAGGGCAACGGCAACTACAACACGAGCGACGACCAGAACCCGGCCGACGGCGACCCGAGGGTCTTCTGGGACGAGTCGCACACCTTCGTCACCGGCTCCCCGATCCCCGCCGGCGCCACCTTCTCGCTGCGCAGGGACTCCGCCAACAGCGCGTCCTTCTACGACATCGACTCCGTCGACGTGGAGAACCCGCCGGCGCCGCAGACACAGCCCGCGAACTCGATCTCGATCACGAGCTGCGGCGCGGTGGCGGACAACACCCCGACCAACGGCGGGGCCGACAGTCAGTCGGTGGACAGCCGGGCCGCCATCCAGAACTGCATCGACCAGGCCGAGCAACAGGGCAGGATCCTGTGGATCCCCCAGGGCACCTTCTATGTGAAGGGCACCGCCGGACTGACCGCGCAGGGCATCACCATCGCGGGCGCGGGGCTCTGGTACAGCACGGTCTACCGTGACGTCCCGGTCCCCAACTCCACACCCCTGGCAGCCCTGTTCGACCTCACGTCCTGCACTGTGCGTGACTTCCACATCGACGCCAACGCCGTCAGCCGGAGCACCATCGGCGGCGACGGCGGCGCGATGGACACCACCGGCACCGACTGGCTGGCCGACGGCATCTGGACCCAGCACACCATGTCGGGCTTCTGGGCCTCCGGCACCGGCGGGACGGTGAAGAACAGCAGGCTGACATCGGTCTGGGCGGACGGGATCAACGTCAACAACGTGTCGCTGGGCGCGGATTCAGGCAACGACCTGACCGTCACCAACAACTTCGTCCGCGGCACCGGGGACGACGCGATCGCCATCAACTCGGTGAACTACAACACCAACGGCGACGGTTCGAAGACCTACTACAACCCGATGACGAATGTCACGGTCAGCGACAACACCTCGATCGCGCCCTGGGGCGGCAAGGGCATCGGCATCTACGGCGGCAGCGGCCACCTGGTCAGGGACAACTACGTTGCCGACACGGCCCGTTACATCGGTCTGGGCGCCGGCCGCTTCGGCGTCAACGGCAGCGACCTGCTCTCCGCGACCGTGACCGGCAACACCGTGGTCCGCTCCGGCGGCAACGCCTACAGCCAGGGCCAGCCCGCCCTGCACATCGGCAACGGCGGCGACGGACAGAACGTCGGCACCGTCGACAAGGTCACGGTCACCGGCAACACCGTCACCGACTCCCTCTACGACGGGATCGGCTTCTCCACTTCCACCAACACCCTGCTCCAGGACAACACCGTCAACAGCCCCGGCCGCAACGGCATTTCGATCTCGCCGCCCTTCTATCCCGCGCCCACCGGCTCCGCGACGATCACCGGAAACACGGTCACCGGACTCGCCCCCGGCACCTCGGCCTTCGTCAACAACTCCACCGGCTTCACCGCCACGTCGAGCGACAACCACTGGCCGCCGCCCGCACCCGAAGGCCCCTACGGCGGCACCCCGGCCGCCGTGCCTGGAACGGTCCAGGCGGAGGACTACGACACCGGCGGTCAGGGCGTCGCGTACAACGTCACCTCCGTCAACGGCAACGCCAACTCCTACCGGGCCGACGGCGTCGACCTCGACAACACCTCGGACACCGGAGGCGGTTACAACCTGGGTTGGACCGATCCAGGACAGTGGTTCCGCTACACGGTCGACGTCGCCACGGCCGGCACCTACACCCTCGACCTGCGCATTGCGGCCCCGACCGCCGTAACCGGCGCGCTGCGCCTGTCGGACGCCACCGGCGCGAACCTCACCGGAGCCGTCGACCTGCCCGCCACCGGCGACTGGCAGACCTGGTCCACCGTGACCACCCGGGTGACCCTGCCCGCCGGCCGACAGATTCTGACGCTCGATCAGGAAACCGGCGGCTGGAACATCAACTCCCTTGCGTTCGCAGCGAGTTCCGACACCCCCAGCACCGATCTCGCCGCAGGCAGGCCCACCGGCGAGTCCAGCCACAACGACGTGTACCCGTCCTCGAACGTCACGGACGGCAACCAGAACACCTACTGGGAGAGCGCCAACAACGCGTTCCCGCAGTGGGTCCAGGTCGATCTGGGCTCGGCCCGGACGGCCTCCCGTGTGGTCCTGCAGCTGCCCGCCGCCTGGGGTGCCCGCACCCAGACCCTGACCCTCGGCGGCAGCACCGACGGCACCGCCTTCACCACCCTGAAGTCCCCGGCCGCGTACACCTTCGACCCGGGCACCGGGAACACCGTCACGCTCACCTTCCCCGCCACCGCCCAGCGCTACTACCGCGTCACCGTCACCGCCAACAACGGCTGGCCCGCGGCCCAGGTCTCCACGTTCCAGATCTGGGCCGCCTGACCTCTGACCCCACCCTCCCCACGTGCCGCCGGACCCTCCGTCCGGCGGCACCGGCATATGCGCGGCCCGCCTGAGATCTTGCGGGTCGCGTTTTTGTTTGTTGCAGAGTTCTGTCTAGTTATTGCGTGATCATGCCTATGTCATTACGGTCCCCCTTGCATCGTCACCAACCCCCCGTCTCTCTCCCCTGCCTGGCGATGCCCGCGGAACAGTTCCGGCATTTCGTGATCAAAGGAGTGGCACGTGTTCCATTCCATCCGAGATCTGAGACGAGCCCTCGTCTGGGCGGTCAGCACCGTGATGCTGGCCGCCGTAGGCGTCTTCGCTCTGGCGGCACCACCCGCCGCGGCGGCGTCGACCGCCACCGGCGGCAGCGGCGCGAGCCTCCCGTACGTCGAGGTGCAGGCGGAGAACTCCGCCACCAACGGCACGAACATCGGCCCGAGTTACACCGCCGGCCAACTCGCCGACGAGGCGTCCTACCGCAAGGCCACGACCCTCCAGGGCACCGGCCAGTACGTCACGTTCACCACACCGGTGGCCACCAACTCGATCAACTTCCGCTACAGCATCCCCGACACCTCGGGCGGCTCGGTGTACACCGCCGCGCTGTCGCTGTACGTCAACGGCGTCAAGCAGCCCGACTTCACCCTGACCAACGCCTACAGCTGGTACTACGGCAGCTACCCCTTCACCAACACCCCGGGCAGCAACCCGCACCACTTCTACGACGAGGCCCACCGCCTGTTCTCCACCACCTATCCGGCGGGCACGACCTTCAAGTTCCAGGTCGACGCGGGCGACACCGCCTCCTCGTACACGATCGACTTCGCCGACTTCGAGCAGGTCGGCGCCGCCCTGACCGCCCCCTCCGGCTCGGTGTCGGTGACCAGCAAGGGCGCCGACGCGACCGGCGTGGCCGACGCGACCAGCGCCTTCAACGCCGCGATCAGCTCGGCGGGCCCCGGCGGCACCGTGTGGATCCCGCCGGGCACGTTCAACATCCCCGGCCACATCAGCGTCAACAACGTCACGATCGCCGGCGCCGGCATGTGGTACTCGACCGTCACCGGCACGGCACCCGGCTTCTACGGCAACTCCGCGCCCAACCCGAGCACCGGTGTGCGCCTGCAGAACTTCGCGATCTTCGGCAATGTGCAGGAACGCGACGACAGCGCCCAGGTCAACGGCATCGGCGGCGCGATGAGCAGCTCCACCGTCTCCAACCTGTGGATCGACCACATGAAGGTCGGCGCCTGGATGGACGGGCCGATGGACGGACTGACGTTCACCGGCATGCGCATCCGGGACACCACCGCCGACGGCATCAACTTCCATGGCGGCGTCACCAATTCGAAGGTGACCAACAGCGACATCCGCAACACCGGCGACGACGGCATCGCCACCTGGGCGGACTCCGCCCTCGGCGCCGACGCCAACGACACGATCTCCAACAACACCGTGTCCCTGCAGATCCTCGCCAACGCCATCGCGATCTACGGCGGCCACGACAACACCGTCAGCGGCAACCGCGTGGTGGACACCGGCATCGCCCAGGGCGGCGGAATCCACGTGGGCCAACGCTTCACGTCCACGCCGGTCGGCACCACCACCATCTCCGACAACACCATGGTCCGGGCCGGCAGCCTCGACCCCAACTGGCAGTTCGGCGTGGGCGCGTTGTGGTTCGACGGCAGCCAGGGCGCGATCACCGGCCCCATCAACGTGACCAACGCCCTGATCCAGCAGAGCCCTTACGAAGCGGTCCAGTGGGTCGAGGGCACCATCAGCGGCGTCAACCTCAACAACGTGACCATCGCCGGCACCGGAACCTTCGCCCTCCAGGAACAGACGGGCGGCGCAGCGAAGTTCACCAACGTCACGGCCACCGGCGTCGGTTACTCGAACCCGGTGTACAGCTGCTCGGGCGGCAACTTCGTCGTCACCGACGGCGGCGGCAACTCCGGTATCAGCGGCACGCCTTACTGCGGCACCTGGCCGGCCCCGGTGTATCCGCCCTATCCGCCCGAAGGAGTGACGGCCACTCCCGGCGCGCTCAACTTCGGTTCGGTGGCGACCGGTTCGACCAGTGACGCGCAGACCGCGACGGTCTCCAACCCGACCAACAGCGCCGCGTCCGTCTCCTCGATCTCCACCAGCGGCGACTACTCCCAGACCAATACCTGCGGCTCGTCGATCGCGGCGAACGGCTCCTGCACGGTCAGTGTGAAGTTCGCGCCGACCGCGACGGGCAGCCGTAGCGGCGCATTGACCGTCAACGCGGGCGGGGTCACCAACACGGTCACCCTCTCCGGTACCGGCACCGCGCCGGGGCCGGTGCTGAACACCGACCCGGCGAGTCTGGCCTTCGACGGTACGGTGGTCGGCTTGTCGGCCACCGCGCAGACCGTGAAGGTGACGAACTCGGGCACCGCGTCGGCGACCGTCTCCGGCGTCGCCGCGACCGGTGACTTCAGCCAGACCAACAACTGCGCCACCCTCGCGGTCGGCGCCTCCTGCACGGTGACCGTCGGCTTCAAGCCCACCACGGGCGGAGCGCGCACGGGCAACCTGACCGTCACCAGCAACGCCAACAACAGCCCAACTGTCGTATCCCTGGCCGGAACCGGCATCGACAGCACCACCAACATCGCCGCCGGACGGCCGGCTACGGCGAGTTCGAGCAACAGCCCCTACGTCGCCTCGAACCTCACCGACCCGGACGCCTCGACGTACTGGGAGGGCACGAACGGCTCGTTCCCGCAGTGGGCGCAGGTCGACCTCGGCCAGAACTACAGCGTCGGCAAGGTCGTCCTCAAACTCCCGCCGGCCACGGCATGGTCGGCCCGCACCGAGACCCTCTCGGTGCAGGGATCCACGGACGGCTCCAGCTTCTCCACGATCAAGGCCTCGGCGGGCTACACCTTCGACCCGAACGCCAACGGCAACACGGCGACCATCACGTTCAGCGCGGCCACGGCGCGCTACGTGCGGGTCAACATCAGCGCCAACACGGGCTGGAACGCCGCCCAGTTGTCGGACTTCGAGGTGTTCCCGAGCAGCGGGGGATCCTCCCCGGCGACCCTGTCGGCCAGCCCGACATCGTTGACGTATCCCACCCAGGCGCTCAACACCGCGAGCAGCGCGCAGACGGTCACGGTGACCAACACCGGGACCGCCGCCGCGACCGTCTCCGGCGTCACCACCACGGGCGACTTCGCGCAGAGCAACACCTGCGGGACATCGATCGCGGCGGGTGCCTCCTGCACGGTGGCCATCACGTTCACACCCACCGCGTCCGGCACCCGCACCGGCGAACTCGACATCGCCAGCAACGCGTCGAACGGCACGACCACGGTCGCGCTGACCGGCACCGGAGCCGGCACGGTGAGCCGGAACCTGGCGGCGGGCGCGGCCACCACCGAGTCCAGCCACACCGACGTCTACGCGTCGTCCAACGTGACGGACGGCAACCAGGGCACCTACTGGGAGAGCGCCAACAACGCCTTCCCGCAATGGGTCCAGGTCGACCTCGGCTCCGCGCAGAGCGCCAGCCGCGTCGTCCTCCAACTCCCCGCCACCTGGGGCGCCCGCAACCAGACGCTGTCCCTGTCGGGCAGCACCGACGGCTCCACCTTCACCACCCTGAAGGCGTCCGCCACTTACACCTTCGACCCCGCCACCAACAACACCGTCACCCTCACGTTCATCGCGGCCACCGAGCGGTACCTCCGGGTGAACATCACGGCGAACAACGGCTGGCCGGCCGGCCAGATCTCCGAGTTCCAGGTCTGGAACACCTGACCTGACGCGACGGTGCCGCCGGGCGCACCCGCGCCCGGCGGTCCCCACCACCGAAAGGAGTCGAGATGGGTGTCACCCGCAGAGTCTTCCTGAGGGCCGCGATCGCGGCCACCGCGGTGGGAGCGGCGGAGGCCGTATTCCCCCCGACAGCGTCAGCCGCGAGCTCGCCCGGCGACGTCGTCGGCAAGGTCACCGTCGGCTACCAGGGCTGGTTCGCCTGTATCGGCGACGGCGCGCCCATCAACGGCTGGTGGCACTGGAGCCAGGACTGGGGCCAGCCGCCGTCCCGGAACAACACCAACATCAAGTGCTGGCCCGACGTGCGCGAGTACACGAACACCTACCAGACCTCGTACGCCGCCCTCGGCAACGGCCAGCCCGCCAAGCTGTTCTCCTCCTACGACCAGCAGACGGTGAACACCCACTTCCTGTGGCTGCAGCAGAACGGCATCGACACGGCGGCCCTCCAACGCTTCAACCCCACCGGCGGCGAGGGCCCCACCCGCGACGCCATGGCCACCAAGGTGCGCAGCGCCGCCGAGTCGTACGGCCGGAAGTTCTACATCATGTACGACGTCTCCAACTGGACGAACATGCAGTCCGAGATCAAGACGGACTGGACGAACAAGATGTCGGCGCACACGGCGAGTTCGGCCTACGCGAAGCAGAACGGCAAGCCGGTGGTGTGCATTTGGGGCTTCGGCTTCAACGACCCCAACCACCCCTTCACCCCCGACGCCTGCCTCGACGTCGTCAACTGGTTCAAGGGGCAGGGGTGTTACGTCATCGGAGGCGTCCCGCGCGAATGGCGGACCGGGACCGGGGGCTCACAGTCCGGCTTCCTCGGTGTCTACCACGCCTTCAACATGATCTCGCCCTGGATGGTCGGCGCCATCGGCAATGTCACCGAGGCCGACAACGCGTACACCACCTACACGGTCCCCGACCAGGCCGACTGCAACGCCAACGGCATCGACTACCAGCCCTGCGTCCTGCCCGGCGATGTCTCCGGACGGCAGCGCGCGCACGGCGACTTCATGTGGCGGCAGTTCTACAACGTGGTGCGGGCCGGGGTGCAGGGCATCTACATCTCGATGTTCGACGAGTACAACGAGGGCAACCAGATCGCCAAGACCGCCGAGACCCAGGCCTGGGTGCCGACCGACTCCGGATTCCTCGCCCTCGACGAGGACGGCACCGCCTGCTCCTCCGACTACTACCTGCGCCTGACCGGCGACGGCGGTCGCATGCTCAAGGGCCAGCTCGCGCTGACCCCAACTCGCCCCACCCAGCCGGTGGTTCCGACCGGTGGAGACACCACCCCGCCTGCCGCGCCGGGCGCCCTGACCGTCACCGGACACACCAGCAGCTCCGTCTCGCTGAGCTGGAACACCTCGACCGACAACGTCGGCGTGACCGGCTACCGGATCCTCCGGGTGTCCGGCTCGACCAGCACCCAGGTGGGCACGACAGGCTCAACGTCCTTCACCGTCACCGGACTTGGCGCGTCCACCGCGTACACCTTCGACATCGTGGCCCTCGACGCGGCCGGGAACGTGTCCCAGCCCTCCAACCAGGTCACCGTCACCACCGACCCCCCGTCCGCCACCACCAACCTCGCCCTCCACCGCCCCACTTCGGAGAGCAGCCACACCCAGGTCTACGGCTCGGCCAACGCGACCGACGGCGACACCAACACCTACTGGGAGTCCGCCAACAACGCCTTCCCCCAATGGATCCAGGTCGACCTGGGCGCCGCGACCGGCGTCAGACGCATCGTCCTCAACCTCCCGCCGGCGACGGCCTGGTCCACCCGTACCCAGACCATCTCCGTCCAGGGCGGCACGGACGCCGGCACCTCCACCCAACTCCTCGCCGCGGCGGGTTACACCTTCGACCCGGCGACCGGCAACACCGCGACCCTCACCCTGCCGTCCACGGTCAGCGTCCGCTACGTACGCCTCACCATCTCCGCCAACAACGGCTGGCCGGCCGGACAGGTCTCGGAATTCCAGGTCTTGGGCGCCTGAGGAACGGTGTCCCGACCCGCCCGAGTCAGCCCCCGCCGTCCAGGTCCGTGCGCTGGCGCAGCACCCGCAACTCGCGGTCCAGCAGCTCCACTTCGTACAGCTTTCCGCGGGCGTTCTCGAACGGGCGGTGGACGATCATCGTCAACTGCCCCTCGAACGTGCGGAACAGCATGCCGTGACCGCTGTCCTCCCTTACCAGCGGCCGGTGTTGGCGCCACGGCCCGGTGAGCGCGCCCGACTCCGAGACGGCGTAGGTCTGGACGTAACCGCCGCTCAGGGTGCCGTCCGGGTCGGCCCTGTTCTTCTCGTACGTCGACCAGAGCATGAGCAGGGAACCGTCGGGGGAGTGGTACAGCTGCGGTCCGTCCGTGACGTAGGGCGGGAGTTGGTGCGGGACACCGGCAGGGATCTCCTCGCCGATCCAGGACGCGTCCGAGGCCTTGAACAGGAAGACCGGGTCGCCGATCGTCCCGGTCAGGTCAGGGGCCAGCCGGATCGCCTCCATGGTGCCGTCGACGGTCTGCAGCCACTCGTGCGCGTAGACCATCCACGGCTGTCCGGACGGGTCGACGTACAGCGTGCCGTCCAGGGTCATGAGGTGTTCGGGCGGGGTGGGACGGGCGGGGTCGACCGCGGTGAAGGGGCCCAGCAGGGAATCGGACACGGCCGTGACCGTGCCGCGCCGGTGGTTCGCGAGGGCGAACGGCGTGCCCCATCTGCCGGTTGGCGGTACCGGGAGCGGGCTCTTCTCGTCGTGCAGGGTGGTGAAGAGGTAGTACCTGCCGTTCCAGCGGTGCACCTCCGGCGCCCAACCGCCGTCGCCCGCCCAGAGGTCGAGCTGCTCCGCCGCCAGGAACACCACGTCGGGACACGTCCAGTCGCGCAGGTCGGGACTGCGGTAGACCATCGTGCCGACGCCCTCCACGCCCGACACGGACGGGTCGTTGGACGTGTAGAGGTGATAGGTGCGGGTCTCCTCGTCCGCGACGACGAACGGATCGTGCAACGGCATGTCGGGGAGCCGCAGGGGCTCGCTCACCTGGGTCGCCATGGTGTCACCGTAGGGCTCACATCTCCCGTGCGCATCACCGTTGTTGAGGGAAAAACGCTTGGACCGCACGGCCGCCCGCGCGGGACACTGCCATTCCTGGCCAGCGCCGATGCCGGGCTTCCTTCGACATCACGGGGTAGGGATGGGATCGCCTGAAACGCGCGAGGCCGGGTCGCGCCGGGGCGCGGTGCTCCTCGCACTGCGCTACTACGGACGGGAGTTGGCCCGGCTCCGCCGGTGGACCGCCCCCGGCACACTGCTGCCGGCGGTCGGCAACATCGGCATCAACTACATCGCGCCGCTGATCGTCGCGAAGCTCGTCGGCCGCATCGCCGGCGACACGGGCATCGGCGTCCGCTCGACCCTGCCGTACGTCCTCGGGTTCGCCGGTGTGCTGCTGTTCGCCGAGGTGCTGTGGCGGCTCGGACTGCACTGTCTGAACCGGCTGGACGCGCTCGGCATCGAGCACCTGTATGTGATCGGCATGGACGAACTCTTCGCCAAGGACGCCGCGTTCTTCCACGAGAACTTCGCCGGGTCGCTCACCAAGCGGGTGTTGAGCTTCGCCTCCCGCTTCGAGGAGTTCGTCGACACCATGACCTTCCAGGTGATCGGCAGCCTGGTGCCGCTGCTGTTCGGCTCGGTCGTGCTGTGGCGCTACGAACCGCTGCTCGTCGTAGGGCTGTTGGTGATGATCGCGTTCACCGCCCTGGTCGTGGCACCCCTCATCCGGCGCCGCCAGGCACTCGTCGACCAGCGCGAGGAGGCCATCGCCCGGGTCTCGGGCCATGTCGCCGACAGCCTGATGAACATGGACACCGTCCGCGCGTTCGCCGCCGAGGAACGCGAGGCCGCCGAACACCGTTCCCGCGTCGCCCAGTCACGCCGGCTGACCCTGCGCTCCTGGGACTACGGCAACCTGCGCATCGACACCATCGTCGCGCCACTCTCCGTACTCACCAACGCACTTGGCCTGCTGCTCGCGGTCGCGCTCGGTGGTGGCGAACACGGTGTCGAGGCGGTCGTGGTCGCCTTCACGTACTACTCCAACGCGACCCGGATCATGTTCGAGTTCAACCAGATCTACCGGCGCCTGGAAAGCTCGATGACCGAAGCCGCCCAGTTCACCGAACTGCTGCTGGCCTCGCCCACCGTGCTCGACCCGGACACGCCGGAACCACTGCTGTCCCGCGCCGCCGACGTCCGCTTCGAGAAGGTGACCTTCGCCCACGCGGGCGCCGACACCCTCTTCGACGGGCTCGAACTGAACGTCCCCAGCGGCACGAAGATCGGGCTCGTCGGCCGGTCCGGCGGCGGCAAGACCACGCTCAGCCGGTTGCTCCTGCGCATGACGGACATCGACTCCGGCCGCATCCTGATCGGCGGCCAGGACATCAGCAGGCTGCGCCAGGCCGACCTGCGGAGCCTGATCGCCTACGTCCCGCAGGACCCCGCGATGTTCCACCGCACTCTGCGGGAGAACATCGCGTTCGCCCGGCCCGACGCCACCGACGCCGAGGTCCGCCGGGCGGCCGAGGCGGCGCACGTCACCGAGTTCGCCGACGCGCTGCCGGACGGCTTCGACACGATGGTGGGGGAGCGCGGGATCAAGCTCTCCGGCGGACAGCGCCAACGCGTCGCCCTGGCCCGGGCGATCCTGCGCGACGCACCGATCCTGCTGCTCGACGAGGCCACCAGCGCCCTCGACTCCGAGAGTGAGGTTCTCGTCCAGGAAGCGCTGTGGCGGCTCATGGAAGGGCGGACCGCACTCGTCGTCGCGCACCGGCTGAGCACGGTCGCCGGCATGGACCGGCTCGTCGTCCTCGACCGCGGCCGGATCGTCGAACAGGGCACACACCAGGAGCTGTTGGCGGCCGAGGGCGCCTACGCGAAGCTGTGGCAGCACCAGTCGGGCGGCTTCCTCGACGAGAGCCCCGAGCGCGCCGCCGACCTGCACTGACGTCCCGGACACCGGCCCGGTGTCCGGGATTTCCGGCACACAGATGGACAACCGGTTTCTAGTAAACGGTGTTCCAGGACTGTGTCGTCGAGGTCACCCAGTCTTTTCGAAAGTTCGCCCAAGGTCTTGACGCCGTTTCCAAGCCGGAAGAAGCTCTGCCCCAACGCGTGACAACCGGTTTCTATTGGAGGTGGTGCGGTCATGCACCCACATGCTGGTGCTCCCCTGAGCCGCCGACGATTTCTCGCCCTCTCGGCAACCGGTGCCGCGACCGGCGCGGCGGCGCTCAACGGCTGCGCCCTCCAGGTCTCGACCGGAGTGAGCGGAGCGGGCGAGACCATCACGGTGATGGCGAAGGCCGACGACCTGGGCCCCGACCTGGTCAGGCAGGCCAAGCAGGACACCGGCATCGCCATCAAGCGGGTCGACTACGACATCACCAAGCTGATAGCGATGCTCACCAGCGGCAACCCGCCGGACCTGGTGCGCGGGGTCGGCGCCGTCGACGCCGCGTTCTACGCCGCGCGGGACGTGATGCAGGAACTGGACTCCTACTTCGCCACGAGCAGCGTCCTGCGGCCCGGCGACCTCGATCCCGTCAACGACCTCTGGCGCTACGACGGCAAGGTCCAGGGCAAGGGCCCCCGCTACGGCATGGCCAAGGACTTCTCCCAGGACTCCATGTTCTGGTTCAACACCGCGGCGTTCGACAAGAAGGGTGTCGCCTACCCGTCCGAGGACACCCCCATCACCTTCGACGAGTGGCTGGACCATGCCCAGCACCTCGTACAGCGTTCGAAGGGTCAGACGACCGTCTTCGGCGGCAGCTACAACGGCCTGGTCAAACTCACCCTCATGGCGACCATGACCGCCTCCGCCGGCGGCAGCCTCTTCGCCGACGACTTCTCCAAGGTCGACTTCACCACCCCCGAGGCCCGCAAGGCGCTCGCCTGGTACCTGGACTACTGCCGGCTCAAGGTCGGCCCCAGCCCCGTCCTGCCCGACCCCAACGGCTGGGACGGTCCCACCTACCAGGCCGGCCGGATGGCCATGTCGAACAACGGCTACTGGATGGGCGGCATGATCGGCACCGACAAGAAGCTGGCCGAGGTCTCCCGCCTCGCCCCCGCCCCCGTCTTCGCGGGCGGCCCCCGGATCAGCGCCTGCCAGGGCGGCACCGGCATGTGGATGCCCCGCAAGTCGAAGAACAAGGACGCCGCCTGGCGGGTCTTCGAGTGGTTCTTCGGCGAGGCACCGGCCAAGGCCCGCGCCTCCAGCGGCTGGGGCATCCCCACCCTGAAGTCCCTGCGATCCCTGATGCCCCATCAGGAGGACTTCCAGAAAAGGACGTTGAGCGCACAGCAGAACGAACTGAAGCACTTCTCGGTGGTCGCCGTCTCGCCGTACATCTCGGGCGACGCCTTCGACTCCCTCTTCAACCAGGCGGCCACGCCCGCGATGCAGGGCGAGATGTCCGTCGACCGCCTCGCCGGACGCCTCAACTCGGTCATCAACGAACAGATCAAACGCGGGAAGGAGCAGGTGGGATGACGGTCGACCAGGCCTCCTCGCAGGCCGTCGGACGGCCGCGCCCGACCGCGAAGGCGGGCCGGCCCCGGTCCGCCGCGCGCACCGGGCCCTCCATGACGACGCGCAAGCACCGCGCGTTCTACATGTTCGCCTCGCCGTGGATCGTCGGTTTCTCCCTGCTGACCATCGCGCCCATGGCGTACGCGCTGTGGCTGAGCTTCACCACGTACGACGGCATCTCCCCGCACTGGCACTACGTCGGCCTCGGCAACTACCGCGAGCTGATGGGCGATTCGGTCACCTGGGACGCCCTCGGCCGGGCCGGACTGTTCGCGCTGCTCTCCGTGCCGCTGTCGATCATTGCGGGACTCGCACTCGCCGTCCTCGTCAACCGGCCCCTCAAGGGACGCGGGCTCTTCCGCACCCTGCTCTATCTGCCCGCCGTGGTACCGCCGGTGGGCGCGGGCATCGCCTTCAAGAACCTCTTCGACCAGAACTCCGGTGCCGCCAACGGGGCGTTGACCTTCTTCGGCTTCGACGCGATCGGCTGGCTGGCCGACCCCTACGCCCGCTACGTCCTCGTCATGACGGTGCTCTGGGCGGCCGGCAACATCATGATCATCTCGCTGGCGGGGCTCCAGGACGTGCCCCGCGAACTCCACGAGGCGGCCCGCATCGACGGCGCGAGCGCCTGGCGCACCTTCCGCAGCATCACCGTGCCGCTGCTGTCACCGGTCCTGCTCTTCCAGACCGTGACCGGGGTGATCGCCTCGGTGCAGACCATCATGCCGATGCTGCTCGCCCCCATCGCCGGTACGGGCGGCCTCACTTCGATCCCGCAGTCCAACTACACCTACATGATCCATGTGTTCTCGGAGTACTTCGCGCTCGGCCGCTACGGCTACGCCTCCGCACTGCTGTGGGTGCTCTTCGTCCTGATCCTCGTCGCGACCGGACTCATCTTCAGGTTCACCTCCGGCGTGGTCTTCTACAACGTCGGCCCGGAGGCGCAGAAGTGACCGCCACCAGCGTGAACCCCAAGTCCCCGGCCCGCACGCGGATACGCGTCAACCGGCTCGTCCTCTACACGGCGCTCGTCGTCATCACGGGCCTGTTCCTGGGCCCGTTCGGCTGGCTGATCCTCACCGGCCTCAAGGCGCCGGCCGAGCTGGCCGCCGCACCCGTGCACTGGCTGCCGACACACTTCGAGTGGCACAACTTCGTCGACGCCTACCGGGCCATCGACTTCCTCGGCTACGCCCGCAACTCCCTGATCATCGCGACCATTTACGCCACCCTCGTCACCCTCAGCTCCGCCTGGGTCGGCTTCGGCTTCGCCCGGCTCACCGCGCCCGGCAAGAAGATCCTGTTCGGCATCCTCATCGGCTCGATGATGCTGCCCCAGATGATCACCCTGCTGCCCACCTACCTGATCTTCGCCAAGTTCGGCATGGTGGACACCTATTGGCCGTGGGTGCTGTGGGGCCTGTCCTCCGCCCCCTACCTGGTCTTCCTCTTCCGCCAGTTCTTCGCGGGCCTGCCCCGTGAGTTGGAGGAGGCGGCCATCGTCGACGGCTGCGGCTACGGCGGGATCTTCTGGCGGATCTTCCTCCCGCAGTCCTGGCCGGTCCTCTCGGCGAGCTTCGTCATCGCCTTCACCTGGACCTGGGGCGACTACATCGCGCCCCAGCTCCTGCTCTCCACCGACCACTCCACGCTCGCCGTCGCCGTGATGACCACCTATGTCTCGGCGGCCGGCACCCCCAACACCAACCTCCAGGCCGCGGCCTCCGTGATGTACGTCGTCCCGATCCTGCTGATCTTCCTCGTCGCCCAGCGCGGGTTCGTCGCCGGGATGTCGACTAGCGGACTCAAGTAGCCCTTCTTCTCCGCCCTTTGCAAGGAGTAGGTATGAACACGCCCCTTTCCCGTCGTACGGCCCTCCAGGCCGCCGGTGCCACCGCGCTCGCCGCCGGTCTGTCCGGGCTGACCGCCACGGCGGCACACGCCGGCGACGGTCACAACTCCCGCCCCAAGCTGGTCACTTACCCGCGCCCCACGACCATGCCGACCAACACCAGCTTCCAGGTGCGGGTCCGTACCGCCCCCGACGGTGCCTGGCAGACCCTCGACATCTACCGCCCGCAGTTCGAGGAGATCAACGCCACCACCGGCTCGGGCAAGGTCTACAGCTCGTCGATGGCGTACTTCGACTTCAACGGCTCGGTCGAGATCGAGGTGACGTACCTCAAGGGCGGCACCACCAAGGCCCGGGTGAGACCGGACGCGCTGGGCATCAAGCCCGAACTCCTCGGCGACACCCTGCGGTTCACCCTCGACGAGCCCAAGGACGTCGTCGTCCAGATCAACGACGAGATCTTCGACGCCCTGCACCTCATCACCAACCGCGTCGAGCACCACGCCCCGTCCGCCGACGACCCGGACGTCATCTACTTCGGCCCCGGCGTCCACACCGTCACCGGCAACGTCCTCCTGGTCCCCAGCGGCAAGACCGTCTACCTCGCCGGCGGCGCCGTCCTGACCGCGCAGGTCTACTTCAAGGACGTGGAGAAGTCCCGCCTCACCGGCCGCGGCGTGCTCTACAACAACCCCGGCGGCGCGATCCTCTGCGAGGGCAGCAAGAACATCCGCGTCGAGAACGTCATCATCCTCAACCCGTCCGGCTACGCGGGCACGTTCGCCGAGAGCGACAACGTCCACATCAAGAAGGCACGCGCGTTCAGTTCGAAGGGCAACGGCGACGGATTCGACGTCTTCTCGTCGACCCGGATCACCTTCGACGGCTGCTTCATGCGCAACTCCGACGACTGCATCGCCATCTACTGCCACCGCTGGAACTACTACGGCGACACCCGCGACATCACCGTCAAGAACTGCACCCTGTGGGCCGACGTCGCCCACCCGATCAACGTCGGCACGCACGGCAACTCCGACGCGCCCGAGACGATCGAGAACCTCGTCATCAAGAACATCGACATCCTCGACCACCGCGAACCCCAGATGAACTACCAGGGCTGCATCGCCCTCAACCCCGGCGACTCCAACCTCATCAAGAACGTCCGCATCGAGGACGTCAGGATCGAGGACTTCCGCTGGGGCCAGGTCATCTACATGAAGGTGATGTTCAACACGAAGTACAACACCTCGGTCGGCCGCGGCATCGACGGCGTCTACGTCAAGAACCTCAGTTACACGGGCACCCACGCCAACCCGTCGCTCTTCCTCGGCTACGACGCCGAACACGCCATCAACAACGTCACGTTCGAGAACCTGGTCATCAACGGGCTGGTCGTCGCCGACTCGATGAAGAAGCCGAGCTGGTACTACACCACCGACGCGATCCAGTGGTTCTACAACGAGCACGTCACCAACTTGAAGTTCGTTACGACCGCCGAGGCCGAGGCGGCTGCGGCGTCATGACGAGCCCTGTACCTGGCTCCGCTGGAAGCGCGGGGAGGGGGCGTCGGTCGGCTGCGGCTCCGTGGGGGCTGGTCGCGCAGTTCCCCGCGCCTCTTCGGAGCGCTGCTGAGCCGCCGCTGAGCCGCCGGGGATTCCTCGGCGGCACCGCCGCCCTCCTGCTGGCCTCGGGCGCGAGTGGACTGCTCGTGCCCGGGCGGGCGGTGGCGGCCGGCGACGGCACCGAGGTGACCTTCTCCCACCCCGGCCTGCTGCACTCCGCCGACGACCTCGCCCGGATGAAAGCGGCGGTCGCCGCGAAGCAATCCCCGGTCTACGACGGCTACTTGGCGCTCGCGGCGCACGCCCGCTCCTCGTCCTCGTACGCCGTGCAGAACACCGGCCAGATCACCAGCTGGGGCCGCGGTCCCGCCAACTACCAGAACCAGGCCGTCGCGGACTCGGCCGCCGCCTACCAGAACGCCCTCGTCTGGGCGGTCACCGGCGACACCGCGCACGCCGACAAGGCCCGCGACATCCTCAACGCGTGGTCCGCCTCGCTCACCGCCATCACCGGAGCCGACGGCCCCCTCGGAGCGGGCCTCCAGGCCTTCAAGTTCGTCAACGCGGCCGAACTCCTCCGCCACACCGGCTACGACGGCTGGAGCGCCGCCGACATCGCCCGCTGCGAGGACTCCTTCCTCCGCGTCTGGTACCCGGCGCTCTCCGGCTACACCCTCTACGCCAACGGCAACTGGGACCTGACGTCCCTTGAATCCCTGCTGGCCATAGGCGTGTTCACCGAACAACCCACCCTCTTCTACGACGCGCTCCGCTTCGCCGCGGTCGGCGCGGGCAACGGCAGCGTCCTCCACCGCATCGTCACCGCCGCCGGCCAGGGCCAGGAGAGCGGCCGGGACCAGGGGCACGAACAACTCGCGGTCGGCCTGCTCGCGGACGCCGCCCAAGTCGCCTGGAACCAGGGCGTCGACCTCTGGGGCTTCGACGACAACCGCATCCTCGCCAACGTCGAGTACGCCGCCCGCTACAACCTCGGCGGAGACGTCCCCTTCACCCCCGACCTCGACCGCACCGGCAAGTACATCAAGCTGGCCGTATCGGCCACCTCGCGCGGCACCCTGCCGCCCATCTACGAAATGGCGTACGCGCACTACGCGGGCGTGCGCGGCCTCGACACCCCGTACACGAAGAACGCCGTCTTCCGCGGCACCGGCGGCACCCGGGTCGTCGAGGGCAGCAACGACGACCTGCCGAGCTGGGGCACCTTCGCCTACGCCGGCGCCACGGCATCCGCGCCGACCGTGCCGACACCACCGGCCGGTGTCACGGCCGTGGGCAACGACCGTTCCGTGCAGGTGAGTTGGCTGCCATCGGCCTGGGCCGACTCCTACACGGTCCTGCGCGCGAACGACGTCGACGGCCACTACGAGAAGATCGCGTCCGGGGTCGCGCAGCCGACGTACACCGACCGCAACGTGCACGCCGGACGGACGTACTACTACACCGTCACCGCCACCAACACCCTCGGAACGAGCGGCAGTTCGGCATGGGCAGCCGCCTCCGCCGGCCTCCCCGGGCCCTGGTCGACCCAGGACATCGGGGACGTGAAGATCCCCGGTTCCGCCGTCTTCGACGGTGAGCGCTTCGTCCTGGAGGCGAGCGGCACCGCCGACACCTACCGTCTCGCCCACCTCCCGCTGCGCGGCGACGGCACGGTCACCGCGCGCATCGTGTGGCCGCTCAGCTCGCAGTACTCCAAGATCGGCGTCACCGTCCGCGCCTCCCTCGACGCCGACGCTCCGCACGCCTCGATGCTGATCCAGGGGCTGCCGCTGCACACCTGGAGCGGGGTGTTCTCCACCCGGCCCGCTACCGGCGCCGACATCTCCGCGACCGGCAGTACGCCCGTACCGCCCGCGCAGCAGCAGGCGATCACGACGTCGGCCGCCTTCCCGATCTCCAACCTCGGCACGCTGCCCGAGTCGGCCACCCCGCTGGAGGCGCCGTACGTCGAGGGCGCGGGCGACGGCTACCGGCTGCGGAAGCCCTACTGGGTGCGGGTGACCCGGAAGGGCGCCCGCTGCACCGGCGCCATCTCGCCGGACGGCGTCCACTGGACCGAAGTAGGCGTCTCCGACGTCGAGTTGGGGCGCACCGCGTACGCGGGACTCGCCCTCACCTCCTGCCTCGGCGTCGATCAGGACTACGCCGAGACCGGCACCGGCGCCTTCGACAACGTCAGCGTGGCCTCCGCGAGCGGCACGGTGTGGCGCGTGCCCCGCCCCGCCCGCACCGCCACCGACCTGAGAGCCGAAACCGGGGCCGACGCGGTCGAGTTGGCCTGGAGCGACGCGGACCTCTCCGCCGAATACACGGTCCTGCGCGCCACCCGCGCCGCCGGACCGTACAAGACCCTCGCCACCCGCGTCGGCCCGATCGGCTTCGGCACCCGCATCCGGTACGTCGACGCGACGGGGACGCCTGGAACGACGTACCACTACACGGTCGCGAAGACCAACGCCGGTGGACGCGGGCCGCGTTCGGCACCGGCGCGAGCCGTGCTGCCGACCCCTTCCGCGCCCCAACTCACCTCCGCGAACGCCGTGTTCACGAACGAAGGAGCCGACTTCCGCTATCTGTTGCGGGCCTCGCACGAGCCCGTGCGGTTCGGTGCGGACGGACTGCCCGCCGGGCTGCGCATCGACCGGCGCACCGGGCTCATCTCCGGAATCCCCACGGAGACAGGGGAGTTCACGGTCGAGATCGCCGCCGGTAACGCCTCAGGGACCGCCACTGGCACCCTCGCCCTCACGGTCGCCGCCCCGCCGCCCGCGCCGTGGACGTACGGCGATCTCGGCGACACCGTGCTGGACGACCGGGACTTCGGGACGCTGGGCGTGGTCGCGATCACCACGCCTGGCAGTACGTCGTACGACGGCGGGACCTTCACCGTGCGGGGCGCGGGTGTGGATCTGAACGCCAACGGCCAGGGAATGACAGGGCAGTTCGTGCGGCGGCCGGTCAGTGGTGACTGCGAGGTCGTCGCCCGGCTCGTCTCCCGGACCGGTGTCACCACCGATCGGGTGGGGCTGCTGATGGCGAAGTCGCTGTCGCCGTTCGACCAGGCGGCGGGCGTGATCGTCAGCGGTGGGACGACCGCTCAGCTCATGCTCCGCAAGACCGTGGCCGGTGCCTCCACCTTCACCGGCGGCGCCGCCGTCACCCTCCCCGCCCTGCTGCGGCTGAAGCGCGCCGGGACCGCCTTCAGCGCAGCCCTGTCCACCGATGACGGTGTCACCTGGACCCCCCTCGCCGACGGACAGTTCCCCGGCTTCGGTGACGCCCCCTACTACGTCGGCCTGGTGGTCTGCTCACGCAGTCAACCGGTCCGCTGCACCACGGAGTTCGACGAGGTGAGCATCACGCCCACCTGATCCTCCACGGATTGGAGATGCACAGCGATGAGCCGCACTTCCCCCCACGAGCACCTCCGCAGAACAGAGTTGAGCCGCCGCGGTCTGTTGAAGACCGCGGGCGGGCTCACCGCAGCCGCCGCTCTCGGCGGCGCCACGGTGGCCACGACCGCGCACGCGGCCCCGGCCACCTTCACCCACCCCGGCATGCTGCACAACGCCGGTGACATCAACCGGGCCAAGGTCAGGGTCGCGGCGGGAACCGACCCCTGGCTGTCCGGCTGGAACAGGCTGATCGCCAACTCCCATGCGCAGTCGACCTGGACGAACCGGGCGACCGCGACGATCATCCGGGGCGGCGACGGCCAGAACTACAGCCTGCTCTACAACGACATCGCCGCCGCCTACCAGAACGCCCTGCGCTGGAAGGTCGGCGGCACCGAGGCGAACGCCGTGTGCGCCGCCAACATCCTCAACGCCTGGTCCACCACGCTGACTTCGGTCACCGGGAACGCCGACCGGTTCCTCGCGGCCGGCCTCTACGGCTGGCAGTTCGCCAACGCCTGCGAACTCATGCGGGACTACAGCGGGTTCAATCTGGCCGCCGCGCAGCAGATGCTGGGAGACGTCTTCTACCCGCTCAACAACAGCTTCCTCACCAACCACAACGACGCCTGCATCACCAACTACTGGGCCAACTGGGACCTGTGCAACATGGCGTCGATCCTGGCCATCGGGATCCTCAACGAGGACAGCGCCAAGTACGACCAGGCCGTCACCTACTTCAAGTCGGGTGCGGGCAACGGCTCGATCGCGCACGCCGTGCCGTATCTGTACACCGACTCCGACGGCTACGCGCTCGGTCAGTGGCAGGAGTCCGGCCGCGACCAGGGCCACACCGTCCTGGGCATGGGCCAGATGGGCGCCATCTGCGAGATGGCCTGGAACCAGGGTGACGACCTCTACTCGTACGACAGCCGCCGCTTCATGAAGGCCGCCCAGTACGTCGCCAAGTACAACGCGGGCAGCGACGTGCCCTTCACCACCTACACCTGGGGCACCGGGCAGAGCTGTGCCCAGTCGTCCCAGACGGTGATCTCCTCCGCCTCGCGCGGCCAGATCCGGCCGGTGTGGGCGATGCTCCACTTCCACTACAACCGCCGGATCAGCCTCGACGACAAGTACATCTCGGCCATGTACTACAACCTCGTCGCACCCGAGGGCGGGGGAGGTGACTACGGCTCCGACAGCGGCGGCTACGACCAGCTCGGCTTCGGGACCCTGATGTACGCGAAGTAGCGGCCCGGCCTGTCCACGGGTCGGGACCTGTGCCCGACCCGTGGACGCCCTCTTGACCCCGGGCGACGGTGGATCGACACTCCAGTAGGGAATCCTAGTGAACAGGTAGGGAAACATGGGGCGCCTTGAGCCGGTCACCACCAGCCGAGTGGACCGTTCGCCCCTTCTGACCTCCCGCCGTCACATCGATCTGCTGCGGGTCTGCAGCGCCATGAGCCCACTGCGCTGAGCCCCGTCCACCGTTCGACGACGCTTCCGCCGCGCGTACGTCCACGCGCCCGTACCCGGGGAGTCCCATGTCCGTCACGCCTCTCGCCGCCGTCCCCTCACCCCGCTCCGCCCCCCAGTTCCGGGGCCGGATCGGGAGCGACGCGCGCAGCGGGCACTACGCCGTCCCGCGCCGCTACCGCCTCCATCTGTCCACCGCCTGCGCCGACGGCCTGCGCATCGCCGTCACCCACAGCCTGCTCGGCCTCGAAGAGAGCTGTCCGGCCGTGTTCCTGTCCGCCGTACCGGACTGTCCGAGTGGTGGACACTCCGCGCTGCGCCCGCTCTACGAGGCGAGCGCCCACCGCTACTCCGGACCGGCCGCCGCGCCCGTGCTCAGCGACGACTGGTCCGGCCGCATCGTCAGCACCCACGCGCCCGACATCACCCGCGACCTCGCCCGGCACTTCGGCGCGGGCGGACCCCGGCTCTACCCGTGCGGCGCGGAGTCGGAGATCGAGGCCGTCGAGCGGCTCTGCGCGCAGGGCATCGAGGACGCGGCGCAGCGCGCCGGAGCGGCCGGTGGCGAACAGGCCGAGCGCGACGAAGCCCTCGGCCGGCTGCTGGAGACACTGGGCTCGCTCGACCGCTGGCTGGACGGCCGCGAGCACATGATCCGCGACGAACTCACCGCCGCCGACATCGAGTTGTGGGTGACGCTGGTGCAGCTCGACACCGTGCACCGCTACCACCTGGACGCCGCCGCCGTGCAGAGCGTCGCCGACCATCCCCACCTGTGGGCCTACGCCCGCCGGCTGGCCGCCCACCCGGCCTTCGGTACCCACCTCGACCTCGACGGCATCGCCCGCCGCCACCACGCCCGCTGCCAGGGCCTGGAGGCCGCCGGTGCCGCCGTCCAGATCCTGGACTGGGCGGCCCATGTCGCGGACGAAACGGGAGCTTGCCGCAGTTGAGCGGCGTCTCCACCGTCCACTTGGTGGACGGGCGTTGACATTCGTTCGAGCAATTGTCTTAACTTGCGGCCAGAACGGTCATGAGTGTCAGCGACAAGCCCTGGCTTGCTGACCGGCAACCCTCGCACGCGGTGGGGTGCCCCAGGTGACGACCGGACCGGATGACGTTTCGGTAAGCGCGAGGCCCTGAGGGCCACAACAGTGATGGGTGACGGACATGTACGCAGCTCTCAGGACGGCAGTACGCCGCCCCATGGGCTGCGTACTGCCGTGCGAGAACCCTCTCGTCGCGAACCGCGCCGTCGATTTGCTCCGCGTCAACAGCGCACTGTGTAGCACGTGTACCGCGCCGGGCTTCGCCCGCTGTCGAGGCTGACGACTCCTCCGAGTCCTCCCGGTCCTCGCGTCCCGCGTTCCTGACGAACACCGCCCGTGCGGTGTGCCGTTGTCCGCCAGCCCCCGGTCCCGTGCGTTTCCCACCGTGTGCGTCGCGCCAGCCACGCCCAGGTGTCGCGACCCGGGGTGTCCGACTCCCGCCGGAGCCCACCATGAGTGAACCCCCAGGCACCACCGTGTCCCTGGCCGACGCCCCCGTAGCCGACGCCCCGTCAAAACCCCTCACAGCACAGCGAGTTCAGCCGCTGCGCCGGCCCGGCCGGTGGATCGTCACCCTGGTCGTGCTGGTGGTGGCCGCCCAGTTCGTCCACGGACTGGTCACCAACTCCTTCTACCAGTGGGACCGCTTCGGCTACTGGTTCCTGCGCCCGACGATCCTCGACGGACTGGTCATCACGCTCGAAGTCGCCGCGCTCAGCGCGGTGTTGGGCCTCCTCGGCGGCATCCTGCTCGCCCTGGCCCGACTCTCCAGGAGCCCGGTACTACGCGCGGCGAGCTGGATCTATGTGTGGGCGCTGCGCTCCATCCCGCTCATCGTGGTGCTGATCTTCCTCTACAACTTCAGCGCCCTGTACCAGACCCTCAGCATCGGCGTCCCCTTCGGACCCGCCTTCTTCTCCTTCGACGAGTCGAAGCTCGCCACCGACATGGTCGTCGCCGTCGTCGGACTCAGCCTCAACGAGGCGGCGTACGCGGCCGAAGTGGTCCGCGGCGGCATCCTCTCCGTCGACCAAGGGCAGCACGAGGCGGCCTCCGCCCTCGGCCTCCCCAAGGGCTACCAGTTCCGCAGAATCGTCTTCCCGCAGGCGCTGCGCTCCATCACCCCGAACTACGTCAACCAGCTGATCGGCCTGATCAAGAGCACCTCGCTGGTCTTCTACGTCTCACTGCTCGACCTGTTCGGCTCCGCGCAGACGATGGGCTCCACCTACCCCGGCGACATCGTGCCGCTGCTCCTGGTCGTCACCGTCTGGTACCTGATCCTGACCAGCGTCGTGTCCGTCATCCAGTTCTACGTCGAGCGGCACTACGCCCGGGGCGCCACCCGCAACCTGCCGCCGACCCCGATCCAGAAGCTCCGCACCGGTGTCACCGACCTGCGGGCCCGCATCCGGAGGGAGACCGCCCTATGACCACGAACACCGTCGAACCGCTGGCGGACATCACACCCGCCGCCGTAGAGGTGCACGACGTCCACAAGTGGTACGGCGCCCACCGCGTGCTGGACGGCGTCGACCTCACCGTGCGGCCCGGCGAGGTCACCGTGATCCTCGGCCCGTCCGGTTCCGGCAAGTCCACGCTGCTGCGGGTCATCAACCACCTGGAGAAGCCCGAGATCGGCTACGTCAGCGTCAACGGCGAGCTGATCGGGGTCAAGCAACAGGGCGGACGGCTCAAGGAGTTGAGCGAACGGGCCATCCTCGCGCAGCGCAGCAGGATCGGGTTCGTCTTCCAGAACTTCAACCTCTTCCCGCACCTGACCGTCCTGGACAACGTGGCCGCCGCCCCGGTCGCCACCGGCAGGCTCGGCAAGCCCGAAGCCCTGGAACTGGCAAGGGAGTTGCTCGGCCGCGTCGGTCTCGCCGAGAAGACCGGCGCCTACCCCAGGCAGCTCTCCGGCGGCCAGCAGCAGCGCGTCGCCATCGCACGGGCACTGGCCCTCCGCCCCGGCGTCATCCTCTTCGACGAGCCGACCTCCGCCCTCGACCCCGAGCTCGTCGGCGAAGTCCTCTCCGTCATCAAGGACTTGGCGACCAGCGGCACCACCCTCGTCATCGTCACCCACGAGATCGGCTTCGCCCGCGAGGTCGCCGACCGGGTCGTCTTCATCGACGGCGGAAAGATCGTCGAACAGGGCCCGCCCCACGAGGTCCTCGACAAGCCACAGCACGAGCGGACCAGGGACTTCCTCAGCAAGGTCCTCTGAGCCACCCCCTCTTCACCTTCACCTTCAACAGCCCTCAACACCGAGCCTAGGAACAGCCATGTCTACTCTCAGCCTGCGCAGCAGAATCACTCGCGGACTCACCGCGGGAACCGTCCTCGCTTCCCTCGCCGGTGGTCTCGCGGCCTGCGGCGGCGACAGTGACGCGGCCACCACGTCCGGCAGTGCCGCCTCCGGCACGGTCACCGTGGGCGCCTTCTCCCTCGGTGCCGCCAAGGAGGCGACGCTCAAGGTCGCCGAAGTGAAGTCGATCAGCGCCGAGTTGCCCAAGTCCATAGCGAAGAGCGGCAAGCTGGAGATCGGCGTCGGCTTCCTGCCCGCCGGTTCCCCGCCGCTCGGCTACGTCGGCTCGGACCAGAAGACCCTCACCGGTTCCGAGACCGACATCGCCCGCCTGGTCGCCGCCGTCCTCGGCCTCAAGCCCGAGCTGAAGAACTCCACTTGGGAGAACCTCTTCATCGGCCTGGACAGCGGCAAGGTCGACGTCGCCTTCTCCAACGTCACCGACACCGAGGAGCGCAAGGCGAAGTACGAGTTCGCCTCCTACCGCGAGGACAACCTCGGCTTCGCGGTGAAGGCCGACAACTCCTGGAACTTCGACGGCAATTACGAGAACCTCGCCGGCAAGACCGTCGCCGTCGGCGCGGGCACCAACCAGGAGCGGATCCTCCTGGAGTGGAAGAAGAAGCTGGCCGCCGAGGGCAAGAAGGCGCTCACCGTCAAGTACTTCCAGGACAACAACAGCACCTACCTCGCGCTGGCCTCCGGGAAGATCGACGCCTACCTCGCCCCCAACCCCTCGGTCGCCTACCAGGTCTCCTCGACCAAGGGCACGGCCAAGGCGGTCCGTAACGCGGGCACGTACTCCGGCGCCGGATCCACCCTCCAGGGCCTGATCGCGGCCACCGCGAAGAAGAACAGCGGCCTCGCCAAGCCCCTCGCGGACGCCATCAACTACCTGATCAAGAACGGCCAGTACGCCAAGTGGTTGGCCGCCTGGAACCTCTCCAACGAGGCCGTCGCCAAGTCCGAGATCAACCCGCCCGGACTGCCGAAGACCGACTCCTGACCCACCCCTCTCAGCAAGGGGACCCCGCCGCGCCCCGGCGGGGTCCCCGACCCGTGCGACCCGTACCGGAGCCGTCACCCGATGTCTTCCACCGCCAGTCTCGAAACGACCACCTCCCACGTCCTGGACAACCCGGCCTGGGCCGCGCTCACCGGCCCGCACGCCCATCTCGCCGAACGCGTCGGCCGCGCCGCCCGCTACCCCGTCGACGTGGCCGCCTTCAACGCCATCACCGACAACGACGACCCGCGTGCCTGGGCGGACCTGGCCACGCTCGTCGGCTCCGGCGGCACCGCCGCGGTGCGCGGAGTGAGCGAGACCCCGGACGGCTGGGAGATCGTCCGTTCCGGACAAGGTGTCCAGCTAGTGGACACCGGCCTGCGGGCCGAGCCCGACCCGGAGGCCGTACGCCTCGGCGCCGACGACGTGCCCGAGATCCTCGACCTCGTCGCCCGCACCGAACCCGGCCCCTACCTTCCCCGCACCGTCGAGATGGGCACCTACCTCGGCATCCGCCACGAGGGCCGACTGGTCGCCCTGGCCGGCGAGCGCCTCCACCCGCCCGGCTGGACCGAGATCAGCGCCGTGTGCACCGACCCCGACCACCGCGGCCGGGGGCTGGCCACCCGCCTGGTGCGCGCCGTCGCCGCCGGCATCAAGGAACGCGGCGACCACCCCTTCCTGCACGCCGCGGCCACCAACACCAACGCCATCCGGCTGTACGAGTCGATCGGCTTCACGCTGCGCGCCCGTACCGTCTTCTCGCTCGTACGGTTCACCGGTCCGACTTCCGCCGCCGATCCGGAAGAAATGGCATAGGCATGCGGTTGCCCCTAATGAAGCCGGATTCCGTGGAGGTGGAGCACATGTGTGGCGCCCCTGTTCTCCACGTGCGACTCACCACCCGACAGCACATAGATCTGCTGCGCGTGGCCGGCGCGCTCTGTCGCCCCTGACCCCGTTGCCCCAGCCGCCGTGCGCCCGCTTCCAAGGGCCGGCGATCTCGTACGGACCTCCAGGAAGGCACCACTCGTGTCATCGACCTCCCCTTCTCCCCTGCATCTCGCCGTCGCCCTCGACGGCACCGGCTGGCACCCCGCCTCCTGGCGCGAGCCGGTGGCCCGGCCCCGCGACCTGTTCACCGCCGCCTACTGGGCCGACCAGGTCGCCGAGGCGGAGCGCGGTCTGCTCGACTTCGTGACCTTCGAGGACGGCCTCGGCCTCCAGTCCTCGCACTACGGCGAACTGGACGGCCGCACCGACCAGGTCCGCGGACGCCTCGACGCGGTACTCATCGCGGCCCGCATCGCACCGCTCACCAGCCACATAGGCCTGGTCCCGACGGTGGTGTCCACGCACACAGAGCCGTTCCACATATCCAAGGCGATCGCCACCCTCGACTACGTCAGCACAGGCCGCGCGGGTCTGCGGGTACAGCTCTCCGCCCGCCCGCACGAGGCCGACCACTTCGGCCGACGCGACTTCCCGCCGATCGATCTGGCGAGCCTGCGCACCCCGGCCGGACAGGAACGGCTCGCCGAGCACTTCGACGAGGCCGCCGACTACATCGAGGTCGTGCGCCGTCTCTGGGACAGCTGGGAGGACGACGCCGAGATCCGGGACGTCGCCACCGGCCGCTTCGTCGACCGCGAGAAGCTGCACTACATCGACTTCGAGGGCCGCCACTTCAGCGTCAAGGGTCCCTCCATCACCCCCCGGCCGCCGCAGGGCCAGCCGATCGTCAGCTCCCTGGCCCACCAGACCGTCCCGTACCGGCTGGTGGCGCGTGCCACCGACATCGGCTACGTCACCCCGCACGACACCGACGACGCGCGGGCGATCGTCGCCGAGATCCGCGCCGAACAGCAGGCCGCCGGACGCGCCGACGAGCCGCTGCACATCTTCGGCGACCTGGTGGTTTTCCTTGACGACGACGAGGCCACGGCGGTCGCCCGCCGCGAGCGGCTCGACGCCCTCGCGGGGGAGCCGTACACCAGCGACGCCCGGATCTTCGCCGGTACGCCCGCCCAACTTGCCGACCTGCTCCAGGAGTTGCAGTCGGCGGGGCTCACCGGCTTCCGGCTGCGGCCCGCCGTCGCCGGACACGACCTGCCGGCGATCACCCAGGGGCTGGTCACCGAACTCCAGCGCCGGAACGCCTTCCGCCGCGCCTACGAGGCCGACACCCTGCGCGGCCTGCTGGGGCTCGCCCGCCCCGCCAACCGCTACGCCGCTGCCGCGAACGCCTGAGCCGGAGGGACCGTACGACATGAGCAAGCCCCTGAAGCAGATCCACCTGGCCGCCCACTTCCCCGGTGTCAACAACACCACCGTGTGGAGCGACCCCGCGGCCGGCAGCCACATCGAGTTCAGCTCCTTCGCGCACTTCGCGAAGACCGCCGAACGCGCCAAGTTCGACTTCCTCTTCCTCGCCGAGGGCCTGCGGCTGCGCGAACAGGGCGGAAAGATCTACGACTTGGACGTGGTCGGCCGCCCCGACACCTTCACGATCCTCGCCGCGCTCGCCGCCGTCACCGAACACCTCGGCCTGACCGGCACCATCAACTCCACCTTCAACGAGCCCTATGAGGTGGCCCGCCAGTTCGCCAGCCTCGACCACCTCTCCGACGGCCGCGCCGCCTGGAACGTCGTCACCTCCTGGGACGCGTTCACCGGCGAGAACTTCCGCCGGGGCGGCTTCCTGCCGCAGGACGAGCGCTACTCCCGGGCCAAGGAGTTCCTCGCCACCACCAACGAACTCTTCGACTCCTGGCACGGCGACGAGATCCTCGCCGACCGGGCGAGCGGCACCTTCCTGAGCGACGCCAAGGCCGGAGCCTTCGTCCACCAGGGCCAACACTTCGACATCCAGGGCCAGTTCAACGTCCCGCGCTCCCCGCAGGGCCGCCCGGTCATCTTCCAGGCGGGCGACTCCGACGAGGGCCGCGAGTTCGCCGCGTCCAGTGCCGACGCCATCTTCAGCCGGTACAGCACCCTCACCGAGGGCCAGGCCTTCTACACCGACGTCAAGTCCCGACTCGCCAAGTACGGCCGCAGGTCCGACCAGTTGCTGATCCTCCCGGCCGCGACCTTCGTGCTCGGCGACACCGACGCCGAGGCCGAGGATCTGGCGAAGGAGGTGCGCCGCCAGCAGGTCAGCGGTGCCACGGCCATCAAGCACCTGGAGTTCGTCTGGAACCGTGACCTGTCCTCCTACGACCCGGACGGCCCGCTCCCCGACATCGACCCGGACGTCAGCGACAACCACATCTCCAAGGGCCGGGCCCAAGTCCGCATGTACCGCGACCCGTTGGCCACCGCCCGCGAGTGGCGCGAGCGGGCCGCCGCGAACGGCTGGTCCATCCGCGACCTGGTCATCGAGACCGGCAACCGCCAGGCCTTCATCGGCTCCCCGTCGACGGTCGCGAAGACCATCAACGACTTCGTGCAGGCCGACGCCAGCGACGGCTTCATCCTCGTCCCGCACATCACCCCGACCGGACTCGACCCCTTCGCCGACAAGGTCGTCCCGCTCCTCCAGGAACAGGGCGTCTTCCGCACCGACTACGAGGGCCCGACCCTCCGCGACCACCTCGGCCTCGCCCACCCCGACGAAGTGCGTGAGGAACGGGCGGCGTCGTGAAGTTCCTCGCGATCACCCTCATCGTCCACCGCCCCGACCCGGTCACGGGCATCCAGAAGTCGACCCAGGAACGCTTCCGCGAGGTCCTCGAAAACGCCGTGCTGGCCGAGGAGTTGGGCCTCGACGGCTTCGGGGTGGGGGAGCGGCACGAGCGGCCCTTCATCTCCTCCTCGCCGACCGTCGTCCTCAGCCACGTCGCCGCGCTCACCCGCCGCATCCGCCTCTTCACGGCGGTCACCACGCTGAGCCTCCTCGACCCGGTGCGGGCCTACGAGGACTACGCGACGCTGGACCATCTCTCCGGCGGACGCCTGGACCTGATCATCGGCAAGGGCAACGGCACCGCCCAGCGCGAGCTGTTCCACGTCACGCCCGAGGACCAGTGGGAGCGCAACGCCGAGAGCTACGAGGTGTTCCGGCAGCTCTGGCGGCAGGACAAGGTGACGGCGAAGACCCGGTTCCGCCCGGAGTTGAAGGACGCGGAGGTGTGGCCGCGGCCCTACCAGCAGCCGATCCGGGTCTGGCACGGCAGCGCCACCAGCAAGGAGAGCGTCGACCTGGCCGCCCGCTACGGCGACCCGCTGTTCTCCGCGAACGTCACCAACCCCATAGAGCCGTATGCGGAGTTGATCCGCTACTACCGGGAACGCTGGGAGCACTACGGCCACGACCCGGCGGACATCGCGGTCGGCGCCGGTACGGCGGGCCTCTACGTCGCTCCCACGACCCAGGAGGCACTTACCGCCTACCGTCCGATCTTCGAGAGCAACCTCGCCTTCCAGAAACAGATCGGCCTGCCCATCGTCTTCGAGACCCTGGAGGACTACGTCGAGCGCAGCTCCGCGCTGATCGGCAGCCCCCAGCAGGTCATCGACAAGGTGCACCGCTACCACGAGCAGTTCGGCCACACGGTGCTCCATCTCCACGCGGACGCCAGTGGCTTGACGGATCGTCAGCACCGTGTCTCGCTGGAGCTGTTCGGGTCGGCGGTGGCTCCCGTGCTGCGCAAGGACATCCCGGACCCGCCGTTCGACTGGGGCCCGGTACTGCCGGAGGCGTCGACCGCTGAGGAGCCCGTGCATGCCTGACATCCCGCTCGGCGTCCTCGACCTGGTCCCGATCTCCTCCGGCTCCACCGCGCCCGAGGCACTGCGCAACTCCATCGAACTCGCGCGCAGGGCCGAGGAGTTCGGGTACGCCCGCTACTGGTTCGCCGAGCACCATCTCAACCCCGGGGTCGCGGGCACGTCCCCCGCGGTGGTCCTGGCGCTGACAGCCTCCGCCACCTCCACCATCCGGCTCGGCTCCGGCGCCGTACAACTCGGCCACCGCACCGCGCTGTCCACGGTCGAGGAGTTCGGCCTGCTCGACGCGCTGCACCCGGGCCGCTTCGACCTGGGCCTGGGCCGTTCGGGCGGCCGACCGTCGCCTCCGCTGCCGTCGGCCACCCCGGTCGTCGACGGCCGGGCCCCCAACGGCCTGCGCATCCCGCCCCGTTTCTCCTTCGAGTTCCTCCTCGGCTCACCCCGGATCGCCCTCCAGCGCAAGCTGCTCCTGCTGCCCAAGGCAGAGTCCCAGGAGTACGGCGAGCAGATCGACGACGTCCTCGCGCTGCTGGCCGGCACCTACCGCTCCCCGGAGGGCGTCGAGGCCCACGTCGTACCGGGCGAGGGTGCCGATGTCGAACTGTGGATCCTGGGCAGCAGCGGGGGTGTCAGTGCCGAGGTCGCGGGCCGCAACGGCCTCCGCTTCGCGGCGAACTACCACGTCAGCCCGGCCAGCGTCCTTGAGGCGGCGGACGGTTACCGCGCCGCGTTCCAGCCCTCCGACGTCCTCGACAAGCCGTACGTCAGCGTCTCCGCCGACGTCGTCGTCGCCGAGGACGACGGGACAGCCCGCGAACTCGCCACCGGCTACGGCCTGTGGGTGCGCTCCATCCGCACGGCGGAGGGCGCCATCAAGTTCCCGACCCCTGACGAGGCCCGCGCCCACATCTGGACCGACGAGGACCGCGAGCTGGTCCAGGACCGCATCGACACCCAGTTCGTCGGCTCACCCGCCCGGGTCGCCGACCAACTGGAACAACTCCAAGAGGCGGTCGGCGCCGACGAGTTGCTCATCACCACCATCACCCACGACCACACGGACCGGGTGCGCTCGTACGAACTCCTCGCCGAGGAATGGCGCCGCCGGGGTCACTCCTCCCAGTCGAGCTGATGCTCCGGAGTCCCCACGGAGCGCCCGTACGCTACCGCTTCGGCGCGGCCGACTGCATCGCCGCGCCGATAGCGGAACACCTTCCTCGCGAAGACGACCACGCGCTCGTCGCCGACGGTGAAGTCGGCGTACCAGCCATGAGCCGGCTCCAACGTGGCGGCGAGCGCGTCCGCGATCGAACCTGCGGCGCTGTCGTCGTCGGTCTCCCACTCGATGAACGTCCAGGCGGCGGGCTGCCCGGCCGTCGCGCTCGCCGAGTTGTCGACCCGCTCGACCTTCCGGATGCGCAGCCCGTGCGGCGCGAACACGGCACCGGGGCGCAGGCTCTCACCGAGCACGTAACCCGTGATCATGACCCAACTCCTTCTCGACTCCGAACGGCTCTCTGCCATGATCGACGCCATGGCCGTCCGTATCGAACCCGCCGATGTCACCGACCTCAACCAGGTCTTGGAGGACCACGCACGCTACTGGGGAGAGCGTGACCTTCGGGCGCTCCATCTCAGCGCGCTGGTACAGGAGTTCGGGGCCACCTGTCTGGTCGCCCGGGCCGACGACGGCATCCGTGGGTACCTCTTCGGGTTCGTCACGCCGGACCGCACCGGGTACGTGCACCTGATCGCGACCCGGGACGACGCGCGCGGCACCGGTCTCGGGCGCGGCCTCTACTCGGCGTTCATCGAGGCCGCCGGACGGCAGGGCGCGGTCCGCCTCAAGGCCATCACCTCGGTCACCAACGAGGGCTCGATCGCCTTCCACCGCACCCTCGGCTTCGACGCGCGTGTGGTCGAGGACTACGACGGGCCGGGCCGGCCCCGCGTCGTCTTCACCCGCGAACTGCCGCCCCGCTAGCGCGGCCGCACAGGTCCAGCAGCCGCCGTCCGCCCTCCCCGGCGAACCACTCCGCGTGCCCCACGTAGTACTCGTACGCCAGCCGGGTGTTCTCTGCCGATCGCGTCACACCGTGGAAGTAGCCCAGCTCGGAGAGCGCGAACTCGGCGTGGACCAGAGGGAGTAGCGCGGGGAGCGCCTGAGACTCGGCCGGGCTGAGCGGACGTACGGACTGGTAGCCGTCGAGGAGTGCGAGTGCGTCCTGCTCGCGGACCGGGAAGCCGGGCTGGAGCCACTGGACCGTGTTGCGTTCGATCGCGGTGGCCAGGTCGTGCACGGCCGTCGTGCGGTCGCTCATGCCGAAGTCCAGCGCTGTCGCGACCGAACCGTCCTCGTTCCAGAGGAGGTTGGACGCGTGCCAGTCGTTGTGGGTCCACAAGGGATCCAACCCCTGGAGATGCGGGGCCAGTTCCTCGTGGAGCGGGAGCAGGACCCGTCGGGTGTCCTCGCGCCACGGGAAGTCCGCCAGCCCCTGTGCCAGTTGGGGGCGCTCCTCCACGTAGCGCTCCAGCTCCGTCCGCGGGTCGGCCGAGGCGAACACCGTGAACGACGCGACCAGCGGCTGCACTTGGCGGCGCGGTGCGTCGAAGCCCTCCGAGGCGAGGTGCAGGCGGGCCAGCGCCTCGCCGGCCGCCCTGGCGTGGGCGGGGGAGCGGAACGGGGACCACGACAGGGCGTCCCGGTAGAGGTCGCTGCCGGTGCCGGTCGAGTGCACCTCGTACGTCCACTCGCCGCGCGTCGCCGCGTCCAGCACCTCGACCACCGGTGCGCCGCGCCGCCGTAGATGCCGTAGGAAGGCGTGTTCCTCGGTAAGGCCCTCCAGCGTGCGGACGGAGGTGTGGTGGCGTTTCACGAACAGGTGGCGTCCGTCCTGTTCCACCACGGCCGCCGCCGACAGGGGGCGTGGGCTGCGCCAGACCACCCGGGCCGGGCCCACGATGTAGGTCACCTCGGTGTCCGTCAGGGGTGGCCAGTCGGGGGCGACCGGGTCGGTGCCCAGGCCGTGGGCGAGGTGTGAACTCACGCTGTCCTCACCGCCGTTGTGCCCCGCAGGGCGTCCAGGACACGGCGCTCGGTGGCGGCGAAGTCCGGGTTCGTGAAGTCGTCCGCGCCGCGCGGGCGGGCCAGCGGGACCTCGACGCGGTCGACGATCGTGGCCGGGCGCGGGGACAGGACGTGGACCGTGTCCGCGAGCAGGACCGCCTCGCGGATGTCGTGGGTGACCAGGACGACCGTCCAGCGGTGGCGCTGCCACATGCCGGCCAGCCACAGCTGCATCTCGGTGCGGGTGAGGGAGTCGAGCGCGCCGAACGGTTCGTCGAGGAGCAGGACCGGTCGTTCCAGGACCACCGTGCGCAGCAGGGCCGCGCGTTGCCGCATACCGCCGCTGAGTTGGGACGGGTACGCCTTCTGGAAGCCGTCCAGGCCGAAGTCCGCGAACAGGGCGTCGGCCCGGCGCCGTGCTTCCTTCTTCCCGACTCCCCGTGCCTCAAGGCCCAGTGCCGTGTTGTCGAGGACCGTCCGCCAGGGGAAGAGGAGATCCTTCTGCGGCATGTAGGCGATCTTGCCGGACTCCACCCCGGCCGGTTCGCCCTCCACCAGCACCTGGCCGGACGTGGGACGGTCGAGGCCGGAGACCAGGTTGAACAGCGTGCTCTTGCCGCTGCCGCTGGGACCGATGACGGCCGCGAACTCGCCTGGCTCGACGGTGAGTTCAAGGTCCCGCAGGACTTCCAGGGGGCCGAAGGACTTGCCGACCCCCTCAATGCGCAGACTGCTCATGACGACCTGTCCTCCTTCAGCGCCCGTTCCCACGGGAGTACCAGCCGTTGCAGCAGGAAGGTCGCGCCGAACAGGGCGATGCTCAGCGCGGCGGTCACCGCGACCGCCGCGAACACCAGGTCCGTGCGGAACGCGCTCTTCTGGGCCTGCATGTAGATGCCGAGGCCCGCCTCCGCGCCCGCGTACTCGGCGAAGACGGCACCGACGACGGCGTAGGTGATGCTCACGCGGAGCCCGGCGAAGAAGTACGGCATCGCGCTCGGCACCCGGACCAGCCGGAACGTCCGCCAGCGGCCCGCGCCGAGCGAACGCAGCAGGCGCATCGCGTCGCGGTCGGTCGCCGCGAAGCCCGCCGCGAGGTTCGCGGCGAGCGGGAAGAACGTCGTCAAGGTCACCACCAGCATCTTCGGCAGCAGTCCGAAGCCGAACCAGATGATCAGCAGTGGCGCCACGGCCACGATCGGGATGGTCTGCGAGGCGACGAGCAGCGGGTACAGGCCCCGGCGGGCGGCCGAGGAGAAGTCGAGGAGGACGGCGACCAGCCAGGCCGCCGCGAACGACAGCGCGAAGCCGAGCAGTGTCTCCTGGAGTGTGGGGAGCGTCTGGTCCCACAGATCCTGGCGGTTGAGCCAGCCCTGCTCGACGACCCGGGCGGGGGAGGGGAGCGTCGTCGGATCGACGCCGGCGGCGGTGACGTAGAGCTGCCAGCCGCCGAGGAGCACGGTCAGGACGAGGAGCGGCGGCCACAACGACCGCAGGAGCGGCCTCACTTGGCGTCCGGGAGGTAGGCGTTGGTGAAGAACGTCGATGCCTTGGGGGTGCTCGTGAGCTTCTTGCCGTTGGCGTCGACCAGCAGGCCCGCCTTGTACTCGAAGTCCGCGAAGGCCTGCCAGCGCTCCGCGCTCTGTGTGCCGATCGAACCGTCCGCGCCCTTGTAGTACTCCTTGGCGAGCAGCGCCTCGCTCTCCCGCACCAGCTTGGTGTTGGTGAGGACGCTCTTGTTCGCCGAGATGAGCAAGTCGGCCGCCTGGGACGGGTGTTCGGCGGCGTAGCGGTAGCCCTTGTCGACGGCCGCCAGGAACTTCCTCGCGGTCTCCGGGTTCTTCTTCAGGAACTGGTCCGAGGAGGCGACCAGGGTCGAGTAGATGGCGGGGAAGCCGTAGTCGGAGAGCTGGAAGTTCTTCAGCGGCTTGCCGCTCAGCTCCGCCTCCAGTCCCTCCCAGGTCGGCATCGGCATCGCGAAGTCCGCCTTGCCCGCGTAAAGCGCCGCGTACGCCGAGGTGTTGAGGGTGACCTGCTTGAAGTCGCCCTTGCCGCCCGCGTTCTGGATGACCTTCTGCAGCAGCGGCTTCTCGTACGGCGCGCCGAACCCGGCGTACGTCTTGCCGTCCAGGTCCTTCGGCGAGGTGATGTCGCTGCGGTCGGCGCGCACGGCGATCGTCACGTCCGTCTTCTGCGTCACCGCGTAGACGGAGGTGATGTCCTGGCCCGCCGCCCGGGCCGTGGTGATGCCCTCCTGGTACGAAATCCCGAAGTCCGCCTTGTGGTTGGCGATCAGGGTCTCGGGCGCGGTCGAGCCGTACGGCACGATCTTCACGTTGATCCCGGCGGCCTTGAACCAGCCCTTGGCCTGGGCGACGTAGATGCCGGTGTGGTTGGTGTTGGGCGTCCAGTCCAGGGCGAGGGTGACGGTCGTGGTGCCGTCCTTCGCTGCGGCCGTGGAGTCGGCGGAGCAGCCGGTGACGGCGAGGAGGGCGGTCGCGGCTATGGCGGACAGGGCGGTACGGCGCTGCATGTCGGGTCCTTCGGGGGATGGGAGGGCTGGCGGGTCGGTCCGGTCAGGGACGACACAGCGCGCTGCCCACCCGCATGAAGTCGACGGCCAGACGCCGGGTCAGCGTCCGCGCCTGGCAGGCCAGGGTTCTCATGTGGCCACGTCCAGCAGGCCGTTGGTGAAGGACTTCGCCCAGTCCCGGTCGTCGGGAATCGCGCCGTTCTCGGCGAGCCAGTGCGCGTACGGGCCCATCCGGCCCTCGTCGATCACACCCCAACGGCCGTCCGCGTCCGTCCAGGTGGGCGCGATCAGGGACAGGGAGCGGGCGATCAGCGGGCGCGGGAAGTACGGAATGACGTGCTCCAGCAACTCCAGGGTGGCGTCGGGTTCTTGGGCCGCCGCCGCGTATCCGCGGGCCGTGACGGCGAGGAAGTCCCGTACCAGGGAGGGGTGTTCGGCGAGCAGCGTCTCGTTCGTGCCGAGCAGATAGCTGTGGTAGCGCGGGGCACCGATCTCGTCGACCGGCCAGGTCAGCCGCTGTTCCTCGGGCAGATCGCCGCGCAGCGCGTCCCAGGACCAGTAGTTGCCGAAGGTGGCGTCGGCCTCGCCCGCCGCGATGTCGTCCACGGTCAGCTCGCGCGCACCGGCGTCGATCCCGATCACGGCGTCCGGGTCGCCGCCGTCGGCCGCCACCAGGTGGCGCACCATGGCCCGGCCGCGCGGGGTCGGGTTGTAGGCGATCCGGCGGCCGGCGAGGTCGCGGGGGCGGGTGATGCCGGTCGACATGGTGGTCTGGATGGCCTCCAGGCCCCGGTGGTTGATCGCGGAGACGGCGATCAGCGGCTGACCGCGCTCCGCGCGCCGGGCCAGCAGCCGGTTCGGCGGGAAGATCCCGAAGTCCACCTCGCCCCGCGCCAGGTACTCCAAGGTGTCCCCGCGTCCCGGATCCTGGACCACCAGCTCGACGTCCAGACCGGCCTCGGCGTACCAGCGGCGGGCGCGAGCGACGTACAGACCGGCTGAATTCGGCCACGGGTGGAAATAGTCGAGCATGACCCGTATGTGCGGCATGGGGGTACTCCGAAACGTGCGCAGGCGTGACGGCGCCTGAAGGGAGGGAGAGGGGTGCGCGAAGGGTGGATCAGTGCACGCGACAACAACAGGAGCGGCGCGCCGGGGAGTTGACCACCGGGTGCTGGGGCTCGACTGCTGAGAACACGTGAACTCCTACGCGGGCGCTGAGGCGCGAGTGGTGCGGTCGGCGTCCCCATGGGGGCCGGACTCTCGACGAGCCGGTCCCAGACGCCCTCTCAGCCCAACCGGGTAGGGGCTCCCGCGTAGATGGCCGAACGATAACCGCACGACCCGGATTCTGTGCAAGCGTGGTCCGGAATATGGGACGGCCATGCCCGAGGAGTGAGACGCCCAGGTGGCGGGCGTACGATCGGCCGCCATGACCACCTCCCTGCTGCCCGGCCCGCTGGTCGACGACACCTGGCTCGCCGCGCATCTCGACGACCCCCGGCTGGTCGTCCTCGACGCCACCGCGCTGCTGCCCTCACCCCGTGAGGACGGCGACTACCGCTCCGCGAGCGGGCGCGGGACCTGGGCCGAGCGGCACCTGCCCGGATCACGACACGCCGACCTGACCGGCGACTTCTCCGACCACGAGGCGCCGTACCACTTCGCCGTGCCGTCCCCCGGCATGCTCGTCGCCGTGCTGGCCCGGCTGGGTGTGGGGGAGGGCGTCGAGGTCGTCACGTACGACAGCGGCGGTGGCATCTGGGCGGCCCGCCTGTGGTGGATGCTCCGGGCGATCGGCGTACCGGCGGCGGTGCTGGACGGCGGTCTCGAAGCGTGGGAGGCGGCCGGGCGTCCGCTTGCCTCCGGCGACGACACCGGCCCGGTTCCGGCCGTCCGTCCCGTGACACCCGTCGTACGACCGGATCTGTGGTCCGGGATCGAGGACGTGGCCGCCATCAGCCGCGGCGAGCGGCCCGGCACGCTGGTCTGCGCGCTGCCCCCGGGCGGCTACGACGGCTCGGTGCCCACCCGCTACAGCCGCCGCGGACACATCCCCGGCAGCCGCAGCCTCCCGGGCCGGGGTCTGCAGGACGCCGGCGGGCACATACTGCCCGAGCCCGAACTCGCCGCCAGGATCGGAGCCGTCCTCGGCACCGACGACTCACCGGTCGTCCTGTACTGCGGCGGCGGCATCTCGGCCGCGGGCGCCGCACTCGCGCTCACCCTGCTCGGCCGTACGGACGTGTCCGTCTACGACGGCTCACTGGAGGAGTGGTCCAAGGACCCCGCCAGGCCACTGGAGTTGGGTTCCTAGCGCACAAGTCCCCTGCGTGGACAGGGCTGTTGGGTGGCTGAACACGGCGGCGTGGCCGAGGCTCGTATCCCTCCCCCGAAGGCTACGAACCTCGGCCGCTTCCCCCGGCGCCGGACTTGTGGTCCGTCCGCCCGCGTGCGGCTGTACCCGTGCTGTTACCAGCACATCACTGCGGTGTCCCCCGACCCCCACGTGGAGTACAGACGCACACGGACGAAGTAGCGGCGGCCCCTGACGAGCCGGACCTTGAGCGTTGCGTTGTGCGGTGTTCCCCCGTCGTCCTGCCCGGCGAGGAAGCGTGGTTCGCCGTCGCGTTCCTCGAAGACCACGACGACCGTGTCGCTGTCCCCGAAGGCACCGACGGCGTACTCGCGCGTCTGGGTCGGCTCGATCGTGAAGTCGGCCTGCTCGCCCGGCCCGAGCCGCAGCGGCGCCGAGCGGAACGGCACCAGCTCGGCCGGCCGGGGAGGGCCGACGGGCGGGTACCAGCGCAGTACGAACTCCTTGTCCGCGGCGGAGAGGCCGCCGTGCGGGTGCAGGCCCGTACGGTATTCCTCCGGCTCCAGGACCAGGCCCGACGCGAACGGGTACTCCATGATCGACTGCGGGTCCCAGACGGAGCCGTTGACCTCGTCCGGGTCCAGCTTGCGCAGGATGTTGAACAGGGTCCGGTCCCGGCTCCAGAAGTTCGGCGGGCCCGCCAGCTCGGCGTACACGGCCTCGTCGTCCCAGTGGATCCCGGCGAACGGGCTCTGGTGCTCGTGCAGCATGCCCAGCGCGTGCCCGATCTCGTGCAGCGCCGTGCCACGCTGACCGGGCGCGGTCAGGTCCCAGCCGAAGTTCATGGTGCGGTCGCCCAGACCGACCGTGAGCGCGTCACGCCCCACCGCCGACCAGGAACCGTCACCGGCCTGGAACCCGATGCGCAGCTCGGCCTCCGAACGGTCGCCCACCTCGGCGAAGTCGACACCGATGCCGAGCCCCTGCCACTCCCGGAAGCACTCGCGTACGACGTCCTGCTGCTCCTTGGCGCCGGCCCACGGCACCCGCCGCAGCTCGCCGGTCCCGGGCACCGGGATGACGGACGTGTCCGCGGCGGCGGAGTTGTCGACGTCGAAGAAGTAGTAGTGCAGGACCGTGCCGTTGACCCACATCCGGCTTCCACCGACGAGCGCACCGCGCCGCTCCGCGGCCAGTCCCGGTCCGAACTCCGGGGCCGGCTGCTGCGTGAGGGAGCAGTAGCGAGCGGTCATGCGACCAGAGTGCCGGTGACCGTACCCGGGCGCCTGAGTCGAGGGCTACTCAAGTCACCCTGTATCAGGGTTGAGTAGCCCGACTCATATCTGCGTGATGACTTTCGAACAGGACGCGAAGACCCTCGAACTGCCCTGGCCGTTCACCGGCCGGGAGGACGAACTCGAACTGGTCCGCGGGTCGTTGACGGCCGGCCGGCACGGCATCGTGGTCTCCGGCCCGGCCGGCCGGGGCAAGACCCGGCTGGTCACCGAGGCCGTCCGGGGCGGCGACTGCGTCCGCGTCACCGGGACACCGGAGACCCGCACGCTGCCCTTCGCCGCGTTCGCCCACCTGCTGTCCGAGAGCGTCTCCCTGCACCGGGCGGTCCAACTCCTGTCCGGAACACGGCTGTTGCTGATCGACGACGCCCACCTCCTCGACGACTCCTCGGCCGCCCTCGTCCACCAGCTCGCCGTCCACGGCCGGACCCGCCTGGTGGTCGTGGTGACCGACGGCAACCCCGTGCCCGGCGCGGTGTCCCGGCTGTGGACGGGCGAACTGCTGCCGCGCCTCGCGCTGGAACCGCTGCCCCGCGAGGAGATCGCCCACCTGCTGGCGGCGGGCGCCGGCGGCCCGCTGGAACCCCTCACCGTGAAGCGCCTCCACCACCTCTGCCAAGGCGATCTGCGCCTGCTGCGCGACCTGTTCGGCGCGGTGCGCGAGCGCGGGCTGCTGACTCGTGCCACGGACACCGACGAGTGGGCCTGGCGCGGCCCGGTGCCGGTCACCGCGACGGTCCGCGAACGCACAGGGCAGGTCCTCGCCCGGGCCGACCTCGACGAGCGCGAGAGCCTCGAACGCCTGGCCTTCGCCGAGCCGTTGGCGTCCTCGCTCGACGACTTCGACCTCGACGTCCTCGAACGCCTGGAGGCCGAGGACCTGATCCACGTCGACGACCGCGGTGCCGTCCACCTCACCCACCCGCTGCACGGTCCCGCGCTGCGCGCCGCCGCAGGCCGGCTCCGGGCCCGCCGCCTGGCCCGCACCCCCGACCAGTGCGTCCCGGCCCTCGCCGCCGAACGCGCCGCGCTCACCGACCGCATCGACCGGACCGACGTACGGCCGCTGCCGACGCCGGTGGGGGAGTGGCTGGTGGCCGAGGGCGCACCGGTACCGGCCGGGTACGCGGCCGTACGCGCCCGGTTCGCGAGGCTCCGCGGCGAACTGCGCGAGGCCGCGGCCTGGGCGCGGGAGGGACTGCGGGAGACCCCGGCGGACCACGCCTGCGGGGCCGAACTCGCCCTGGCCGCCGCCCAGTCGGGTGATGTGCCGGACACCGACGACACCCTCGCCCACCGCCCCGCGACCGGCTGGGTGGCGGCGGCCCGGGGTGATGTGGAGACGGCCCGCGAGACCGTGGCCGAGGCGGTGGCGCCGGACCGGCGCGAGGGCACCGCCGAGGACGGCAGGCCCGCTGCCTACGCCCTCTACGACGCCGTACGCCTCGGCGCTCCCGAACAGGTGGCCGGACGGCTCGCCCGGCTGCCCGGTGACGGACCGGCCGTGCTCGCCCGGCACGCCGAGGCACTGGTCGACGGCGACGGGCCCGCGCTGGACCGGGTGGCGGGGGAGCTGGAGCAGCGCGGGTTCCTGCTGTTCGCGGCCGAGGCGCACGCACAGGCCGTCCGGGCGCACCGTGACCCGCGCGCCGCCCGTATGTCCCGCACCCGCGCGGTCGCACTGGCCCGCCGCTGCCAGGGCGCCCGCACCCCGGCCCTGTCCGGCCTGGTGCTCGGTGAACTCACCGCCCGCCAGCGGCAGATCGTCACCCTCGCCGCCGCGGGCCTCAGCAACCGGCAGATCGCCGAACGCCTCACCCTCTCGGTCCGCACCGTCGGCAACCACCTCTACAGCGCCTACGCCCGGCTCGGCGCGAGCGACCGCGGCGCGCTGCCGTGGCTGGTGGAACTGCCCACGGCGCAGTCCGCGTGACCGGTGCGCCGCTGCGTCGGCCGGTCAGGCTGCTCCGAAGGGGGTGAGTGGCCGGGGTGTGGGCAGGGAACTCTGCCAGTCGGCGCGCGGGACCGGGCGCGCTGCCGTGGCTGGTAGAGCTGCCGACGGCGCAGTCCGCGTGACCCGTGCGCCGCCGCGTCGGCCGGTCAGGCCGCTCCGAACGCGGTGAACGCCCAGCCCGTCGCCTGGTGGACCGCGTCCCCGGGCAGCGCGGCCCGGGCGTCGCGCAGGGCCTCCGCCAGGGACAGACCCGCGCTGAGACCCTTGTGCAGGGCGAGCATCAGCGGGACCACGGCGGCGTCGTTGACGGGGGCGCTGCTCGCCACCACCCCCGCCGTGCCCAGCGGGAGCAACGCCGTCACCAGGCCCAGGAGTTCGTCCGCGCCCACCGGGGCGAGGCGGGCCGTGTCGCAACTGGAGAGGATGATCCGGTACGGGCTGCGGGCGAGGCGTTCGAAGTCGTGGACGATGAGCGGGCCGTCGGCCATGCCAAGGGCCGAGAACAAGGGGCTGTCCGCGCGGAACGTGCCGTGCGCGGCGATATGGGCCAACGTCGCGCCGTCCAACTCGGCCAGCACCCGGGGGACTTCGGCGTCCTCGTGCTCCAGGACCGTCGGCCTGCCGTAGCGGTCGGCCAGGTCCGGGACCTCCGCGCCGCCGGTCGCCAGGCCGGGACCGCGCACCAGCACATGCCGTCCGCCGGGCGGCGGCCGGGTGTCCAGGGCGCGCAGCCAACTGCCCGCCGACGGCGACACACTGAGCACCCGCTCGCGCAGCGAGGGCAGCAACGCCCAGGGAACACGGTGGAGTCGGCCGGGCGGGACCACCACCACCGGCCCGGAGCCCAGGTGTTGGGCCGCCTCACCCAGGAGCAGTTCCTCCAGGCGCCGGCCCGCCGCCTCCACCACCGGCAGCCTGGCCTCCGCTCCGGGGTGCGCCAGCCGCCGCAGCCCCGCCTGCACGTGTTCCGCCTCGGCCATCGCCTCCGAGAGCAGGCCCGCCGCGAACTGCCGGACCCTGCCCTGGCCGCACAGCAGGGCGTGCACCCGCCCGTCGACCACGGCCAGTTCCACCAGTCGCCCCTCACCGAGGCGTGCCAGCAGCCGAGTCGGATCGAAGCGCTCGCCCTCGCCGGGCGCGTCACCGCGCATGTGCAGGGTGCGGGAGCGGATCTCCCGTTCCAGGCGCCGCTGTTCGCGCTCCAGGGCCGGTACCGGATGGCCCTCCATCCGGGCCTTCTCCGCGCGGGCGGCGATCTCACGGAACGCCGTCAGACCGCTGAGCAGGACCGGGTCGGCGGGCGGCCGGGCCGGCGGGGTGGACAGCGCGGTCGCCCGCCAGCGCTCGCTCCACACCAACAGCCTGCGCGGACCACCGGAGTCGAGGCTCGCCCGCTGCGCGAGCGCGGCCAGCTCGGCGCCCTGCGCGGTCGCCCGGGCCCGCAACTCCGAGGCGCCCAGGGTCGTCCGGTGGTCGTCCAGGACGTCGAGTCCGCGTCGGCAGGCCTCCAGCACACCGCGTCCCGAACCGGCGGCCTCGGCGCGCAGCGCCTGCGCCGCCCAGCCCGTCATCCGGGCCAGCGGGGGACCGCCGCGTCTGCTGCGGGCGGCCACCGCCAAGTGCCGTTCCGCGTCCGCCGTCCAGCCCAGCTTCAGCGCGATCCGGCCCGCGAGCAGCGCGGCCTCCGGCGCGGACGGGGAGCCGAACGCGGCCAGCCGGCCGGCCACCGCGGCGGCGTCCGCGACCAGCCGGCCCGAGGCCCGCCCGGCCGCCAACCTCGCCTCGATCAGCACCAGTTGGGCATGCGCCTGCCACCAGGTGCGGCGCTGCGCGGCGAACAGCCGTACCGCCACGGCCGCGCGCGCGATCGCCGTGGCCGGATCGTCCGCGAGTCGCGCCGCCCGGGCGGCCACCAGCAGCAGCTCCGCCTTGCGGGTGGACTGCCCGCCGATCCCGTCCAGCAGCCCGATCGCCGTGTCCGCCTGGGCCAGCGCCTCGGCGGCCAGGCCCGCGCTCAGCAGTACCTCGCAGCGGCGGATGGTGAGCATGAAGGTGGGGGTGGTGAGTTTGGCGTACATCACCTCGGCCTCGTCGAGGAGCCGGAGCGCGACCGGGATGTCGCCCGAGCGGAACGCGGCCAGGCCCCGGCTCTCCACCGCGTCGGCCTTGTCGTGCTCCTGGCCGGTGGTCTCCCACAGCCGCTCGGCCGCCGTGAAGTCGGCGTCCGCACGGTCCACCGCGCCGAGCGCCAGATGCACGGTCGCGCGCAGGGTCAGCGCCCGCGCCGTCCAGATCACGTCCTCCGTCTGCCGCAGCACGGGGATCGCCCGCCGTACGTCGTCCAGCGCCTCCTTGTGCCGGCCCAGCACCCACCAGGCGTAGGCCCGCAGGAACAGGACGCGCGCCCTGGACTTTCTGCTGCCGCGCGCGATGCCCCGCTCGAAGGCCGCCAGGCCCTGCCGGGTGCGGCCCGCGTGCACCAGAGCCACCCCGAGCGTGCCCAGGACGTCCGCCTCCCGGTCCGCCGACTCCGCGCGCGCCGCCAGGTCGCGGGCGCGCCGCAAGTGCTTCAGCGCGAGCCGGAGATCGCCGAAGTCCCGCTGCCAGATACCGATCACATGGTGGGCCACGGAGGCCTGGAACGGCGTCGGATCGCCGTCGAGAACCGCCCGCGCACCGGCCAGCGCCTCGCTCGGAGCCGCGAACACCATCGGCAGCAGTTCGATAACCGGGTCGCCATCCGCTGTCACTCCTCGGATGGTAGTGGCCCCCCGGTGCACACCACACCGGTTTGGCGCTGTATCAAGTACTCGCCCGCAGGCTCTGATTGACGACCGCCGCCGCAGTGGGAGGACACGCCATGGCACCACAGCGATTCCACGAGCAGTTCGACCAGATCCAGCGCTCGATGCCCGACATCCCCCTCGCGATGGGGCCGGACGACTCCGCCGAGTTCTTCTACGAGAAGGGCGTCGTGCTCGCCCGCGACGGTGAGGAGGCCCGCCTCGTCGAGGACACCGTACGCACCCACTTCACAGAGGCCACCGGCCTCACCGCCGACTCCGTCCGCCGGGCCGGACCCGAGACCAACCGGTCCGGGATCACCCGCATCCAGGTCGGCGACCCCGGCCACGGCGACCGGCGCGGCGACCGCGCCGTCGCCAACGCGCTGCGCGCCCTGCGCGAACCGGAGGGCCGCGCGGGCCGCCGGCTCGTCAGCCGCAACCACGTCGTGTCGATCGCCGTGAACGCATGTCCCGGCGACGAACCCGTGCCCGCCCCGCTCACCCAGGGCGCCAACCCCGCACCCGTGGAAGCCGGTTACGACGCGGACACCGCCGTCGACGTCCTCGTCATCGACACCGGACTCATGCACGACTACCGGTCCTACCCGCTGCTCGCTCACGTCCAGGGCGACCCGCAGATCAAGGAGACCGACGCGGCCGGAGTGCTCCAACAGTACGTAGGGCACGGCACGTTCATCGCCGGGCTCGTCGCGGCCGTCTCGCCCAACACCGAGGTGACCGTCCGCAACACCCTCAACGACGCGGGCGCCATCCTCGAATCGGACTTCGGCGAGGCGCTGTTCGCCGCCGTCGACCAGAACGGCTGGCCCGACGTCATCAGCCTGTCCGCCGGCACCAGCAACGGCCGCACCGACGGACTCCTCGGCGTCGAGGGCTTCATGCAGGCCCTGCGCGCCCAGCGCACCCTGCTCGTCGCCGCGGCCGGCAACAACGCCAGCGCCACCCCCTTCTGGCCCGCCGCCTACGCCGACCTGCCCGACTACCAGGACGTCGTCCTCTCGGTCGGCGCCCTGCGCGGCGACGGCGAGTACGGCGCCTGCTTCAGCAACCACGGCGCCTGGGTCAAGGCCTACGCCCCCGGCGAGCGGCTCATCGGCCCCCTCACCGGCTTCGACGCACCCACGCCCTACACCTACCAGCACAGCACCTACGACGCCTGCCGGTTCGGCTTCACCTACTCCTGCACCTGCCAATACCCCAGCCACACCGGGGTGTTGAGCCAGCAGGGCGACAACTCGACCGGAAAGCCCGACCAGGTGATGTTCGAGGGGTTCGCGCACTGGAGCGGGACCTCGTTCGCCACTCCCGTCGCCGCCGGCCTGGTCGCCGCCTACATGACGGCCAACAAGGAGAGCGACGCGCGCGCCGCCCGTACCCAACTCCTCGCGGCCAACACCGAGTACGCCGAAGTACGCGGGGCGCATGTACCGGCGCTGCGCCCGCCCACCTGGCGCCCGGTCCCCGTCGTGCCGCTCTCCGCACCGGCATGAGGGCCGGAACCATCCCCTCCACGGCGTACGATGACATGCCGTACACGAGGGGTGGCACCGTGGACCGTGCAGAAGTCGGCGCGCTCGTCCGGTCGGCAGTCGACGGCGACGCGGCGGCCTGGAAGGCGCTCGTGGAGGGGCTCAGCCCACTGGTCTGGTCAGTGGTGCGCGCCCATCGGCTCTCCGACGCCGACGCCGGCGAGGTGTACCAGACCGTGTGGTTCCGCTTCGCCCAGCACCTGGGCCGGATCCGGGAACCCGACAAGGCGGGCTCCTGGCTGGCGAGCACCGCGCGCAACGAGTGCCTGAAGGTGATCAAGGGACTGCGGCGGCTCATGCCCACGGACGATCCCCAACTCCTCGACCGCGTCAGCGAGGAGCGCACTCCCGAGCAGTCGGTCCTCGACTCGGAGGAGGCGGCCTCCCAGGCCGAACGCATCCGCAGGCTCTGGCAGGAGTTCGCCGAACTCGGCGAGCGGTGCAGGCAGTTACTGCGCGTCCTGATGGCCTCGCCGCCACCCAGCTATCAGGAGGTGTCCGCCGGTCTGGGCATCGCCGTGGGCAGCATCGGACCCATGCGCCAGCGCTGTCTGCGCCGGCTGCGAGCCCGACTGGACGCCGGGGAGGCGCTGTGAACGGCATGTACGGCGACGGCCCCGGCGCGTTCGACGCCTTCGGCCAGGACCCTTTTGACGACGAGGAGTTCGACGACCAGCAGGGCGAACAGGACGACAACGGCTCGGAGTTCGACGACGCCCTCTTGGAGGAGGAGCTGCGCCAGGCGGCCGCCATCCTGGACCCGGTCCCCGCCGAACTGCGCCAAGTCGCCATGGACGCCTACGCGTTGTACGACATGGACGCCCGGTTAGCGGAGCTGACCTTCGACTCCCTGGTCGACGCCATCCCGGTCCGGGGCGTCACGGACGTACCCCGCATGCTGACCTTCACGGCGGGCGAGTTCAGCGTCGACGTGGAAGTCACCAGCGAGGGGCTGATGGGTCAGGTGATGCCGCCGCAACCGGCCGGCATCGAGGTCCTGAACGGCCCGCAGGCCCTGCGCCCCACCACCCTCACGGCCGACTCCATGGGCCGTTTCACCAGTGACGTGACCCCGGCCGGTCCCTTCGCGCTACGGCTGCGGACCGGCCGGGAGGTGGTCGTCACGGAGTGGCTGCGGGCGTGACCGCGGGTGCGTGACCGCCGGTGCGCGAGGAAGGGGAGCGGGACGCTTCTTCCTCGCGCACCAGCGCGCTACCAGGTGACCGGCAGCGTCTGCGGACCCCGGATCATCGTCTTGCGGCGCCAGACGATCTCCTCGGCGGGGACGGCCAGTTGGAGCCCGGGCAGCCGGTCCAGCAGGGTGTCGACGAGGAGTTCGGTCTGCAGCCGGGCCAGCACGGCACCGGTGCAGTAGTGCGGGCCGTTGCCCAGGGCCAGGTGCGGATTGGGATCGCGGTCGACGTCGATACGGTCCGGGTCGGGGAAGACGTCCGGGTCGCGGTTGGCGGCGAGGTAGGAGACGTAGACCGGGTCGCCCGCGCTGATGCGGTGGCCGTGCAACTCGACGTCCTCCAGGGCGATCCGGGCCAGCCCGACCGACGCGCGGTGCGGGATGAAGCGGAGGAGTTCGTCCAACGCGGCCTCCCTGCACTCCGGTTGACCCCGCAGGCGCTCCAGCAGCTCGGGGCGGGTGAGCATCAGGTACAGCATCTGGCCGCAGTTGTGGGTGACCGCCTCCCCACCGATCTGCAACGGACCCGCGAGGCCCACGGCCTCCTGCTCGCTGATGTCGCCCCGGGCCACGGCGGTGCCCAGCAGCGAGTACACATCGGTGCCGTCGCTGTCGGCGCGGGCGCGGATGGTGTCGGTGATCCACGCGTACATGCCGTTCTTGGCCCGGTCGGCGGCCTCGGCACCACCGGACGTGGAGATGATCTGCCGGGTCCAGGAGTGCACCTGCTCCCGGTTCTCCTCGGGCACCCCCATGACCTCGCTGACCACCGCGAGCGGGAAGGGCTCCAGGACCCGCTCGATCAGATCCGCCGGCGGCCCGTCCGCCACGACCCCGTCCACCAGCGAGTCGAGCAGCGCCTGCGCCCGGGGCCGCAGCCGCTTCATCGCGCCGACCGTGAACGCGCCCGCGACCGGCTTGCGCAGCCGGTTGTGGTCCGGCTGGTCAGCGAACGCCAGCGACCCCGGGCGCGGCTTGAAGTGCGGGGCCATACGCGTCACTTGACGGGTCGTCACCTCCGCGCGGCCGAACCGCGGATCATTGGTGATCATCTTCACGTCGTCGTAGCGGGTGGCCAGCCACGCCCAGCCCTCGCCGTGCGGCAGCCGGATCCGGTTCAGCGGGCCCTCGCGCATCAGCTCCGCGAGGACCGGGTCGAAGTCGGTCCCGGTCAGCTCGATCGGGGGCCAGTCCCGCACGGGCGGCTGCGGGGCCTGGCTGGTCAGCGTGGTGGTCTCCTCGGTCATGCGTCCACCCTCGTACGCCCCCGCCCGCCTGTCCTGCGGGAGTGCTCCAGCCGGTGGTCAGCCCGACACGGCGGCGATGAGCGCCGCCAGCGCCGCGGCGAGGCGGGTGACACCGGGGTCGGCGGGCGGCCCGCCGGGCTCCGTCATGTACGTGTCCCGGCGCAGCTCGACCATCAGCGCTCCTACGGCCGGCTCCTTGCCGTAGAACTCCAGCGGGACGTAGGTCCCGATGAAGGGGCTGTCGACGCCGATCTCCCCGCACCCGGCGAAGGCCTCGCGTGCCGTCGCCAGCAAGGTGGGCGGGGTGTGGAAGGCGTCCGTGCCGAGGCAGACGGGCGGGCGGGGGCCGGTGCCGTGGAGTTCGTAGGGGAGCGGGGCGGTCGGGTAGGAGTGCAGGTCGACGACGACGGCCCGGCCGGTCGCGGCCAGCCGGTCGGCGACGGCCTCCGTCATGGCGCGGGCGTACGGGCGGAAGTAGCGGTCGATCAGGGGCTCGGGGTCGTGGTCGGCGGGCCGTAGCTCGGCGCGGTGGGTGGTGCGGGTGTAGACCGCGCCCATGCCCACGGCGAGCATCTCCTCCCGCTCGTCCGGGAACCGCTCCGGATCGACGACCAGCCGGGACAGGCGGTTCACGAACCGCCATGGGGTGAGTGCACACGCGCGTGCCGCTTCTTCGGCGATCCGGGCCGTGTGGCTGTCGGTGATGTGGTCCAGCTCCCGCTCCAACTCCGGGTCGTCCAGCACGATGTCCGCGCGGACGTCGGCCGGTATCTCCCGCGCGGAGTGCGGGACATGGAGGATCACGGGCGAGTCGGCGGCGCCGGGCAGCAGCTCGAAGGACGGCGCGGGAGAGGACGCCGAGGACGGCGCGGAGAGGGACACGGGCGGCTCCCGGAGGCGTTGTCAGTGGCGTGGTGCAGGATCAAGGTATCGGCATCGACGATCACGGACCGGGGGAGCACCACCATGCCCGTCAGCAACCAGCGGATCACCGAGCACGCGTTCCTGCGCGGGCTGTACCGGGACGACTACTTTCCCGACCCCGTGGTGGACCTCGGCAAGGCGATCCTGCTGCGCCTGTGCGAGCGCATCGAGACCGAGCGGCCCGCCGACCTGCCCGCGCTGTACGCCCTCACCGAGGTCGCCACCGAGGAGTTCAACGCGCTGCAGGACGACTTCGAGGCGGCCGGCAGTGAGATCGAGACCGTGGCGCGCGAGGAGATAGCCGAGGACTTCTGGTTCGTGGCGAACGCGTACGGCTTCGCGGACGCGGACGTGGAGACCCTGATCGCCGTACGGGACTGGTGACCGGCCGGCTGTCGCGCCCGGCGGCGAACGCAGCCGCCCCGGCCCGGAGGAGACCCCGGCCGGGGCGGAGAGACAGGAGTGGGTGCCCTGGAAGGGGCCGTGCGTCAGCTCAGGGAAGCCAGCGCCTCGTTCCACGTCGTCGACGGGCGCATGACCTTCGCGGCCTTGGCCGGGTCGGGCTGGTAGTAGCCGCCGATGTCGGCCGGGTGGCCCTGGACCGCGAGGAGTTCCTCGATGATCGTCTGCTCGGCGCCCGCGAGGGTCTCGGCGAGGCCGGCGAAGGCCTTCGCGAGGTCCGCGTCCTCGGTCTGCGCGGCCAACTCCTGCGCCCAGTACAGGGAGAGGAAGAAGTGGCTGCCGCGGTTGTCGATACCGCCGACGCGACGGGTCGGCGACTTGTCCTCGTTGAGGAAGGTCGCCGTGGCGCGGTCGAGGGTGTCGGCGAGGACCTTGGCGCGGGTGTTGCCGGTGAACGTCGCGTACTGCTCGAGGGAGGGGACCAGCGCGAAGAACTCACCGAGCGAGTCCCAGCGCAGGTAGTCCTCCTTGACCAGCTGCTGCACGTGCTTCGGCGCGGAACCGCCGGCGCCCGTCTCGAAGAGGCCGCCGCCCGCCATCAGCGGGACGACCGACAGCATCTTGGCGCTGGTGCCCAGCTCCAGGATGGGGAAGAGGTCGGTCAGGTAGTCGCGCAGCACGTTGCCGGTCACCGAGATGGTGTCCTCGCCGCGGCGGATGCGCTCCACCGAGAGCTTGGTGGCCTCGACCGGGGCGAGGACGCGGATGTCCAGACCCTCGGTGTCGTGCTCGGGGAGGTACGCCTCGATCTTCTTGATCAGCTGGGCGTCGTGCGCGCGGGTCTCGTCCAGCCAGAACACCGCCGGGTTGCCGGTGGCACGCGCACGCGTGACGGCCAGCTTCACCCAGTCCTTGATCGGGGCGTCCTTGGTCTGGCAGGCGCGGAAGATGTCACCCTTGGCGACCGACTGCTCCAGGACGACGTTGCCGGCCTGGTCGACGAGGCGGACCGTTCCGGCGGCCTGGACCTCGAAGGTCTTGTCGTGGGAGCCGTACTCCTCGGCCTTCTGCGCCATCAGGCCGACGTTGGGCACCGAGCCCATGGTCGAGGGGTCGTAGGCGCCGTGCGCGCGGCAGTCGTCGAGGACGGCCTGGTAGACGCCCGAGTAGGAGGAGTCCGGGAGCACCGCGAGGGTGTCCGCCTCCGCGCCGTCCGGGCCCCACATGTGGCCGGAGGTGCGGATCATGGCCGGCATCGAGGCGTCGACGATGACGTCGGACGGCACGTGCAGGTTGGTGATGCCCTTGTCGGAGTCGACCATCGCGAGCGCGGGGCCCTCGGCGATCTCCGCGTCGAAGGAGGCCTTGATCGCGTCGCCCTCGGGCAGCGCGGCGAGGCCCTTGAGGATGCCGCCGAGACCGTCGTTCGGGGAGAGACCGGCCGCGGCGAGCGTGGCGCCGTACTGCTCGAAGGTCTTCGGGAAGAAGGCGCGGACCACGTGGCCGAAGATGATCGGGTCGGAGACCTTCATCATCGTGGCCTTGAGGTGCACGGAGAACAGGATGTCCTCGGCCTTGGCGCGGGCGATCTGCGCGGTGAGGAACTCACGCAGCTGGGCCACGTGCAGCACGGAGGCGTCGACGACCTCGTCCTTGAGGACGGGTACGGACTCGCGCAGCACGGTGGTGGTGCCGTCCTCGGCGACCAGTTCGATGCGCAGCGCACCGGCCTCGGCGATCGTCACGGACTTCTCGGTGGAGCGGAAGTCGTTCTCGCCCATGGTCGCGACATTGGTCTTGGAGTCGGCCGACCAGGCGCCCATGCGGTGCGGGTGGGTCTTCGCGTAGTTCTTGACCGAGGCGGGGGCGCGCCGGTCGGAGTTGCCCTCGCGCAGGACCGGGTTCACCGCGGAGCCCTTGACCTTGTCGTAGCGGGACTGGATGTCCCGCTCCTCGTCGGTCTTCGGGTCGTCCGGGTAGTTCGGCAGCGCGTAACCCTGCTCCTGCAGCTCGGCGACGGCCGCCTTGAGCTGCGGGATGGACGCCGAGATGTTCGGCAGCTTGATGATGTTGGCCTCGGGCGTCTTCGCCAGTTCGCCCAGCTCGTGCAGGGCGTCCGGGATCCGCTGGTCCTCGGTCAGGTACTCCGGGAACACGGCGATGATGCGCCCGGCCAGCGAGATGTCCCGCGTGGTCACGGCGACACCCGCCTGCGAGGCGTACGCCTGGACCACCGGCAGGAAGGAATACGTCGCCAGGGCCGGGGCCTCGTCAGTGTGCGTATAGATGATGGTCGAGTCAGTCACCGGTGCTCCGCTCCACGTCTGCAACATTGCTCGACATCAAGATATCTCGTGATGCGGTACCGCTCGACAGCGGTCCGTCCGCACTGCGCGAACACCAGTCCGACGATCAAGTGCAACCGTTCGCCCTGTCCCGTGGTCAGTAACGGGTGGATCACCTTCACTGACCGACGGCCGGAGCTGACCACCCGGCCGCCCGAGCGAGAGCGGATCATGAGAAATCGCACCAGAGTGACGGCCCCGCTGGCCGCCCTGATCGGTACGGCAACAGCACTGACCACGGGTTCCCCGGCCTTCGCGGCCGGACGGGGGAACGCCGACGGGACGACCGGCGACGAGACGACTGCGCGGGGGTACGGCGACGAGGGCGCCGAGACCCTCGGCGACCCCGTGTACCCGAGCCTCGGCAACGACGGCTACCGCGTCCGTTCCTACGACCTCGACCTCGCCTACGACGCGACGACGAAGCTCGTCGACGGCACGGTCACGATAGAACTGCGCACCACCGAGGCCCTGACCCGGTTCTCCCTCGACGCCCTCGGCCTCGACATCCACGAGGTCCGCGTGCAGGGCCGCAGCGCCGATTTCGCGCAGGCCGACGAGAAGCTGCGGATCACGCCCGCCCGAACTCTCCCGGCGGGGAGCCGAGTCACCGTCTGCGTCTCGTACTCCGTCGACCCGAGCCGCGCCGCCGCGCCCACCGGCGGCTGGGTCCTCACCCCCGACGGTTTCGCGGTGTGCGGCCAGCCGAATCTGACGCACACCGTCTTCCCCTGCAACGACCACCCCAGCGACAAGGCCGACTTCACGTTCCGCATCACCGTCCCGGACGGGCTGCGCGGAGTCGCGAACGGTCAACTGGTGTGCACCGAGCGGCTGGACGGCGACCGGACCGCGTTCAGCTACCGCTCGCGCTCGCCGATGGCGACCGAGCTGGTGCAGCTCACGGTCGGCGACTACGTCGTCAAGGAGCGCAGCGGCCCGCACGGGCTGCCACTGCGGGACATCGTGCCCACCGCCCGCGCCGCCGCCCTGGAACCGGCGCTCGCGCTGACGCCGGGTCTGGTGGACTGGCTGGAGCAGCGGCTCGGGGCGTTCCCGTTCGAGACGTACGGACTGCTGCCCTGCAACTCCGACAGCCCGACCGCCTTTGATTTCACGGGACTCGAGACCCAGACCCTCACCCTGTACAAGCCGAACTTCCTGCTCCAGGCGGAGAGCAAGATCGGCTCGCACATGATGCACGAGCTGGTCCACTCCTGGTTCGGCAACAGCGTCAGCCCCGCCACCTGGGCCGACCTGTGGCTGAACGAGGGCCACGCCGACTTCTACGGCCTGCTCTACCGCTACGAGCGCGGCTGGCCCGACTCCCTCGGCCTCACCACGATGGAGGCCCGCATGAAGGACACGTACGCGCGCGGCGACCAGTGGCGCCACGACTCGGGCCCGGTCGCGGCCCCCAACGCGGTCAACCTCTTCGACAACCAGCGCTACCTGGGCGGTGTCCTGGTCCTGTACGCCCTGCGGGAGTTCATCGGCGAGGACACCTTCCACGCCGTGGAGCGCGCCTTCCTCGCCCGCTACCGCGACTCCTCGGCGACGACGGAGGACTACATCGCCGTCGCGTCGAGGGTCTCCGGCCAGGACCTGTCCGGCTTCCTGCGGGACTGGCTCTACGGTACGACGACGCCGCGCATGCCCGGTCATCCGGACTGGACGGTGACGCCGGTGAAGCCGTCGCTCACCGCCCCGCACAGCCGGACCGGCGGGCGCGACCGCGACAACTCGGCGACGCTCTAGGGCGGTTGACCGGTCAGTCGAGCCGGGTGGAGGAGACTTCGCCCGGCTCGTCCTCCGGGACCCGCTGCTGCGGGATGGCGATCGACCCCTGCTGGAGCGCCACCGTCCGCGTCGGTGCCGGAATGCGGATGCCCTCCTCCCGGTACCGCTTGTGCAGCCGCTTGACGAACTCGTGCTTGATGCGGAACTGGTCGCTGAACTCGCCCACACCCAGGATCACCGTGAAGCCGATCCGCGAGTCGCCGAACGTGTGGAAGCGGATGGCCGGTTCGTGCTCGGGGATCGCGCCGGTGATGTCGGTCATGACCTCGGCGATGACTTCCATGGTCACCTTCTCGACATGCTCCAGGTCGCTGTCGTAGCCGACGCCCACCTGGACCAGGATCGTCAACTGCTGCTCGGGACGCATGAAGTTGGTCATGTTCGTCTTGGCGAGCTGGCCGTTCGGTATCACGACGAGGTTGTTGGAGAGCGCCCTGACCGTCGTCTGACGCCAGTTGATGTCCTCGACGTATCCTTCCTCGCCGCTGCTCAGCCGGATGTAGTCGCCGGGCTGCACGGTCTTCGAGGCGAGGATGTGGATGCCCGCGAAGAGGTTCGCGAGGGTGTCCTGAAGCGCGAGCGCGACGGCGAGACCGCCGACGCCCAGGGCGGTGAGCATCGGCGCTATCGAGATGCCCAGCGTCTGGAGCATCACCAGGAAACCGATGGCCAGGACCAGTATCCGGGTGATGTTGACGAAGATCGTGGCCGAACCGGCAACGCCGGAGCGGGAGTTGGTGACCGCCCGGACCAGGCCGGCTATCACCCGGGCCGCCGACACCGTCACGGCGAGGATGATCAGCACCTTGAGGCTCTGGTTCACCTGGTGCTGGACCGTGTGCGTCAACGGCAGCACCGCCCCCGCGACCGCCGCGCCACCCGCGATCGCCGACCACGGCAGCGCGGTCCGCAGCGCGTCGACGATCACGTCGTCGCCGCTCCAGCGCGTCCGGTCGGCATGCTTGCCGAGCCAGCGCAGCAGTACGCGCAGCAGGAACGCCGCCAACAGGCCCGAGGCCAGGGCGATTCCGGCCAGCATGAAGTCGTCCAGGGTCGGTGTGCGGTTCATCGGTCACCTCCGGGAGAGGAAACTGCGGCGAAGAGCGCCGCGGACGGCCGGATGTGAAGTGTCGTCACGTTGTTGCCACCTGCTCGAATTGCGGGCATTGCCGGTAGTGCGTTCGCGCCGGCCAGGAGGGGGCCCGTGTGCTGACGCGACCGCTCATCCTGCCGTATCCGTGCAGTGGCTTCGTACTCCCGCATTCCCCGCCGCTTCCCGATCCGCCCCAACTACACAGATATATCTGCGAGTTGACTGAAGATCAGAAATGCTTGACGTGGTGTGCGGGACGGCGGCAGGCTGGCGGGCGTTGATCTACGGGAGGGGTGGTATGACGGGTCCGGTACTCGCCGTCGACCAGGGAACATCCGGTACGAAGGCCCTGGTGATCTGTCCCGAACGCGGCGTGATCGGCACCGGGTTCGTCTCGGTGGGGAACCGTCGGCTGCCGGGCGGTCTGGTCGAGGCCGACCCCGAGGAACTGTACGAGTCGGTGATCGTCGCCGGGCGCCGCGCGCTCGCCGAGGCCGACGAACCCGTGGTCGCGCTGGGGCTCGCCAACCAGGGCGAGACCGTGCTCGCCTGGGACCCCGACACCGGTATGCCGCTGACCGACGCACTCGTGCGGCAGGACCGCCGCGCCGAGAGCCTCTGCGCCGAACTCGCCGAGCACGCCGACGAGTTACGCGCACTGACCGGCCTGCCCCTCGACCCGTACTTCGCCGCACCCAAGATGGCCTGGATCCGCCGCCACCTCACCCACGAGGGCATGGTCACCACCAGCGACTCCTGGCTGGTGCACCGCCTCACCGGCACCCATGTCACCGACGCGGCGACCGCGGGCCGTACCCAACTCCTCGACCTGGACGGGGTCGTCTGGTCGCCGCGCGCCCTCGACCTCTACGGACTCCTGGACGAACGCCTCCCGGGAGTCGTCGACTGCGACCGACCCATCGGTACGACCACCGCGTTCGGCGCGGAGATCCCCCTCACCGGACTTGTCGTGGACCAGCAGGCGGCCCTCCTCGCCCAGCGGATCACCGCACCCGGCGGCGCCAAGTGCACGTACGACACAGGGGCGTTGCTGCTCGCCCACACCGGTGACACACCCCGGCGCGGGGACTCGGGCCTGGTGAGCTGTGTGGCCTGGCGGCTGGACGGGCGGACCGGCTACTGCCTCGACGGGCAGGTGTACACGGCCGCGTCCGCCGTGCGCTGGCTCACCGACCTCGGCGTCATCACCGGCCCCGCCGACCTCGACCGCGTCGGCGGCACCGTCCCCGACAACGGCGGCGTCGCCTTCGTCCCCGCCCTGGCCGGACTCGCCGCCCCCTGGTGGCGCGGCGACCTGCGCGGCTCCCTCACCGGCCTCGGCCTCGACACCACGGCCGGGCACCTCGTGCACGCCCTGTGCGAGGGCATCGCCGCACAGGTCGTCGAACTCGCCACAGCCACCACCACCGACCTCGGCACCCCCCTCGACGTGCTGCGCGTCGACGGCGGCCTCGCCCGCTCCGCCCTGCTCATGCAGACCCAGGCCGACCTGCTGCAATGCCCCGTCGAGGTGTCCGTGCTGCCCGACGCGACCGCCCTCGGCGTGGGCGCGCTGGCCCGACTCGGCGCCGAACCCGCACTGTCCCTCGCCGACGCGCTGCCGGACGTAAAGCCCTCCGCCGTCTACGAGCCCCGCATCAGCCCCGACCACGCGGCCGAACGCCTCGCCGCCTTCCGCACCGAGGTCACCGCCCTCCTCGACCGGACCCCCGGATGACCGTCACCGCCAACGGCCCCCTGCCGCCCCGGAGTTCCCACAACAGGTGCGCCGACTCGCCGCAGTAGGACCCGAGTTCGACGATTCCGCGCCCGCCGGACCCCGCCCGTGCGCCGATACGACGATGACCGACGCAACCGCGACAACGACCGTCCCGGCCGTTCAGGTGCGCGACCGGGCCACCTGGGCGGAGCTCTTCTTCGATCTGGTCCTCGCGTTCGGCGTGGGCCAGATCGCGCACCTGCTCTCCGGACACCCCACCTGGCCCGTCCTCGGACAGTGTCTGCTCGTGCTCGTCCCGCTCTGGTGGGCCTGGGTGGACGTCGTCATGGCGATGAACGCCGTCCACGAGACCAACCTGCAACGCGTGTTCCTCCTGATGACCGCACTCGCCGTCTACGGCATGGCGGTTGCCGCGCCACAAGCACTCGTCGACCGCGAACAGGCCCTGCTGTACGCCGGCAGCTATCTCGCCCTGCGCCTGCTCATCGGCGAGGCCATCCGCAGAGAGTGCGCCCTCTACACCATCCACCCCTACCGGGCCGGACTCGCCTTCGCGCTCGTGCTGTTCGCCGCCGCCACCCTCCCCGCCCCCTGGCGCGCGGTGTGCTGGGCGTTCGCCGTGATCGCCGAACTCGTGGCACCCGTACTGCTCAGCGGCCATCTGCGGCGCCTGGCCTTCGGCGTCAACCATCTCCCGGAACGCTTCGGGCTGTTCATCATCATCGCCCTCGGCGAGAACATCTTCTCCGTCGGCGCCGGAGTCGCCAAGGGCCCCCTCGACCCGGTCAGCCTGACCGCGCTCATCCTCGCCTTCCTCATCGGCTGCGCCCTGTGGTGGCTCTACTTCCACCTCGCCGCCTCGGCCGTCGCCCACGCCCTGCGCACCCACCCCACCCCCGCCGTCGTCGTCCGCGACGTCCTCAGCTACGGCCATCTCGCCCTGGTCGCGGGCCTGTTGCTGGTCTCCGTCGGCGCCGTACGCACCGTCCACGACCCGCTGCGGGCCCCCCACTCCGGCGCCGCCGGACTGCTGCCCGTCGGCGCCGCCCTGATCCTGCTGACGTTCTGCTACACGCGCCGCCGGATGTTCGGCGCCGCGTCCGCCACCCGCTTCTACTGCGGACTGGTCCTCCTGGCCGCCGCCGTCGTCGCGCCCCTCGTGCCCGCCCTCGCCGTGCTGGCCCTCACCACCCTGCTGCTCCTGCTGGTCAACGGCGTCGAGCACTGGCTGATCAGTACCGACCGGAGCGTGCCGCTGGTGCTGCGCTCACGGTCCTTCGGCGCGACCTGACGTAGTGCGGGGACGGACCTCGGGCAGTGCCGCCCGCCTCCTCGCGACGCGCGCGAGGGTCCGCCCGGCCTTCCTACGGTCGCCGTATGCAACTTTCCCGTTCGGAACGTTCGGAAGAGGAGGTGGCGTGATGCCCTCCCGCAACGCCTTACCTGCCTTGCTGTCGCTGTCACTCGGCTACTTCAGCCTGGGGACGATCTCGCTGGCGGTCGTCGGCCTGAACGCTCCGATCGGGGACGACCTGCACGTCCAGCCCGCCTCCGTGGGCATCCTCGTCACCGTCTTCGCGCTGACCTTCGCCGTCTGCGCGCCCACCGCCCCCATCCTGCTGCGCCGGTGGAACCGCAAACGCGTCCTCCTCGTCGGCATCGGGCTCCTCACGGTCGGCGCCGCGCTCGGTGCGGTGGCGCCCAACTACGGCTTCCTGACGGTCACTCGGGTCCTCGCCGCGATGGGCGCCGCCGTCTTCGGGCCGGGCGCCTCGGCGGCCGGCGCGCTCATCGTCCCGGCGGAGCGCCGGCAGCGGGCGCTGGCCACGGTCTTCGGCGGGATGACGGCCGCCGCCGTGCTCGGGGTGCCGCTGGCGTCCTTCCTCGGCGGCAGTCTCGGCTGGCGCCCGGCGCTGCTCGGTGTGGCCGCGCTCTCCGCGATCGCCTTCGTGACGGTGTTCGTGTTCGTCCCCGAGATCCCGGCCGGCGAACCGCCCACCGTGCAGGCCTACCGGGGCGCGTTGCGCACCCCCGCCACCGTGGCCACCGTCTCGACGACCCTCCTCTTCATGGCCGCCCAGTTCACTGTCTACGGCATCGCCGGCGCCTACCTCAAGGACCGCTTCGACGCGTCCTCCGGGCTGATCTCGGTGACCCTGCTCGCCTTCGGTGTCATCGGCGTCGCGGGCAACGCGACCGCGCCGAGGATCGCCGAACGGCTGGGCGGGGAACGGACCGTGGGCCTCGCCGTCATCGGACTCGCGGCGGGCTTCGCCCTGTTGCTGGTCGCGCCCCACTCCCACGCGGGGTTGGTGTTCTTCGCCTTCTGGGCGTTCTTCAGCCAGCTCTACCAGGCCCCGCAGCAGGCCCGGCTGGTCGAACTCGTGCCCCTGCAACCGGGGTTGATCCTCGCCCTGAACGCCGCCGCGCTCTACCTCGGGATGAGCCTCGGCAGCTTCATCGGCAGCTCGCTGCTGCCCGGCGTGGGCGCGGGCCCCATCCCGGCCGCGGCCCTGGGCGTCCTCGTCCTCGCCTCGCTGGCCCATGTGCTGTCCGTCCGGCAGGCGTCGGCGGCAGCGGCCGCCGAGCAGCCCGCCACACCTGTACACATCAGTTAGACCAGTCAGTCAAGGAGAACTCATGAGCAGCCACCAGGTCCACTTCGTCAGCGAATACCTGGAGACCGTCTGGAACCAGGGGCAGACCGACCTGGCCGGCAAGTACCTGGCCGCGGACCTCATCCAGCACAACCCGAACCTGCCCGACGGTCGCGAACCGCTGGTCGAGTTCATCCAGGGCTTCCGCAAGCAGCTGCCCGACGCCCGGTTCGAGATCAAGCGCGCGGCGAGTTCCGGCGACCTGGTTTTCGTCCACACCCACTTCCGCGCCACCTCGACGGACCGCGGTTCGGTGGTCGTGGAGATCTTCCGGCTCGAAGGCGGACTGATCGTCGAGCACTGGGACGTCCGCGACGAGATCCCGGAGACCACGGTCAGCGGACACGACGTCGTCTGACGCCCCCTCAACTGCTGCCGCCCAGAAGGCTCCCGGCCTCCTGGGCGGCAGTTTTTCGTCCAGTCACAGCGACCAGAAGACGAAGGAGACAGCAGTGACACCACCACAACCCGACCGACGCCCGTCCACCGGCCTCACCCGGCGCGGACTCCTCGGCACCGCCACCGCCACCGCCGCGGGGATCACCGCGGCCGTGATCCCCACCCGCGCCCTCGCCGCCGACAGCGGCACCCCCGGCGCGGTCACCGTCGACGCGGCCGACTCCCGCTATCTCGACCTCACCTCCCGCGGCTACAACGCGAGATTCACCGCAGCCCCCGACTCGATCCGCCTCGTCCACACCACCGCGCAGGTCGTGTCCGTCGTCCAGGAGGCGGTCGACGCCGGCAAACGCATCGGCGTGCGCGGCGGCGGGCACTGCCTCGACGGACTCGTCGACGACCCGGACGTACGGATACTCGTCGACATGTCGGAGATGGACGCGGTCCGTCACGACCCCGCCCGCCGCGCGTTCCTCGTCGAGGGCGGCGCCACCCTCGGCCACGTCTACCGCACCCTCTACCTGGAGTGGGGCGTGTCCCTGCCCGGCGGCACCTGCCCGACCGTCGGCGTCGGAGGCCATGTCACCGGCGGCGGCTACGGCGCGATGTGCCGCCAGTACGGTGCAGTCGTCGACCACCTCTACGCCGTCGAGGTCGTCGTGGTCGACGCGACCGGCACCGCACGCGCCGTCGTCGCCACCCGGGAGGCCGACGACCCGCACCGCGACCTGTGGTGGGCCCACACGGGCGGCGGCGGAGGCACCTTCGGCATCGTGACCCGCTACTGGTTCCGCGCCCCCGACGCCACCGGCACCGACCCCACGACCCTCCTGCCCAGACCGCCGAAGACCCTCCTGAAGTCGACGGTCGCCATCAAGTGGACCGACCTCACGGAGGCCGCCTTCACCGCGCTGCTCGCCAACCACGGCACCTGGCACGCCCGCAACAGCGTCGCCGGCTCCTCCTACGACAGCCTCCACAGCGTCCTGATCCTCTACAACCGCGTCCAGGGCAGCCTCGTCCTCAACACCCAGATAGACGGCACCCGTTCGGACGCCTCGGCCCTCCTCGACGCCTACGTCACGGCCGTGGTCGGCGGCATCGGCGTCCCGTACACGGACGGCCGCTCCTCCTGGCCCTGGCTGAAGACGACCCTCAAGGACCCCTACGACACCGGCCTTTACAACCGCACCAAGTCCAAGGGCGCCTATCTGCGCCAGGGTTGGTCGCCCGACCAGGCCAGGACGCTCTACGGCTACCTCTCCGACGCCACCTACGACGGGCACGCCGGCATCCTGCTCTACTCCTACGGCGGCAAGGTCAACACCGTGGCGCCCACGGCCACCGCACTCGCCCAGCGGGACTCGATCCTCAAGGCCAACTTCACGACGTACTGGCCCGATCCGACGCAGGACGACCGGCACGTGGCCTGGATGCGCGCGCTGTACCGCGACCTGTACGCGGACACCGGCGGAGTGCCAGTGCCGAACGACACCAACGACGGCTCGTACATCAACTACCCCGACACCGACCTCACCGACCCGGCCTGGAACACCTCGGGCGTGCCCTGGGGGACCCTCTACTTCAAGGGCAACCTCGCCAAGTTGCGCCAGGTGAAGGCCACTTGGGACCCGGGCAACGTGTTTCACCACAAGCTGTCCGTCACCGCGAGCTAGATCCCGTCGATGCTCGCCTGTACCGCTTCGAGCAGCGCGACCAGGTCGGGGGACCGCTCCCACTCCGCGGCCGTGACCTGCCAGGAGAGACTGTGACCCGTGGCTCCCGGCCGGGCATGGACGATCTCCACGGTCCGCCTCCCCTTCCGGTCCGGGTCTGTGACGCTCAGATGCAGATTCTGTATGTGGAAGCGGTGGGGGTGACCGCCGAAGACCTCCAGTATCCGGCCGTCGAAGGAGTAGAACTGAAAGCCGACCCTCGCCGTGATCTCATCGCGCATGGAGGGACCCTATGCACGGTGATCAGCCGGTGGAAAGCACCTCCTGACACCCGGACATGACGAAGCCCCCGCCTCGCGTGCACGAGGCGGGGGCTCGGTGCTGCCGTGGGCCGCTCAGCCGCTGAGGTCGGCCGGGAAGGTGACCCCGGTCAACGACTCGCTCAGCGACCGCAGTTGGGCGCGGGCCTTCTCGTCGTAGGCCTGGGCGCCCGCCCGGGAGCGCTGGGTGCGGTTGAAGTAGGTGCCCGTGACGTCGTCGAGGGCCGGGTCGGTGATCAGACGCAGGGTGCTGTGCACACCCTCCGCGACCGTGGACTGCGGGGTGAACAGGTTCACCACCATCTTCGTCGGCATGTACGACGCCGGGTGCAGGGCGTTGGCCGTCACCCCGGTGCCGCGCAGCCGCTCCGCCAGGTCGACGGTCAGGCTGATCTGGGCCAGCTTCGCCTGGCAGTAGGCCTGCACGCCGTCCCAGTGCCGCTCCAGCATCACATCGCGGAAGTCGATCGGCGCCTGGCCCGCGGAGCTGACGTTGATGATGCGGGCCGGGGCCGAGCGCACCAGCAGGGGCGCCAGCCGGCAGCTGAGCATGTAGGCCGCCAAGTAGTCGACCTGGAAGGTGAGTTCCAGACCGTCCTGGCTCTCGTGGCGCACCAGCTCGACCCCGATGCCGGCGTTGTTCACCAGCGCGTCGAGCCGGTCGTGCGTGGCGAGGATCCGGTCGGCCAGTTTGCGGATGTCCTCCAGCGAGGAGAAGTCGGCCAGCTCGTAGCTGAGCCTGTCGTTGCCGGTGGACGCGCGCAGTTCGGCCAGCAGCTCCGCGCCCTTGGCCGCGTTGCGGCCGTGCAGGATCAACGACGCCCCCTGCGCGGCGAGTTCACGGGCCAGCTCACGGCCCATGCCGTCGGTGGCGCCGGTGAGGAGGATGGTCTGGTCGGGGACGGGCCTCATGGTGGTGCACTCTCCTGTCAGGCGTACGTGGCCAGTTCGTCGGTGGTCTGATCGGTGTAGCCCTGGCTGACCTCGAGCACGATGCCGTCCGGGTCGGAGACCCACACCGTCCTCCAGCCGGGGATGAACTCGTCGAAGGTCAACGGGCCGAGCAGCGGCTCCAGTTCGCCCTCGGCGGCGGTGAGGAACGCGTCCACGTCGTCGACCTGGAAGGCGAGATGGCGTGCCGTGCCGGGGTTGGCCGGGCCGTCCTTCGCCGTGGTGAACAGGGCGTCCGCGTCGGTCGCGAACAGCTCCAGATAGACGGGGCCGTTGCGCAGGAACACCACGCGGACCCCGTCGGCCTCCACCACCCGGGCCCGGGCGAACCCGAAGTGCCGGGTGTAGAAGTCCTCCGTGGCCTTCTGGTCACGGCAGTTGAGGCCGACGTGCGACCAGCGCAGGCCGGCCGGGGCGGCGGTCGTCATCGGTGAGCCCTCATTTCCCGGTGACCGCGGCGAACGGCACGCTGTCGTGGAAGTTCGCGAAGTACGTGATGAGGCCGCCGGTCACGTGGAAGTAGTTGCACACCTTCGCCTCGACGGTGATGCCGTCGTGGGTGGTGCCGGTGATGTCGGAGACCACCGCGGCCTGCTCGCCGTCCACGACCACGTGCCGGGGCAGGTTGGCGAAGGAGGCGTACATCTCCGGGAAGCCCTTCATCATCTCCCGGAGGGTCTCGCGGCCCTCGACGTGTCCGGCGAGCTGCTCGTCCATGGTCTGGTCGATGGCGAACAGGTCGCACCAGGCGTCCCACTCGCCGGAGTTGGCAAGCCGGTAGTACGTGTCGACCACTTCTCGGGTGTTCATGCGCCCGTCCTTTCCGGTTGCTGTCTGGGGTGCGGGAACGGTCAGGGGAGCGGCACGCCGACCTGGCGCATCAGGCCGGCCGTGTCGGCCTGCACCCAGCGTTCGACGACCTTGCCGTCCTCCAGCCGGTAGACCTCGAGGCTGGTCCAGGAGACCTCCTTGCCGGTCGGCTCCTGGCCGAAGAACGGGGCGATGTGCCGGCCGTGGAAGGTGATGTGCATGATCACCTTGTCCGGCGAGGCCGGGTAGAGCGCGTCGAGGTGCACGCTGAAGTCGAGCCCGTCGTACGCGCCCTGGATGATCCCCTTCAGCTCCTCAAGGCTCTCGCAGCTCCACGCCGGGTTGTTGTCGTGGAACGTCGGCCCGAACAGGTCGTCCAGGGCGTCCAGGCGGCGCTGGTTGACGGCGTCGCTGACCTGCTGGACGACGGCCAGGTTCGAGGCGTCCGAGGAGATCTGTTCGCGCAGTCCGAGCATGTCGTCCTGTGCCCACCGCTCCACGAACAGGCCGTCCTGGACCCGCCAGATCTCGGTGGTGGACCACTCCACCTTGCGGCCGGTGGGCGGGAGGCCGAGCAGTTCGCCGAGGTGGGTGCCGGTGAGTTTGACCCGGGTCAGGACCCGGTCCTCGCCGAGCGCCGACAGTTCCTCCAACTCGCCCTTGAGATCAAGGGTGTTGTAGGCCCCGCGGAGCGCCTCCAGGTAGGAGTCGAGGCCGGTGATGTCGAACCCGGGGTGGTGGTCGGTGAAGTCGGCGGCGATGACCCGGGGGATCTCCGCCTGGTCGCCGGCGTTGAACGCGTCGAGGAAACGTCGGTACAGGTTCAGGTTCTCCTGCTGGGACTGGTCGAGGTCGGACATGGTGCATCCCCTAGCTCAAGTGGACGTCGGACAGGGACGGTTCGGAGAGAGCCGGGACGGCTGCCGCGCGGACGAACGCCGCGGCACGCTCGCCGATCATGACGCTGGGCGCGTGCGTGTTGCCGGCGGTGATCGACGGCATCACCGACGCGTCCGCGACCCGCAGTCCCGCGATGCCGTGCACGCGCAGCTCGGGGTCCGTGACGGCGTCGGCGCCCGTGCCCATCCGGCAGGTGCCGGCCGGGTGCCACAGGGTGGTCGCGTTGGTGGCGACGTACCGGCGCAGTTCGGCGGGCCCGGTGATGTCCTTGCCGGGGCCCAGCTCGTCGCCGCGGAACGCGTCGAAGGCGCGGGTGGCGGCCAGCTCGCGCGCCAACTCCACGCCCCGCACCAGGACTTCGAGGTCGGCGGTGGAGGTGAGGTAACCGGCGCTGATGACGGCGTTGGACTGCGGGTCGGCGTCGCGCAGCCGCACCCGGCCCCGGCTCTGCGGTCGCAGCGCGATCGGCGCGAAGGTGAAGCCGGGACCCTCCCACTGGTCGGCGGGGGCGTCGGCCGGCAGGAACTTGATGGGGCCGAAGGTGAATTGGAGGTCGGGGGAGTCCTCCGGGCCGGCCTCGCGGGTGTGGGTGAACAGCCCCGCCTCGGACAGCAGCGCGCCGTCCGGGTGCTCCTGGAGCGACTGGTAGCAGATGGGTGTGAACAGGTGGTCCTGCAGTCCGGCGCCGACCCCCGGCAGATCCTGGACACAACGGATGCCGTGCTCCCGCAGGTGCGCGGCCGGACCGATGCCGGACAGCATGAGCAGCTTCGGCGTCTCGAACGCCCCGGCGGACACGATGACTTCGCTCTCGGCGCGCAACTGCCGCCGCTCGCCGTCGTGGACGTACTCGACGCCCGTGACCCGAGTCCCGTCCAGCAGCAGCCGGGTGACCAGGGTGTCCGTCAGCACGGTCAGGTTGGAACGGTCCAGGGCCGGGCGCAGATAGGCGTCGGCGGTGCTGCACCGGTGGCCCGCGTCGTCGCGGAACGTCTGGTACAGGAAGCCGAAGCCCTCCTGGCGGGCGCCGTTGTAGTCCCCGTCGGCGTCCGTGGCGTACCCGAGTTCACCGGCGCCTTCGACGAACGCCCGCGCGATGGGGGAGGGCCGGTCGAGCTGCCGCACCCGGACGGGACCGCCCGCGCCGCGGAACGAGTCGGCGCCGCCCGAGTAGTCCTCGGCCAGCCGGAAGAACGGCAGTACCTCGTCGTACGACCATCCGGTGGCGCCCTCGGCGACCCAGCGGGTGTAGTCGTGGCGGCTGCCGCGCACCCACATCAGGGCGTTGACGGAACTGCATCCGCCGACGACCTTGCCGCGGGCCACGGGGACCCGGCGGCCCTCCATGCCCGCCTCGGACTCGGTGACGTAGCCCCAGTCGATCTCGCTCCGCCACTCGGCGGTGAGCAGCGAGAGGACCGAGGCGGCGTCGGCCCGGTGGATCTCGGGGCGCTCGTCCCAGCCGCCCGCCTCCAGCAGGACCACGGTCGTGGACGGGTCCTCGGTCAGGCGGGCCGCGACCGCGCAGCCGGCCGAGCCGGCGCCGACGACGATGTAATCGGCCCCGAGGGGCAGCGACTTCGACGGCATGACAGCCTCCAAAAGGTGACGGGAATCAGATCGCGGCCGGCTCGCCGACCCGGTAGTCGACGATCAGCGGGCGGGCGCCCGGCGTGGACCGCTCCAACTGCCACTTCTGGTTGATCCGGAAGGACGAGACGGTGCCGTCGGCGGTGGACTTGGCGGTCCACACCACCGTGACGTCGACGTCGATCCGGGTGCCCTCCTCGTGCGTGGTGACCTTCTCCACGGTGTGGCTCTGGTCGGTGTAGGCCTCGCCGACGGCCGTGTACCAGTCGAGGAAGTCCGCGTGGCTGTAGAGGGTCCGCTCCGGGAAGGCCATCACCAGGCCCTTGTCGGTGACGAAGGGCAGCAGCTCCTCGACCGGCGCGTGCGCGCTCAGCAGGTCGTACCAGCGCTGCACGAACTCGGCGATCTCCCGGTCGGAGCCGGTCTGTTCGCTCGGCATGTGTGTCTCCGCTCATCGGGGTTCCGCTCCCGGGGTCCGGAAGCGGCACGGGTCCGATGACCCCACATCCGCGCCCGCCCGGTCCGCTCGTGCGCGCGGACCGGCCGCACTGTGCGAAGTCGCGGCCCGAGCTGCGGCAACTCCCGTCGTACGCCGGTGGGTTCACGGGACGAAGACCGATGGCCACAACATGCCGTAGTGCGTTCGGCCACTTGAGGATGTGCCGCGACCCGGGCGCCCCCGACGGCCGGGGCCGACGGCCCCGACGTAGACAGGAATCCGCCAGTTGGCACCGTCCCGCCGAACGGGAGGAACCCCATGAGCAGGCGCATTCTGGTCGTCCTGTCCGAACACGGCTACTGGGGCGAGGAGTTGATCGGCCCCCTGGAGACCTTCGACCAGGCCGGCTACCACCTCACCTTCGCCACCCCCACCGGCAAGCGCCCGCAGGCGCTGCCGCCGAGCATGGACCCCGAGTACATCGACCCGCCGCTCGGCCGCTCCGTCACCACCCCCGAGACCGCCGCCAAGGTGCGCAAGGTCGAGGACTCCGACCGGCTCGACAACCCGCTCGACCTGTCGTCCTGGCTGCCCGACCGGCCCTACCGGTCCAAGCCGTACTTCCTGCGCGACTGGGAGGCCTACAACACCCGCCTGGAGCAGGTGCGTTCACAGATCGCCGACCGCTACGACGCACTGCTGATCGTCGGCGGCAGCGGACCGATCGTCGACCTCGCCAACAACTGGCGCGTCCACGACCTGATCCTCGCCTTCCACGCCCTGGACCGGCCGATCGCCGCCGAGTGCTACGGCGTCGCCTGCCTCGCCTTCGCCCGCGACCAGGAGACCCGCGAGTCCCTCATCCGCGGCAAGCACGTCACCGGGCACTGCATCGAGTACGACTACAAGGACGGCACCGGGTTCATCGGCACCGACTTCGTCATGGGGCCGCCGCCGTACCCGCTGGAGTACATCCTGCGCGACGCCACCGCACCCGGCGGCGCCTACCACGGGAACTTCGGCAAGGAGACCTCCGTCATCGTCGACTACCCGTTCATCACGGGCCGTTCGACCCCCGACTCCTACCTGACCGGACAGAAGACCGTCGAGGTTCTCGAAGAGGGCCTGCGGCAGTGGGGGTTCAGGACGACCGCCTGACCCAGGCGACCGTCCCACGCTCCTTCGCCCCGACGAGAGGTGAGCACACGATGGACAGCAGGCCCGCGCGGATCGCGCTGCTCGAACAACTGCAGGCCGAAGGGGTCCGGTTCATGTTCGGCAACCCCGGCACGGTCGAGCAGGGGTTCCTCGACGAACTGCGCTCCTTCCCCTCGATCCAGTACATCCTGGCCCTCCAGGAGTGCACCGCCGTAGGCATGGCCGACGGCTACGCACGTGCCACCCGCACCCCGGCGGTCCTGCAACTCCACTCCGGAGTGGGGCTCGGCAACGGCATCGGCATGCTGTACCAGGCGATGCGCGGCCACGCCCCGATCGTCACCCTGGTCGGCGAGTCCGGACTGCGCTACGACAGCATGGACGCGCAGATGGCCGCCGACCTGGTCGGCATGGCCAAACCGGTGACCAAGTGGGCGACCCGCGTGGTCGACCCCGACTCCACGCTGCGGGTGCTGCGCCGCGCCTTCAAGGTCGCCGCGACCCCGCCGTACGGTCCGGTGCTGGTCGTGCTGCCCGCCGACGTCATGGACCGCGACACCACCGAGGCGGTGGCACCCGTCTCCTACCCGGAGACCCGCAGCCTGCCCGCCCCCGACACAGTGGCGCGGGCCGCCGCACTGCTCGCCGACGCCCGCAACCCGCTCGTCATCGCCGGTGACGGCGTCCACTTCGCGGGCGCCCAGGCCGAGTTGGGGCGACTGGCCGAGGTGTGGGGCGCCGATGTGTACGGCGCGGACTGGGCCGAGGTCAACCTGTCCGTCGAACACCCCGCCTACGCGGGCCAGTTGGGCCACATGTTCGGCGAGCAGAGCCGGAAGATCACCGGCGCCGCCGACGGTGTCCTGATCGTGGGCACCTATGTGCTGCCCGAGGTGTACCCGGCACTCGACGGCGTCTTCGGGGCCGGTGTCCCGGTCGTGCACATCGACCTCGACCCCGGCGCGATCGCCAAGAACCACCCCGTCGACCTCGGCATCGTCGCCGACCCGAAGGCCACCCTCGGCCTGCTCGCCGACGCGCTCGGCCGGGAGATGGGCCTAGGGCGGCGGACGGCGGCGGTCGAGCGACTGCGCCGGCACGCCGCGCAGCGCTCGGCCGCGCTCGCGGCGGCCGACGCGCGGGAGGAGGCCACGGCCACCGCCCTGGAACTGCCCACCATCGCCCTCGCGCAGGAGTTCGCGCGCCGGCTGCCGCCGGACGCGATCCTCTTCGACGAGGCGCTGACGGCCTCCCCGGAGATCTTCCGCAGGCTCGCGCCGACCGTGCCGGGCCAGTGGATGGAGACCCGCGGCGGCTCCCTCGGCGTCGGCATCCCCGGCGCGCTGGGCGCCCAACTCGCCCACCCCGACCGGACGGTGGTCGGCTTCACCGGCGACGGCGGCAGCATGTACACCTTCCAGGCGCTGTGGACGGCGGCCCGTTACGGCCTGCCCACCAAGTTCGTCATCTGCAACAACGGCCGCTACAAGCTCCTGGAGAACAACATCGAGGAGTACTGGCGCGACCAGCACATCCCCGCCCACGAACAGCCCGAGATCTTCGACCTGAGCAGCCCGGCCGTCGACTTCGTCTCCCTCGCCGGCTCGCTCGGCGTGGCCGCCGTCCGGGTCGAGAAGCCCGGGCAGGCCGAGGAGGCGGTCGCGCAGGCGCTCGCCCACCGCGGGCCGTTCCTCATCGACCTGGTGACCGCCAAGGGGAAGGGGTAGCCGCCGTGCGACTGTCCGGTCACAAGATCGCCGTCCTGATGGAGAGCGACTTCTACGAGCCCGAGATCCTCTACTACCGCTACCGCTTCCCCGAGGAGGGAGCCGAGGTCCACTTCCTGTCCCGCCTGTGGGGCAACGAACAGATGACCTTCCAGGGCCACGAGCACCGCATGCCCTTCGAGGTCGACGAGTCCTTCGAGGACCTCGACGAGTTCGCGCTGAAGGAGTACTCGGCGGTGATCGTCCCCTCCGGGATGGTCGCCGACCGGCTGCGCTACACCGAGGACCCCCAACTCCTGCCGCCCGCCTCCCAGTTCCTGCGCCGCGCGTTCGCCGACCCGGCGATCGTCAAGGGCATCATCTGCCACGGCATGTGGCTGGCCGCACCCGTGCAGGGCCTGATGCACGGCAGGCGCGCGGTGGTCCACAACAACCTGCTGGGCGACCTGCGCAACATGGGCGGCGAGTACGTCGACCAGGACGTCGTCATCCACGACGACCTGGTCACCGGCCGCACCGGCAACCACTGCCACCTCTTCGCACGGACCATCATCGACCTGCTCGCATCCCGGACGCCGGCCCCGACCGGGCTCCGCTGACGGGATCAGACCGGGAGGAGTCGACCATGACACCGGTGACCGGGCGCATCCCCGTCCTCGACGTCCGACCACGGGTGCGGGACGGGGAGCTGCCCGCCAAGACCGTGACCGGCGAACACCTCGACATCACGGCCACCGTCTTCCGCGAGGGCCACGGCGCCGTCGCCGCGGACGTCGTCCTGCACGACCCCGCCGGGCGCCCGGCCCACCGCGTCCCGATGACCCTCGTCGACGAGGACGCCGACCGCTGGCGGGCGACCGTCGTCCCCGACACCGAAGGCCTGTGGACCTTCCGGGTCGAGGCCTGGGCCGACCCGCTGGAGAGCTGGCGCCACGACGCCACGCTGAAGATCGAAGCAGGCGTCGACACCGAACTCACCCTGACCGAGGGCGCGTTGCTGCACGAACGGGCGGCACTCGGCATCACCGCATCGGACCGCCGGGAGGCGGTCTCCGCGGCCGTGGCCGCGCTCCGCGACACCCTGGGCCCCCCTCCGGCCCGGCTGTCCGCCGTCACCACCCCCCGGGTGACGGCCGCCCTGGGGCGCTATGCGCTGCGTGACCTCGTCACCGCCTCCCGGCCCCTGCCGCTGCGCGTCGAACGGCGGCGCGCCCTCGTCGGCTCCTGGTACGAACTGTTCCCCCGCTCGGAGGGAGCGGTGGTCCAGGAGGGCAGCCGCCCGATCGCCGGCACCCTGCGGACGGCCGCCGAACGGCTGCCCGCCGTCGCCGCGATGGGCTTCGACGTCGTCTACCTCCCACCCGTCCACCCCATCGGCACCACCCACCGCAAGGGCGCGGACAACACCCTCCACGCCGGTCCCGACGACGTCGGCTCACCCTGGGCCATCGGCTCCCGGCACGGCGGCCACGACGCCATCCACCCCGACCTCGGCACCGAGGACGACTTCCGCCACTTCGTCGCCACCGCACGGGAGTTGGGCCTCGAAGTCGCCCTGGACCTCGCCCTCCAGTGCTCACCGGACCACCCCTGGCTCACCGAGCACCCCGAGTGGTTCCACCACCGCGCCGACGGCTCCATCGCCTACGCCGAGAACCCGCCCAAGACGTACGAGGACATCCACCAACTCGACTTCGACGGCGACCCCGAGGGCCTGTACGCCGAGGCGCTGCGGATCGTGCGGCACTGGATGGACCTCGGTGTGCGCATCTTCCGCGTCGACAACCCGCACACCAAACCGGTGCAGTTCTGGGAGTGGCTGATCGCCGAGGTCGACGCCACCGACCCCGATGTGCTGTTCCTCGCCGAGGCGTTCACCCGCCGGGCCATGGTGCACGCACTCGCGCAAGCCGGCTTCCAGCAGTCGTACACCTACTTCACCTGGAAGAACACCAAGGCCGAGCTGACCGCCTACCTGCCCGAACTCGCCCAGGACAGCGCCGACTTCCTGCGGCCCAACCTCTTCGTGAACACCCCCGACATCCTGCACGCCTACCTCCAGAACGGCGGCAGACCCGCCTTCGAGGTCCGGGCCGTGCTCGCCGCGACCGCCGCGCCGAGCTGGGGCGTCTACGCCGGCTACGAACTCTGCGAGAACACCCCGCTGGCGGAGGGCACCGAGGACTACCTCGCCTCGGAGAAGTACCAACTCCGGCCTCGCGACTGGGCGTCGGCCGAGGCCGGGGGCCGCACCATCACCCCGCTGATCACCCTGCTCAACAGGATCCGCCGACTCCACCCGGCCCTGCAGGAGTTGCGCAACCTGCGCCTCCAGAACACCGACAACGACCAGCTCCTCGCCTACACCAAACACGTCGAACTCCCGGACGGCTCAACCGACTTGGTGCTCGTGATCGTCAACCTCGACCCGCACCACGCCCACGAGGCCACCGTCACCTGCGACCCGGCCGTCCTCGGCCTGCCCGCCGACGGCACCCGCAAGCTGCGCGACGAACTCACCGGCGAGACCTACGCCTGGGGCGAGTCCACCTACGTACGCCTCGATCCGGCCCACCAGGTCGCGCACGTGCTCACACCCGCGGAGGGAACATGAGCGACGGCATCCTCGAACCCCTGCTGCCGGCCCTCGCACCATGGCTGGAGGGCCGCCGATGGTTCGACGCCCGCTACGGCGGAGCCCGGCTCGAAGCCAGAGCCGCCACTGTGCTCGGCACCGAACCGCCCCTGCTGCTGCACGCAGTGGTCTCGGCCCGGCGCGAGGACGGGTCCGTCCTCGACTACCAACTCCTGCTCGGCCTGCGCCCCGACCTCCCCACCCGCCTCGAACCGGCCGCCGTCGCCACCGTCCCCACCGGCCCCTTCCAGGGCTGGCAGGTCTACGACGCCCTCGCCGACGGCGCCCTGCTGGGACTGCTGCTGCGCACCCTCGCGGGCCCCGGCACGGACCCCGGCCTGCGCCTGGAACGCACCGGCCGCTATCCGCTGCCCGTCGGCCTGGTACCCCACCCGCTCTCGGGCGAGATGAGCAACACGGCCGTGGCGTACGGCGGTCGGATCCTCCTCAAGATCTTCCGTCGCCCCGAACCGGGACCGCACACCGAGGTCGAGGCCCTGCACGCCCTCACCCGGCAGCACTGCGCCCGCACCCCCCACCTCTACGGCGCGCTGCACAGCGACGCCCCCGGCGCGGAGGGCCTGGTGCTCGGCCTGATCGAGGAGTTCCTGCCCGACGCCCGGGACGGCTGGGAGGAGGCGGTGCGGCAGGCGGGCGACTGCATGGACGGCGCAGGCCGCACCGCCCCGGACACCGGCGGCTTCACCGCACACGCGCACGGCCTCGGCCGGGCCGTCGCGGACGTGCACGGCGCGCTGGGCAAGGCGTTCGGCCGCAACCGCCTCACGGCACAGGACGTGGCCGAAGAGGCGGCGCGCATGAACATGCGGCTCAAGGAGGCCGCCGAGGAGGTCCCGGCCCTCGCCCGCTACACCACCCGGCTCGGCGCCCTCTTCGACGACTACGCCCGGGTGGCCGGGCGCGGCAGCCCCGTCTTCGCCCAGCGCACCCACGGAGACCTCCATCTGGGCCAGGCGCTGCGCGCCGCGGACGGCTGGCGGATCGTCGACTTCGAGGGCGAACCGGCCCGGCCCGCCGCCGAACGCGCCCGCCCGCAACCGGTGTTGCGGGACATCGCGGGCATGCTGCGCTCCTTCGACTACGCGGCCCGCACCGGCCTGGCCGACCGCGAGTCCGGCGACCCGGGGGAGGACGGCTCACCCGCGCGGCGACTGCGCCGACGCCGGCGCGCCTACGCGTGGGCGGTGCGCAACCGGCGGGCCTTCATCGAGGGATACGCCTCCGCCGGACGGGAGGACCCGCGCTGCCAGCCGGTGGCCCTGCGCGCCTTCGAGGCGGACAAGGCCGTGTACGAGGCCGTATACGAGTCCCGCCTGCGCCCCGACCGGTTGAGGATCCCGCTCGCCGCCGTGCACCGGCTGGCGAACACCGCCCGCTGAACTCCACCGAATTCAGCGCCCCCGCCGGAATGCGAACTCCCGTGCCCTGTAAGGGAATTCCGGCGGGAATTGCGGTGAGGGGAGACCGGGCGGAATTCACCGGTGGATCTCCCGCCCTCGCGGTCCGTCGAACGGAGACACGGCGAACCCCCCGCCCCGGGCACTCTGCCAGGCGGGGGGTTCGGAGGGCTGGAATCCGGCCGGAAACGGAACCGGGGCGCCTGCCCCGCCGGACCGCTCCACGGCGAAAGGTCCGGGCCTTTACCGGGGGCGAGGGTCAAAGGTCCGTACCGGATTCGGGAATTCGGTGGGCAGTTCAGGCGCGGTGCTGCTCGGAGAGGATCTGGCCCGGGTCGCGGTGCGGTGCCATACCGGCGGCCGACAGCGCCCGGTCGTACGCCTTGAGCGCCTCGGCGGTGTTGCCCTGCCGCTTCCACAGGTCGCCCAGGTAACGCCAGTTGAGGGCCACCTGGTGGGACGGGCGGAACTGGCGCAGCTGCCGGGTGGCGGCCTGCAGATACTGCGCGGCCTGCTCGTGGTTGCCGCGCATCAGCTGGATCTCGGCGAGTGTGCCGCGCGCGCCGACGGCCTGGATGCGGGACTCGGTGCCGGTCAGCCCGAGGGCCCGCTCGGCGTGCGCCGCGGCCTCGTCCCATTGCCCGAGCATCGCGTCCGCGTCGGCGAGACCGATCTCGCACTGGGCGAGCTCCGGCGCGTTGCCCACCTCGGCCAGGAGCTGCTGCGCCTCCTCCAACAGCTGCTTGCCGCGCGCCGGTTCGGGCTCGTCGACCTGGAGCAGCAGGGAGCCGTAGTTCATCTTGAGCATGGCGAGGTGGCGCAGGTTGTCGTCCTCCGACATCAGCGCGAGCGCCCGCTCGACCAGGGCCAGGGCCTCGTTGAGCTGGCCGCAGGAGCGGGCCACCAGGCCGGCGTTCCAGTAGACGGCGCCGCGCGCCGCCCGCGCGCCCTGTTTCTCGGCGGCGTCCAGGAGCTTGCCGCCCATCAGCTGGGCGTGGATGAGGTCGCCGCGCATGTGGAACGAGCCCATGAGGGTGGCACCGAGCTGGACGTGGTCGACCGTCACGTCCAGGCCCAGGGCGTCCAGCCGGGCCATGGCGCGCTCGCCGATCTCGATGCTGAGCGTGATGTCGCCGGCGTTGCGATAGCAGCGGCACAGGGCCACCGCGATCTGGCACCACTCGGCTGATCCCGGCGCCAGGTCGGGGTCCCGCTGGAGCTCCTCGAGGACCGCGATGGCGGCCTCGGTCCGGTCGAGCTTCTCCAGCGCGGAGGCCTGCGCCATGCGGGCCCGCCGGGTCATCGAGACGTCCAGGAGGGTGGGCTTCGTCAGCAGCTCGCTGAGGCTCTGCAGGGCCTCGCCGTTGCTGCCGTTGCGCAGGGCCATCTCGCCGAAGGCCAGCCGCAGGCGCGCCTCTTCCAGTTCGTGGTCGTCCCGTCCGCTGCGCAGGTACTCGGCGGAGCATCCGAGGCGCTCCGCGAGGGCGGCGAGCACCGCGTCCGACGGTGCGCGCTTGCCGGATTCGATCAAGGAGATGTAGCTCGCCGAAATCTCGCTGGACGCCAGGTCCTGCTGCTTGAGGCCACGTTTGCCGCGCAGCAGCCGGATGCGGTCGCCCAGCCCTGCGGTCGTCGTGTTTTCGAGAGGGTCCATGTGGGCTCCTAGGAGGTGGCTATGACCACCGGGATGACAGATCAACGTTACCAGTAAGTCGCTCCCGATCCAATGGAGTTTTCTTGATCGATTCGCTGGCGCGAAGTGGCCTGGGCAGGCATTTTCTGAATTTGCGTTAATTCAAATCTCATTTGGGTGTGGGCATTCCGTTTTTGGAGATCGTCTTTTGCGAGATTAATACTTGACTCATTGAGTAAGTTCTTGTTGACTCGTCTTGTCAAAGCGTCATCCGTAAATGCTCGGAGAGGAGATTTTCATGAGCATCAAAGTATTCACGCTCATCGCAATCGTCGTCTTCGTCGGTGGGCTAGTGACGAGCGGACTCTGGTTGAACGGTTCGGGTGCCGCCACGCATCCGTTGCGCGAGGGCATCGCCCAGTCGAGCGGTGCGAGCGGCGCCTGTTGCTGAGGCGGCCGTACGGACGAACGGCACACGAGGCTCAGCGGACCGGAGGACGGTCCGGCGGCTCGCTCCAGAGCCGACCGGTCGTCCCCCGGTCTGTCCGTGTCCCCTCCCAGGGCAGTCCCCGGTGCGGGAAGTGGCACGCCACCGTGTGGTCGCCGGCCGGGGTGACCTGCGACGGGCGCGGGATCTCGGTCTCGCAGCGCAGCCGCCGCGCGACCGGAAGGGCCGCGGCGACGGGACAGCGGGGCCGGAAACGGCATCCCGCGACGAGCGGCACACCGGCCGGGGGTTCGCCGGGCAGCACGATCCGGCGCCTGGCGCGCTCGGCGACCGGGTCCGGCAGCGGGACGGCCGACAGCAGCGCCCGCGCGTAGGGATGGCGGGGCCCGTCGAACACCTCGGCGACGGGCCCCGTCTCCACGACCCTCCCGGCATACATCACGGACACCCGGTCGGCGATCTGCCGGACCACCGCCAGATCGTGCGACACCAGCAGATACGCCGGCCCCGACTCCCGCTTCAGGCGCAGCAACAGGTCCAGGATCTGTGCCTGCACGGACACGTCCAACGCGGACACCGGCTCGTCGAGCAGCAGCAGCGCGGGCTCCACGGCCAGGGCACGCGCGATCGCGACCCGCTGCCGCTGCCCCCCGGAGAACTGATGCGGATATCGTTCCGCGTCCGCCGGATCCAGCCCCACCTGAGCCAGCAACCGCGGAATCCGCGCCTCTACGACACCCCGTGGCACCCGCCGGGCGTGCAGCGGCTCGGCGACGATGTCGCCCACCGGCATCCGCGGATCCAGACTCGACAGGGGATCCTGCGGCACGATCTGCACGGCACCGCGCAGCAGCCGCGCGGTCCGCCGACTCAGCCGCGCGACGTCCTGCCCGAGGATCTCCACGGTCCCCGCCTCCGGGGCGGTCAGCGACACGATCTCCATCAGCGCCGTCGACTTCCCGGACCCGGACTCACCGACCAACGCGAGGGTCTCCCCGCGACACACCTCGAGATCGACCTCCTCGACCGCCCGAACCGCCCGCTCACGACGGCGCCGACCACTGACGGGCACGTAGGTCTTGGCGAGGCCGGAGACACGGAGCACGACCTCGGGGGCGGCCGGGCCGGGGCGGGACAGGGGAAACGCGGCCGGTTCCGGGGCAGTTGGGAGGGCGTGTCTCCCACCCGGTGTGGTGTGGATGCCACGCGCCGTGCCGGGTCCCGCGTGCTTCCCGCTCACGACAGCCGACGCCCCGCCCGGCCCGGCGACCTCCGATGTCCCGCCCGGCGGAAAGAGCCCCGTAGCCCCCCGGTGGATGACCAGCGGGATCCGGCGGCACGCCGCCTCGTGCGCGGCGGTTCCGGCGAGGCCTGCGCGGGACGGGCTGTCCACGCCCAGGAGGGGGATGGTGGACGTCTCGCACTCCGGCTGGGTCAGCGGGCAGCGGGGTGCGAAGGCGCAGCCGGGGCCGACCGTGCCCGGGGCCGGGGCCGTTCCCGGTATCGGGGTGAGGGGGACCCGGGCGTCGGTCCGCGGTACCGAGCCGACGAGTCCGACCGTGTAGGGCATCCGGGGGCGGGTGAGTACGGTCTCGACCGGGCCGGTCTCCACCACCCGGCCCGCGTACAGCACCGCGACCCGGTCCGCCGTACCCGCGATCACGCCGAGGTCGTGCGTGACCAGCAGCAGGGCCGCGCCGGTCTCCTGGCGGGCGTCGGCCAGGGCGTCCAACACCTGTGCCTGCACGGTGACATCGAGCGCGCTGGTGGGTTCGTCCGCGACCAGGACATCGGGGCCGTTGGCCATCGCCATCGCGATCATCGCCCGTTGCAGCATCCCCCCGGACAACTGGTGCGGATAGGCTCGTGCGGCCCGTGACGGCTCCGGCACTCCCACGAAGTCCAGCAGTTCCACCGCCCGCCGCAGCGCCGACTCCCGGTGTGGGCGCGGTCGTTGGTGGATGCGTACGGCCTCCGCGAGCTGGTCGCCGACCCGCTGCACGGGGGTGAAGGCGTGCAGCGGATCCTGGAAGACCATGGCGATCCGGCGCCCGCGCACCCGCGCCAACTCCCGTTCCGGCAGCCCGAGTAGCTCCTCGCCCAGCAGCCGTACCGATCCGCCCACCGTCGCGCCCGGTGGGGCGAGCCCCATGAGGGAGAGCGCGGTGAGGGTCTTGCCGGTCCCCGACTCGCCCACCAGGCCCAGTACTTCACCACGGCGGAGAGTGAGATCGACGCCTCGCACCACGGGCACGGGCGGCTGTCGCCCGGCGCCGACGGCGACCGTCAGGTCACGGACCTCCAAGACCGCGTTCACCCGGTCACCCCCGACGACACGGTGGCGCGCGACGGTGCGACGCCGTCCGCCGTCGTCGGGTCGAGCGCGTCCCGCAGCGCGCCGCCGACGAGATTGACGGCCAGCACGAACGCGATCAGCAGTCCGGTGGGGAAGAAGAACATCCACGGATACACCAGCGCCACGTCCGTCGCGTCCGCGATCAGCGTGCCGAGGGACACGTCCGGGGGCTGTACGCCGAGACCGAAGTACGACAGCCCGGTCTCGCTGATCACCGCCGCGCCCACCGCCAGCGTCGCGTCCGTGATGAGGAACGACGCCGTGTGCGGCAGCACGTGCCGCCACAGGATCCGTACCGGCGAGACCCCCATCAGCCGTGCCACCACCACAAATTGACGCTCTTTCAGCGATCGGGTCATCCCGCGCACCGCCCGCGCGGTGACCATCCAGCCCAGCAGCGCCAGCAGCCCGACCAGCGCGATCCAGCTCCGGTCGCGCAGCCGGGGCGCGGCCACGGACAGCACGAGGAAAGCGGGGAGGACGAGCATCAGATCCACGACGAACATCAGCACCCGGTCGGTCCAGCCGCCGAAGTAGCCCGCGCAGGCGCCCACCACCGCGGCCAGCCCGGTCGAGAACACCGCGACGAGCAGCCCGATCAGCAGCGACTTCTGCAGTCCCCGCACCACTTGGGCGAAGACGTCCTGCCCGATCCGGTTGGTGCCCATCCAGTGCCGCGCGTCCGGCGGCTGCCGCAGCGCCGTGTAGTCGACGTCCGTGTGCGTCCACGGGCTGAGGTACGGCCCGAGGAACGCCAGGGCGAACAGCACCAGCAGGACCGCGAGCCCGCACAGCGCCCCCGGCCGCCGTACCGTCCGGCGCAGTACCGCGCGCCCTCGTCCGCTGGCCCTCATGGCTGCCGTACCCGGGGATCGAGCAGTGCGTGCAGGACGTCGGCGAGCAGCCCGGCGAGCAGGACGACGGCGGCGGCGAAGATGTTGACGGCCACCACCGAGTTCACGTCGCCCTTCTGCACAGAGTCGACCAGCCAACTGCCCATGCCGGGCCAGCCGAAGACCGACTCGGTGAACACGGCCCCGGTGAACAGGGTCAGCATCCCGAAGGAGAAGAACACCGACACCGGGACGAGCGAGATCCGCAGCCCGTGGCGCAGCAGCGCACGGCCCGGGGTGAGCCCCTTGGCCCGGGCGGTGCGCAGATGGTCGGCGCCCAGGACGTCGAGGGTGGCGGCGCGCTGGTAGCGGCTGTAGGAGGCGATCGCGGGGAGCGCCACACAGATCGCCGGCAGCAGCAAGTGGGCTGCCGTGTCCCGCAGTTGGACGGTCCAGTCGCCCTGCAGTCCCGGTGTGTGCTCGCCCGTGTAGAGGATGACCTGGCTCCCGGCGGCCCGGTTGACCGCCAGGGCGCCGGTCTTCAGCAGCAGCGCCAGCACGAACGTGGGCACGCACAGCACCGCGAACGAGAACACCGTCAGGAGCCGGTCGCCCGGCCGGCCGTGGCGGACCGCCCCCCACATCCCGGCCAGCACCCCCACCGCCGTACCCACCACCGTGCCGATCAGCAGCAGCCGCACCGACACCCCGACCCGGCGGCCGAATTCGGCGTTCACCGACTCCCCGTCGATGGTTCGGCCCAGGTCGCCGTGGAGGGCCCGCCCCGCCCAGTGCGCGAAGCGCTCCGGCAGCGGAGCGCGGTCGTCCATGCCCAGCCGGGCCAGCTCCGCGTCGACGACCCGGGCGGGCGGAGGCGGTTGGCGGCCCTCGAAGTAGGCGCGCGGATCGAGCGCGGTCGAGGCGAGCGCGTAGGTGAGGACGACGGAGGTGAGGAAGAGGATCGTGCAGTGGACCAGGCGCCTGAGGATCAGGGAGAGCATGGGCCCTCGTTCCGCTTCATGTGGGTGACACATCGTGATGTTAAGCTCCGGCTCCGCAATGCGCAGGACAGTTCGGGCAGTTGACGGTTCGTCCGTTCTGGGAGGGCCGCAGGGTGGAGCGATTACGGGGACGGATCGCGCGTTCGCTGGTGTGCACGCTCGTGCTCCTGGCCATGGCCGGCTGCTCCGGTTCCCCCACCGCCGACCGCCGCCCGGCGCTGCCGACCTACGGCACCTACGACATCAACGCCCAGCCCACGGACGCCCTTCGCGCGGGCGGCACGCTGACCCTGCCGATGGCGCAGATGATCACGCAGTTCAACTTCGACCATGTCGACGGCGCCCTGGACGACGTGTGGACCGTCGACAGCATGACCGAGCCCCGGCTCTTCGCCCGCGACGCCAAGGGTGTCCCGCACGCGGTACCGGAGTACCTGCTCTCCGCGTCCGTCACCGGCACCTCGCCCCAGGTCGTCACCTACCGGCTCAACCCGAAGGCCCGCTGGTCCGACGGAACGGCCCTGGGCTGGCGGGACTTCGCCGCCCAGTGGCACGCGCTCGGCGGCGCCGACCAGCGCTATCTGGTCGCCGACACCAGTGGCTACGACCGCATCGCCGACGTGCGCCAGGGCGTCGGCGCGCACGAGGTGCGGGTCACCTTCAAGCAGCCGTACGCCGACTGGCGCAGGCTGTTCACCCCGCTCTTCCCGGCTGCCGCCTACGACACCCCGCAGCGCTTCAACTCCGGCTGGCAGGGCCAACAGCCCATCAGCGCGGGCCCGTTCAAGCTCGCCTCGGTGGACAGGACCGCGCAGACCCTCACCCTCGTGCCCAACCCCCGCTGGTGGGGCACGAAACCCCGGCTCGACCGGATCGTCTTCCGCGTCCTCGACGCCGACGCCGCCCTCCAGGCCTTCCAGAACGGCGAGGTCGACGCGGTCAACGCGGCCACCAGCGAGGCCTACGCGCAGCTGAAGAACGCGCCGGACAGCGAGATCCGCATCGGCTCCGCCTGGGACGAGGTGCACATCACCCTCAACGGCGCGGGCGGCCCGCTCGCCGACCGGACGGTCCGCAACGCGGTCCAACAGGCCGTCGACCGCACCGCGTTGGCCGACGTCGCGGCCGAAGGCCTCCCGGTGAAGGTGCCGTTGCTCGGCAACCACTTCTTCATGACCAACCAGCCCGGCTACACCGACAACTCCCGCCCCTACGGCACCTACGACCTCAAGGCCGCCGAAAAGGCCCTGGACGCCGCGGGCTGGAAGAGCCCCGGCGCCGGCGAGACCCGTATGAAGAACGGCCGCAGCCTCACCCTGCGCTTCGTGCTCAGCGAGGGCACCAACCGGCTCGGCGAGGATCTCGCCCAGCTCGTCCAGCACATGCTGGCCCAGGCCGGCATCCGGGTCGACATCCAGAAGGTGCCCGCGTCCGCCTACGCCCCGCAGTACCTGGAGAAGGGGAACTTCGACCTCGCCATCTTCCGGTTCACCGGCCTGACGTACCCCAGTTCCGCCTACGCCATCTACCGCCGCCCCGAGGCGGGCCAGCCATTCCAGAACTACGGAGGGGTCGGCTCCGCACGGGTGGACCAGCTCCTGGGCCAGGCCGTCGGCGCCCTCGACGAACGGACCGCCCAGCGGCTCTACGACCGCGCGGACGCCGAGATCTGGCGGCTCGGCCACGACATCGAGCTGTACCAGCGCCCCCAGATCCTCGCCGTCCGCAAAGGCCTCGCCAACTACGGGGTGCCGGGGCTCGGTGACGTCGACTTCAGCAAGGTCGGCTGGCAGAAGTGAGCGCACGACGGCCCCGTACGGACGTATCCGTACGGGGCCGTCGTGCGGTGCGGGTTCAGGCACGCGGGCGGCTCAGGGCTCTCTCGTCCGCCTGCTGGCGCACCATGTCGTAGCCGAGCGCGGCCGAGGCCAGCGTCACATGGTGGTGCCAGCCCCGGAAGGAGCGGCCCTCGAAGTCGCCGAGCCCGAACTCCTCGTGCATCCGGCCGAGCGCCCCCTCGGCGAACCGCCGCAACTGCGCCAGCGGCACGATCTCCGCGAGCCGGCGGGCCGGGAGGTTCGTCAGCCAGTAGGCGCGCGGCCGGGAGCGGCCGTAGGGCCAGTCCGCGAGCAGGAGACGCGGCCGGGGGAGTGTGCCCGCGGCCGGGTCCGCGCGCAGCAGGACCGGGCCGGTCACGAACTCCGAGTGCCGCATGCGTTCGGTCACCGGGTCGTGCCAGGTCACCGAGGCCCGCTCGCCATGGCGCGCCGCGTGGGCGGCGAGTTCGGCGAGCGTGCCGCGCGTGCCGGGGGCGGCGGCCTGCCGGCGGGGCAGCAGCACCGGGGTGTGCGGCGCCGCCTGCACGAGATAGCCCAGGCCGCGCGCCTCCAGGCCGCGCAGCAGCGGGTCCGGGTCGCTCTCGCAACGCCAGTCGGCCAGCACCGGCAGCGGTTCCAGGGACCACTCGTCGAGCATCTCGTCGAGCGCCTCCAGTACGTAGCTCCAGCGCGGCCTGCACCGTTCCTGGGTCGGCACATGGGCCTGGCCGCGCAGCCGCTCGTCGCGGTCCCAGCGGGCCGGCAGCAGCAGCCGCCAGTTCACCGGGACCCCGCCGGCCTGGCCCACCAGCGAGGCGGCGAGGGCCAGTTGGCAGTTCACCGTCCGTTCCTGGGAGGCCGCGTACTGGCGGGCCACGCCCACCGACCGGTCGCCGTTCTTGGCGAAGACGACCTCGTCGACGGACCAGGCCTCGGCGCGGAAGGCCCGCACCACCTGCCGGGCGAGCCGCCCCCGTACGGGAGCGGACGCCCACGGACTCTGGTTCACGAACTGCTGGATCTGCTGCACGGCCCGCTTGCCGAGCACCTGCTCGGAGATCCGGGCGGGTGTCTTGCGCCCGGGCACATCCAGCAGCCCGCGCACATACACCTCGCCCCAGCGCCGCTGGTCGGCACGGGTGAAGTCGCCGAACAGCTCACGGCAGTAGGCGGGGAGTCCGGCGGAGGTGCCCGGCGGTGCCCCCGGGGTGCGCATCGGGGGTAATGGGAGGGTGATGGTCGCGAGGTCACTCATGGTTGCACTCGTCACCCCCAGCCAGCAGGAAGGCGTCCGTCGCGAGCAGGGCGTCCGCCACGTCCGGCAACGCGCAGCCCACGATGACGAAGTCGACGTCCAGGCCCGCCTTGGTGCGCTGGAACAGCAACTCGTTGATGGCGGGCCGGCACATGCCCCCGACCTCGCACAGATGGAACTCCACGCGCTGCGGGGCCGCCGCCATGACCTCGGCCAACACCCGGCGGAACTTGCCCAGTTCGGTCGCGTCGATCACGCCGTGGCAGCTGACGTGCGCGGTGCCGCCGTCGAACGAGGTGCGCATCCGCAGCCGCATCGTGGCCGGCTCCAACTCGACGCGGACGCGCACCGGTTCGTCGCCGCGCGGCAGGACGACCGTCAGGTCCTTGCCGTCGAAGTTGTGGTACGGCTGGTCGTCGACCCACACCCGGGTCAGCTCCACCGAACCGGCCGGCAGCAGGTCCGGCGCCACCCGCAGCACCCGGCCCGGCAGGTCCTCCGGGCGCGGCTTGAAGTGCAGGGTGACCGGGTCGTCGCTGAGCAGCAGCCCGGTGTAGGCGGCCGACAGGTAGCACAGCTCCAGCGCGTGGTAACCGGCCATCGCGTGGCTGCCCTTGAGGCGCTCGGTGCCGAGCAGGTACGGGATGCCGTTCGCCAGCACGTTGAAGTAGACGCCGCCGTCCTGGTAGTCGAGGAAGAAGGCGTTGTAGAACGCCGCCGCCTCGCGCGCCAGCCGCAGCTGCTCCGGGTCGCCGGTGGTACCGGCCAGGATCAGATAGGCGAGGATCGCCTGCTCCTGCTGCCACCAGGCCTTGCGGTCGTGCCACACCATGCGGTGGATGCCGCTGTCCGGGTCGGGCTGCCGCTCGACCACGTCCAGCCAGCCGCCGCGCAGTCCGTCGCTGCCCACCGCCGGCATGATCTCGGCGATGCGTTCGGCGGTTGTGCCGTACTCGGGCTTGTCGTGCAGGGACTTGATGCGGGTCAGGTTCCAGGCGATCTTCAGGTTGTGGCCGACGACCGCCCGGTCCTGCTGCCAGCCCCAGGTCCGGTCCGGACTCCAGTCGGCGTGGAACCGCTCCTGCACGAAGGGGCTGTTCGGCTCGTCCGGGAACCGCTCCACGATGGTGTCCGCGGTCTCCTCCAGGAGCGCGGCGAAGTCCGAACGGCCCGTCGCCAGAAAGGCGTTGATCAGATACGCCGGGGCGTGGTCGCCGACCGAGTTCCAGTTCTTGCGGGACCGGTTGCGGCCCAGCGAGTCGGCGTTCGGGTCCATGGTGATCGGGTCGAGGTGCGAGAAGAACCCGCCGCGCACGGGGTCGCGGAAGTACTTCTGGAACAGCTCGACCGTCCGGTCGATGTCCCGCAGGATCCGCGGGTCGCCGGTGACGCGGAAGGTCTGGGTGGGACCGGCGAGCGCGTAGATCTGCTCGTACATCGGGATCGCGTCGAAGTCGTCGCCGAACTCCGAGGCGAAGACCGGACGGTGGCCCGACGACGTGATGTCGATGCCGTGGTACCAGTAGGTGATCCCGTCGGCCGTGTCGTCCACCCGCATGTGCTCGCGCAGATACTCGGTGCCGGCCTCGGCCGCCTCAAGGAAGCGGTCCTTGCCGGTCAGCAGATACGCGGTGGCCAGGCCGTAGACCAGCCGGGAGATGGTGTCGGTCTCCTGGCGTACGTCCGCGCCGGCGAAGTCCGGCAGATGGGTGCCGCTGAGCGTGAGATGGGTGCGGAACCCGCGCCAGTCGTAGACGCCGTCGGGGAAGTGGCCGCGCAGGTAGAAGTCGGCTATGGCGGCGGCCTGTTGGACCCACCAGTTCGGGTGCTCGAAGACGTACTGGCCGCGGGTCTCCTCCGGGAAGGTGATCTCCTTGGCCTCGAACCGGGAGCCGCCCTCCCACTCGTAGAGGATGCCGTACGCGAAGACGTAGCGGCCCTCGGCCAGCATGTCGACGGTGTCGGCGGTGGTGTCGCGGTAGTCGTCGCCGAGGTTGCGGACGATGCGCGAGACGGCGTTCGCGGGCAGGTGGACCGTGAACTCCCGTTCGTCCGAGGTGCGCAGGCCGAAGCGGCGGCCGGTCGGGCTGTAGTAGGTGATGTAGCCGGCGAGCGTGTCGGATTGGATGCGTCGTTGCGCAGGTGCACTCATCTCAGGTGCCCTTCTCGTCGGGCAGGGACGCGAGCAGGACGACGCTGCGGCCCTGGGCGTGGTGGGTCGGACCGGCGACCAGCTCCTCTTCTCCGGGCGGAAGGATGTCGTAGGGGCCGGGGCGGGCCGTGTCGAGGACGCGGTGCCAGTGGTGGCCGGGGACGTCGGGCAGCTCGAAGTCGAGCCCCAGGTGGTACATGTTGAGGATCAGATGCAGGTCCGGGTCACCGTCGAAACCGCCGTACGTGCAGGCCAGCACCCGGGCGTTGGGGTCGTCCCAGCCGGGTTGGTGGAGCCGGGTGCCGTGCCAGGTGATGTCGGGCTGGGAGCGGGAGTTGAGGCGTTCGGAGAAGAACTGCGGTTCGCGCAGGGTGCGGTAGCGCTTGCGGAGCTGAACGACGCGCTGGGTGAACGCGGTTGTCTCCTTCTCCTTCCTGGCCTGGTTCCAGTCGAGCCAGGAGGTCTGGTTGTCCTGGCAGTAGCCGTTGTTGTTGCCGCCCTGGCTGTTGCGGAACTCGTCGCCGGCCAGCAGCATCGGCACCCCGCGGCTGAGCATCAGCAGGGACAGCAGGTTCTTGATCTGCCGTACCCGCAGGTACTCGACGTCGGAGTCGTCGGTGGGTCCCTCGACCCCGCAGTTCCAGCTGTAGTTCTCGTCCGCGCCGTCGGCGTTGGCCTCACCGTTGGCGTGGTTGTGCTTCGTGTTGTAGCTGACCAGGTCGTTGAGGGTGAAGCCGTCGTGGCAGGTGATGAAGTTGATGCTGTTGGTGGGGAGTTCGCCCTGGGCGGCGAACAGGTCGGCCGAGCCGCCGAGCCGGGAGGCGACCTCGCCGACCAGACCGGCGTCGCCGCGCACGAACCGTCGTACGTCGTCGCGGAACGGACCGTTCCACTGCGCCCAGCGCTTCCCCGGGAACCGGCCGACCTGGTACAGGCCGCCGCCGTCCCACGGCTCCGCGATGATCTTCGTCTCGGACAGCACCTGGGACAGCTCGATCGCCCACAGGGCCGGCGGGACCGCCATCTCGTAGCCGAGGGGGCCGCGGGACAGCTCGGAGGCGAGGTCGAAGCGGAAGCCGTCGATGTGGTGCTCGGTCACCCAGTACTCGAGGCACTCCACGATGAACTTGGTGACCATCGGGTGGTTGGCGTTGACAGCGTTGCCGCAGCCGGTGAAGTCCATGTAGTGCGAGCGGTCCTGCGGCCACAGGTGGTAGTACGCCTCGTTGGCCGCGCCCCGGAAACTGATCGTCGGCCCGAACTCGTTGCCCTCGCTGGTGTGGTTGAAGACCACGTCGAGGATGACCTCGATGCCGGCCTGGTGGAACGCCTTCACCATGTCGCGGAACTCGGTGATGTGCGTGGCGAGATGGGGGCTGGAGCAGTAGCCGGTGTGCGGGGCGAAGAAGCCGTAGGGGTCGTAGCCCCAGTAGTTGCGCAGCGGGGTGCCGTCGGGTCCGGTGCGCAGCACCTGGGTCTCGTCGAAGTCGAAGACCGGCAGCAACTCCACGGCGGTGACGCCGAGTTCGCGCAGGTGCGGGATCTTGTCGATGACGGCGGAGAAGGTGCCGGGCCGCTCGCTCTCCGAGGTGGGGGAGGCGGTCAGGCCCCGTACGTGCATCTCGTAGACGACGGTCTCCGCCATCGGGGTGTGCAGCGGGGTGTCGCCCTCCCAGTCGTAGTCGTCCAGGTCGACGACCAGACTGCGCATGCAGTGCTCGACGTTGTCCCCGGGGCCGATGGCGGTGGTGCGCTCCCAGCGGCTGTTGACGTTGGCCCGCGCGTACGGGTCGATCAAGACCTTCCGCTGGTCGAACCGGCTGCCCAGGGCGCTGAGGTCGCGCGGTCCGTCGATGCGGAAGGCGTACACCTGACCGGCGCCGATCCCGCGCACGTGGCAGTGCCAGAAGTGGAAGCTGCGGTGGCGGTCGGGGAGGAGCGCGATCGTGCGGTAGGGGTGCGGGCTGTCGCAGTGCTCGAAGAGCAACAGGTCGACCCGGGTGGCGTGTTCGGAGAAGAGCGAGAAGTTCACACCGTCGCTGTCGACGGTGGTCCCCAGCGGCTGCGGGCGGCCGGGGGTGACGTCGGAGGGATGGCCGCCGTAGGTGTCGGTGGCCTCTTCGGGACTCAAGGTCATCTGTTCTGTCATGGCATTCGTCGCAGAGTCGGTCGGAGTGTCGTGCACATCGGTGGCCACCCTCAGGCGAGTGCGGCCCGGGCCGCGGTCGGAGTGTCGGCGCGGAGGCCGGTGAACAGTTCGTCCCAGGGCGGGGAGCCGGCGCCCGGCCCCACCTCGCTGCGCATCTCGAAGGTCACGCCCCGGGCGGCGGGCGAGTACAGCGCCTCGACACAGGCGTCCGCCACATGCGGGCGGGCCACCCGGCCGTCGCCGACATCGCCCTGCTCCAGGTGCAGATGACCGTGGCCGGGCTCGTCCGTCAGCCAGCCCGGACGGATCACCGTGTACGGCAGCCCCGAGGAGCGGACCGCGTTCTCGCCGGCCAGCCGCCAGTCCAGCATCCGGCCGTAGGCGTTCATCGGGTGGTCGCGGCGGGTCACATGGCGCTGGCTGACCAGCACGAAGTGCGGGCTCCCGGAGGCGGCGAGCAGGGCGTCCAGGACATGGCGGACCCCGGTGTGCAGGGTGGTCTCGGGGCTGTCGGGACCGGCGTCGTCGGTGCCCGGCTCCACGATGTAGACGACCGCCGAACAGCCGTGCAGGGGCGTGCGGACGGTGGCGGGGGCGCGTACGTCGGCCGCGAAGAACTGCGCCTGCGGCGGATTGTGCCGCCGGGCGCGCTGAGTGCTGCGGCCGATGACCCGCACGCTCTCGCCGCGGGCGAGCAGCTGACGGGCGACGAGCCGGCCGACGCGGCCGGTTCCTCCTATGACTGCGATCGGGCTGTCCATCGAGATCTCCACGGGGCTGCGGAAGAGCCGGAAGGGGCGGGGGAGTTGGCGGGGCGCGCTCAGATCCAGTGCAGGATGTCGTCGGAGCTGGTCAGATGGGTGCCGGTGGGCAGACCGGTGACGGCGGGCACCCGCAGCCGCGGATACACGCTCACCCCGGTCAGCCGGGTGCCGGGGCGCAGGTCGGCGGCCTCGCCGATCGCGGAGTGCAGCAGCCGGACCGGGTTGTCGCGCTCGGAGTGCACCCGCGCCAGCGGCCCGACGTACGAGTCGGTGATACGGGCGTACGGCCCGACGACGGCGCCGTCGCCGATCGCCGTCCGGCTCAGCCGGGCGCCCTCGTCCACGTCGACGCCGTCGCCGATGTCGCTGAACCGCAGCTTCACTCCGGGACCGATCTCGGCGTTGCGCCCGATGCGGACGGCGGGGCCGATGACGACACTGCCCTCGGAGATCTTCTGGGCCAGGGTGGTGCCGGTGACGCTGTCCTTGGTGCGCAGGCTGGACTCGTGGATCCAGTACCGCGGGTCGGTGCTGGTGGGTTCGCCCATGGCCCGGTTCATCCGGCGGTAGTGGCCGCCGAGTACGTCTCCGAGCGTGGCCAGGTAGTCGGGGATGCTGCCGAGGTCGCCGAGCCGGTCGATGGGGGCGACCGCGACCGGCAGCCCGCGCCCGACCAGCCAGGGCAGCAGGTCGCCGCCCCAGTCCAGGCGCTGCTGGGCGAGCCGGATCATCTCGGGGTTGCGTGCGGCCAGCCGTAATCGGCCGCAGTCGACCAGGTACATCCCGGCGTTGGTGGGCAGGGTGGTGCGGGAGCCGGGCAGCGAGGTCTCGGGGAAGACGCGGTGGACGCGGTCCAGGTCGGGCTTCTCCAGGAATCCCGCGACCAGTCCGTCCGAGGAGGTCTGCATGACGCCGTACTTGCCGGCGATCTCCTCGGGCGTACGGCCGACCGTGGCGACGGTCACGACGGCGTCGGCGGCGTCGTGCGTGTCGACCAGGGTGTCGAGGTCGAACTCGAAGACGGAGTCCACCGGCAGCACCAGGGCGCGGCTCGTCAGATCCCACTGTTCGAGGTTGTGCAGGGTGGCGGCGCCGGAGCCGACGTTGTAGCGGTCGAGCCGGGCGCGGGAGTAGTGGATCTCCACGCCGAACCGTTCGCCGTGGCCGAGCACGAGCTTGATCTGGCTGTGGTTCTCGGCGCCCTGGGCGATCACGTAGAAGCGGCGGATGCCCTGGTCACGGCAGGACTCGACGAGCCATTCGACGACGGAACGGCCGACGAACGGGATGAGGGCCTTGCTGCGGATGTAGTCGGACGAGGCGAGGGTGAGCGGCTTGGCGCGTTCGCCCCGGCCTCCCGCCAGGATGATGCCTAACGTCTCGTCCCCCATGACAGTCCTGCCTCCTCGGCTGACAAATCAACGCTCTTCAGTCAACTCGTGCTGTCATGTCTAGTCAAGTAAAAAGTAAAACAAGGGAGTTGGCAAAAACGCGCATCAGCCCCGGTCGACCTCTCGACCAGGGCTGATGCTTCTTTACAGGGATGTCAGATCGGAGTCGTGAATCAGATGACTCTCAGCCGGACCAGCGCGCCGAGCGTCAACGCGCCCGGAATGATGGGGATCCAGACCGTGATGATCCGGTACGCCAGCACCACCGCCGTGGCCACCGCGACCGGACCGCCCGCCGCGACCAGCGCCACGATCAGCGCGGCCTCCACCGAGCCGATCCCGCCCGGTGTGGGCACCAGCGCGACGGCGACCGTCGCCGCGAGATAGGCGAGTGCCATCTGTGCGGGCGGCACCGGCAGATTCAACGCCTGCCCCACGGCCACCAGTCCGGCCGCCTGGAGCGCGGGGAAGGCCAGCGAACCGCCCCACAGCGCCAGCGCCCGGGCCGGCCGCGTGTGCACGGAACGCGCCTCACTCAACGCCGTACGGAGGAACGACAGGATGGCCGTCCGCAGGCGGCGCACCAGAACGAGCACCACGACCGCCACCCCCAGCACGGCCCCGATGATCAGCAGCAACGGGCCAAGTGCCCCCGCCGGAAGGAGAGTTCCGAGGCGCAGGGCGTCCGGGAAGGCGATCAGCAGACCGGTGAGCAGGGTCAGCCGGGCTATCGACTCGGCGAGCAGGAACAGCGCCAGCGCGGCCGACGAACGGGCCAGCGGCAGCCCGCACACCGTGAGGAAGCGCAGGTTCACCGCGCCCGCGCCAAGTCCCGTGGGCAGCAGGTGATTCGCGGCGCCCGCCGCGAACTGCGTGGCCAACAGCCGCCGCGCGGGCAGCCGTTCGACGACGGCACCCTGCCGGGTGAACGCGGCGGCGACCCAGGTCAGACAGGTGGCACCGGCCGCCGCCACCAGCCAGGGCCACTCCGCCGACCGCAGCTGGCCGAAGCCCGCGACGAGGACGGACCGGTGCTGGACGGCGACGACGGCGACCAGGAGCAGTGGAAGCAGGCACAGGATCTGCCGGACGCGGATGTGTCTCACACCACTGGAGGTTCTCCGCGTCACGACAACTGCGGGTTGCGGCAGCACGGACAGTTCCTTACGCGAGGCCTTACACGTGTCCTCGCGCGGGGATCCGACGGATACGTTGACCTCAACGCCGCTTGAGGTCCTACGGTCTCCCCCATGAGCATGGAGAGCACGGCCTGGACCCAACTGCACAGCGTCATGACCGCGGAACAGGAGCGCCGGCCGCTGGCCCGCGCCACACTGCGCCGCATCGCCGAATTCGCGCGCCCGCACCGCCGCCCGATCGCCCGCTTCGTCCTGCTCGGGGTGCTGACCGCCCTGCTCGCCGTCGCGACCCCCGTACTGGCCGGACATGTCGTCGACGCGATCGTGTCGGGCGGCGACGACGGCACCGTCGTACGCCTCGCCCTGCTCATCGCCCTGATCGCGGTCGCGGAAGCGGCGCTCGGCATTCTGGGCCGGCGCCTTTCCTCCGCGCTCGGGGAAGGACTCATCCTCGATCTGCGGACAGCCGTCTTCGATCATGTGCAGCGCATGCCGGTCGCGTTCTTCACACGTACCCGTACGGGAGCGCTCGTCTCCCGACTCAACAACGACGTCATCGGCGCCCAGCGGGCGTTCAGCAACACGCTCTCCGGAGTGGTGTCCAACGTGGTGACGCTGCTGCTCACCCTGGCCGTCATGCTCACCCTGTCCTGGCAGATCACCCTGCTCGCCCTCGTCCTTCTCCCGGTGTTCGTGATCCCGGCCCGCCGGATGGGCAGCCGCATGGCCCGCATGCAGCGCGAGGCGGCGACCCTGAACGCGGCGATGAGCACCCGTATGACCGAACGCTTCTCCGCCCCCGGCGCCACCCTCGTCAAACTCTTCGGCCGCCCCGAGGAGGAGTCCGTGGAATTCGCCGAGCGCGCGAGCCGGGTCCGCGACATCGGCGTCCGCACGGCCACCGCCCAGTCGGTGTTCATCACCTCCCTGACCCTGGTCTCCGCCCTGGCCCTCGCCCTCGTCTACGGCCTCGGCGGCTGGTTCGCCCTGCACGGCACCCTGGAGCCCGGCGCGGTCGTGTCGTTGGCGCTCCTCCTCACCCGCCTCTACGCCCCGCTCACCGCGCTCGCCGGAGCCCGCGTCGAGGTGATGAGCGCTCTGGTCAGCTTCGAGCGCGTCTTCGAGGTACTGGACCTGAAACCGCTGATCGAGGACAAACCCGACGCCCGCGAGGTCCCCGAGGGCCCCGTCGCGGTCGAGTTCGACGAGGTCCGCTTCGCCTACCCCTCCGCGGACAAGGTCTCCCTCGCCTCACTCGAAGAGGTCGCCTCCCTCGACACCCGCGGCGGCGCCGAGGTCCTGCACGGCATCACCTTCCGCGCCGAACCCGGCCAGACCATCGCCCTCGTCGGCTCCTCCGGCGCCGGCAAGTCGACCATCGCCCAACTCCTGCCCCGCCTCTACGACGTCGACGAAGGCGCCGTCCGCATCGGCGGCATCGACGTCCGCGACCTCACCGCCGCCTCCCTGCGGGCCACCCTCGGCATGGTCACCCAGGACGGCCACCTCTTCCACGACTCGGTCCGCGCCAACCTCCTGTTGGCCCAACCCGCCGCCACCGAGGACGAGTTGTGGGACGCGCTGAGCCGCTCCCGCCTCGACGATCTCGTACGGTCCCTGCCCGACGGCCTGGACACCGTCGTGGGCGAACGCGGCTACCGCCTCTCCGGAGGCGAACGCCAACGCCTCACCATCGCCCGCCTGTTGCTGGCCCGCCAGCGCGTCGTCATCCTCGACGAGGCGACCGCGCATCTGGACAACACGTCGGAGGCGGCTGTGCAGGAGGCGCTGACGGAGGCACTCCAGGGCCGTACGGCCGTGGTGATCGCCCACCGGCTGTCCACCGTGCGCTCCGCCGACCAGATCCTGGTCGTCGAAGCGGGCCGCGTCGTGGAACGCGGCCCGCACGACCAACTCCTCGCCGCCGGTGGGCGATACGCCGAGCTGTACCGCACGCAGTTCGAGAAGCAGCAGCCGGAGACGGTCGCCTGACGATTCGTCAGGTTTCCGGGGTGGGGTAGGTCGGGAATCCCGGAGTGGGTCGGGAATCCCGAGTGTCAGGGCTCGCGGTGCTCGTGCGCGGCCTTTTCCAGGTCTACTGCCTCCGCCTCCGCCACCCGGATCTCGGCCTCCACATCGATCGAGCGGCTGAGCCACCAGTACAGCAGCCCGGCGACCGGCAGGCCGACGAACAGGGAGAGGTCGGCGCCGTCCATGGCGTGGGCGATCGGGCCGACGTAGAGCGTGCCGACGGAGAAGAACGGCACCATCACACCGAAGCCCACCAGGTAGGAGATGATCCCGTGCCAGCCCCAACGGCCGTAGATGCCGTGCGGGTTGAAGATCTCGGCGATGGCGTAGTGACCGCGGCGCACCACGTAGTAGTCCATCAGGTTGACCGCGGTCCACGGGATGAACAGATAGAGCACCAGCAGCAGGAAGTTGTTGAAGTTGGTGAGGAAGTCGGAGGTCGCGGCGAATGCGCCGATCAGCGAGAGCGCGGCGGTCAGCCCGATCGTCAACGCCCTTACGCTCACGGTGGGTTGGACCTTCTTGAGCGAGTCGATCGCGCTGATCAGGGTCAGCGAACCGCCGTACATGTTCAGCGCGGTGACGGAGACCAGGCCGAGCGTCGCGAAGAGGAGGACGATCGCGCCGAAGCCGCTGAACACCTTGTCGCCCGCCGCGTTGATCGAGCGGATCGTGTCGAAGTCCTTGCCCGCCCAGGCCGCGAGCAGCGCGCCCAGCGTCATCAGCCAGACCCCGCCGAGGGCCGAGCCGAAGTAGGTCCAGTAGAAGGTCTTGCGGACGGTCACGTCCGGCGGAAGGTAGCGCGAGTAGTCCGAGACGTAGATCGCCCAGCTGATCTGATAGCCGGCGACCACACCGAACTGCGCCAGGAACGGCGTCCAGGAGAAACCGCCGAGGTCGAAGGAGCCCGCCGGGTAGTGCAGGGTCGCCAGCACACCCACGGTGAAGATCCCGAAGACGACCAGGAAGGAGTACGTCAGGAACTGCTCCGCCTTGTGGATGACGTCGTAGCCCACCAGCGCGATCACGAAGCCGATCACGGTGACCACGGCCACCCACATCTTGGTGTTGCCGTGCACCGTGGTGTGCAGGGCCTCACCGGCCAGGATCGTGTTGAAGACGTTGAAGCCCGCGTACTGGACATAGGCGAACAGCCAGACCAACAGGGCGCCCACGTAGCCGAATTGGGGTCTCGACTGGATCATCTGCGGCAGCCCGAGCTGCGGGCCCTGGGCCGAGTGGAAGGCCATGAAGAAGGTACCGAGCAGGGTGCCGGCGACGATCGCGATGAGCGACCAGATGAGGTTGCCGCCCTCGGTGATGCTGATCAGACCGACCGCCAGCGTGGCGATCTGCGCGTTCGACATGAACCACAGGGGGCCGAGGTGCCACAGCTTGCCGTGGCGCTCGTCCAGGGGGACGTAGTCGATGGAACGTATCTCCAGCCCCGACACCCGGGGCTCTGATGCGGTGGTCACGGTGCCTCCAGGGTGCTGATCAGGCCTGTGTGGCCACATTCATCCCCCGCACGGGTCCCGGCAACCGCAACCGAAACTGTGAACCACGGTCTTTACCTGGTCCATACAAGACCCGAGTCCGGCCGGTCGGTGCGAGACCCGGGAGTCCCTACCGACCCCGACCGCGCACAAGGCTCGCTGTAGAGTAGGGGACCAGCCCTTGACCTGCATAAACGCAGGCAGGGAGCCTAGATTCGGGAGCGCCTCCATGCTGCGTACCATGTTCAAGTCCAAGATCCACCGTGCCACCGTCACCCAGGCTGACCTGCACTACGTCGGCTCCGTCACTATCGACGCCGACCTGCTCGACGCCGCCGATCTGCTGCCCGGCGAGTTGGTCCACATCGTCGACATCAGCAACGGCGCCCGCCTGGAGACGTACGTCATCGAGGGTGAGCGGGGCACTGGTGTCATCGGGATCAACGGGGCCGCCGCCCACCTCGTGCATCCCGGAGACCTGGTGATCATCATCAGTTACGCTCAGGTGTCCGACGCCGAGGCGCGGGCGCTTCGGCCCCGGGTCGTGCATGTGGACTCCGCCAACCGGATCGTGGGCCTGGGTGCCGATCCGTCCGAACCGGTGCCGGGTTCGGAACAGGCGTGCAGCCCGCAGGCCGTCACGGCCTGACCATCACACCAGGAGAAGGCCCATGAGCGAGATCGAGATCCGCGACGACCGGGCGGCGGGCCGCCTGGAAGCGATCGGCGACGGCGAAGGCGACGAAGTCGTAGGCCACATCGAGTACTTCGTCCTCGAGTCCCCCGAGCGCGCGCTCGTCCCGGTCCACACGATCGTGGAACCGGCCCACGAGGGAAAGGGCATCGCGGGTTCCCTGGCCCGCGAGCTGTACGGCATCGCCGCGCGCGAGGGCATCGTCGTCGCCCCGCTCTGCCCGTACGTCGTGAAGTGGGCGGCCCGCCACCCCGACGAGGCCCCGGCCGCGGACCCCGCGCTGCAGAAGGCGGCGATGGAGTGGCTGACGGCGCATCCCGGCCGGTTCTAGGACCGACGGTTCTGTCTTTGCTGTCTTTGTGGGCATCCTGAAGAAAGGTCCCGTCGGCGTGCTCGCCCTCCTGCACACCTCGCCCGCCCACGTCCCGGTCTTCGACGATCTGCGTGACGAGGACCACCAGGGCCTGGAACTACGGCACTTCGTCGACGAGGAACTGTTGGCGCGAGCCCGCCGCGAGGTGGCCGCCACGCTGGAGAGCACGCTGGGACCGACGGTGGCGCTGGTCGAGGAGGAGGGCCGCCGCATCGGCCGCCCCGTCGCTGTCCGCACCCTGCTCGTCGAAGGCGCCTGGGCCCGCTTCGAAGTCGGCGACACGGAGGGCTGCGCTCGGCTGGTGGCGGATGCGGTGGACGCGGTCGGGGACGCCGACGCGATCGTCCTTGCCCAGGGGTCCATGGCGGGCGCCCAGCAACTGACGATGACACCGATCCCGGTGCTGTCGAGCCCACGGCTGGGGCTGGCCGCGGGGGCTTGGGCAGTGCGGGTGGGGTGAGTTCGGCGGGGCTCGGGCGGTGGGTGTCGGGTGGGTCCGGCGGGATCTGGCGACCGTGCGGCGGGTGAGTCCTGCAGGACCCGGGGACTGTGCGTTGGATGAGCCCGTCGGTGCCCGGGCCGTGCGCGTAGGCCGTGCCCGGCGGCGCTCTCGCGCGCGAGTCTTGTGAGCCCGCCCGGGTGAGTGGCGGCGCGGGTGTCGGGTAGGTGGGGGAGTAGTCCAGAGCCGACGCACCCACTGGCTGGAGGACACCATGACCAACCCGTACCCCGACCCCGTACCACCCGGACCCACTCCTGGCCC
>NZ_JAEQAZ010000070.1 GCF_016654115.1 Streptomyces sp. MBT53
ATGGGGGCGGCGCCGGGTCGGGTGGGGAGCCCGACGTTCGTACGGGTGCCGGTGACGACGTAGCCCTTGACTCCGCCCGCGAGGGCGTTGCGCACGGCACCGATGTCGTCGGCGGCGGACAGGGCCAGGCCGTTGGGCCAGCCTGCGGCTCGGGTCTCGGAGAGCAGGGTGAGTCCGGAGCCGTCGGGAAGGTGGACGTCTGCCACGCAGATGTCGCGGGGGTTGCCGATGCGGGGACGAGCCTCCGCGACGGACGAGGCCTCGATGACGTCGCGCACACCGAGCGCCCACAGGTGGCGGGTGACGGTGGAGCGGACGCGCGGGTCGGCCACGACCACCATGGCGGTCGGCTTGTTCGGGCGGTAGGCGACCAGGCTTGCGGGCTGCTCAAGAAGAACGGACACCAGGCCTCCTGGGGTGCGGGACGACTTTCAAGGTCACAGTCGTCTTCGGCACCAAACCCGCGGTCCTTTAGAGAAAGATCACGATTTAGTGAGTAGCAATCAGTGCAATTCGGACACGCTGTCGATCGTTCGGTGAACGAAACGGTTCGTTCGAGGGGTCACTCGTGATTGAAAGTGGCCGTATCGACAAAGACACCGCAAGCGACGGGTAAGACCTCGGTGTGCCTCGGGTAAGGCTCAGCGTGACTGCGGACCCCGGCGCTGCGGCAGCGTGACGATGGACGCGTCGCCAGGACCCGCCGGCGGCAGGCCCGCGACCTGGGCCAGCAGATCGCACCAGGAGGCCAGATGCGCAGCCGTGTCCGGGACGCCGCCGAGCCCCTCGCGGGGCGTCCACGAGGCGCGGATCTCGATCTGGGAGGCCGACGGACGCTCGGAGAGCCCGCCGAAGTAGTGGGAGCTGGCCCGGGTGACGGTGCCGCTCGGCTCGCCATAGGTCAGTCCGCGGGTCTGGAGCGCGCCGGTCAGCCATGACCAGCACACGTCGGGCAGCAGCGGATCCGCCGCCATCTCCGGCTCCAGCTCCGCCCGCACCAGCGTCACCAGCCGGAACGTGCCGTGCCAGGCGTCGTGCCCGGCCGGGTCGTGCAACAGCACCAGCCGGCCGTCGGCGAGATCCTGGTCGCCGTCGACGACCGCGGCCTCCAGCGCGTACGCGTAGGGGGCCAGGCGCTGTGGCGCCGGCGTCGGGTCGATCTCGATCTGCGGTCGCAGCCGACTGTTCCGCAGGGCCTGGACCGCGGCCTGGAAAGCCGGCGGTGCCGTACCGCCCCCATCCCGGTCCCCCTCCTTGGAGTCGTCCATTCCGTCAGCGCCGTCCGACAGTCGTCCCTGAGCCGCAGCCATGCGGGAAGATTAAGGGGAACGGAGGCATCGTGCGGGACTAGACACCCGCTCTTGCGTCTCGCACACCGTGCAATCGCCTTCCGGGGCCGTGCGAGACTTGCCCCCGTGAGTGTCAACCAGAGCCCCACGGGCCAGCAGCCGACCGCCACTTACGACTCCGCCTTCATGAAGGCGTGCAGGCGCGAGCCCGTACCGCACACACCCGTGTGGTTCATGCGGCAGGCCGGGCGCTCGCTGCCGGAGTACCACAAGGTGCGCGAGGGCGTCCCCATGCTGGAGTCCTGCACGCGGCCCGAGCTGGTCGCCGAGATCACCCTCCAGCCGGTGCGCAGACACGGCGTGGACGCGGCGGTCTACTTCAGCGACATCGTCGTCCCGCTCAAGGCCATCGGCATCGACCTCGACATCAAGCCCGGCGTCGGCCCGGTCGTCGAGAAGCCGATCCGCACCCGCGCCGACCTGGCCCGGCTCCGCGACCTCACCCCCGACGACGTCTCCTACGTCACCGAGGCCATCGGCCTGCTGACCGCCGAGCTCGGCCCCACCCCCCTCATCGGCTTCGCCGGCGCGCCGTTCACCCTCGCGAGCTACCTAGTCGAGGGCGGCCCGTCCCGCACGTACGAGAACGCCAAGGCGATCATGTACGGCGACCCCGAGCTGTGGGCCGACCTCCTCGACCGCCTCGCCGAGATCACGGCCGCCTTCCTCAAGGTCCAGATCGAGGCGGGCGCCAGCGCCGTCCAGCTCTTCGACTCCTGGGCCGGCGCCCTCGCCCCCGCCGACTACCGCCGCTCGGTCCTCCCCGCCTCCGCGAAGGTCCTCAAGGCGGTCGAGGGCTACGGCGTCCCGCGCATCCACTTCGGCGTCGGTACGGGCGAGCTGCTGCAGCTCATGGGCGAGGCCGGCGCGGACGTCGTCGGCGTCGACTACCGCGTCGCGCTGGACGAGGCCGCCCGCCGGGTCGGCCCCGGCAAGGCGCTCCAGGGCAACCTCGACCCGGCCGTCCTGTTCGCCCCCACGTCGGCCGTAGAGGCGAAGACCCGCGAGGTTCTCGAGGACGCGAAGAACCTGGAGGGCCACATCTTCAACCTCGGGCACGGTGTGATGCCGTCCACCGACCCGGACGCGCTCACCCGGCTCACCGAGTTCGTCCACACCGAGACGGCCCGATAGACGCGCTCACCACGTGTGCCGGGGCCGCGCCCGCCTGCCGAACAGCAGGCCGCGCGGTTCCGGCGGCGGGGGAGTGCCCGCCTTGAGCGGCCAGGCCAGCAGCATGCCGACCAGGAACCCGACGACATGCGCCGAGTACGCGACGGTGCCCGCCTCGGAGACGCCCTCGCCGGACGAGTAGAACGCCTGGAGCACGAACCAGAAGCCCAGCACCAGCCAGGCCGGCAGGCGCAGCGGCAGGAAGAACAGGAACGGCACCAGGACCCACACCCTGGCTTTCGCGTACAGCACCAGATAGGCGCCCAGGACACCGGCGATCGCCCCGGAGGCACCGATCAGCGGATCGCCCGAGTCGGCGTTGAGCAGCGCGAAACCGTAGCCCGCCGCGTAACCGCACACCACGTAGAAGAGCGTGAAGCGGATGTGACCCATGCGGTCCTCGACGTTGTTGCCGAAGATCATCAGGAACAGCATGTTGCCCAGCAGGTGGATCCAGCTGCCGTGCAGGAACATCGCGGTGAACACGCTCAGGGGCGCCGACTTGTCGTAGCCCGGCGGCGCGACCGCGCAACCGGCGCCCCCCGGGCCGTTCTGCACGGCACCGGTCGGGACCAGCTGCGGCATCTGATGGTGGATCAACTCCCTTGGTACGGCCGCGTAGTGGTCCAGGAACGCCTGGAGATGGCACAGCTGCGAGAGGTCGCTGCCACCCGCCACGGAACCCGCCATTCCGGGCGTGGCCAGGAAGACGAGCACGTTCGCGGCGATGAGCGCGTACGTCACCCAAGGGGTGCGGCGCACCGGGTTCACGTCATGGACGGGGATGACCACAAGGGATTAGTGCCCCCGATCCGCGCGGCGAACCGGTGAACACCGCCGTCCGCCTGTGCGTATGACTCCTCAACCGCCCGCGGTGCGGGGAAGGCGTGTCGCGGGGACGACGTGAGGAACAGGCGATGAACGACCGGATTTCCCCTCAGATGACCGCCACGCCCGACGGCGAGGCAGAGATCTCCCTGGTGGTGCGCCTCCCCTGGGAGGACGTCGCCAAGCTCGGCCAGGAAGCGGGCCGCCTCGCCGCGCAGATGCAGCGGCCGGTGACCCTGGACGAGGCGGTGAGCAACAGGCTGCGCTCCACGGCCCTGGGCGCCCACGCGAAGCCTGCGGCGGCGCAGCCCGCCGCGATGATGCCGCCGAGCGCGTCGGTGTCCTCGCTGCCGGCCAGGCCGCCGGCCGAGCAGGCACGCCAGGCCATAGACCGCATCAACGGCACGGCGTAAACGCTTTACCGCAGGCCTGCCTGGACCTTGGCGGTCGCCTTTCGGGCCGCCACCAGGACCGGGTCCCACACGGGGGAGAACGGCGGCGCGTACCCCAGGTCCAGGGCCGTCATCTGTTCCACCGTCATACGTGCCGTGAGGGCGACCGCCGCGATGTCGACACGCTTCGCGGCGCCCTCCCGGCCGACGATCTGCACGCCCAGGAGACGGCCGGTACGACGCTCGGCGAGCATCTTCACCGTCATCAGGGAGGCCTCGGGGTAGTAGCCCGCGCGGCTGGTCGACTCGATGGTGACCGCCTCGAACCGCAGCCCCGCGCGGTGAGCGTCCTTCTCCCGCAGCCCGGTGCGCGCGATCTCCAGATCGCACACCTTGCTCACGGCCGTACCGACCACCCCAGGGAAGGTCGCGTAACCGCCGCCCACATTGGTGCCGATGACCTGCCCGTGCTTGTTGGCATGCGTCCCCAGGGCGATGTGCCGTTCCTGCCCGGAGACCAGGTCGAGCACCTCCACACAGTCGCCCCCGGCCCAGATGTTCTCGTGCCCGCGCACCCGCATCGCCATGTCGGTGAGCAGCCCGTGGTGCTGTCCCAGGGGCAGCCCGGCCGCCTCGGCGAGGGTCGTCTCGGGCCGCACCCCGATCCCCAGCACCACCACGTCCGCCGGAAACTCCGCGTCCTCCGTGACCACGGCCCGCACCCGCCCGTCGTCCCCGGTGCGCAGCTCGGTCACCCGGACGTCGTTGACCATGGTGATGCCCAGGCCCTCCATCGCCTTGTGCACCAGACGCCCCATGTCCGGGTCGAGCGTCGCCATCGGCTCCTTGCCCCTGTTGACGACGGTCACGTCATACCCGCGGTTGACGAACGCCTCCGCCATCTCCACCCCGATGTACCCGGCCCCGATCACCACGGCGCGACGCCCACGCGTGCGTGCCAGCGAATCGAGCAGCGCCTGCCCGTCGTCGAGCGTCTGCACCCCGTGCACTCCGGGGGCGTCGACACCGGGCATGTCCGGACGGACCGGCCGCGCCCCGGTCCCGATCACGAGCTTGTCGTACGACGTCCAGGACTCGGCCCCCGAATCGACATCCCGCGCGCGTACCCGCCCGCCCGCGACGTCCAGCTCCACGACCTCGGTACGCATGCGCAGGTCGATGTCCCGCGCCCGGTGCTCCTCCGGGGTACGGGCGATCAGTTCCTCCGGAGCGGACACGTCACCGCCCACCCAGTACGGGATCCCGCACGCCGAGTACGAGGTGAAGTGACCCCGCTCGAACGCCACGATCTCCAGCTCGTCCGGCCCCTTGAGGCGGCGCGCCTGTGACGCCGCGGACATGCCCGCGGCGTCACCGCCGATGACGACCAGTCGTTCCCGGGTACCCCTCGCACGGCTCATGTCCATGCGAACACGCTACGGGGACCGATGATTTCAGTCCTGTCCGCCCTGCTCCTCCTCGCGCACCGGCGGGGCGGCCGGCAGCGGACCCACCGCGGTGGCCACGGGGACCGCAGCCGCCCGACGCGGCCGTACGAGCCGCAGCCACACGACGACCAGCAGCGCCGCCACCGCCGCGAACGGCAGCACCGCGCCCAGCGCCAGGGCGATCCAGCGCAGCATCGTCACGAAGACGTGCCAGCCGCCCGCCACGGCGTCCACGAAGCCCGGGGAGTCGTCCTTGGCGGCGGCCTTCGCCACCGGGGTCTGCGACAGGGACAGCGTGATGGTGGCCAGGCTGGTGCGGTCCTTCAGAGAGGCCTGTTGCGCGAGCAGGGCCTCCAGGTCGGACTCGCGGGTGCTCAGCTCACCCTCCAGCTCCACCACGTCGCTCAACTTGGTGGCCCGGTCCATCAGTTCACGCACGCGTGCCACGCTGGCCCGCTGCGAGGTGATGCGGCTCTCCACGTCCACGACCTGGTCGGTGACGTCCTGCGCCTTCGCGGTCCGGTCGAGCAGCTTGCCCGCGCCCTCCAGGTCAGCGAGAACCTCGTCGTACTTGTCGGTGGGCACCCGCAACACGACCCGGGTGCGCTCGTGGCCCTGTCCGTCGCGGGTGGTCGTCTCGTTGCCGACGAACCCGCCCGCGTTCTCGGTCGTGGTGCGGGCCTCGTCGAGCGCCTTCGGTACGTCCTTGACCCGCACGGACAGCGAGGCCGTACGGATGATGCTGCTCGCGGTGAGCTTCGGTAGGGACTTGGTGTTCCGGGCGTTGCCGCTGCCCGAGGCGCCCTCCTGCTGAGCGGTGCCCGGAACCGCGGCCTTGGCGCCCGCACCGGCGTCGCTGGCGGAGGTCGCCTTGTCCGAGCTGCCGCTGCACCCGGTCAGCGCGAGGGCAGAGGCCAGCAGGAGCCCGGCCAGGGCCTGGACGGGCCGGACGGAGTGTCGTGTGCGCATGGGTCGGTACCCCCGAGGTTCGTCGTGACGACTGACGCTCCTTCGACGCCGGGACCGGCCGGGACGTTGGCCTCCGGCGATTCCGATGAGGTCACGGTCGGGACTCACGGCGGACACCGGGCCGGAGTCGGACTGTCAGTGGGGTCTGAGAGGCTGGGGGCATGCGCGAAGTGGAGACTCGTACGGGCACAGGGCATGTCGTCGTCATCGGCGCCGGGATCGGTGGGCTGGCCGCCGCACACCGGCTGCTGGACAGAGGCGTGCGCGTGACGGTCGTCGAGGCCGCGGACCGGGTCGGCGGCAAGCTGCTGCCCGGCGAGATCGCCGGCGCCCGCGTGGACCTCGGCGCCGAGTCGATGCTGGCCCGCCGCCCCGAGGCCGTCGCGCTCGCCCGCGAGGTCGGCCTCACCGACCGCCTCCAGTCGCCCGCCACCGCCACCGCCTCGCTCTGGACCCGGGGTGCGCTGCGCCCGATGCCCAAGGGCCACGTCATGGGCGTCCCCGGCACCGCCTCCGCCCTCTCCGGGGTCCTGTCCGACGAGGGCCTGCACCGCATCGAGCGCGACGCCGACCTGCCCCGCACGGAGGTCGGCGAGGACGTGGCGGTCGGCGAGTACGTGGCGGCCCGCCTCGGCCGAGAGGTCGTCGACCGCCTTGTCGAACCCCTCCTGGGCGGGGTCTACGCGGGCGACGCGTACCGCATCTCGATGCGCTCCGCCGTCCCCCAGCTCTTCCAGGCGGCGAAGCAGCACGACTCCCTCACCGAGGCGGTCCGGGGCATCCAGGAGCGTGCCGCCGCCGCACAGCAGACCGGCCCGGTCTTCATGGGCATCGAGGGCGGAGTGGGCCAACTCCCGCTCGCCGTCGCGGAGTCGGCCCGCGCGCGGGGCGCCGAGATCCTCACCGGCACACCGGTGACGGAGCTGCGCCGGAGCGGAGCGGCCGGCTGGCGGGTCGTCGCCGGAGACCGGGTGCTGGAAGCCGACGGAGTGATCGTCGCCGTACCCGCACCGATCGCCGCACACCTGCTGCGGGCCGAAGTACCCGGCGCCGCCGCCGAGTTGACCGCCGTGGAGTACGCCTCGATGGCCCTGGTCACCCTCGCCTACCGCCGCGCGGACGTCGAACTCCCCGAAGGCAGCGGCTTCTTGGTGCCGCCGGTCGACGGCCGCACCATCAAGGCATCCACCTTCGCCTCCCAGAAATGGGGCTGGATCGCCGACGAGAACCCGGACGTACTGATCCTGCGCACCTCGGTCGGCCGCTACGGCGAGACGGCGATCCTGGACCGGGACGACACCGGCCTGGTCGACGTGTCGCGCCACGACCTGCGCGAGGCCACCGGCCTCGACGCCACGCCCCTGGAGACCCGGGTCACCCGCTGGACCGACGGCCTGCCCCAGTACCCGGTCGGCCACCACGCGCGCGTGGCCCGCGTCCGCGAACACGTCGCCAAGCTGCCCGGTCTCGCCGTGTGCGGCGCGGCCTACGACGGAGTCGGCATCCCGGCGACCATCGCGAGCGCGTACGCGGCCGTGGAGCGGCTGACCGGCGACCCGGTGCCGAGCGCGTCCGGCGGAGCGGGAGAATAGCCCCATGAGCGACGACGCCCCCACCACCGAGTCCGGCCGTGTCCCGAACAAGGGCAAGCTGGCCAAGGACCTCAACGAGGTCATCCGCTACACCCTGTGGTCCGTCTTCAAGCTGAAGGACGTACTGCCCGAGGACCGCGCCGGATACGCCGACGAGGTCCAGGAGCTGTTCGACCAGCTCGCCGCGAAGGACGTGACCGTCCGCGGCACGTACGACGTGTCGGGTCTGCGCGCCGACGCCGACCTCATGATCTGGTGGCACGCCGAGACCGCCGACCAGCTCCAGGAGGCGTACAACCTCTTCCGCCGCACGAAGCTCGGCCGCGCCCTGGAGCCGGTCTGGTCGAACATGGCGCTGCACCGCCCCGCCGAGTTCAACCGCTCGCACATCCCGGCCTTCCTGGCCGACGAGACCCCGCGCAACTACATCAGCGTGTACCCGTTCGTGCGCTCGTACGACTGGTACCTGCTCCCCGACGAGGACCGCCGCCGCATGCTCGCCGACCACGGCAAGATGGCCCGCGGCTACCCGGACGTGCGCGCCAACACGGTCGCCTCCTTCTCGCTGGGCGACTACGAATGGCTCCTGGCCTTCGAGGCCGACGAGCTGTACCGAATCGTCGACCTCATGCGCCACCTGCGCGCGTCGGAGGCCCGCATGCACGTCCGCGAGGAGGTCCCGTTCTACACGGGTCGCCGCAAGGACATCGGGGACTTGGTAGCAGGCCTGGCGTAGCGTCTTTGTCTTTCAGGGGCGCGGGGCTGTGTCGATATGCGGCTCCGCCGCGTGTGCGCGACCAGCCCCCACCGGGCCGCGGTCTACCGACTACCCGGTCGCGCAGCCTTCGGCGCAGCATGCGGCGCACACGCAGCATGCCGCTCAGGCAGCTGCCCCTCCAGCAAATAAGCGTCGAGATACCCGTTGACGCACTTGTTGGCCCCACCCGCGATCCCATGAGTCCCGGCATCCCGTTCGGTCACCAACACCGAGTCGGACAACCGCCGTTGCAGTTCGAGAGCGCCGTCATACGGAGTGGCCGCATCCCGCTCGGCCGCCAAGATCAGCACCGGCGGGAGTTCACCAGGCCCCGTCCGCACATCGAGGGCCTGCTGACGCGGCGCGGGCCAATACGCGCAGGGCAGGTTCATCCACACGTTGTCCCACGTCTCGAACGGTGCCACGCGCGCGAGCCGCGTGTTGTCCCGGTCCCACACACTCCACTCGGTGGGCCACGGCGCGTCGTTGCACTCGACGGCCGTGTACACCGCGTTGCCGTTCTCCGCCTCGACGGCCGCCTGAGGTGTCGGCCCCGCCTGCTGCACCAGCAGCTTGGGGTCGCCCTTCAGGTAGGCCGACAGCGCCGCCGCGGTGTGCGGCCAGTAGTCGTCGTAGTACCCGGCCGACAGAAACGCGCCCTGCAACTGCGCTGGCCCCACCTTGCCGCCCGCCGGCTTCTCCGCGAGCCGCGCCGAGGCCTTCTCGTAGCTGCGCAGCACCTTCGCGGCCGTGTCGCCGAGCCCGTACACGTCGTCGTACCGGGCGATCCACTCCCGGTAGTCCGCCCAGCGGCCCTCGAACGCGGCCGACTGGTCGAGGTTGTTGCGGTACCAGACCTGCTCGGGGTCCGGGTTCACCGCCGAGTCGAACACCATCCGCCGTACGTGCGAGGGGAACAGCGTCGCGTACAGCGCCCCGAAGTACGTGCCGTAGGACGCGCCCATGAACGTCAGTTTGTCCTCGCCGAGGGCGGCGCGCAGGACGTCCAGGTCGCGGGCGTTGTTGAGGGAGTTGTAGAAGCGGAGCTTGCTGCCGGAGCGCTTGGCGCAGCCGCGCGCGTAGGTCTTGGCCTCCGCGACGCGCTCCTTCTTGTACGACTCCGAGGGGTGGGTCGGCGACTGCGAGGGCGCCTTGAAGAAGTGCTTGGGGTCCTCGCAGGACAGGGGTGCCGACTTGTCGACCCCGCGCGGGGCGTAGCCGACGAGGTCGTAGGCCGACGCGATGCGCTTCCACTCGGGGAGCATGCCGATCAGCGGGAAGTAGAGGCCGGAGGCGCCGGGGCCGCCCGGGTTGTAGACCAGGGAGCCCTGGCGGGGGACTCTGCGCTTGCTGTTGTGCGGGTCCTTGTGGGTGGCGCGGGCGCGGCCGACGGTCAGCTTGATCTGTTTGCCGTCGGGGTGCGCGTAGTCGAGCGGGACGGAGACCGTGCCGCACTCCATGGTGCCGGGCATGTCCTCCGCGTCCGGGCACTTCCCGAAGTCGATGCCGCGCGCGCGGGCGTGCGCGGCGGCGAGCGCGGTGCCGGCTGATTCGACGGCGTCCGGGGCTCCGGTGGCCGGGGCGGCGACGAGGGTGGTCAGGAGCAAGGACCCGGCGGCCGAGTACAGGGCGGCGGCTCGCATGGTGGCGGTATCCCTTCGGAGCACGGCTGCAACAAAAGGGATGTTTCGTTCGCTGGTTGGCGAAGGCAAGCACCGTCGGGCGGTGTCGGCCCCAATGACCCCTGTGCGCCCCCTGGCGCGCTCTCACGCCGAGATCAGCGCCGCCAAAGGTCGAACTGCTCGCGGTGCGCGAAGGCCGCCCGCAGATCCGGTTCGCCGACCGCGCGGATGCCCCGTACGGCCACCGACGTCAGATACGTACGGTCGTCGGCGCCGCCGCCTGCGTACCGGGTCAGGGTGCCGAGCAGCTGCTGACCGGCGGGGGAGGCCCAGTGCGAGTACGGGTGCACCTCGACCCGGGCGATGGCCAGACAGCTCAGCGTCAGGGCCAGCGGCAGCGCGAACCAGAGCGCGACCAGCCCGCGCGGCATCTCGGCCCCCGGCGTCAGCAGCGCGGTCGCGCCCAGCACCAGCACGACGAGCGCGGCGGCCCGCACCTGCCGTACCCCGGAGGCGACCGTCGTGCGGGTGCCGTCCGGTACGGCGAGACCCGCGTCGACGAGCCGGTCCGCGACGTCGCGGACCGCGTCCGTGGCGGCCGCGGTGGCCCGCACCGGGGCGATCCGGGACTGTCCCTCGGGCCCGATGGCGCCTATCACCGAGCGCTCGATGGGGTCCCGGCCGCGCGGGTCGACGACGGTCGCCCAGCCGGTGTGGGCGAGCAGCAGCCGGTGCTGGCGCGCCATGGAGACCAGCGTCAGATCGGCGACCCGCGCGGGACCGCCGGACAGGAACGCCGCCTCGTAGAGCGTCAGATCGTGTCCCTTGCCCGCGTCGTCCGCGTCGACGGCCGCCGCTCTGACGGCGGCCAGGCACAGCCGCGTGCACGCCGTGCCGGCGACGGCCCAGGCCATGAGCAGGAGAAGGACCCAGAACATGCCAAGTTTCTATGCCAAAGGCCCAGCGGGACGCCATGCCTTGTTCACAATCCGGACGGAGCGTTGTCTGCATGTGACGTTCCACTTGTCCGGAAACAGACCACGGCCGAAACAGCGCTACGGCTAGGGCTGTGCCGACGGCGGCGGGCTGGAGGCGGGCGGCGGCAGCGAGTACGTCGGGGAGAGCGACGGGGCCAGCGGGACGACCTGACCCGGGTCGGCCACGGCGGAACTGCTGGGCGCGGGCGTGCTGCTCGCGGCCATGTCCCGGGCCAGCGCGGCGAAGTCGACGTATCCGGTGGCCTCCAGAACCTTGATGTGGTCCAGGACGGTCGTGTTGGCGTCGTCGGCGAGGGCGCGGACCAGGGAGTTCTGGGTGGTGGCGCGGACCTGGGCGACCACCGTGAACACCTTGCCGTGCGCGAGCCGCAGGATGTTGGCGAACTTGCGGTCGAAGTCCACGCCCGATGCCGCGTTCAGGGTGGCGAGCCACTGCTGTTGCTGCGCGTTGGGCTGGTTCGGCAGCGGCAGCCCGAGCTTGGCGGCCACGTCCCGCACCCGCTCGTCCAGGAACGTGTGGCCGTCGATCAGATGCTGCCCCGCCGTCCGTACGGCCGCGGTGGTGCCCTTCTCCTCGGCCTGCTGCCCGGCCGGCAGCTCCCACAGCCCGGCCAGCCGCACCCGCGTGACGAAGTCCCGGTCCAGCGCGGACAACGGCCCGTACTGCGTGGCCACGGTCTGGTCGCTGAGCACGTTGGCAGCGGTCGGCCCGGACCGGTCGGCGTAGGACCAGACCGGGAAGACCAGCGCCGCCAGGGTCGCGGTCAGACCCATGACGATGACGCCGGTGCCACTGAATATGCCTCGGCCCTTTACGGGGGGTCGCGGTCGCATGGGGTGCCTCCTGTGACGGCACCGCACGTAAGTGCGCTTCTCGTGCGGAACCGCAATATTACTGTGGAGTCACTCTCACCTTCCAAGGCCCCTCCCGGCCCTTCCGCGACCCGTCAGCGGCGCAGCAGCACCCGCCTGGTGGCCCGGGCGAGCCGGACGGCGGGCCGCGCCGAACGCGGGGCCGGTCCCGAGCGCTCCAGCCACCAGGCCCGCAACTCCCGCCTCACCTCGGCGTTCCCGGGCCCGCCCGAGAGCAGCAGCTGCCCGGCGAAGTCCAGCGCGTCGCGGCGGTAGCCGCCGGTCATCGGGTGGGTGTGCGCGTACGCGAGGAACGCCGGCCGGTATGCCTCCCCGAGGATCTCCGGCAGCTCGGGAGCCACCTTCGCCACGACGTCGGCCCGCTTCGCCCCGAGCGCCCGCGCCTGCACCCCGAGCCGCACACGGTCGAACCCCTCGGGCACCGGAGTACCGGCGACCAGCGCGGAGAGCAGGGCGGCCTGGGCGAGGGCGAGCCGCTGGCGGGCGGGGGCCGTCGATGTGGAGACCTGCGGCGCCGAGGCTTGCAGCGCGGTTGTCGGAGCCACGACATGCGCCCGCCCCCGCACGCGCCCCTTGTCCAGCGCCCCGCGAATCGACGTCAACTCCCGCTCCAGTTCTGCCGCTTCGGGAAAGTTGTCGTCGCGCTCCAGCAGGACCCCCGGAGGGGAGACGCGGGACGCCAGGTCGGTGAGGATGTCGAGGACCGGTGCGGGGACGGGGTGGGCGTGGCTGTCGTGCCAGACGCCGTCGCGTTCGACGCCGCCCGCGACATGGACGTAGGCGATGGCCTCGACGGGCAGTTCGGCGAGGGCCTTGGCCGGGTCCTCGCCGCGGTTGACGTGGTTCGTGTGCAGGTTGGCGACGTCGATGAGGAGGCGTACGCCGGTGCGGTCGGCCAGGTCGTACAGGAACTGGCCCTCGGTCATCTCCTCGCCCGGCCAGGCGAGCAGCGCGGCGATGTTCTCGACCGCGAGGGGGACGGGCAGTGCGTCCTGGGCGATGCGGATGTTCTCGCAGAGCACGTCGAGGGCGTCCCGGGTGCGCGGCACGGGCAGCAGATGGCCGGCTTCGAGGAGCGGGGAGGCGGTCAGCGGGCCGCCCGCGCGGACGAACGCGATGTGCTCGGTGACCAGCGGCGAGCCGAGGGCCTCGGCCCGCTCGGCGAGCGCCGTCAGCCGGTCCGCGTCGGGCCGGTCGGCGCCGCCGAGGCCGAGGGAGACGCCGTGCGGGATCACGGTCACGCCGCGCTCGCGCAGCCGTAGCAGCGAGTCGGGGAGGTGGCCGGGGCAGAGGTTCTCGGCCACGGCCTCGACCCAGTCGATGCCCGGCAGGTGCTCCACGGCGTCCGCTATCTCCGGCCGCCATCCGATGCCCGTCCCCAGTCGTTCCATCGCTCGTCCCCGTCCCGTTCTCGTCCTCGATGTCCGCGCCGAAATCCACCCACTCCACAGGACCGCTGTTCGGTGTGACGGAGGTATCGCCCCCGGGCCGGGCCCCGAACCCCGGCCGGGTCACCTTCAGAGCAACATTTGAGGTTCGGGGCGGGGGCGCGGCCGGCTAGCCCAGCACCCCGTTCGAGTCGACCGGATCCGGTCGCCCGGTGTTGACCGTTCCGGGCGCGCCCGGGGACGGCCGTGAGGTGGTGCCGATGTTCGGGCTCGCCACGGCGGCCGGTGCCGAGGGCGCCGGCTGGCCGGGTACGGGCGCGGCGGGACCGGTCGGGCTGGCGGTGGAGGCGTTCGCGACCCCGTTGGCGATCGCGTCGAAGTCGACCCGCCCGGTCTTCTCCAGCACGGTGATGTGGTCCAGCACGGTCTGGTTGGTGTCCGAGGCAAGCTGTCGCACGAGGGTGTTGCGCGTGCTGTTCCGTACGGCGCCGATGGCCGGGAAGATCTTGCCGTGCGCGGCGCGCAGCAGGTTGACGAACTTGTACTCGTACTCGGCGCCGGTCGCCGCGCTCATCTCCTGCAGCCAGCCCTGCTGTTGCTCGTTCGGCACGTTCGGCAACGCGACATTGAGCTGGGCCGCGACGATCCGCACCCGCTTGTCGAGGTCGGTGTGGCCGACGATGAGATGGTCCCCGGCCTCCTTGATCGCCTGGCTGGGCGCCCGCTCGATCGCCTGCTGTCCGGCGGGCAGTTCCCACAGCCCGGCCAGCCGCACCCGCACGATGAGATCCCGGTCGGCGGCCGTCAACGGCCCCCACTGGGTGTTCACGGTGCCCGCCGCCACGTTCGCCTGACCGGTACCCGAACGGTCGGCGTACGACCACACGGGGAAGACGAGGGCGCCAGTGGTGGCGACGACGGCCGCGATGAGCACAGCCGTACCGTTGATACGACGCAAGGGAGCCTCCCGGGGACACCAACTGGTCGTTGGAGAAGTTGACGCGTGGCCAGTGCCTGGAGGTACGCGCGGGACGGACAGCTTGTTCAAAGGAAGGGCACTGTTGCCCAAAGGGCAGGCAAAGAGGGCGGGTTCGGCGGGCCGGACCGGGTGGTCCGGCGCAGGCAACACGGGGGAAACGGGGCTTTCCTAGGATGCGGCGGGTGCACCTGACCGTCCTTGACGCCCCCACCGAGTGGAGCCGCTTCGCCGAGGGTTCCGTCGAACGCCGCATGCTGCTCGCGCTCGGCGACCTGCTCGGCACCCCGCTGCGCCCGAAACCGCTGATGCTGCCCGACGGCAGCCGCGTCGAGGTCGAGGGCATCGACCCCGCCTGCCGCGTCCTGGTCCAACTCGTCGGCAACCAGGGTGCGTACAAGCCCGCCTACCGCAACAAGGTCATGGCGGACATGTTCAAACTGCTCTGGCTGCGCGAGTCCGTACCCACCGCGGAACGCGCGGTCCTCCTGGTCAGCGAACTGATCGTGCAGGCCCTCGGCGGCTGGGTGGCGCGCGCGGCGGCGGACCTCGGGATCGAGATCCACGTCTACGACGGCAGCGCGGTCGCCCCGCTGCGGCCCTTGTCGCGGCCAGACGTAAAACGCCCGTAACAGTCAACTGCCCCGTACCGAAACACAATCTTCCTACGGTCGGGGACACCTAAGCGGATTTCCGCGTGGCAGTCAGTCGCACTCGCCACGCACGCTCTCCGACTTCCAGGATCGGGCACTCGTGCCCGCGACATGGATGGGAGCGTGAAGGTGACTGGTACGCCAGCACTCCAACTGCGGTCCGTACGACGGGTCTACGGCTTCGGGTCCGCCGCGACCACCGCCCTCGACGACGTCCACCTGACCGTGCCGTCGGGCCGTTTCGTCAGTCTCATCGGCCCCAGCGGCTGCGGGAAGTCGACCCTGCTGCGGCTCGTCGCCGGGCTCGAACAGCCGGACGGCGGCGAGGTGTTGGTCCACGGAGTGACACCGGCACAGGCCTGCGCGGCCAAGCTGATCGGACTCGTGCCACAGAGCCCCGCACTGCTGCCCTGGCTGTCCGTCCTGCGCAACGTCACGCTGCCCCAGAAGATCAACCGGGGCGCGGCCGGGCGCCGGGAACGCATTGCCGACTTCGCCGAACGCCGAACGGCCCCCGACATGAAGGAACTTCTCGTCAAGGCCGGCCTCGGCGACGCCCTGCACAAACTCCCGGCCCAGCTCTCCGGCGGCATGCGCCAACGCGCCGCGATCGTCCGGGCGTTCGGCCTGCAACCCGACGTGCTCGTGATGGACGAACCCTTCTCGGCGCTCGACGAGTTCACCCGCGAAAGCCTTCAGGACCAACTCCTCGACCTGTGGGAGGAGTTGCGGACGACCGTCCTCTTCGTCACCCACTCCGTGTCCGAGGCCGTACGGCTCTCCGACACCGTCGTCGTCATGGCGCCGAACCCCGGCCGCATCGTCGAGAGCATCGACGTCGACCTGCCCCGGCCGCGCGGCGAACGGCTCTTCGGGGAACGGCGGTTCCACGAGTACGAGGACCTGGTGAGAGAACGGCTGCGCCGCGCCTGGCACAGCGAAGCCGCGTGAGTGGGGGCGTGAAGGACATGACCGTAGCCGACGAACGCACCACCGCACCGGCGAGCGAAACACCGTCGTCCGTTGAACCGTCCCGCTTCAGCCTCAAGCACCCGAGGTCCCGGATCGGCTGGATCCGGCCGGCCGTCTGGCTGCCCCTCGTCGTGATGCTGGGGATTCTTGCCGGGCTGTGGCAGTGGGGATCCGATCAACTTCCCTATCTGCTACCGCCGTTGTCCGATGTCGGCAGTTCCCTCTCCGGGAACTTCGGCTACTACCTTCACAACGCGCTCATCACTCTCGGCGAGGCGACGGCCGGGCTGGGGATGGGATTCGTAGGCGCGTTCGTCCTCGCGGTGCTGACCAGTGAACTCCCGCTGGTGCGGCGGGCGGTGATGCCGATCGCGGTCGTCCTCAACGTCACGCCGCTGGTGGCGGTCGCGCCGGCTCTGGTTGTCGCGTTCGGGTTCGGGCCGATGCCCAAGCTGATCATCACCGGGCTGATTTGTTTCTTCCCGATCCTCATCAACACGGCGACGGGGCTGCGGTCCGTGCCGCAGCAGGTGTTGCAGGTCTACCGGACGATGGACGCGAGTCGGGTCGAGCTGTTGTGGCATGTGCGTGTTCCGAATGCGCTGCCGTATCTCTTTGCCGCGCTGCGGATCGTCTTTCCGCTGTCGATCATCGGGGCGGTTGTCGCCGAGATGTCGGCGTCCGGGTCCACGGGGGGTCTTGGCACCGCGATCAGTGTGGCCTCCTCGATGAATCAACTCCCCGTTGTGTACGCCTCGATCCTTGTCCTTGCCGTGATGGGCGTGCTGTTGCTGCTTGCCGTGACTGTTGTCGAGCGTCGTGTGCTGCATTGGCACGACAGCGTGAACTGAGGCGCGGTTCTTTCGTCTGCGGGCCGGTGGGGGCTGGTCGCGCAGTTCCCCGCGCCCCTTTCGGGGCGCTTAACTCACCGGCGTTTACGCCAGTTTGGAGTCACCCATGTCCCGTCAACGCCTCACCAGATCCGCCGTCGTTGTCGCCGTACTGACACTCGGCGTCGCCGGATGTGGTTCCGGTTCGAGTGACAGCACCTCCGCCGGTGCCGCCGGTTCCGCGATATCCGCGAAGCGTTGTGCCGAGAACAAGGCCGCCGGGAAGATCACGTATCTCTCCGGGTACCAGTTCCAGTCCTCCGTCTCGATCCTTGAGTACATCGCCGCCGCCAAGTTGGGCTATTTCAAGGACCTTTGCCTCACCGTCGACCTCAAGCCCGGCAGTGGTGACACCGCGCAGAACACCAAGCTGCTCGCCGGTGGACAGGCCACCGTGTCCGCGATCTCCGAGCAGGACCTGATCCAGGCGCAGGCCAACGGCATCGACATCAAGGGGATTTCCTCGTACTCGAACGCCGGGCTCGACATCCTGATGACCAACAAGGACATCACCGACCTGACCCAGCTCGACGGCAAGGTCGTGGGCCACAAGGGGTACGTGCCCGCCGCCGTCGAGGCGATGCTGGTCAAGGCCGGCGTCAAGTGGGACTCGCTCAAGCTGGTCAAGGAGGGCTACGACCCCTCCGTGCTGCCGCGGAAGCAGGGCGGTCTCGAAGCGCTCACCGGGTTCATCTCCAACGAGCCCAACCAGCTCAAGGCGGCCGGCAAGGACGTCACCGTGTGGAAGCCGGTCGACTACAAGATCCCCAGTTCCATCGGCGCGATGGCGGTCAACCCCGCGTTCGCCAAGGCGCATCCGCACGCCGTCGAGGACATCCTGCGCGCCGCCCTGCACGCGTACGCGTACTGCTCCGCCGGCGAGGCGCACATCACCGAATGCGTCGGCTACGCGGCCAAGTTGTCCGGCCCGACGTACGACAAGAAGCTCAACGCGACGATCTGGAAGACCGAGACACAGGTCGTCAAGGAGAACCCGACGCCCGGACAGCCGCTCGGTGGCATCGACACCGACAACGTCACCCAACTCGTCGCCATGCTGCACCAGTTCAAGATCGTGCCGAGCAGTGTCACCGCCGCCAAGGCCGAGGCGTGGTTCGACACCTCGTTCGTCAAGGACGTCTACAGCGGCGACAAGCTCGTCTGGCCCGCGCCGTAAGAACGCAAGCAACCCGCAGAGCCGTAGAAAGGCCCGTGACGTGCCCGCGAAAGAGTACGGAATCTTCCTTCCCATCGGGAACGGCGGGTGGATGCTGTCCACCACCGCCCCGCACCCCGAGGCGACCTACGCGTACAACAGGCGTGCCGCCCTGCACGCGGAGAACATCGGTCTCGACTTCGTGATGTCGATGGCCAAGTGGCGTGGTTTCGGCGGGAGTACGGACCACTGGGGCCGCTCGCTGGAGTCGATGACGATGATGGCGGCGCTCGCCGAGGCCACCAGCCGGGTGAAGATCTGGGCGACCCTGCACGCCAACATCCACAACCCCGCGGTCGCGGCGAAGATGCTCACCACTCTCCAGGACATCTCCGGCGGCCGGGCCGGGATGAACATCGTGAACGGCTCGTACGCGGGGGAGTTCGAGCAATTCGGCGACTGGGACCCGGAGTTGAGCCACGCGGACCGCTACCGGATGACAGAGCTGTGGACGGAGGCCGTCACCCGGCTGTGGAGCGAGGACTCGGTCACGATGCGCACCCCGTACTTCGACCTCGCCGACTGCGAGTCGCGTCCGCATCCGGCGATCCGGCCCACGCTGATCAGCGCGGGACGGTCCGAGGACGCCCGCCGCTTCCAGGCCAAGTACGCCGACGGTGCTTTCCTCGCCGCCGACAGCCTCGACGACATGCGGTCGCTCTCCGCCGACGTGCACGCCCGCGCGAAGGCCAACGGCCGTGTCTGCAAGACCTATTCGATGCTCACCGTCGTCCAGGACGACACCGACGAACTGGCCGTCAAGAAGGTCAAGGAGTGGGGCGTCGGCGTCGACCGCGAGGCCCTCGCCCATATGCGGCACACCTGGGGCGTGCCCGAGGACCAGGCCCGCGCCTGGGCCGCCGGCGCCGACGGGGAGGCCGCCTTCCAGACGCCGTACGTCGCCGGCAGCGCCCGTACCGTCACCGAGCACATCGAGTACATCGTGCGGGAGGCCGACCTCGACGGGCTCATGCTGATCTTCCCGGAGTACGACGAGGACATGCTGCTCTTCGGCGACACCGTGCTGCCCGCGCTGCGCGCCCGCGACGAGGTGACGGCCTGATGTCCGACCTGCGCGACAGACAACTGGCCCGCCTCGCACGGCCGGAGAGCAGGCCCGCGCTCGTCGTGGTCGACGTGCAACGGGACTTCGCCGACCCGGACCGGCTCGGGGCCTACGGCCTCACCGACGAGGCGCTGGCGGCGCTGGGCCGGACGGTCACCCGGATCGCCGAACTCGTCGACGCCGCACGCGCCGCCGAAGTACCCGTCGTCTGGGTCGAGTTGGGCAGCGACCCGGCACGGCCGTGGCGGTCGAGCAACTGGCTGCGCGAGGGCGACTACGACGCACCCATGAGCCCGGACGAGCCGTGCCGGATCGGGACACCAGGCGCCGAGTGGTTCCAAATGGAGCCTGGGGAAGGCGAGTTGCGGGTGGTCAAGCGCGGCTACAGCGGCTTCCTAGGCACCGATCTCGACGCCCGGCTGCGCGCGGCCGGCTGCGACTGGCTCACCGTCGTCGGCCTGACGAGCGAGTGCTGTGTGTACGCGACCGCCCAGGACGCCGTCCAACTCGACTGGCCCGTCGTCGTGCCCCAGGACACGACCAACGCGTACGACCCGCACGTCAACGCCGCCGCCCTGTTCCAACTAGGTCTGAACGTGGCCGTGTTGAGCGACGCCGACGAGGTCGTCGAGCTGTGGAAGAAGGCCGCGCGATGACCGGAATGCACATCGGCTACGACCTCTCCTTCACCCACACCGAGGGCGCCTGGGCGCGTCAAGGCTCGTGGGTCGGGCGGGACTTCCCCGACGTCCGCATGTTCATGGAACTCGCGCAGACCGCCGAACGCGCGGGCGTCGGCCTGCTGTTCTTCGGCGACGGCAGCGGCATCCCCAGCACCTGGCGCGGCAGCATCGCACCGGCCGTCGAGTGGGGCATCCAGTGGCCGCGCCACGACATGGCACCGGTCATCGCCGCGATGTCCACGGTGACGGAGAACGTCGGCTTCGGCCTGACGTACTCCTCCACCTTCATGCATCCCTTCTACGTCGCCCGGCTGTTGAACTCGCTCGACCATGTGACCGGCGGCCGTATCGCCTTCAACGTGGTCGCCTCCACCCGCGGCGCCGACGCGGCCAACTACGGGTTCGCCGAACTCATGGACCACGACCTGCGCTACGAGCGGATGGAGGAATTCATCGACGTCTGCCGGGCGTTGTGGGACTCCGTCGCACCGGACGCCATCGTCCGCGACCGCGGCACGGGCCGGTTCGCCGACCCCGCGAAGGTGCACCCCATCGACCACGAGGGGCGCTTCTTCACCGTCAAGGGACCGCTCGCGTCCGTACCCGGCCCGCAGTACCACCCGCTCATCGTGCAGGCGGGCAACTCCCCCCGGGGCATCGCCGCTTCGGCCCGCTTCGCCGACCTGGTCTTCGGCTTCGGCGGACATCTGGCGAGCCAGCAGCGCCATCGCAAGCTGCTCGACGAGGCCCTGCTCGCCGAGGGGCGGGACCCGCAACACGTGGGCATCCTCTGGGCCACCCAGGTGATCGTCGGCCGCACGAAGGCCGAGGCGCTGGCGCGCTGCGAGGCGGTGCACGAGTTCTGGAACGAGGAGGCGGTCGCCACCTACCTCTCGCACAACGCCGGCTACGACTTCTCGACGCTGCCCGCCTCCTTCCAACTCGGCGAACTGCGCGACGAGTTGGCGGCCGCCAACGCGAGTCCTGCGGGGCTCGTCGGCTCGCTCGTCGCGGAGTTCGGCGCCGACCACACCATGAGCCGTAGCGAGTTCTTCGCGCACGGCCGGGGGCGGGCCACGGGCCTGGACCACAGCCTCGTCGGCGATCCGGCCGCCGTGGCCGACGCGTTGGAGGAGAACTTCGCCGCCACCGGAGCACGCGGCGGCTTCATGTTCTCCAGCCCGCTCGCCATGCCCGCCGGCTTCGCCGCGATCAGCGAACTGCTGCTGCCCGAACTCCGCCGCCGCGGCGCGCTCGCACCGGCCTACCCAGGCTCAACTCTCCGCGAGAACCTGGCAGTCTGAGGTGTCGGCGGAGAGTGTGAGTGCCCGGCGTGACTGGTTCGCCCTCGGCAGTCTCTGCACCGGGTTCTTCATGCTGCTGCTGGACAGCACGATCACCTCGGTCGCGCTGCCGTCACTGATCAGCGGGCTGCACGCGAGCGAGACCGCCGCGATGTGGGTCAACAGCGGCTACCTCATCGCGTACGCGGTGCCGTTGGTCGTCGCGGGACGGCTCGGCGACCGCCACGGCCATCGACGCGTCCACCTGGTCGGGCTGGCCGCGTTCACACTCGGGTCGCTGCTGTGCGCAACCGCCGCCACCATCACGGCACTTGTCGTCTGGCGAGTGGCACAGGGCATCGGGGCCGCGTTGATGACCCCGCAGTGCCTGACCCTCATCAAGGCGCTGTTCCGGCCGCCGCGTCTCGCCGTCGCGCTCGGGGTGTGGGGTGCGGTCGGCGGAGCGGCGGTGGCTGTCGGCCCGCTGCTGGGCGGATTCCTGGTGGCGGCCGGGGGTTGGCCCGCGGTGTTCTGGGTCAACGTGCCGGTCGGCGTCGCCGCGATGATCGCCGTGGCGGTGTTCGTGCCGGTCCTGCCACGGCAGTCGGCGCGCATCCCGGTGTGGGCGATCTGCGCGAACGCGACCGGCGCGGCTGCGCTCGTGATCGGCATCCAGGGCACCGACGGCGCGAGTGCGGAAGTGCTGGGCGTGCCGAGGTGGTTGCTCGCCGGGACGGGTGTGCTGGTCGTGGTGGCCGCGGTCTGGCTGCAGCGCCGGGACGGTCAACGCGCCCTCGTGCCGGTCGAGTTTCTGCGCAGCCGAGGGTTCGTCGTCGCTGCCTGGGCCGGTGCGGCCGCCGCTTTCTGCTCCGGGTCGGCCATGATCCCGCTGATGCTGTACCTCCAGCGGGAGCGCGGGCTCGACGCGGGCGCGGCTGCCCTCACCCTCGTACCGATGGGCGTGGTCTGCCTGTTGGGGGCACCGGTGTCGGCCCGGCTCAACAACGGCATCGGATCCCGCGCGGTCGCCGTCATCGGCTCCGGCGCGCTCGTCCTGTCCATCGGCACATCAGCGGTACTCGTCGCGACCGACGCCCCGATCCCCGCGCTGACCGCCACGTTCGCGGTGTACGGGGTCGCCAACTCCTTTGTCTGGTCGCCCCTTTCGATCGCGGCGGTCACATCGGTCGGACCGGCCGAGGTCGGCGCGGCCTCCGGAACGTTCAACGCGATGAAGCAACTCGGCGCGGTACTGGGCAGCGCGGTCTGCGCCGTTCTGCTGGCCGGCCACGGCTACGCGGTCACGCTCGGCGGGCTCGCGGCGGTCGGGCTGCTCTGTCTCCTCGCCTGCGCGCTCCTGCGAACAGAGCCTCCCGGCAGGGGACTTCTGTCGGTGCCCACCGCCCCACACCTAGCCACGGATACCCACGGGAGTCGCCTGATGAAGCCTGACGTGGCCTCATGAAGCCGCACACGGAAGGGGGTTGCACGATGACGGCAATGGAAGGCCTGGAGAATCTGGACGGCATCACCTCCGATCCCGGGGAGATGACCAGGGCGTTCTCCGGCTTCCCGGCGGGGGTCGCGGCCCTCTCCGCGCGCGTCCACGGCGACCCGACCGTCATGATCGTCTCGTCGTTCGCCGTCGGCGTCTCCCACAACCCGCCCATGGTCTCCTTCGCCGCACAGCACACCTCGACGACCTGGCCGGTACTCTCCCGCGCGCAGGCCATCGGGATCTCCGTCCTGGGCGAGGGCCACAGCGACAAGGCCCGCCAACTCGCCTCCCGCAGCAAGGCGGCCCGCTTCGCCGACCTGCGCACGGTGGAGGCGGAATCGGGTGCGATCTTCCTCGACGGCGCACCGGTATGGCTGGAGTGCACCGTCGAGCACAGCTATCCGGCCGGCGACCACGACATCATCGTGCTGCGCGTGCTGGCGATGAGGTCGGACGACGAGCGGAGTCCGCTGGTGTGGCACCGAAGGACCCTCAAGATGCTGGGGAGTTGAGCGCCGGGCCGGTGCGGCGCCGGGTCTGCCGCAGGCGCTCGGGAAGCGGTCTGCGGTAGTCGGGGAGAAGGCGCTGGGCGAGGAACGCGGACTTCAGGAACAGGCGGACGGCACGCTCGCGGCGCGGGGTGAGCGTGCCGATCCGGTGCAGCCGGCAGACCCGCTCGCCGGCGAGACACCGGGTCAGATCTCTGCCGAACTCCCGTAAGGGGAACGGGAACCAGCGCTCGGCGAAGAACTCCATCATCGCGGTCGCCACCCGATGACCGGACTCCGTCCCCTCGTACGGCCGCGCCTCGAATTTCAGGGCGAACTCGGTCATCGCGTCCCAGTCCTCGGGGAACGCCTCGTCGGCCAGTGGCCCGGACTCGCGTTCCAGGAGCCGGAAGAGGGTCCGCGCCCAGCGATGCCAGGCGACCTTCATGCCCTCGCTGGTACCGGGCAGCCCGAGAGAGGTCTGGAGGCGGTCGGCGAACGTGGCCAGCAGGACCAGGGGATAGACGAAGTCGTCGACGTCGTCGAAGTTGCCGGGCAGCTGCGGGGTCGCGCGGGCGATGGACAGGTGGATGCGGTTGAGCCGCTCGGCGGCGGAGCGGCCCGACGGGCTGGACAGCCCGTCCACCATCCACGCCATCAGGAACCTGTTGCCGTCCTCGAAACGCCGCCGGGGCCGCTTCTCCAGCTTCGCGGTGTGGGCCAGGGTGGCGGCTCCGAAGCCCGGCTGCATCATGCGCATCGTGCCCGGATAGACCATCATCGCCAGCGCGAACTCGGGGACGCGGTGGCCGACGTAGAGCGAGATCATGCGCTCCCAGTCGGCGTCCGGGCCCATCCGGGCCAGCTCGCGGTCGACCCACTTGTAGCCACGGCGCACGGTCTGTTCCCCCATCCCCCCATTCGGACTTTCAGGAGGGGGACGCCGCGGCACCTGCCGCCCGATGCCCTGATCCGTCGTGATCTACGTCACCTCGACCGCGAGTAGTGGATCCGTGACGGATCGATGAGGGATCTCCACCCGAGGGTGGAGCCGCTGAATCAGCCCGTGGGTGGTGGTGAACCACGCAGGTCGGGGCGCAGCCTTGTGCCATGGGATCACTACATTCCGCACTCGTCGCTCTCACCGGCGTCTGTGTCGCGATCTTCGTCGTGGCGTGGATCGCGGGCGCGGTGTACTTCGGCGTGAAGAGCGAGGCAGGCCTCGCCGGCTGGGTACGCGGCCTGCGCCGCACCCTGCCCCGGCGACTTCTGCTGATCGCGGGCGCCTACGCGTTCTCCCTGCTCATCAGACACACCCCAGACTCCTTCTGGCACCACCTCCAGTACTGGCAGCCCGAACTCGCCCTCCTCGGCGCCCTGATCGCCGTCGCCTCCACGGCTCTGCTGCTCTGGGCCCGCTGGGTGCTGGGCGTCATGTGGGCCAGCATCCCGCTGGTCCACGAACACCACGAACTGCGCACCGAGGGTCCGTACCGAATAGTGCGGCACCCCATCTACACCGGCCTGCTCGGCCTGGTCCTCGGCGGAATGCTGGCCTGCGGCTTCGGCGTCTGGATCGTGTTCCTGGCCGTCGCCGTCCCCTGGCTGCTGCGCCGGGTCCGCATAGAGGACGGCCTGATGGCCGACCGGTTCGGTGCGTCCTACGAGGCCTACCGCGCCCGCGTCCCGGCACTGATCCCGTGGACCCGACCTGCTCCGGTCGGACCCGGGGCTGTCGGCAGTCGGCAAGGTTAGGGACAGGGACAGAGGGAGGGGCGGGGGAGGGGGACGGGGGCCCGCGGCCTCAGTCGACCGGTCCCCGCCCCCCGTCGCCCAGTTCGCCGACCCGGTGGTGTCCCTCGACCGCGACGGTCAGTCCGGGGGCGATCTCCGTGAAGCCCGCGTCCCGGACCAACGGCCGTTCGCTGTCGATGAGTTCGGCCCACTGGGCAGGGGCTGCGGTGCGTACGGAGAGCGGGAAGCCGGCCTGGCGCCAGGCGGTCCGCTCCTCCTCCGACAGCTCCCACCAGGCGAGTTGGGCGCCATGGCCGGTCTGGGCCATCGTCTTGCCGGCGGACATGTCGAGGTCGGGGTTCAGCCAGAGCACCGGCGCCGTCGGGTCCGCGTCGGCCGGCGGTTCGGGGTCGTCGAGGTCGGTGCCGGACACCTGGAGCCGGGCCAGATCCTTGGGCCAGCCGTCGAGCGGGACGGGCGGGAAGACCCGTACCTCCGCCGACTTCCCGGTCACCGTGATGCCCGGCAGCGCCTCGGCCCGCCGCCACTCGGCCCCACGCGCCCGCCGCACCACCTTCCGGATCCGCGCGTCCTGCCAGTCCCGCATGACCTGCGCCCACTCCCCGTCACCGAGGGCCCGCTCGTCACTCAGGATCGTCAGCACGGCCCGGGCCGCCGTCTCCAACGCGTCCGTCCGAGCCGGCGGGGCATCCCGCTCGATCCGCACGACCAGGGGCAACACGAACTGGGGTGCCTCGTCCCGCACGGTGCGCTCATTACGGAAGGGGTCGACATCGCCGCCGGAAACGGTGGAATCACTGGTCACGCCGTCCAGTCTGCCAGGGGGAGGGGCGGCTCCTGAAAGCACCACTGCGCGCCCAGCCACAACGCACCTCGACGACGAAGGCCACCGGTGACTGGCTTGATGACCGGCTCGCAGTCGGGCACGGGTTCGGTCGCGCTGCTGCCTCTGGCCGCGGTGGCTCCGGTCACGGCGGCCTCGACCGCCGCGACCTGCGCCCTCACGTCCCGCCGCTCACCCTGAACAGGCGGTCCGCTGCGCCTTCTGCCACTCGCACACGGGGCACAGCGTGATCCCCTTGTGTGTCACCGGGTACTCGGTGGGCTCCCGGCACAGCACACACTCCGCGTACGCGGGTGCCGATGCCTCGTCTTCCTCGTCGCTCATGGGACCAGCGTAAGAGGGGCACGCGCCCCTCAGCGGTGTCGGTCCGCCGCCCCGATCAGCTCGGAGACCTTCACGAACCGGTACCCCTTCTTCCGCAGCTCGGGCACGATCATGCGGACGGCCTTCTCGGTCGCCGGGGCGGCACTGCGCGTGCAGTGCATGACGACCACCGAGCCGGGCTGCACACCCTCCAGCACCTGCTGGGCCACCGCATCGGAGTCCGTGGCGAAGGCGTCGCCGCTCACCACGTCCCACTGCACCGCCGTGACACCGACCGCGCTCAGCGTCTTCAGCGCCTGCCGGTCGTAACACCCGCCGGGGAAGCGGAAGTACGGCATCGCGTTCGGCACGCCCGCCTTCTTGAAGGCCGTGTACGCCCGCTCCACATCGGCCTTCATCCGGTCCCGGGACACGGTCGGCAGGCCGTAGCAGTCGCCGGTGAAGGCGTAGTGGCTGTAGGAATGGTTGGCGATCTCGAACTGCGGGTCCCGCCCGATGTCGCGGGCCTCGGCCGGGTACTCGTCGGCCCACCGACCGGTCATGAACACGGTCGCCGGCACCTTCAGCGCCCGCAGCGTCGCGATGAGCTGCGGATTGTCGAAGTGCTCGCCCGCCGCGGCGCGCGGTCCCTGATCGGCGGTCATGTCGGCGTCGAAGGTCAGCGCGACGGTCTTGCCGTCCACGCGCGGACCGTTCTTGAACACGGGGGTCAGCCCGGCGGGACCGGGCGCGAGGGTGGGCGGCCGGGAAGGCGCGGCGGCGGATGCGGTGGGCGCCGGACGGCTGGCGTGGGGCGCGGAAGGGGCCCCGCAGGCGGTGAGCGCGGCGCCGAGTGCACAGGCGGCGGCGACTCGTCGTACTCGAATGGTCACCGTAGGAACATAAGTGAGTAAAAGTGACTAATTGGCCATCGACACGGAACGGACGTCAGTCGGAGCCGAGCAGCCGCTCCCGGCACGCTGCCACGTCGAAGTCCGCCTCCGGATACCGCGGATCCAGCGCCGTCAGGTGGTCCAGGAGCAGGCGGCTGATCGCCCAGTTGCGGTACCACTTGCGGTCGGCGGGGATCAGGTACCAGGGGGCCTCCGGGGTGGAGCAGCGGGTGAGGGCGGTCTCGTAGGCCTGTTGGTACGCGGGCCACAGGGCGCGTTCCTCGATGTCGCCGGGGTTGAACTTCCAGTGCTTGTCCGGGTTGTCGAGGCGTTCGAGCAGGCGGCGGCGCTGTTGGTCGTAGGAGATGTGGAGGAAGCACTTGACGACCGTCACGCCGTCGTCCGTCAGGGACTTCTCGAAGCGGTTGATGCGGCCGTAGCGGTCGTTGATCTCGCGGTGCGGGGCGAGTTCGCGGACGCGGGCGATGAGGACGTCCTCGTAGTGCGAGCGGTCGAAGATGCCGATCTCGCCGGGCTCGGGGAGGGCGCGTTTGATGCGCCAGAGGAAGTCGTGCTTCCGCTCCTCCGGTGTGGGTGCCTTGAAGGCCCGGATGCGGCAGCCGGAGGGGTTGAACAGGCCGATGACGTGCTTGACCGTGCCGCCCTTGCCGCTGGTGTCCATGCCCTGGAGGACCAGGAGGAGGCGGCGCCGGTCGCCGCCCGTGCTGGCCGCCCACAGGCGTTCCTGCAGGTCGGCCAGGTTTTCGCCCATCCGGGCGGTGTCCTTGAGGCCGGCGGCCTTGTCGGCGGGGCCGCCGGGGACGGCCGTGGCGTCGTAGGCGGAGAGGTCGACCGGTCGGCCGGCGGGGACGCGCAGCAGGTCGGTGAGGGCCTGCTTTCCGTTCTCGCGCTTCGTGCCCTTGTTGGCCATGGGGGGACCCCTTCCGGTCGGCTCCCTCGATCCTGCGGCGCGCGGGCGGGGGCCGCCAGTCAGCGCCCGTAGCGGCCGGTCAGCGTGCCCGAGGCCAGGGTGTGGCCGGTCAGGGCGCGTCGTACGTCGTCGGGTGAGGCGTCGGTGGCGAGGGCGAGTTTCCGGTCGGCGGCGTACACCGAGAGGACGTAGCGGTGGGGCGCGGCTCCCCTGGGCGGGCACGGGCCGCCGTAGCCGGTCTTCTTGAAGCTGTTGCGGCCCTGGACCGCGCCCTGAGGCGACTCCCCGGCCGTCAGGCGGCTGTCCTGCGGGGGCACTCCCCACATCAGCCAGTGGGTGAACGTGCCGTGCGGAGCGCTCGGGTCCTCCAGGACCACGACCAGTTCTGCCGCGCCGGCGGGGACGCCGGTGAAGGTCAGGGGCGGGGAGACGTTCGCGCCGTCACAGGTGTAGCGGCGCGGGACGGTGCCGTTCTCGGTGAACGCCGTACTCGTGACCGCGATCCGCTGCGAGGCACTCGGCGTGGGCACGGCCGCGCCGTCTCCGTCGCCCCCGCATCCGGCGATGCTCCCCAGTGCGGCGGCCACCGCGACGATCGCGAACCTCGGGCGCATGGCGGCATGTTACTGCTCGACGGCGGGCGGGGGAGGGGGCTGCGGTGGCTGCGGCTGTGCCCGTTCCAGGAAGCGCAGCAGTTCCACCGGGAAGGGGAGGACGAGGGTCGAGTTCTTCTCGGCCGCGACCGCAACCACCGTTTGCAGGAGGCGGAGTTGGAGGGCGGCGGGCTGCTCGGACATCTGCTCGGCGGCTTCGGCGAGTTTCTTGGAGGCCTGCAACTCGGCGTCGGCGTTGATGATCCGGGCCCGGCGTTCGCGGTCGGCCTCGGCCTGGCGGGCCATCGAGCGTTTCATGGTCTCGGGGAGGGAGACGTCCTTGATCTCGACGCGGTCGATCTGCACGCCCCAGCCGATGGAGGGGCTGTCGATCATCAACTCCAGGCCCTGGTTGAGCTTTTCGCGGTTGGAGAGGAGATCGTCGAGGTCGCTCTTGCCGATGATGGAGCGCAGGGACGTCTGCGCCATCTGGGACACCGCGAAGCGGTAGTCCTCGACCTTGACGATCGCGTCGGTCGCGTCGACGACCTTGAAGTAGACGACCGCGTCGACCCGGACCGTCACGTTGTCGCGGGTGATGCCTTCCTGGGCGGGCACGGGCATCGTCACGATCTGCATGTTGACCTTGCGGAGCTTGTCCACGAACGGGACGACCGTGGTGAAGCCGGGGCCCCGCACCTCGCCGGACACCCGCCCGAGGCGGAAGACGACCCCGCGTTCGTACTGCTTGACGACCCTGGCCGCCGCAGCGACGTACACGGCGCACGCGGAACCGGCCGCCACGCCCGCCACCAGCAGTTCCTGGAGCATTCCGACCCCCTTGCCGAGAGGCCCTTTTGTCTGATCCTGCAAGGGTATGCCCGGTGCCTGCCCCAGGGCCACGATCACCCCGGGGCAGGCACCGGCCCGCCTACGCGGCGGTGACCTTCACCGGCTCGGTACCGGCCGCGCTGTGCCGCTCGGCCCAGTTCTCCAGGGCCGTACGGCAGGCGTGGTCCAGGTGGTGCAGGCCGGGGAGGTGCAGTTCGACCGGCCGGTCCTGGGGGAGCGCCTCCAGGCTGTCGAGGATCTTCGGCAGCCGCAGGAAAGTCGCGTTGCCCGACAGGTACGCCTGCACCGGGCCGGAGCCCTTGTCGACGACCTCCATTTTGATGTGCGAGGCCTCCCACGCCGTCTTCGCGACGGCCAGCGCGAGCCCGATGAGCACGCCCTCGAACATGCTGACCGCGACGATCGACAACGCCGTGACGACCAGGATCAGCGCCTCGCCCCGGTGCTCGCGCCACAGCGACACGATCTCCCGGACGGGGATCAGCTTGGCTCCGGCGTGCACCAGGATGCCCGCCAGGGCCGGGATCGGGATGTACGCGAGGACGTCCGGCAGCAGCGCCGCGAACAGCAGCAGCCATACGCCGTGCATCACCCGGGACGCCTTCGTCCGCGCGCCCGCCTGTACGTTCGCCGCGCTGCGCACGATCACCGCGGTCATCGGCAGCGCGCCGAGCAGCCCGCAGATCGCGTTGCCCGCGCCCTGCGCGACGAGTTCCTTGTCGTACTCGGTGCGCGGCCCGGAGTGCAGCCGGTCCACCGCCGCCGCGCTGAACAGCGACTCGGCCGACGCGATCAGCGTGAACGCGACCACCGTGCCGAGCAGCCCGACCTGCGCCAGCTCACCGAACTCGCCGAGTGGCGGCGGCTGGAGCGACCCGAGCAGGCCCTGCACCTCGACGGTCGCCACCGGCAGCCCGAAGGCGAGCGCGGCGAGCGTCGCCAGTCCTACGGCGGCCAGCGGGCCCGGCACCGTACGGACCTTGGCCGGCAGCCGCTTCCACAGCACCAGGACGGCGATGGTGGCGGCGCCGAGCGCCAGCGAGGCCAGCGCCTTCGTGTTCCCGGCGGCGTCGACGAGCGTGCCGGGCAACTCGGCTATCTTGTCGAGACCCGAGGCGGGGGCCTTCGCCCCCGCCACCGAGTACAACTGCCCGGCGATCAGCACCAGTCCGATACCGGCGAGCATGCCCTCGACGACCGAGACCGAGATGGCCCGGAAGTAGCGCCCCAACTTCAGGACGCCCATGAGGACTTGGAGCACACCGGTCGCGAGCACGATCACTCCGAGGGCGGGCAGTCCGTACTCCCGCACCGCCTCGAAGACCAGCACGGTCAGACCGGCGGCGGGCCCGGACACCTGGAGGCTGCTGCCCCGCATGAGTCCGGTGACGATCCCGCCCACGATGCCGGTGACCAGGCCGAGTTCGGCCGGTACACCGGAGGCGACGGCCACGCCCACGCAGAGCGGGAGCGCGACCAGGAACACGACGAGGGAGGCGGCGAAGTCCTGCCGCAGACAAGGGAATGTGGTCGTCATCGGCGCGCTCACAGGGCCTTGAAGGTGTCGGTGGCCGGGTCGTGCACCTGGACCGCGCCTGTGTGGACCTCGTAGAACCAGGCGTGCAGGGCGAGTTGACGGTCCTTCAGTTTCTTCTCGATGTACGGGTACGAGCGCAGCCTCAGCAACTGCGTGAGGACGTGGCTCTGTACGCCTTCGGACACGGCCGGGTCCTCGACCGCCCCCTGTGGCTTGGGGGTGGCCCGGGTGAGCCAGTCGCGCACGGCGGGTACGGCGGTCAGGTCGTCGCCGCGCACCAGGGCGCCGACCGCGCCGCAGTGCGAGTGGCCGCAGACCACGATGTCGGAGACGCCGAGGACCTCCACGGCGTACTCGATGGTGCACGCCTCGCTCGTGGGGTGCTCGGAGGCGTACGGCGGAACGATGTTGCCGGCGGTGCGCAGTTCGAAGAGCTGGCCGGGGCGGGCACCCGTGATCAGGGCCGGTACGACCCTGGAGTCGGAGCAGGTGATGAACAGCACCTGCGGGGACTGGCCTTCGGCGAGTTTGGCGAACTCCTCAGGGCGTTGTCCGAACGTACGGGCGTTGTCGATGAGGGGCTGCATGGCGTGAGTACTCCTCCTGGCGCGCCCTCTGGGCGCGTCGGGCTTGCATGACAGTGTGCGTGGGGGAACCGACTGCCTGCTCGGCTCTCAGCAGCGGAAGACCTGAAGTGCCGCCGGAGAGTGCGCTGTCGAGGATCTCGCTGTGCGGTGGTGCGCCGCGCCGGGCGCCACCTCTGTGCGTACGGCCGCCGGGTCCTGTGTCAGCAGGGGGCGTTCGGGCGTCTCGGGCCCGCAGTCGACGGTGCGGAAACGGTCGCGCAGCCGCATCGGGACGGTGGGGGTCCCGGAGGCGCCGCAGTCGCGGAACGAGATCGTCTCGGCGCGCAGGGCCTTGCCGCTGAGCTTGAGCCCGGGCTGGGCCTTGGCCTCCGCATGACGCGCTGTGTGCGCGGGTGCGAAGGATTCCATGGGTGCGAAGAACGGAAGGGCAAGGAGGACGGCGGTGAGGAGCGTCACGACGGTCCGAGCCGTCCTACCTCGGAACATGCGCCCCCCTCCAGCCGATTCGTGTTCCTAGTACAGACCAAGGCCAGGTCAACGGCTGGTCAAGTGACACGGTATCCCGGCGAAGTTGTTTGCAGGGTTAACGGAGCGTTTCCGATCCAAGAGAGCGTGAAAAGCGTGCCTGGGCTGGCGTGAACTAGACGGTTTCGACGAGGCCCTTGGCGTCCCGGGCCAGCGCGGTGAGGCGGGAGATCGCGCGGAAGTACTTCTTGCGGTAGCCGCCGTTCAGCATCTCCTCGCTGAACAGCCGGTCGAAGGGCAACCCCGAGGCCAGGACGGGCACTTCACGGTCGTAGAGCCGGTCCGCGAGGACGACGAGCCGTAGCGCGGTCGACTGGTCGGGTATCGGCCGGACGTCGGTGAGGCAGACCGCCCTGAGGCCGTCGGTCAGGGCGCCGTAGCGGCTGGGGTGGACCTTGGCGAGGTGGGCGAGGAGGTGCGGGAAGTCGTCCAGGGAGGCGTCGGCGGTGGCGTACGCCGCCTTCGTGACCTGCTCGTCGGTGAACGGCTTCGGGGCCTCGGGCAGCCCGCGGTGGCGGTAGTCGTCGCCGTCGATGCGCAGCGAGCGGAAGTGCGCGGACAGGCCCTGGATCTCGCGCAGGAAGTCGACGGACGCGAAGCGGCCCTCGCCGAGCTTGCCCGGCAGCGTGTTGGAGGTGGCGGCGAGCGCGACGCCCGCGTCGACCAGCTTGCCGAGCAGGGTCGACACCAGGACGGTGTCGCCCGGGTCGTCGAGCTCGAACTCGTCTATGCACAGCAGGCGGTGGCCCGAGAGCGTCTGGACCGTCTTCTGGAAGCCGAGCGCGCCGACCAGGTTCGTCAGCTCGACGAAGGTGCCGAAGGCCTTGAGCGCGGGCTCGGCCGGGGTCGCGTGCCACAGGGAGGCCAGCAGGTGGGTCTTGCCGACGCCGTAGCCGCCGTCCAGATAGACGCCACGGGGGCCCGCCGGGGTCCTGGGCGCCCGGCCCCTGCCGAAACCGAGGAAGCCGCGCTTCGCGCCGGCCGCGTGCGCCCCGCCGAGTCCGGCGGCGAAGGTCTCCAGGACGCCGACGGCCTCGGTCTGGCTGGGCTGGTTCGGGTCCGGGATGTACGTGGCGAAGCGCACCGAGTCGAAGCGCGGCGGCGGCACCATCTCGGCGACCAGCCGGTCCGCGGGGACGAACGGCTCACGGGCGCACAGGGACAGCGGGGCCGCGTCTGCTATCGGGCTGATCCCGGAGGCGGCTGAGGAGGACGACACGGTTCACCACTCTAAAGGCCGTGCCACACTGCACGACATGCGACGCCTGTTCCCTGTGACCGACGAAACAGCAGCCCAGGCCTCGGACGGGGCCCCTGATGCGCGTGGGACGGACCGGGAGTGGGGGCTTCCGGAACTCGCGGAGGCGTACGCCTACCCCGTGGGGGAGGGCCCCTGGCTGCGCGCCAACATGGTGTCCACGCTGGATGGGGCCGGTCAGCACGAGGGCCGCTCGCAGCCCATCTCCGGTGACGCCGACATGCGGATCTTCGGCACCCTGCGGGCGCTGGCGGATGTCGTGGTCGTCGGTGCGGAAACGGTACGCCAGGAGGGTTACCGGCCCGCACGCGCGCGTGCCGAGTTCGCGGCGGCGCGGGCGGCGGCCGGGCAGGGGCCCGCCCCCGTGATCGCGGTCGTCACCGCGAGCCTCGACCTGGACTTCTCGCTTCCGCTTTTCGTCTCGCCCCTGGTGCCGACGCTCGTCCTGACGGGCGCTCTCGCGGCGCCGGACCGCGTCGCCGCCGCCGAGAAGGCGGGCGCCCGGGTGGTGGTCGCCGGTGACGGCACCGGCGTGGACCCCGCACGGGCCGTACGGGCGCTCGCGGACCTGGGGCACGCCCGGCTGCTTACCGAGGGCGGGCCGCGGCTGCTCGGGCAGTTCGTGGCCGCCGGGGTGCTCGACGAACTGTGCGTGACCCTCTCGCCGATGCTCGTGGCGGGGGAGGCGCAGCGGATCGCCGGGGGGCCGTCGGTTAAGGTTCCTCAGCGCTTCGAACTGGTGTCCCTGCTGGAAGAGGCCGGGTTCCTGTTCGGTCGCTACCGCCGGAGCTGAAAACGAGGCGGAATGATCCGTTCCGTTTGTCTTTCGGCGGGCACACTAAATCCGGCAGTACCCGTGCGATCACGGGGCAGGATGGTTTCCGCAGGGCCTGGCAGGCCCACGGAGGAGAGAGGGCCCGCGGGTCCTCGAAGGAGAAGGGGCGCCTGGTGTTCACAAGCGTACTGATGATCGAGAAGGCCCTTACGTCCGCCGACGTGGAGTTCGTCACCACCTTGCACGGTGACGAGACCGTCTCCTTCCACGTGTTGCTCCAGCCCCGCGGCGACCAGGCGGACCGCCTGCTGCGGGCCATCGACGACGTCGCCCTCGGCGAACTCGACGAGGCGGCGCACGAGCGGGAGACCCCCGAGGGCAAGGACGCGGCGGAACTCGGCGCGCAGGCCCTGTCGGTGTCCCTGGACGCCCTGCACGCGGCCGGCAGCGAGGCCGAGGGGCGGCTCATCGAGGACCACCCGCTGGACGCCCTCAAGACCCTGGTGGACGAGATCGGCGCCGACGAGGTCATCGTGCTGACCGACCCCCACTACGTGGAGGAGTTCTTCCACCGCGACTGGGCCTCGCGGGCCCGTCACAAGGTCGGCGTACCGGTGCTGAAGCTGTTCTCGCACAGCAAGGAGTAGCGGGCGGGGAGCGGCGGGCGGGTGTCCGTGATTGTCGGTGGCACCGAATAGGCTGGCCGCCGAACGTCCGCCGTATCCGTACGAACCAGCACGCACAGGGAGACACACATGGCACCCGGCCTTCCCACCGCCATGGACCGACCGCACTTCATCGGCATCGGCGGGGCCGGAATGTCGGGGATCGCCAAGATCCTCGCGCAGCGCGGCGCGAAGGTCGCGGGCAGCGACGCCAAGGACTCCGCGACCGCCGACGCGCTGCGCGCCCTGGGCGCCACCGTGCACATCGGACACGCGGCGGAGCACCTCGCCGACGACGCCACCTCGGTGGTCGTGTCGTCGGCGATCCGCAAGGACAACCCCGAGCTGGCCCGCGCGGCCGAGCTGGGCATCCCCGTCGTCCACCGCTCGGACGCCCTCGCCCGCCTGATGGACGGCCTGCGCCCGATCGCCGTCGCGGGCACGCACGGCAAGACGACCACCACGTCGATGCTGGCGGTCTCGCTGACCGAGCTGGGCCTTGAGCCCTCGTACGCGATCGGCGGCGACCTGGACGCCCCCGGCTCGAACGCGCTGCACGGCGACGGCGAGATCTTCGTCGCCGAGGCCGACGAATCCGACCGCAGCTTCCACAAGTACGCCCCCGAGGTCGCGATCGTCCTCAATGTGGAGCTCGACCACCACGCCAACTACGCGTCCATGGAAGAGATCTACGACTCCTTCCAGACCTTCGCCGACCGGATCGTGCCCGGCGGCACGCTGGTGATCTCGGCCGACCACGAGGGCGCGCGCGAGCTGACCCGCCGGGTGGCCGACTCCGCTTCCGTGAAGACGGTGACATACGGGGAGGCGGAGGACGCCGACGTGCGCATCCTCTCCGTGGTCGCGCAGGGCCTGAAGAGCGAGGTGACGGTGGTCCTGGGAGGCGAGGAACTCACCTTCACCGTCTCCGTCCCCGGCCGCCACTACGCGAGCAACGCGGTCGCCGCCCTCGCCGCGGGCGCCGCGCTCGGCATCCCGGCCGCGGAACTGGCGCCCGCGCTCGCCGCCTACACGGGTGTGAAGCGGCGCCTCCAGCTCAAGGGCGAGGCGGCCGGCGTCCAGGTGATCGACTCCTACGCCCACCACCCCACCGAGATGAGCGCCGACCTGGAGGCGATGCGCGCGGCGGCCTCCACCTCGCGCCTGCTGGTGGTCTTCCAGCCCCACCTGTTCTCCCGCACCCAGGAGCTCGGCAAGGAGATGGGCCAGGCCCTGGCCCTCGCGGACGCCTCCCTGGTCCTGGACATCTACCCGGCCCGCGAGGACCCGATCCCGGGCGTCACCAGCGACCTGATCATCGAGGCCGCGCGCGCGGCGGGCGCCGACGTGACCCCGGTCCACGACAAGGCGGACGTCCCCGAGGCCGTCGCGGGAATGGCGAAGCCCGGTGATCTGGTTCTCACCATGGGAGCGGGCGATGTGACTGACCTCGGCCCGCGGATCCTGGACCGTCTCGCGAAGTAAGGGGCTGAGCTGCATGTCGTACGACGTCGAAAAGCCGGACGAGGAATGGCGCGCGGAGCTGAACCCGGCCGAGTACGCGGTGCTGCGGCAGGCCGGCACGGAGCCCGCCTTCGTCGGTGAGTACACCGACACCAAGACGAAGGGCGTCTACTCCTGTCGCGCCTGCGGCGCCGAACTCTTCACCTCCACCGAGAAGTTCGAGTCCCACTGCGGCTGGCCGAGCTTCTACGACCCGAAGGACACCGACGCGGTCGAACTGATCGCGGACCGCTCGCACGGGATGGTGCGCACCGAGGTGCGCTGCGCCCGGTGCGGGTCGCACCTCGGGCACGTGTTCGAGGGTGAAGGGTATGCGACGCCCACGGACCAGCGGTACTGCATCAACAGCATCTCGCTGCGGCTGACGCCCGACGAGAGCTGAGCCCTCCGGACACGACCGTGCCCGCCCACCGTCACCGACGGTGGGCGGGCACTTGCGTGCGCGCCACCTCCTTGCTGAAAGAACCCGGCCGGTGTCGGACACGGACGGGGCGTGGAATCCATGGCGGAACAGGAGACCCGTCGGCTGCGACGGGCACGCTTCGAAGGACTGGCGCAGGTGGTGACGGCGCCCCTGCACCGGTATCTGGTGCGCCGAGCGGCCCCTGACATGGTCGAGGACGTCCTGTCCGACACCATGCTGGTGCTGTGGCGTCGCATCGACCATGTACCCGGGCTCGGAAACGGGTCCCTGCCCGATCGCGACGACGTGCTCCCCTGGTGCTACGGGGTGGCGCGCGGCTGCCTGGCCAACGCCCGCCGGGCGCACGGACGCAGGCTCCGTCTGGTCGAGCGGTTGACGAGTGTTCAGCAGGCACCCGTGTCCGACGTCACCGATCACGGTGAACTGCATGCCGCACTGGCCGCACTCGGGGAATTGGATCGCGAGGTGATACGGCTGTGGGCGTGGGAGGAATTGGCTCCACGGCAGATCGCCGAGGCGACCGGAATGACGTCCAACGCGGTGAGCGTGCGGCTGCACCGGGCGAAGAAGAAAATCGCCGAACAACTCCAGGCGGGGCGAAAGAACGCCGAACTCGCCGGACACAAGATGAGTGAAGGAAGGAGCGGTCAGTGAATGACAACGAGTTGCTGACTGTACTGAGGGATGCGGATCCCGCGTTTACCTCACGAGCTCCGCTGCCGGACATCAATCGTCTTGTGGAGGCTGCAATGACTGCAATGAAGAACGACTCTGTGGCAACGCCGGAAATCACCCACATCGACATCGACACCACGAATCCCACCGCGAAGATCACCGCAGGAAAGGGCCGCCGGCGTCTCCTCGGGCTCGCGGCCGCCGCCGCGCTGCTCCTCGGCGGTGGCGTCACCGCAGGCATCACGGCGAACTCCGGCAACGGCCACGCGACCGAAGCCGTCAAGCGGCTGAGCCTCAGCGCCGCCCACACCGGGAACGACAAGGGCAACGGAAAGTGCCAGGCGCCGGTTCCCGACCAGCTGGCGGGTTATCCGACGCTTTTCTACGGGACGGTCACTTCCGTGAAGGGGCCGCTGATCACCTTCCACGTCGACCATTGGCTGCGCGGTGGTGGCCCTCGCACCATCCTGGTGAGCAATGACCCGGACTTCCCGGAGAACCTCACCTTCACGGTCGGCCAGCATTACATCGTGGCCGCCGAAAGGGACGGGTCCATTCCCTCCTGCGGTACGAACTGGGTCTCGGACAGGGAATGGAGGCAGTTCAACGACGCATTCGGCGGAAAGTAGCGTCACTGCTTAATGGAGGCGGGGCACCGGTCCGGTGCCCCGCCCCGGTTTCACCGCGGGGCTATCAGATGCTGTAGCCGGTGATCTCGCCCATCCACTTGATCAGGTCGCCCGGGTCCTCGTTGGCGCCGTGGCCGCCGTCCCAGTACATCTTCAGGTTGACGTCGTCGCCGAGGTTCTGCGTCTTGAGGGCAAGGTTGGTGATCGCCGTCAGGGAGTGCGTGGTGTCGCTGGTGCCGATCCGCAGCCACCAGTGCCTCGCTCGGCGCGGGTTGCGCTCCTCCAGGTAGGTCATCGGGTTGGTCAGCCTGACCTTGTGCGGGATGTCGCGGTCGACCGTGGCGGTCTTGTCACCGGTGGCGTACCGCAGGCCGAAGGTGGTGAAGTGCCGCGCGACGTGGGTCTCGTCGCCGAAGTAGCCCGGCTCCGGTTCCGACAGGGCCTTGTCGTCGAAGGCGGGCACGGGACGGGACCTGGCGATGTGCGCGATGTATCCGTCCCAGGAGAAAGTCGCCCTGTCGCCGGACCAGTCGATGAAGGGGTTGGCGGTCAGGTAGGCCGTCCGGTCGGCTTCGGAGAGCGCCCGCAGATGGCTGGTCGCGGCCGGCTGTACGTAGTTCTCCAGCAGGTACCGGTCGTAGTTGGCGGCCGTCACCCGGCCGAACCGGCCCACGCCGTGCAGGCCGAGCGAGGCCTGGTACTCCGCGAACTGCGCGGTCAGTTGCTTCGAGGCCGTCTGGTCGACCAGCTCGCCGTTCAGCTTCGCCGAGCCGTACATCCACTCGTAGGCCTTGTCGGCGTTGCCGAGGTCGATGATCGGGCAGAAGACGGCGGAGGCGAACACCGCGTCGCTTGCCTCGGCCGCGCCCAACTCCCGCAGGTAGGAGTCGAACAGCGGGCTGCCCACGGAGGCGCCCATCATCGAGGAGAAGTTGCCGCCTGCGCTGCCGCCGTTGGTGATGATCTTGTTGGGGTCGCCGGGCAGCACGCCCTTGTTCTTGTGGACGTACCGCAGGGCCGCCTTCAGGTCGACGAGGGCGGCGGGAGCCTTGCCGTAGTACGTGCCGTCCTTGACGTTCTCCCGTCCGCGCGCGCCCGAGGTGACCACGACGTAGCCGGCCGCGAGGGCCAGTGCCGAGTTGTCGCCCTGGTCGCCCGCCCCGGGCGGCAGCGGGGGCCTGGTCGTGGGGGACG
>NZ_JAEQAZ010000071.1 GCF_016654115.1 Streptomyces sp. MBT53
TGTGGGCCTACGGGCGTTTGCCTACGGGTGTGGGCCTGCGGGTGTTCGCTTGCGGGTGCGGGTCTGCGGGTGTTTGCCTACGGGTGCGGGCCTGCGGGTGTTCGCCTGCGGGTGTGGGCCTACGGGCGTTTGCATACGGGTGTGGGCTCACGGGCGTTGGTCTGTGGCTGTGGGCCTGCGGGCCTTTGCCTACGGGTGCGGGCCTACGGGTGTTCGCTTGCGGGTGCGGGTCTACGGGTGCGGGTCTACGGCTGTGGGCCTACGAGTGTTGGTCAACGGGCGTTTGCCTACGGATGTTTGTCAACGGGCGTTGCGTTACGGCTCCGTCGTCTCCGACTCCAGCTTTGCTCGTGTCGCCGCCCCGTACACACCAAGCGTGTCGGACTGGATGCCGCGGGCCAGCTGGTAGGTGCGTACCGAAGCCTGCACCTGCTTGTCGAAGACGCCGTTGTCCGGGCCGGTGTAGAGGTTCAACTGGGTCAGGCGGAGCTGGAGTTCGGTGACCTCGGGGCCCTCGTCGCCGCGTTGCAGGACCGGGGCGGTGGTGCTGCCGCCGGCCTGGCGGTCGGTGGCGGACGCGTCCGACGCCGTGGCGCTGGTCGTCGGGGTCGGACTGGACGCCGCGGACCGTGACGGTGAGGCGGACGGGCTGCTCGTCGCCGACGCGGACGGGCTCGCGCTGAGCGTCGGGGACGGAGACGCCGACGTCGGCTGTACGGACGTAGAGGCGCTCGTGGACGGTGTCACCGGCGCCGCGCTCTTCGACACGGTGGGGACGCTCGCGCGGACGTCCTTCGGGGCCGCCTCGTCCCGCGACGGCGTCTCGTACGAGAACATGCCGCTCGCGAATCCGGCCGCCGCGACCACTGCCACGACGGCTCCCGCGGCGGCGAGGAGCACGGTACGGCGGCGACGGTGCGGGCGGTCGGCATCGGCCTCCGTGGACGGTTCCGTGAAATCCCCATCGCCCTCGAACAGGCTCAGGTCGTTCACGTGCGGGGCCGGAGCCGGGGCCGTCGGCGGTACCGCGCGCAGCGGCATCGTCTGCTCGACCGCCGGCAACCGTTGCGTCTCGCCCTCGGGTGGCGTCGGGGTCCCGGGCGCCGGCCGCTGCTCCTGCGGGGTGCCTTCCAGTTCCACGTACGGTCTGATCCGCAGCGGGTCGAAGTCCTCCGCCGCTGCCGCCTCCGCCGTGCGCGCGTCACGCAGCGCGTCGGACGCCCGTTGGGTGCAGGTGCAGGACGGGGAGCCGTCGGTCGCCCGGGGCGCCCCGCACTGCGGGCATATATGGCCCTTCGCCTCGTTCACTTGTTCGTCCCTCCCCATCGGACTTCCGAGGTTATGCGGATCTCCTTCACGCCGTCTCCTCCGACCCCCGGAATGACGGCTTCCATTCGGACTCGACAGGCCGTAACAGGCCAAACCGATCACCATGGATGTGTAACGAGAGCCTCGGGAGGTCTTCATGGCCGGCGATGCGCACGGTATGACAGGGAATGTGCACGACGCGCAGCCACCGGAGAAACCCCCGCGGCGGGGCAGCGCCGCCCAGGAACACGTGTCGGGCAACGTCCTCGTCTCCATCGGGGCGCTGCTCCTCGGGCTGCTGCTGGCGGCCCTCGACCAGACCATCGTGTCGACCGCGCTGCCGACGATCGTCAGCGATCTCGGCGGGCTGGAGCATCTGTCGTGGGTCGTCACGGCGTATCTGCTCGCCTCGACCGCCGCGACTCCGCTGTGGGGCAAGCTGGGTGACCAGTACGGGCGCAAGCGGCTCTTCCAGATCGCGATCGTGATCTTTCTCGTCGGGTCCGCGCTGTGCGGTGCGGCGCAGAACATGCCCCAGTTGATCGGCTTCCGGGCGCTTCAGGGCCTGGGCGGCGGCGGGTTGATCGTGCTGTCGATGGCGATCGTGGGTGATGTCGTCTCGCCGCGTGAACGCGGGCGCTACCAGGGGCTGTTCGGGGCCGTGTTCGGTGCGACGAGTGTCCTCGGGCCGCTGCTGGGAGGGCTGTTCACCGAGCATCTGAGCTGGCGCTGGGTCTTCTACATCAACCTCCCGGTCGGTGTCGTGGCGCTCGCTGTCATCGCGACCGCGCTGCACATTCCGCGCAAGTCCACCCGGCACGTCATCGACTACCTCGGTACGTTCCTCATCGCCGCCGTCGCGACCTGCCTGGTGCTCGTCGCCTCGCTGGGAGGCACGACCTGGGGCTGGGGGTCGCCGCAGATCGTTGGGCTCGCGGTGCTCGGGGTGGTGCTGGCGGTGGGGTTCGTGGTGGTGGAGCGGCGGGCTGCCGAGCCGGTGCTTCCGCTCAAGCTTTTCCGTGTGCGCACCTTCTCGCTGGCCGCCGTCATCAGCTTCATCGTCGGCTTCGCCATGTTCGGTGCGATGACCTATCTGCCGACCTTCCTCCAGGTCGTGCAGGGCATCTCGCCGACCATGTCCGGCGTGCACATGCTGCCGATGGTGTTCGGCATGCTGATCTCGTCCACCGCGTCCGGGCAGATCGTCAGCCGGACCGGTCGGTGGAAGGTTTTTCCGATCGCGGGTACTGGTGTCACCGCGCTTGGGCTGCTTCTTCTCCATCAGCTTGACGAGAACAGTTCCACCGGGGAGATGAGCGCGTATTTCTTTGTTTTCGGGCTCGGACTCGGGCTGGTCATGCAGGTGTTGGTGCTGATCGTGCAGAACGCCGTGTCGTACGAGGACCTCGGCGTCGCCACCTCCGGCGCGACCTTCTTCCGGTCCATCGGCGCCTCGTTCGGTGTCGCCATCTTCGGCACGGTCTTCGCGAGCCGGCTGGGGGACAAACTGACGGATGCGCTTCGGGGTACGTCTTTGCCCGCGGGTGTCACGCCGGACGGTCTTGAGTCCGATCCGCGTGGGATTTCCCAACTGCCGGTCGCTGTGCGGCCGGAGGCCCTGCACGCGTATGCGTCCTCGATCACGGACGTCTTCCTGTACGCCGCTCCCGTCGCCCTCGTCGGCTTCGTCCTGGCCTGGTTCCTCAAGGAGGACAAGCTGCGCGGCTCGGTCACGGCACCCGACCTCACGGAGACCCTTGCCAGCAATCCGGTTCAGCGGTCTTCGTACGACGAGGTGTGCCGCGCGCTGTCCGTGCTGGGTACGAGAGAGGGGCGCCGCGAGATCTACAAGACGATCACTGCGAAAGCGGGCTACGACCTTCAGCCGGCGGCGAGTTGGCTGCTGCTGCGCATCAGGCGGGACGGGTGGGCGGAACCGGGGGTGCTGGCCGAGCGGAGTTCCGTGCCGCTGCCCGTCATCCTCGCCGCGGTCCGGCAGATCGAGGGGCGGCAGCTGGCCGTGCGGGAAGGGCTGGACCTGCAACTGACCGACCAGGGGCGGGAGATGGCCGACCGGCTGGCACAAGCCCGCGAGGAATCTCTGGCGGAGACGCTGGGCGACTGGTGGGGACCCGACCGGCCGACCGATCTCATCCAGCTGGTGAAGGAGCTCAACGGGGAGTTGTGCGGGTCGGATCGGGAACAGCCGCACAACGGGGCGGTGATCAGTGGTTCTTGAGGTGTTCGGTGTTGGGTTGGCGCCGTGGGGGTGGGTCGGTGTTGGGTGGGCACCCGCGCAGCTGGGCCGGTGTTGGGTGGGCGCCGCGTAGCTGGGCCGGTGTTGGGTGGGCGCCGCGCAGCTGGGCCGGTGTTGTAAAGGCGCCGTCGCGCGCACCTCTTTTGGTTCGGTCGCCTTCGGGGCGCTGGGAGCCGGTGTCGAGAGGCCCACCGTGCTCGGCGCTGCGCGCCTCCGCGCGCTGGGCCTCTCGACACCGGCGCGCCCCTACGGCTCCCTCTCGGCCGGCGCGTGGGGACAGGGAGAGTGGGTGGGCCCTCAACGGGGTTGGTTCTGCAGGGCTTTGCGGAACCAGTGTTCTGCGTATAGGTCGTTGTTGTGGGGGGCGGTTTCCTCGTAGCCGAGGCGGGTGTAGAGGGTGCGGGCCTCGACCAGGTCGTGGCGGGTGTCGAGGATCATCGTGCTGGCTCCTAGTTCGCGGGCGGCCTCCTCTGCCGCCGCCACGAGCTTTGGGGCGCCGCCCCGGCCGCGTAGTGGCTCGTGGAGGAAGACCCTCTTCAGCTCGGCGGTCGTCGGGGAGAGGAGTCGTACGCCTGCGCTGCCGGCCGGTTCGCCCTCGTATCGCGCCACCAGCAACTGGCCATCGGGCGGGGCGAGTTCGGCACCGGTGCGGGCGGCGATCTCGCGCTCCAGCTCGGCGGGGTCCGTTCGCCGGTTCTCGTGGAGCAGGTACCAACGGTCGCTGACCTCCGTGTAGTACGCGCGCCAGAGGGCGGCGGCTACGGGGGAATCGAAGGGTTCCGGGGCGATCGTCCAGGTCATGCGGACATTCTCGGGAGGGGGCGTGGAGGCGGCGCAACCGAATATGGGTGACCTGGTTGGCGTGCCGTGCGGAGACTGGTCGTCATGAACCGCACCGATCGGCTGTACGCCCTGGTGGAGGAGTTGCGGGCCGCCTCGCCCCGGCCGCGCAGCGCCCGTACGCTCGCCGCGCGCTTCGAGGTCAGCGTCCGTACCGTCGAGCGGGACCTCGCGGCGCTGCAGCAGTCGGGGGTGCCGGTGTACGCCGTGCCGGGGCGCAGCGGCGGGTACGTCCTGGACCGGCGGCGGACCCTGCCGCCGCTGACGATCACGCCGGCCGAGGCGACGGCGCTGGCGGTCGGGCTGAACGCGCTCGCGGGCACGCCGTTCGCCGCCGACGCGCGCAGCGCGCTGCACAAGGTGCTCGCGGTGATGCCGGAGCGGGAGCGGGCCGCCGCCGCCGAGATGGCGGGGCGGGTGCGGCTGCTCGTGCCGGCGGTCGGGACGGCGCGGTCCGCCGGGCCCGTCGTACCGGCCGTGCTGCGCGAGGCCTTGACGGCCGGGCGGGTACTGCGCCTGGAGTACACCGACGCGGAGGGGGTCTTCACCCGGCGTGAGGTGGAACCGGTCGCTTTTCTCGGAGGCGACGAGCACTGGTATCTGGCGGGCTGGTGCCGGCTGAGGGAGGCGCCTCGCGGGTTCCGGCTGGACCGGATCCGGGCTGTCGAGGCGCTCGACGAGCGGGTTCCGGCGCGTCATGTCGATCTGTCCGAACTGGACACGCTGGGCTCGGACTTGGTGCCCTTGGCCGAGTTCGGGGTGTGACTGTAATCACCGACAGGGGGCTGTCGCCGACGGAATCCAGGCTGGACCGCATGACCACAGACGCAGAAGCAGGCACAACCGCAGCCATCGCGCTTTTCGAACGCTGGACCGCCCTGTGGAACGGCGACTTCAGTGACCCGGAGAGTTTCCTCGCCGCCGATTTCCGGATCCGTTTCGGCAGCCGTCCCGAGGGGGCGCCGGACACCGACGGGCTTCGCGGTCCCTCGGGCATCGTCGATCTCATCGCCCGGCACCGTGCCGAGAGCCCCGGACGCAGGTACGCCGTCGAGGGCGTCCCCGTTGTCGACGAGGGGCGGGGGCGGGTCGCCTCGTGCTGGTACGTCACGCGTGCCGACGGTTCGCAAAAGAGCGGCATCGATCTTCTCGAGGTCGTGGACGGGCGTATCGCGACCGTGTGGTCCGTCACCGGGGTGCGCCGCTTCGCCGTGTGACAGGCGTCGTTTGAAGGGTGCCTTCCGGGCAACCCGGTACGGGAACCGACCGACTACGAGAGCCGGTTGGCCGAGAATCCGGAAGGCACTCATGTCCACAGGCGTGATCATCGTTTTGATCGTGATCTTGGTCGGCGTGGTCGCTGCCGCGGCGGCCCTGGCACCGCGTGCCCGAGGCGGGTTCGGCGGCTCGGGTCTGAAGCGGCGCTTCGGGCCCGAGTACGACCGGACCGTGGCCCGGCACGACGGCGACACGAAGGCCGCCGAGCGGGAGCTCGGCGAGCGCGTCCAGCAGCACGGTTCGCTGCGGGAGCAGCCGTTGGAGCCCGCGGCCCGTGAGCAGTACCAGGCGCGTTGGGCCGCCGCCCAGGAGCTCTTCGTCGACTCGCCCCGCCAGGCCGTGACCGACGTCGACCAGTTGCTCGGCGAGGTGGCGGGGGCCCGGGGCTTCCCCGACGTCGAGGAGTACGACAAGCAGTTCGACGCGCTGTCCGTGCACCACGCGGACCACGTCCACGGCTACCGGCGTGTGCACCGCGTCGTCCACTCGCGCACGAACGGCGCGCCGGAGAGCCAGGCCGGTACCGAGGAGATGCGCGAGGCCATGCTCGAAGCCCGCGCCCTCTTCGACGACCTGATCAGCTCGGACAACGGCGGCGGCCGTGGCAGCGGCAGCAGCCGCGGGCGCAGCGGACGCCACACGTTCGGCTCATTCAACAGGCAAGCAGTGAAGGGAAGTTGAGCCGCATGACCGATGTGACACGACCCAACGGCGACGCGAACGACAAGAGCGACGAGAGCGATAAGAGCGACAAGAACGACGAGCGCAAGGGCGCGAGCACGGACGCGGGTAAGGGCAGCACGGACATCGGTACGGGTACGGGTACGGGTTCGGGTACAGGTACGGGCGCGGGTGCCGGTCGGTGGGACCCGGCCAAGGCCGGCGACCGGCGCGAGGCCACGACAGTCACCCCGATACCGCGCCAGACCGACCGGCAGGCCGATCGCCAGACCGAGCGCCCGGCCGACAAGGCCGCCCCGGTGCACGCCCCTGAGCCCCCTCCCGCGCCCGTCGCCGCCGACAAGCGGCACGGCGGCGGGGCGGACGCCGGGAACGGGAGTCTGCTGCCGCACGACGAGAGCGACAAGTTCAGCCTCCGGCTGCAGCACGCGGTGACCGGGTTCGTCGACGAGCCGCGCTCCGCCGTCGAGGAGGCCGCCCATGTTCTGGAGGAGGTCGCCGACCGCCTCGCCCAGGCCGTCACCAAGCGGCGTGACAGCCTGCACAGCTCCTGGGAGTCCAAGGGCTCGGACGACAGCGACACCGAGCAACTCCGCCTCGCCCTGCGGGACTACCGCGAGCTGACGGAGCGGCTGCTACACATCTGACCCACCGGGTCCATCGGGCCCGTCGACCGCCCGGCGCTCCCGCCACTCGCGTGCGACCTCTTCCACGTCGTACGGCTTCATCCCCAGCGGAGGGCCGGGCGGCGGCTTGAACATCATGTCGCGGATCTTGACGTTGACTTCGGTGATGATCTGCCGGGCGATCCGCTCTGAAGGGGCCGAGTACGCCGCAGCCAGGGCGTCCTCGGCCTCTTTGCGCAGTGCCAGCGTCGGCGGGAGCACGGAGATGCCCTCGCGGGCCATCTTCTGCTTGATCCACCACAGTTCGTCGTACGTCGTGTCGGAACCGGAGGGCAACGGCTTGCCCGCGCCCGGGAGTTGGGCGAACTCGCCGGCTCGCTCGGCGTCCCGGATCTGCTTGTCGACCCAGGACTCGAAGGACACACCCGGTGGCTTTCGCTCGGTCATGACTCCATTGTGCCGGACGTGGCGCGGCCGGGGGATTTATCATGCGGCGGCTGTGTAAGGACACCTCAAGGGGGAAGCGCACGTGCTCGAACTCACCATGGCCTCGGTCTCCGGGACGGACGAGGGCGCCACGGCCGGCATGCTGATGGCCGAGGCGCCCGACGACCCGGGCGCGGTGCTGCGGGTGGGCCGCGACGAGTCGGTGTGCCGGCTGGTGACACCGGACGACTGGCTGTTCATCTCACGGGTCCATCTGGAGTTCCTGTGCGGACCCGAGGGCACCTGGCAGGTGAGCTGGCTGCGCGGCTCCCAGCCCGACCCGTCCTCCGAAGTACGGCTGATCGTCGGGGAGTACGCCCAGACGGTCGGCTACGGCGGAAGCGTCCCGTTGCCCCGTGGCGGCAGCGGCGAGATCGTCATCAAGGACCGCACCGGGCCGCGCAGCGTCAACGTCGGCTTCTATCACGAGAGTTGAGATGTCCTGGTGGAGAGCTCCTAGTCGGTGACCCTGGCCAGGGCGAATCCGTCGTAGCCCTTCTCGCCCACCGTCTGGATCGCCGTGCCGGACAGGCGCGGGTGCGAGCCGATCAGTTCGATCGCCGCGCGGGTGCCCACGACGTCGGGGTCCGTGTTGGCCGGGTCGGCGACCCGGCCGTTGCGGACGACGTTGTCGACGATGATCAGGCTGCCGGGGCGGGTCAGCTTGAGGGCCCAGTCCACGTAGTTCGGGTTGTTGGCCTTGTCGGCGTCGATGAAGACGAGGTCGAAGGGGGCCGCGTTCTCGTCGGCGAGGGCGGCCAGTGAGTCGAGGGCGGTGCCGACCCGGATCTCGACGATCTTGTCGAGGCCCGCGCGGGCGATGTTGCGGCCTGCGACCTCGGCGTGCTTGGGGCTGTACTCCAGGGTGATCAGGCGGCCGTCGGCGGGCAGCGCGCGGGCCATCTGGATCGTGCTGTAGCCGCCGAGGGTGCCGATCTCCAGGATGCGGGTGGCGCCCTGGATCCGGGCGAGGAGGTGCAGCAGCTTGCCCGCGGCGGCGGACACCGCGATCTGCGGGAGGCCGGCGGCGTCGCTGTCGCGGAGGGTCGCCTCCAGGACCTCGTCGTGCGGGGAGAGGTGACCGATCAGGTAGTCGTCGACGTCGTTCCACAGCTGCGACTCGCTCATGTGCCGGTGCCTTCCGTGAATCCGGTGATCGTGAATTCGGTGAGAATGTTGCGGACCCGTTCGTGTGCAATCACTCACTCTACGGATACGCCGTTATTTGCCGTGCCCAGGCAACCTGGGGCCGACTATCGTCATCCGGACAAAAGGAGGGCGGCCGTCAGGTGAAGAGGGGGTTGCCTGCGTCCCTCCCGCAGGGGGTGCGAACCTCATAGGGTTCGCAGAGGGAACAGCCGCGCGTGTGACGCGTGGGACGAGCGGGGCGGGAGGCCTACGAGGCGTGGCGAACGTGGAGCACAGCGGGCGACCGGCGGGAGCGGCAGGAGCTTTCGGGTCGACGGCCAGTGGTACGGCCAGGGCACGGCTGCGCGCTGCGCGGCTGGTCCTGTGGCTGGTGGCCGCCGTCCTGGCCGTACGGCAGGTGGCCGTGGTCCTCAGCACCCCGCAGGGGGAGCGGCTGACCGACCTGGAGACCTGGGTCGGGACGAACGGCGTGCTGCATGTGAAGGGCTCGCTGTACGACTCGACGCAGTTCACCGGCACCCCCTTCGCCGGGCTCGTCCTCAAGCCGCTCACCCGGGCGGCCGAGCAGGCCCTCGGCTGGGGCTGGACCTTCGGCACGCTGCTGCTCGTCGTGGCGCTCGGTCTCGTCGTCTCACGGGCCCTGCCGCAGCCCGTGACCCGGCGGGCCTCGCTGCTCGCCGCGCCCGTCGCAATCAGCCTGCTCATGCTGTCGCTGCCGGTGCGCAACACGCTCTGGCTCGGCCAGACCAGCATCATCCCGGTCCTGCTCGTGCTGCTCGCCTGCTTCACGGTGCGCGGCGAGCGGGCCAGCGGCGTGCTGATCGGGCTCGCCGCCGCGCTCCAGCCGACCGTGCTGCTGTTCGCGCCGCTGCTGTGGTTCACCGACCGGCGCCGGGCCGCCGTGACCTCGGCGCTGACGTTCGCCGCGAGCGTGGTGATCGCCTGGGCGGCGATGCCGCACGACTCGTACACCTACTGGGTCCATCACATGGCCGGTGTCGGCCTCGGGGGCAAGGCGGACGACCTCGGCAACCAGTCGCTGCACGGCGCGCTGCTGCGCCTCGACCTGACCGGGCCGCTGGAGATCGGTCTCTTCCTGGCTCTCGGCGCGGTCGTCGCGTATCTGGGCCTGCGCCGGGCCGTGCGCTACGCCCGCGACGGGCAGCTGCTGCTCGCGGTCGCGGTCACCGGCTGCGCGGCGATCGCCGTGTCGCCCACGACCTGGCAGCACCAGCTGCTGTGGGTGCTGCTCGCGGTGGTGGGCCGGGTCGGCAAGCGGGCCTCGGACCGCTATGTGTGGCCGGTGGCCGTGGTCCTCGTCGTCACGCTGCCCGCGAAGATGATGCTGCCGAACATGTCGGCCGTCTACCCGCTGCGTGACAACGTCGTCCTGCTCATGGCACTCGCCGCGGCGACCGTCGTACCGTTCCTGCCGCGCACGTCGGAGCACTACCGGCGGCCGATCCCCACGGAGTACGCCGAGCCGGTCCCGGCCCGCTGGAAGCACGTCCCGCTGATCCCGCAGCTGCGCCGCGTCCTCACCCGCCCGAACCTCCTCCTCGAACTCCTCCTCATCCGCGTCACCTACGCCGCCTACCAGCAGGTCCGCCTCGCGGCGACGGGCGGCACCAACGCGGGCGGCCGGGCCACGGCGGAACACCACGGCCACCAGATCCTGTCGATCGAGCAGTTCCTGCACATCGACATCGAGCACGCGGTCAACCACTGGGTCGTGAAGGTCGACTTCCTGCGGGAGTTCTTCAACTTCTACTACGAGTCCTTCCACTTCGTGGTCCCGCTGAGCGTGATGGCCGTCCTGTACTGGCGCCGCCCGGTCGACTACCGCTGGGCCCGCTCCTCCCTCGGCTTCGCCACCCTCCTCGCCCTGGTCGGCTTCTGGCTCTATCCGCTGGCCCCGCCGCGCCTCCTCCCGGGCCTGGGCATCATCGACACGGTCCACGGCGTCCAGGACTTCTCCAAGCCGGACTACGGCACCCTCACCGCCCTCACCAACCAGTACGCGGCGATGCCGTCCCTGCACTTCGGCTGGTCCCTGTGGTGCGGTGTGGTCATCGCGATCATCGCCCCGAAGTGGTGGATGAAGGCCCTGGGCCTGCTCCACCCCTTCTTCACCGTCTCCGCGATCGTCGCGACCGGCAACCACTGGGTCCTGGACGCGGCGGGCGGCGCGGCGGTCGTGGCGGCGGGCTTCGGGCTGTCGTATCTCTTCCAGGGGCCGCGGGCGCGGTTGTCGAAGAAACCGGTGGAGGTCAGAACCGAGTCGGAGCTGACTCGGCTCTGATCAGTTCGGCGGTGAATTCGACCGCCTCCTCGGGGTGGTCCGGTGTGTCGGTACGCCCGCGTCGCGTCATCGGCACGCCTTCTTCTCGGTCTCCACGCTGAGGCCCATGACGTTGTGCCAGCGGTACTTCTTGCCGCCGACGTGATAGTCCACTGTGATTCCCTTCATTCGTACGTGGGAGGTTCCGGTCACGTGGATCGCCACTACGAGGTTGTGCGTGGCCTTGGACGTGGTGGACTGCGGCGCGAGGGTCGCCCCGACTGCGGGCCGACGGCGCTTCCAACCCGTACCGACGGAGTCGAGGTTGAACTTCGGCGGCGGATAGTGAGTGGCGTAGCCGATGCTGCTGGTGGTGGCGGGCACGATAACGGCGTCGGCGTACCGCAGGCCGTGTGGCTCGGCGAGGTCGATGCTGTCGACGACCACCTTGCTCTTGCCGTAGTTGTGCAGTTCGTCCCCGCCGAACGTCACCGTGGCGCCCGGTTTCGCCGGCAGGCACACGTTTCCCGATCCGGCGTCGGAGTAGTCCGGCCCGTTGAGTGGACCGTCCCCCGACGGGCTGCCGGACGCCGACGAGCAGCCCGTGGCCAGCGTGAGTGCCAGGGCTAGGGCCAGGGCCAGGGCCCGAGTGATGGTCACAGGGGCACGTCAACACCAAACCCTTGCCCCGGCTTATTACTTGAGCGCCAATTTGCCGTCCCTGAATAGGATCGTGTTCTTGACCGGCGTGAACACGCCTGATTCCAGGGGGAGTTGTGGGGATTTCGGTGCGTGTGGCGGTTGCCGTCGTGCTGCTCGGTGGGGGAGCGGTCGGGTGTGGGGACCACTCCGTGAAGTCCGTGAAGGAGGGCTCGGCCGAGCTGGCGCCCTCGGCGGCCGTGGCCAAGGCGGTGGACAAGGTCGAGGACATCACCTCGCTGCACTACCGGGTCAGCGGGACCGTGCCCGAGAAGGGGCGGCTGACGGCCGAGGTGTCCATGAAGGCGAAACCGGCCGCCATGACGATGGCGATGACGGTGGTCGGCGCGCGTAAGCCCGGCGAGTTGGACATCCGGTTCGTCGACAAGGCGATCTACGTCGGCGGGAGCGGGGTCGACGCGTCGAAGTTGGGCGGCAAGGGCTGGCTCAAGGCCGAGCCTGCCGTGTGGGGGCGTGGCGGGGCGGACAACCAGACCTACGGCGTGCTGCCCGGTTCGATGGAGGTGAGCCCGCTCGTGCAGTCCACGGTCATGGTGGGCTCCCAGGACGTGCGGAGGATCGGCGCCGAGACGGTCGACGGCACGAAGGCCACGCACTACCGGGGAACGGTCACCGAGCGGGGCCTGCGCGCGGCCCAGAGCGCCGCCAAGGGCAAGGCGGCCCGGCAGCGCCGGACCGACAGCCTCGACCAGTTCGTGGTCCTCCAGGTCGACGGCACCATGACCATGGACCTGTGGGTCGACGGCGACGACCACCCCAAGCAGTACCGGGTGCGGGGCAAGACCTATCCCACGCAGGCCGACGCCGACGGCGGCACGCTCGACCTGACCGTCACCTTCCTCGACATCGACCAGAAGGTGACCGTCGAGGCCCCGCCCGCCGCCGACACCGCCGAACTCGGGGACTGACGGCCCGAGTTCACGAACACTCGAACCACACCGTCTTCCCGCCCCCGGACGCCGGTGACACCCCCCACTTGTCGGTCACCGCGTCCAGGATGACGAGCCCGCGGCCGTTCTCCGACTCGGGGTCCAACTCCGGCTTCAGCGTGGGGAGTTCAGGACTGCCGTCGGTCACCTCCACGCGGATTCCGGCGACCTGGCGTTGCAGGCGCAGTCCGCAGCGCCGGTCCGGGACATGCCGGACGACGTTGGCGAGCAGCTCCGTCACGGCCAGTTCCACCGCGTCCGACAGCTTGGGCATGCCCCACTCCAGCAGGAACGAGCGGACGATACGGCGGATGTGCCGGGCGGAGTGTTCACCCACGGTGAGGTGCATGACGTACTGCCGGCGGTCGGGAAAGGCCAGCATGGCGGGGGGAGTTGGTTCATTCACACTTCGAGGCTGACGCCCCGCCGCTACCCTCGGCAACGGTACGAATACAACCCGTTCGCGGGTGGACAGGGGGCCCAACGTGCACATCAACACCCTCGATCCGGGGGCGTCACCGCTGGACTACTACGGCTTCGAGCTGCGCCGCTATCGAGAGGCGGCCGGTCTCACGCAACGGGAACTCGGCAAGATCGTTAACTACACCGGGTCACTGATCGGCCAGATCGAGACGGCCAGGAAGCTACCTACGCAGGCGTTCAGCGACGCGGTTGACGCTGCGCTGGGCACGGGTGGGTTGTTGTCCCGGTTGCTGGATCTCGTGCTGCGCAGTCAACTCCCGTCCTGGTTCCAGCAGGTGGCCGAGCTGGAGGCACGGGCGGCCGAGATCTGCACCTTCCAGACGCAGATGATCCACGGTCTCTTCCAGACCGAGGCCTACGCCCGCGCCACGCTCGCCACGATGGACGAGACCGGCCTCGACGACCGCACCGCCGTACGCCTGGCCCGTCAGCGCATCCTGAAGAAGGAACACCCGCCGGTTGCGTGGATGATCCTCAGCGAGGCCGCGCTGTACCAGGAGATCGGCGGCCCCCAGGTCATGCGCGGTCAACTGGCCCACCTGTTGTCATTCGAGAACAACCCTCGGATCAACATCCAGATCCTGCCATTCTCGGCCGGGGCCCACGCTGGACTCACGGGCTCGTTCACGCTGTTCCGCTTCGACAGCGATCCGACCATCGCCTACACCGAGGGCTACGGAAGTGGGCATCCGACTGCCAACCAGGACACCGTCAAGGACTGTTCGCTCCGTTACGATCATCTACAAGCCGCCGCCCTCTCCCTCAGGGACTCGGCGGAGCTGATCCGGCGTGTGATGGAGGAACGTTATGGAGAAGTGGCGCAAGTCCAGCTACAGCAGTGACCAGGGCGGCGAGTGCATAGAGATCGCCGAAACCACCTGCTCCGCAACCCCTGCAACCCCCACCACCCTCCTCATCCGCGACTCCAAGACCCCGGCGGGGCCGATCCTCACCCTCGACCCCGCCGCGTTCACCACCTTCGTCAACTGGACCGCTAAGACGGTTGGTTGAAGTAGTAGTCGTGGTCCAGGTCGGCCAGCAGGCCGATCCGGGTCGGAGTCCAGCCGAACCGCTTCTGCGTGAGCGTGCTCGTTCCCGTGAGGTCGGACGCCACGAAGTGGCCCAGCCAGCCGAAGTGGGTTCCGGCCTCCTCGGCCGGCACGCTGGTCACCGGTAGGTCCAGCCGCTTGCCGATGACTTCGGCGATCTCGCGTACGGGGATGCCCTCGTCCCCGATGGCGTGCAGGACCGAGCCCGCCGGGGCGTTCTCCAACGCCAGCCGGTACAGCAGCGCGGCGTCCTCGCGGTGGACGGCGGCCCAGAGGTTGGTGCCGGCGCCGACGTAGGCGGAGACGCCCTTCGCGCGGGCGATGTCGATGAGGGCGGGGACGAAGGCGTGGTCGCCCTCGCCGTGCACCTGGGGGAGTCGTATCACCGAGGTGCGCACCCCCCGGTCCGCTGCGGCGAGGGTCGTCAACTCGGCTGCGAGGCGCGGCATTTCGGGGTGGGTGGCGAGGTCGGGGACCTCGTCCTCGGTGCGGCCGTGGCTCATCACGGAGGTGATGACGAGGGGGCGGTCCGAACCCGCGAGGGTGTCGATCAGCGTTTCCACCGCGGCCAGGTCCGTCGCGACGCAGGGGCCGTAGTTCGAGAAGTCGTGGATGAAACCGGTGTGGATCACACCGTCGGCGGCGGACGCGCCCGCGCGGAGCGCGTCGAGGTCCTCCAGGGAACCCCGGTGGACCTCCGCCCCGGTCGCGGCGAGCTGTTCCGCCGAGGTGTCGGAGCGGGCGAGGCCGAGGACCTGGTGTCCGGAGTCGAGCAGTTCGCGGACGACCGCGCCGCCCACGAATCCGGTCGCGCCGGTGACGAAAACACGCATGACGAAATCACCCCAGGTGGGTCGGGAAGTGGTGTGCTCCCAGCCTGCGCCCGCCCGGGTACGCCCGTCCAAGACGGACTCCGGAAGACGTGATTCAGTTCCGGTATCACCCCAGCTCCTACGGACGTACAGTCGACGTATGACCGACCTGGACCTGCGCCTGGTGCGCTGTTTCACCGTCGTCGCCGAGGAACTGCACTTCGGGCGGGCGGCAGCCGTACTGCATCTCGCGCAGCCTTCGCTCAGTCGCCATGTGCGGCGGCTGGAGGGCGAGTTGGGGGTGCGGCTCTTCGACCGGACCACGCAGGGTACTCAACTCACCGCGGCGGGGGCGGCGTTCCTGCCCCGGGCCCTGGCGCTGCTGCGGTCGGCGGAGGAAGCGGCGGCCGTGGCGCTGGCGGTCGGGCAGCCCAGTCGTATCGTCATCGGGTTCATGACCGGGCTGATCGTCACCCCGGCGGTGCGCGCCCTGCGCGGGCGCCACCCGGACGCCGACGTGCACAGCCGCTACCTGGCCTGGGGTGCGCTGCCGGCCGCCCTGCTGGAGCACCGGGTGGACGTGGTCGTGGGTCGATTCCCGTTCTCCACCGAGGGGTTGAGCGTCACCGTCCTCTACGAGGAACCCCGCGTGGTGATGATGCCGGTCACCCATCGGCTGGCCGGCAAGGAGCTCGTCACCCTCGACGACATCGCCGACGAGCCCGTACCCCGGTTCCCCGATGAGGAGTTCAACGTGTTCTGGCGCGTCGACCCCCGCCCGGACGGACGCCCGGCGCCGGACGGCCCGCTCGTCAAGAACCTGGAGGACAAGCTCGAACTCATCGCCGCGGGCGATGCGGTGTGCCTCGCCCCGGCGGGCAGCGTATCGAAGGGCCTGCGACCCGATCTGACGACGGTCCCACTGGTGGGCCTGGACCCCATCCAGGTGGTCCTGGCCACCCGCGCGGGCGAGGAGAACCGCCGGCTGCTCGCGGCCTTCCGCGCCTGCGCGATGGAGCAACTGCCCCCTGCCGACTGGTCGGCTACAGCCGTTGAATGATCGTCCCGGTAGCCAGCGCCCCGCCCGCGCACATCGTGATCAGCGCGAACTCCTTGTCGGCCCGCTCCAGTTCGTGCAGTGCGCTGGTGATGAGGCGGGCGCCGGTCGCGCCGACCGGGTGGCCGAGGGCGATTGCGCCGCCGTTGACGTTGACCTTCTCCAGGTCCTGTCCGAAGACCTGTGCCCAGCTCAACACCACTGATGCGAAAGCCTCGTTGATCTCGACGATGTCGATGTCCTTGAGGGTCATGCCCGCCTTGCCGAGTACGGCGCGCGTCGCGTCGATCGGGCCGTCGAGGTGGTAGTGCGGGTCGGCTCCGACCAGCGCCTGAGCCACGATCCTTGCCCTCGGCCTGAGCTTGAGCGCCCGCGCCATCCGCTTCGACGCCCACATGATCGCCGAGGCGCCGTCGCTGATCTGGGACGAGTTGCCGGCCGTATGGACGGCTGTCGGCATGACCGGCTTCAGCTTCGCCAGTGCCTCCATCGACGTGTCGCGCAGGCCCTCGTCCCGGTCGACCAGGCGCCACATGCCGAGGCCCGCGCGCTGCTCGTCCTCCGTCGTCGGTACCTGGACGGCGAACGTCTCCTTCTTGAAGCGTTCCTCGGACCAGGCGATCGCCGCCCGCTCCTGTGAGATCAGGCCGAGCGAGTCGACGTTCTCGCGGGTCAACTTCCGGTTGCGGGCGATGCGTTCGGCGGCCTCGAACTGGTTGGGCAGGTCCACGTTCCACTCGTCGGGGAACGGCTTCCCCGGCCCGTGCTTCGACCCCGAGCCCAGCGGCACCCGCGACATCGCCTCGACACCGCAGCTGATCCCGACGTCGATGACACCTGCCGCGATCAGGTTGGCGGTCATGTGCGAGGCCTGCTGCGAGGAGCCGCACTGACAGTCGACGGTCGTCGCCGCCGTCTCGTAGGGCAGGCCCATGGTCAGCCAGGCCGTGCGCGCGGGGTTCATGGACTGCTCGCCGGCGTGGGTCACCGTGCCGCCGACGATCTGTTCGACGCAGTCGGCGTGGATGCCGGTGCGGCCGAGGAGTTCACGGTAGGTCTCGCCCAGCAGATAGGCGGGATGCAGATTGGCGAGCGCGCCGCCGCGCTTGCCGATGGGGGTGCGTACGGCTTCCACGATGACGGGTTCCGCGGCCATGGGACACGTCCTCTCCTCGTCCACCGCGCGGCGCGGGCGTCCCGGCCACCCGCCACGCAGAACTAGTACGCGTTCTAGTTCTGTGTGCAGTCTGCTGACAGGCCGTCCACAACCGCAAGGGTCGTGCAGGGAATTCGGCTTGCCGTGCCTCTTGCTACTTGTAGAACCCGTTATTACCTTCACGGCAGCCGGGTTCCTGATGGACCGTCAGATGACGGGAGTTGCGCCGATGCCCTGTCCAGCGTTGCCCGAAGGGTTCGACTTCACCGACCCCGATCTGCTCCACCACCGCGTGCCCCTACCGGAGTTCGCGGAACTGCGCGCGGCCGAACCGGTCCGCTGGATCCCGCAGCCCGCCAACATCGCGGGGTTCCAGGACGAGGGCTACTGGGCCGTCACCCGGCACGCCGACGTCCGGTATGTCTCCACCCACCCGGAGATCTACTCCTCGACCCTCAACACGGCGATCATCCGCTTCAACGAGCACATGAACCGCGACTCGATCGACGCCCAGCGGCTCATCCTGCTCAACATGGACCCGCCCGAGCACACCCGCGTCCGCCAGATCGTCCAGCGCGGCTTCACCCCACGGGCGATCCGCGCCCTGGAGGAACGCCTGCGCGACCGGGCCCAGGCCATCGTGGCGGGCGCCCGCGCCCACTCCGGCCCCTTCGACTTCGTCACCGAGGTCGCCTGCGAACTGCCCCTCCAGGCCATCGCCGAACTCATCGGCATCCCGCAGGACGACCGCGTCAAGATCTTCGAGTGGTCCAACAAGATGATCGCCTACGACGATCCCGAGTACGCGATCACGGAGCAGGTCGGCGCCGAGTCCGCCGCCGAACTCATCGCCTACGCCATGGGAATGGCCGCCGAACGCAAGCAGTGCCCGGCCCACGACATCGTCAGCACCCTGGTCGCCGCCGAGGACGAGGGCAACCTGAACTCCGACGAGTTCGGCTTCTTCGTGCTCATGCTGTCGGTCGCCGGGAACGAGACGACCCGCAACGCCATCACCCACGGCATGCACGCGTTCCTCACCCACCCCGAGCAGTGGGAGCTGTACAAGCGCGAACGTCCCTCGACCGCCGCCGAGGAGATCGTCCGCTGGGCGACCCCGGTCAACGCCTTCCAGCGGACGGCGACCCAGGACACCGAGCTCGGCGGCAAGCACATCAAGAAGGGCGACCGCGTCGGCATCTTCTACGCCTCCGCCAACCACGACCCCGAAGTCTTCGAGAACCCGGACGAGTTCGACGTCATGCGCGATCCGAACCCGCACCTCGGCTTCGGCGGCGGAGGCCCGCACTACTGCCTCGGCAAGTCCCTCGCGGTCCTCGAGATCGACCTGATCTTCAACGCGATCGCGGACGCGATGCCCAACCTGACCCTGACGGGCGACCCGCGCCGGCTGCGCTCCGCCTGGATCAACGGCGTCAAGGAGCTTCAGGTGAACGCCGGTTGAGGCACCCCGGTTGAGGTGATCGCACAGCTCGGGCCGGCGGCATCCCGGCGCCGCCGGCCCGTCCTCGCTATGGCCGTGCCTACTTCCGTATGGCGAACTTCATGAGTTCCCGCTCGTCCCCCTGCTTGATCTTCCCGGTCTCGTTGATGACCTGGAGCTTCCAACTGGCGCCTTCCCGGATCGCCTTGGCGACCGCGCAGCCGTTGTCGGCGCTGAGCAGGTTGGGCCAGATCTCGGCGACCTGCTGGGTGCTGCCGCCGCTCGCGTCGTACACCTTGAAGGCGATGTTCCGTGCCTTCTGGAAGGAACTGCCCTTCTTGTAGGCGGCGGCGACGAAGACGATCGACGTGATGGCGGCCGGGATCTTGGTCAGGTCGACGGTCACCGTCTCGTCGTCGCCGTCGCCCTTGCCGGTCTGGTTGTCACCGCTGTGCAGCAGCGAGCCGTTGCCCAGCGGGTCCAGGGAGTCGAGCCCGGCGAGCCGCACCGGCTCGGCGCCCTGCATCGCGATGGCGATGAGGTCGAGGTCGGTGCCCTGCTTCTGGCGCAGCTTCCCGATGATGCCGCCGCTGCTGCCGACGGTGGGGTCCCAGGACGCCCCGATCTCCAGATGGGTCACTCCGTCCAGATCCGCCGGACCGTCTTCCTTCGTGAGCGTGATCATGTGTGATCGATCCTCTTGATCGTGGGATTCAGACGCACGAATTCTGCCTTCTTGGGCGGGGTTTGGGCTACTCCCGTCCAGAAGCGATCACGGCGAACACCGCGGCGAGCAGGGCCGCGAGGAGGAGCGGATAGCGCAGGTCGTGGTGCAGGACCAGCCACGCGCCGACGAACGCGCCGAAGGCCATCGCGACGGCCGCCGAGAGACGGCGGAAGGCGCCGGGGCCCCAGCCCTCGCCCGCGACCGTGTCGGCGACCAGGCCGGTCAGGGTCATCGTCAGGACCGTGGTGGTCGAGAAGCTGGTGACCTTGAGCTTGCGGACGGCCGCGTTGCGCAGCCCCATCGCGAAGGCGGTGAGCGCGATCAGGGGATGCGTGGTGGCGCTGTCGCCCGGTGCCAGGCAGGCGATCACCGCGGCCACGCCCACGAGCAGCGCCTCCGCGCCGAGACTCACCCGGGCCCAGGTCCGGCGCGAGCCGGTGTCCATCCGTACCGCGATCCGGCCGCCGACCGCCGCGCCCACCAGGAAGGCGCCCAGGGAGGTGAGGGTGCGCGACACGGAGAAGCCCGGTGCCCCGGCGGCGGCGAAGCCGAGGACCACCACATTGCCGGTCATGTTCGCGGTGAAGACATGGCCGAGGCCCAGATAGCTCGCCGCGTCGATCAGCCCGCTGACCAGGGTCAGCCCCAGCAGCACGGGCACCAGCCGGACCCCGCGCGCCTCACGGTCGGAGGACTCTGGCTGTGTGTTCTGGTCCATGAACGCAATGTAGCGGCGGCCCCCGGTGTGCCGGGGACCGCCGCTGCGTGCGTGTGTGTGGGCCGGTGATCAGTACCAGCCGTTGGACTGCCAGAAGCTCCAGGCCGCGGCGGGGGAGCCGTAGCGGGAGTTCATGTAGTCCAGACCCCACTTGATCTGCGTGGCGGGGTTGGTCTTCCAGTCCGAGCCGGCCGAGGCCATCTTCGAACCGGGCAGCGCCTGGACCAGGCCGTAGGCGCCGGAGGAGGAGTTCGTGGCGGTGACGTTCCAGCCGCTCTCGTGCTCGACGATCTTGCTGAACGCGTTGTACTGCGCCGCGCTCGGGATCATCTTGTGCGCGATCGACTGAGCGGAGGAGGCGGAGGTCGTCGCGGCCTGAGCGGGAGCCGAGGTCAGCACCAGACCGGTGGTGGCGGCGGCCAGAGCGGCGGCGGTCAGGGCCTTCTTCGGGGAGGCGATGCGAGCGACGATGCGGGAGACGGACACGGAGAACCTGTTTCTTCGGGGACAGAGACGTCGTATGCCTGCCGGTGTCACGCGGGGCGCGGCCCCGGCAAGGCGTCGGCGCCGAGGCCCGTGAGGACTCGTCGGCGCCGTGCGACTGCTCCACAGAAGCACTCTCGATCCGTGTCCGCAAAGACCCCTTTTACTAGTTGTGGTCGCATGTGGGTGAATCGTCAACTGTGTGACGTGGCTCTCAAACCCCAGGTCAGAGGGTGTGCGGACGCGTGCATGACACGCTTTTGCGCTACTAATCCGCATCGTTGGTGATGTGGGTCATGTGGGGCGCTTCACCACCTGTGTGACGGCCGGTGCGCGACGCCTCACGCAGGGCTTAGATTCTGGCCATGCCAGCCATGGGGAAGCTGATCGGCTCCGGCCGTACCGCGGACGTGTACGAGATCGACGACGCGTGGGTGCTGCGCCGCAACCGGGAGGACTGGGGGGACGCGGCGGCCGAGGGCGCGGTGATGGAGCATGTGCGCGCGTACGGCTATCCCGTGCCCCGGGTACGGATACGGCCGGGAGACTCGGCCGCCTCGCGCACCGACCTGGTGATGGAACGGCTGACCGGGCCCACCATGGTGGAGGCCCTCACCGCGGGCGCGATCGACGCCCGGGAGGCGGGGACCGTACTCGCCGCGCTGCTACGGCGGCTGCACACGATCCCCGGCCGCCGCCCCGGCACCCGCGTCCTGCACCTCGACCTTCACCCGGAGAACGTGCTGCTCACCCCGGCCGGCCCCCACGTGATCGACTGGGGCACCGCGGAGGACGGCGACCCCGGGCTCGACTGGGGCCTCTCCGCGATCATCCTCGCCCAGGTCGCCGTGGACGACCTGCCGATCGCCGGCCCGGCCCGCGAGGTGCTCGCCGCACTCCTCGCCGATCCCGCCGACCTCACGCAGGCGGGGCTGGCGGAGGCCCGGCGGAGGCGGGCGGCCAATCCGACGATGACTGCGCACGAGGTCGAACTCCTCGGTACGGCCGAGGAGTTGATCCGGTCGCTCGCGTCTCCTCGGGAACCGTGAATCGGCGGGAACGCGTCACCGTCGACGAGTGCGTGAGGGGCCGGGGCGCCGGACGGCGTCTTCGGATGGGTTCCGAGGACTGCGGGGCAGTGTGAGGGAACTTCGGGCACGTGGGAAAGAGGGCGGGCTGCCGGGCGGTGCGGTCCCGTTACGCCGTCGGCTGCATGCCGGGGTCGTGGCGTCGCTGGCCGCGCTGGCGCTGACGGTGTCCTGCGCGAACTCGGCCGCGCCGCAACGGAATTCACCTGCCGACACGGCTTCCGCTTCCGCTTCCGCGTCGGCGAGCGCATCGGCGGCGGCCGCCGGGAGCTGCGATCCGCTGCGGTCGCTGAAACCGCTCGCCCACATGCCGACGCCGGGCGGCAGGATGCCCAGCGGTACGGCGATGGAGCGGATCGTCGCCCGCGGCCGGCTGATCGTGGGAGTGGACCAGAACACCTACCTCTTCGGCTACCGCGACTCCGACACCGGGCAGTTGGACGGGCTCGACATCGACCTGGTGCGGGAGATCTCCCGGGCCCTGTTCGGGCGGCCGGACCGGGTGCAGTTCAAGGCCGTACCGTCCGCACAGCGCATCGGGATACTCCAGCGCGGTCAGGTCGACCTCGTCGCCCACTCCATGACGATCACCTGCGAGCGCATGCAACAGGTGCTGTTCAGCAGCGACTACCTCGACTCCGGCCAACGCGTCCTCGTCACCGACACCTCCCCGGTGAAGACCCTCGCCGATCTCGCCGGACAGAAGGTGTGCACGGCCCGGGGCACCACCTCGCTGACCGAGCTGCGACGCGCCCGCCCGAAGGTGCGGCCGGTGACCGTCTCCGACTGGACCGACTGCCTCCTGCTGCTCCAACAGGGCGCGGTGGCCGCCGTGTCGACCACCGACAACGTCCTCGCCGGACTGAGCGCCCAGGACCCCGCCACCCGCATCACCGGACCGCGGTTCACCTACGAGCCGCACGGAATCGCCGTCCCGAAGACGACACCGGAACTCGTCCGCTTCATCAACGGCGTCCTCGCGCACCTGCGCACCTCGGGCACGCTCCGCGCTCTGCACGAACGGTGGTTGGGCCCCTACGGCGACTTCTATCCGCCCGCGCCCCGCTATCGCGACTGACGGCGCCCGAGTCCGGCGCGCCGGACTTGCCCGGTCCGGAGGATGTGCCAGGCGGACCCGTCATGGGGTCCGGTGACCGCCAGCAGCATGCCGGGGAGCAGGTCCAGCCGCTCGCCCCGGAGCCGTCCCGGCAGCCCGCCCTTGGTGTTGACCCAGTCCCGCCACCGGAGTTCGGGGGTGAGGGTACGGACCGAGACCATGCCGCTCCACCTGTGCCAGGACCGGGTGACGATCCGTGCGGTGACGGGCGGCCCGGTGTAGCGGAGCACCTTCCCGCCCGTGCCGGTGAATTCCCCGTCGAAGGTCCGCACCGCGTCGAGCGCGGTGGTGCGCAGCTCCCAGCCTCCGCCACTCCCGGTCTGGAGCAGCGTCGGCCCGGGACCGAGTCCGAGGACGGCACCGTCCTCGAAGAAGTGGTTCCTGGTGGACAGGGTCACCTTGTAGCCGTGTGACTCGACGCGGACCTCCACCTCGCGGACCTGCTCTTCGGGGTCGTCTCCCGTGTCTGCCGGGGAGGACAGCGTGAGTGAGGCCGGCACTCCCGTGTGGACGAGGACCTCCGCACCGGTGCCCCGGGTGGTGGTGCCGTCCAGCGGGCGGGCCGCGGACAACGGCAGGACGCGCAGCCGCCATTCGCAGCCGACGGCGTTGCCGATCTCGACCCGGCCGGCCGACGACCAGATGGCCGGGGTGTCGTGGCCGAACAGGAACCTGGCCCGGTCGTCGTCGCCCACCGGCCAGAAGGCCTCGCCGCCGAAGTCCGTCCGCAGCCGGAGAAACAGGCTCGTGGGGCGAGCGCTCTCGATCCTGGTGAACTCGAGGATCGACGCTTCCGGCGGGTCCGGCTCGGCGAGTTCGACCGTCTGGTTCCCGATACCCCGGCGGCTGAAGACTCCGCCGTCCTCGGGCTCGTCCTGCTGCAGCGGGGCGACGGAGACCGACCACCGCTCGGCCGTCTCGATCCGCAGCCGCTGCGGTCCCGACAGGCCCACCCGGTACTCCCAGGTGCGCGGCTCCTCCGTACGGCTCTGCCCGGGTTCGAACTCCCGGACCAGATGGGTGTCTTCGGGGCCGAGGAGGGTGAAGCTTCCCACGTGGGCGCGGTGGACCACCGTGGCCCAGCCCTGCGGCCCCCGGTAGTCGAGTTCCGCCGGCCCTGTGCCCTCGGCGGCCTCGGAGAACGGGCGTACGTCGGCTGTCATCGCACCCCCGCTCCCCGATGTGTCGTACCGGCAGGCTAACCGGCCGGCACCTCACCCGCCTGGTCCGTGACGCCAACTCCCAGGAGAGCGGCGTCAGTTGTGCCGCGATAGACGAGGCTCGACGAGTCGAAGACCCAGGCGTAGCCCTTCGGGGCGTTCTTGAACGTGAGGCCGACGCCCTCCCGTCCCGCCGCGTCCTTGACGTGGTCGACGACGCTCACGCCCGGGAGCTTGGCCATGGCACGGTAGATCCCGGCACTGAGGTCGGGCAGCAGGGTGGCCTCGTCGACGACGGCGCCGAGGTTCTCGACGACGACTTCCGTACGGCGGGCCGCCGATACGTCCGAGGCGTCGCCGGCGAACTTCTTCAGCAGGGCGTCGGGGTCGGTGGGCAGGGCCTGGAGTTGCCGGAAGGTCAGATATCCGGCGCCTTTCATGTCCATGGACATCTTCTGGGTGGGGTCGGCGACCGCGACGCCCTTCCGCAGCCCGTCCCGCTTGCCGTCCACCGCGTCCCACTGCTCCTGCCGTACGGCCCCGTTGTACGGCCTCGGCGTGAACAGCCCTTTGTGACCCGCGAGTTCGGCGGCGCTGCTGAAGTCGACGCCCAACTCGGCCGCCGATCCCTGGGACTTGGTGTAGATGAACTGGTCGTCGCGTGCCGTGACCGTGGGACGGGAAGCGGCGGCCAGGGCGATCCGGTCCAGCAGTTGTACGGCCTTCTGATGGCCGTCGGCGGCAGCCGTGCCGTCCTTGCCGTCCCGCGCGTTGTCGACCGCGACCACGCCCAGGCCCACGGCGGCGGCGAGGGCCAGCGGCGCGGCGACGAGAACGAGGCGTCGGCGGGCGGGGCGCCCGGGTGCGGTGCCGGTCGTGGCCGACTGCTCGCGGACGGTGTCGTGTTCGTGGGTGATGTGCTGCATCAGGTGTTCCCTCAGTACGCGGTGGCGGTCCCGCGAGAGCACCGGACGGCCCGGGGCGGGCAGCAACTCGGCCAGTTCCTGGGGGTCGGTGTTCATCGCGTCTTCTCCTGCGTGGACTCGGATGTGGACCGAGCCGCCTGCCGGCGGCTACCCGGTGACTGTCCGACCGGGTCCGGGCGTTGCGTTTCCTCTGCTTTTTTCTGCTTCTGTGCCTGGCCGAGTTCGAGGTCGGTCAGCCTGCGCAGGCGTTTCCTCGCGCGGGAGAGCCGGGACCGTACGGTGCCGACGGCCACGCCCAGGGCCGCGGCAGCCGTGGCCGCGTCCAGCCCCTCCCACACGCAGAGCGTGAACGCCTCCCGCTCGCCCCGGCGAAGTCTGCTCAACGCCCGTTGCGTGGCGGCCAGTTCCTCGGTGTCGGCCATGCGCCGGGTCACCTCGTCGGCGAAGTCCGGCACGGGGTCGGGCGGCGGGATTCTGACGAGCGCGGCCTGATGTCTTCGCGCCGCCCGCGAGGTGTTGCGCGCGACGTTCGTCGCGATACCGAGCAGCCACGGCCGCAGGCTGTCGTCGCCGGGCAGCACGCGCTCGCGCAGCCGCCATGCCTCCAGGAAGGTCAGCGACACGATGTCGTCGGCCGTGCCCCAGTCGCCGGTCATCCGGACGGCGTGCCGGTGGACCACCGAGGCGTGCTCGTCGAAGAGTTGCCCGAACGCGTCGGGGTCTCCGGCTCGCACGCGGGCCCGTAGTGAGATCTCCACACCCTTCCCTGTCCGCCGGACGGACCGCGCTGCGGTGACCCGCGTCACACGGTTCTAGCCGGTCACCTCGGACCGGCGGGAACGGCCGGTCGTCGGTGTGCGGGTCGCGGAGGCGAGGAGGGCCAGTTTCTCGGCGGCGTCGGTGCCGGGGTCCGGGTGGTAGACGACGAGGGTCTGGCCCGGTACGCCGTCGATGCTCAGCCGCTCCCGGTTCAGTTCCAGGTCGCCGACCTGGGGGTGGGCGATGCGCTTCGGCGCGGCCTCGCAGGTCCGTACGTCGTGGCGGGCCCAGAGTCGGCTGAACAGAGGGCTGGCGAGGGAGAGTTGACCGACCAGTTCGATGAACCGGGGGTCGTCCGTGTCGGGACCGACGGCCTCGCGGAACGCGGCGACCATGCCGCCGGAGGCGCCCTCCCAGTACGGGTAGAGCGCCTGCTCGGCGGGGTCGAGGAACAGCGACAGCAGCCGGTTGGACCCGGCCGTGAAGCGCGGGGACAGCGCGGTCGCCAGGGAGTTGGCGGCGAGGACGTCGAAGTAGCGGCCCTCGACCAGCGCGGGGAGCGGGAGCGTGCCGAGGAGCTTGGCGATCCCCTCGGGCACGGTCTCCTTCACCGGGCGGGGCCGGCGGCGCCGGGGCTGCGCGGCGCCCAGGCGCAGCAGGTGGGCCGTCGCGTCCTCGTCGAGCCGCAGCACCCGGGCGATGGACTCCAGGACCTGCACGGAGGGGTTGCGGTCGCGGCCCTGCTCCAGGCGCAGGTAGTAGTCGGCGCTGATCCCGGCGAGCAGCGCGACCTCCTCCCGGCGCAGGCCCGGCACCCGCCGGACCCCGTGGGCGGGGACACCGGCCTGTTCGGGGGTGACGAGTTCGCGGCGGGCGCGCACGTACTCGCCCAGCAGATTCGGTTCACCGGCCATCCCCGCACTGTAATTCGGCCGCCGCGCGCGTGCCTGGTCCTGTCATCCCCAGGGGCGCGGGGGCCCTGGCTGGGGCGCGGGCCGGGCGGCAGCGTCACCGGTGGCGCGCTGATCGGCGACGCCCGCCACCACAGCGAGGAGCGACAGCCATGTCCACATACCTACTGGTGCACGGTGCCTGGCACAGCGGAGACAGCTGGCAGCGGGTGGTCCCGCTGCTGACGGCGGCCGGACACCGGGTGTTCGCGCCCTCGCTGACCGGCCACGGAGACAAGGCACATCTGCTCGCCCCCGAAGTGGGCCTCGACACACACGTCGACGACGTCGTCGGGCTGATCACGGAGGAGGATCTCACCGAGGTGGTCCTCGTCGGGCACAGCTACGGCGGGCTGGTCGTCTCGTCGGCCGCCGACCGGGTCCCCGATCGAATCGCCCAACTCGTCTACCTCGACGCGATGGTCCCGGAGGACGGCGAGAGCGCGCTCGACATCATGCCCGTGACGCAGGTGCTGATCGACATGGCGGTGAGTTCGGGTACCGGCTGGCGGATCCCGCCGCTGCCCGAACTGCCGCCGCCCGGGGGTCTGTTCGGGGTCACCGACCCGGCGGACGTCGCCTGGCTGCGGACGACGCTCTCGGACCAGTCGGCGCGCTGTCTCCAGCAGTCGGTACGGCTGGACAACCCGGCCGCGCGCTCGATCCCCCGCACCCACATCCACTGCGTGGGCAGCGAGCCGGAGGGCTTCGAGCGGCGGCCGGTCCCCACGATCCAGCCCAACGGCACCCCGGCCCAGGTGTGGGAACTGGAGACGGGCCACGACTGCATGGTCACCAAGCCGGCCGAACTGGCCGACCTGCTGGTCAAGTTGGGCTGATCCGGGGCCGGCCTCAGACCGGGGCCGGTGCCACCACTCCCGTCGGCTGGCACAGGACGAGGGCCAGGTCGTCGGTGGGCGGGCCGCCGGCGTGCGCGAGCAACCGGTCGTACAGCGCGTGCAGCGCCCCGTCCGGCGTCGGTTCGCTCAACGCCGTCGCGCACTCGGTGAGCAGGGCGAACGGGGTGCCGTCGAGGGCGCGGGACTCGGTGAGGCCGTCCGTGTAGAGCAGGAGGCGGTCGCCGGGCTGGAGGCGGACCCGGTACTGCCGCGGGTCCGGGCGCAGGCCCAACGGCAGTGCGGGGACCCGGGGTTCGAGGAGTTCGAGCCGGTGCCCGGAGCGCAGGGGCGCCGGATGGCCGCAGTTGACGAGCCGCACCTCGCCGGGACCGAACTCGGCCAGCACCGCCGTGACGAAGTCCTCGGGGCCGAGACCGGGCGCAAGCCGGGCGTCCAGAGCCCTCGCGAGGGTCGCCAAGTCCGGTGCCGTACAGGCGAGTTCACGGAACCCGATGAGCGTGTCGGCCGCCGTCCGCAGCGCGTCGAGCCCGTGCCCGCGCGCGTCCCCGACCAGCACCCGCAGGCCGTACGGCGTCACCGCGAGGTCGTACAGGTCGCCGCCGACCGAGGACTCGCGGTTCGCGCAGTGGTAGCGGGTGCTGACATGGGTGCCGGAGAGGGTGCGGGAGACGGGCCGCAGGATCGCCTCCTGGGTGATCCGGGCCACCTCCCGCGCCTCCGCGAGCCGTTCCCGCAGCCGGCCGCGCTGTCTCGCCGCGTACACGCTGCACACGCAGCCGAGCAGCAGCCCGCCCCAGCGGACGGCGAACCCGGCGTTCAGCTGCGCCCCCGAGCCGAGCCCCGCCGCCAGCGCGAGCAGCACCGTCCAGCAGCAGACCAGGAGCGTACGGCGGGCGCCCAGGAAGGTGGCGGCCATCAGGGGTCCGATCGCCAGCAGCGGCAGGATCGGCTGCACCCGGCCGATCAGCAGCCCCGGCGTGGCCGCCAGCAGGCAGCCGACCGGTGCGACGAGCAAGCGGCGTCCCCCGTCCAGCGCGTTCGTGTCCATCGCGTTCACTCCACGACGATCGCGGAATTCCCGGCTCCGTACCTGCGGCACGGGAGAGTTGACCGGCTCTCGATCACAACTCGTCGTACTAGGGGCGGAAAGTGGTCGAAAAAGGAGGAAGTTCCGCTGCTGCGGCGACTTTTGCGGGCAGCCGTGGGCCGCGTTCCGGGACCGGCGCGTGGAGCCGGTGACGTACGGACACACTGGCCTCGTGCCGGACAGGACTGACCATGGGAACCCAGGCGACTCCAACACCCCCGGGAACCCTGGGAACTCCGACGGGCCCGGGATACCCGGGAATCTGCCGCCCGAGACGCGCAGTTTCGTCGGGCGGCGCGCCGAACTCGCCTGGCTGCGCGCCGCGTTGGACCCGGACCGGGGTCCGGGCGCGGGACCGGTCCGGCCCGTGACCGTCGTCGGGGTCGGCGGGGTCGGCAAGACCCGGCTCGCGCTGCGCGCGGCGGCGCAGGTCCGGGACGCCTACCCCGACGGCGTCTGGCTGACCGAACTCTCCCCCCTGCGCACCTCGGGACTCGTCGATCTCGCCGTCATGGAGACCCTTCGGCTCGCCGACCAGTCGACCCGCCCGGTGATCGAGGTCATCACCGAATGGGCCCACGGCAGAAGGCTGTTGCTCATCCTCGACTCCTGCGAACACGTCCTCGCCGACTGCGCGAGATTCACCGCCGCACTGCGCTCCCGCCTGCCCGGCCTGCGCGTCCTGCTCACCAGCAGGGAACGCCTCGCACTGCCCGGCGAGGAAGTCCTCCACCTCGAACCGCTCCCGGTGGACGGCCGCCCCGGTGCCGACGAGGACGCCGGTGACGCCGTGGCCCTCTTCGCCGAGCGCGCCGCGGCCGCCGGACGCCCCCTGCGCGACGACGACTTGACCGCGCGCGCCACCGCCGTCGCCGTCTGCCGCCGCCTCGACGGCATCCCGCTCGCCCTCGAACTCGCCGCCGCCCGCCTCACCGAGCTGACCCTCGACCAGCTCCACACCCGCCTCGGCGAACGCCTGCCCGCACTCCCGTCCTTACCGGACCCGTCCGCACCGCCGGGCACACCTGTCCCCTCCTCGCCCCTCGACCTGCTCGTCTCCGCCCCCGGCGAACGCCCGCCCCGCCACCAGACCCTGCGCACCGCCATCGGCTGGAGCCACGAGCTGTGCGCGCCGCTCGAACGCCTGCTGTGGGCGCGGCTGTCCGTCTTCAGCGGCGGCTTCTGTCTGGCGGCCGTACGGCAGGTCTGCGCGGGCGGACCGCTGCCCCAGGAGCGGATCGCCGCTCTGCTCGACCGGCTCGTCGCGCAGTCCATCGTGCTGCCCGACCCCGTCATCTCGGCCCGCTTCCGGATGCTCGACACCGTCCGCGAGTACGGCGCCGACTGGCTGCACGCCCTCGGCGAGGAACGCGCCGTACGCCGACGCCACCGCGACCACTACGCCCGCCTCGCCCGCGAGGGCTGCGCCGAGTGGAACACCGGACGGCAGGTCGCCTGGTGCGAGCGCGTGCTGACCGAACACGCCAATCTGCGCACGGCGGTTGATTGCGCGCTCGCCGAGCCGGACGGCGAAAAGTGGTCCACGGCGGTGGAGATGGCGGGCCACGTCGGCTTCCTGTGGCGGCACTGCGGATACCTCCGCGAGGCCCAGCACTGCCTGGACCAGGCCCTTGCCGCCGAGTCGCCGCCCGGCCCCGGCCGCACCCTCGCCCTGTGGTCGCGCGGCGCGGTCGCCATCCTCCAGGGCGACCAGGAGGCGGCGGCCAACTGGGCGGTGCGCTGCGCCGACGCGGCCCGCGAACAGGGTTCCCCGGTCGCCCAGGTCGCCGCCGTCTACCTCAGGGGCGGCCACCTGGCACTCACCGGCCGCCAGGCCGAGGCCATCGACGTCCTCGCCGCGGCACCCCGACTCCCCGTCCAGGACGACGGGTTCGGCGCCGCCCAACTACAGGCCCGGCTCGCACTGTCCCTCGCACATGTGCTGCGCGGCGAGTTCGAACGCGGCCGAGAAGTCGCCGACGAGGTGCGCACGGCGAGCCGGAAACAGGGCGAGTACTGGTGCGGGGCCTTCGCCGACTACCTGATAGCCCAGGCAGACCTCGCGCGCGGCGACATACGCGCCGCGACGAGCGGCGCCCGCACGTCCATCGCAGGCCACGCCCTCCTGCACAACACGGTCGGTGCCGCGATGTCCCTGGACCTCCTGGCCGCCGCCGTCGTCACCGCGGGCGACGCCCACCGCGCCGCCCGCCTCCTGGGCATCGGCACCCGCCTCTGGGAACTCACCGGCCGCGCCCAGATGGACTCCCCGGACCTGATCGCCACCCGCCGCACCTGCGAACTCCGCGTCCGCGAACACCTCGGCGACGCCGCTTACACGACCGGCTACCGCGCGGGCCTGGCAATGACCTACGACGAGGGAATCGCGTACGCGGCCGGCACTCAGTGACGGTGCAGTCAGTGACGCGGGGTGGGCCCGCCGAACGGCAGGAACAGGGTCCGGGTGCCGATCAGCCAACTTCCGTCCACCTGGCGGAAGGTGTCCTCGTAGTGACCTACCTGGACCGGGGGAGCGGCGGTCACCATGCCGCCGTGGTGGCCGTCGACGCGGTACGTCGTGAAGTACGCGGTCGAGATCGCCGTGTCGGGGGAGGTGAGGGTGACCAGGACGTTCGACATCAGGCGGCGCGAGAGCCGCCCTGCCGGGCGGGCGCCGAAGTACTTCCGCAGCGCCTCCCGCCCCTCGACCGCTCTGTCCCCCTCCGGCCACTCCCAGCGGCCGTCCTCCGTGAACAGCCCGGCGACGGTGGACGGTTCACCGAGATCGAGCCGGCGGACGAAGTCCAGGATCACGCGCTCACAGGCACGTTCGGAGAGCAGTCGCTGCAAAGGGTCCAGGTCCATGGGCTTGTTCGTACCAGCCGCGCCCCTCGCCCCACGACCGAATTACACCGCCACGTACGTCACCGGCTCGCTCCCCGTCATGGCCTCCGCCTGGCCCAGTTTCACCAGTCGGCGTAGGTGCGCCTCCGCCTCGGACACCGCGATGTTCCTTGACGGGAAGGGGATTTGGGCCCAGGGACGGTTCCACTCCATGCGCTCGGCGACCTGCCAGGCGGTGAGGGGTTCGGAGAGGAGGGTGAGGAGGCCGGTGAGGCGGTCCTCGTGGTGGGTGAGCAACTCCCGTACGCGGCCCGGCGCGTCGGTGAAGGTGTGCTGGTGGGCCGGGAGTACTTCGGCGGGGGCGAGGCGGCCGATCCGCTCCAGGGAGTCGAGGTAGTCGCCGAGGGGGTCGGCGATCGTCGTGTCGTCCGGGTCCTCGTACAGGCCGATGTGCGGGGTGATCCGGGGGAGGAGGTGGTCGCCGGAGAACAGGCGGCCGTGGCCCGGGAGTTGGGCCGGGTGGTCCTCCTCCAGGTGCAGGCAGACATGGCCCGGCGTGTGGCCCGGGGTCCAGATCGCGCGCAGCCTTCGGCCCGCCAGGTCGAGGAGTTCGCCGGGGACGATCTCCCGGTCGGGCAGCGCGGGCGCGAGGCCGGGGACACTGCGCGGGCGGGCCGCCCGGAGCGGGGCCAGGTGTTCCTCGGGAGCGCCGGCCGCCGCGAGCTTCGCGGTCATGTACGTCAGCCAGCGGCCCGGTTCGGTGGAGCGGGCCCGCCGGACGATCGCCGTGTCCGCCGCGTGCATCGCGAGCCACGCCCCGGACGCCTCGCGCACCCGCCCGGACAGGCCGTGGTGGTCGGGGTGGTGGTGGGTGACGATCACGCCGTGCACCTCGCCGACGTGCGTACCGCAGGCCTCAAGGCCCGTCACGAGCGTGTCCCAGGACGTCGGGTCGTCCCAGCCCGTGTCGACCAGGACCGGGCCGCGGTCGGTGTCGACGACGTAGACGAGTGTGGTCCCAAGTGGGTTGTCGGGGATGGGGACTTCGATGGAACGAACACCGCCGCCGTGGTCGTGGACCTGCCCCGTGGACGTCATGGACTCCCCAATCGCCGCCTTCCGGCCACTATACGTGGACTCCATCGACCGGAACTGGTATTCAGTCCTCGTATCTGATGGATCGTCAGACAGCGATCCAGGCAGCGGGACCGGGGAGGCGTTCGGCCATGACGGAGCTCGTGGAACACCGACAGCTGTTCATCGGCGGGGAGTTGACCGATCCCCTGGGCAAGGACGTCATCGAGGTGATCTCCCCGCACACGGAAGAGGTCATCGGACGCGTCCCGCACGCGTCGCGGGAGGACGTGGACCGCGCGGTAGCCGTGGCCCGCCAGGCCTTCGACGAGGGGCCCTGGCCGCGTATGACCCTCGACGAACGGATCGCGGTCGTCACCCGCATCAAGGACGCGATCGCCGCCCGGTACGAGGAGATCGGCCGCGTCATCTCCTCCGAGAACGGGTCGCCGTACTCCTGGAGCATCCTCGGGCAGGCCCTCGGCGCGATGATGGTGTGGGACGCGGCGATCACCGTCGCGAAGAACTTCACCTACGAGGAGTACCGCGACGGTGTTCTCGGCAAGATCCTCGTACGGCGGGAGCCAGTTGGCGTGGTGGCGGCCGTAGTGCCGTGGAACGTGCCGCAGTTCGTGGCCGCCGCCAAGCTCGCGCCCGCGCTGCTCACCGGCTGCACGGTGATCCTGAAGCCGTCGCCCGAATCGCCCCTGGACGCCTATCTGTTGGGCGAGATCACCAAGGAGGCGGGGCTGCCGGACGGCGTCCTGTCGATCCTCCCCGCCGACCGCGAGGTCAGCGAGTACCTGGTCGGACACCCCGGCATCGACAAGATCTCCTTCACCGGCTCGGTCGCGGCCGGCAAGCGCGTGATGGAGGTCGCCGCCCGTCATCTCACCCGCGTGACACTGGAGTTGGGCGGCAAGTCGGCGGCGATCGTCCTGCCCGACGCGGACATCACGACGTTCGTCCCCGGCATCGTCTCGGCGGCCTGGATGAACAACGGCCAGGCGTGCGTCGCCCAGACCCGCATCCTCGTACCCCGCTCGCGCTACGACGAGTTCGCGGACGCCTTCGCGGCGGCGGCGAGCGCCCTCGTCGTCGGCGACCCGCTCGACCCGGCCACCCAGGTCGGCCCGCTGGTCGCCAAGCGCCAGCAGCAGCGCAACCTCGACTACATCCGCATCGGCCAGGAGGAGGGCGCCAAGATCCTTACGGGCGGCGGCCGTCCACCCGGCCTCGACCGCGGCTGGTACGTGGAGCCGACCCTCTTCGGAGACGTCGACAACTCGATGCGCATCGCCCGCGAGGAGATCTTCGGCCCGGTCATCTGCCTGCTCCCGTACGGCGACGAGACCGAGGCCGTGAAGATCGCGAACGACTCCGACTACGGACTGAGCGGCAGCGTGTGGACGGGCGACATCGCCCACGGCATCGACATCGCCCGCCAGGTCCGCACCGGCACCTACAACGTCAACACCTTCAGCCTCGACATGCTCGGTCCCTTCGGCGGCTACAAGAACAGCGGTCTGGGGCGGGAGTTCGGGCCCGAGGGCTTCTCCGAGTTCCTCGAACACAAGATGATCCACCTGCCCGCCGGCTGGGAGGGGTGACCGGGCGATGGGCGACCGCTGGCAGGTCGAGGTCGACCGGTCCGTCTGCATCGGCTCGGCCCAGTGCGTCCACCAGGCCCCCGACCGCTTCCGCCTCGACTCGGCCATGCAGTCCCACCCGGCCGAACCGGAGACCGACGCCAACGAGCGGATCCTCGCGGCGGCCGAGGGCTGCCCGGTGGAGGCCATCATGATCACGCTGCTGGGCAGCGGGGAGCCGGTGTTCCCGCCGGAGGAGTAAGAGGAGCGTGCGCGGACAGTGGGTCAGCCGTCGGCGTCGTCCGGCAGGATGCGGAAGTGCGTGAAAGCACTGCCGACCGGGCGCACGGTGCGGAAGTCTCTCCGGTCGCGGGTGAGGATGGCGTCGGTGCCGTAGTCGGCGGCCAGGCAGACATTCACGGCGTCGACGAGGTCGAGGTCGAGCGAGTCGTAGCGTGCGCGTACGGCCAGCGCGGCATCCATGAGGTCGGGCGTGACGTCGGCGAGTACGAGACGCATCTGACGTACCCGGGCGGAGAGTGACCCCAGGATGGCGTCGGCCGCGCGACGCCCGGCGCGGCTGGTCGCGACCTGATGTACCTCGGTGAGGGTGAGAGGGGTGGCGACCAGGAGGCTGCACTGGTCCGCCGACTTCCGTGCGGCCTCGTGGTCCGGATCGGAGCGGTTGAAAAGAGTGAGCAGGCCGGACGTATCGGCGACAACGATCACTTGGCACGGTCTCCGTTGCGCCGCTCGCGGGCTTCGTATCCGCCGGTCACGGCGGCGCGAACGTCGTCCCGGGTGATGAGGCCACCCAGGTCAAAGGTCTCCTCGTCGGTGACGAAAGGCTCGTCCCAAACGCGAGTGGAGAGCGCGATGCGGTGGATGCCTTCGCGGATTATCTCGGCTTCCGAGATCCCTCTGCGAGCAGCGGTCTCCTTGATCAGAGCGAGATCCTGCTCGTCCGCGTACACATTGGTGCGCTTCAGTCCCATGTGGACATGGTACAGGTTGTGTACCGCTCGGCGGGATCAGTCGCCGGCCTCTGGATCCGTGAGGTCGATAAGACGGCACACCGTCTCGATGTCGATCTTCACCTGCGCGATCGACGCGCGGCCCGACAGCCAGGTGATCAGGGCCGAGTGCCAGGTGTGCTCGATCACGCGGACGGCGGAGAGCTGCTCCGGCGTCGGATGCTCCAGGCCCATCGCGTCCAGGATGATCACCGTGGTCTGCCGGGAGACCTGGTCGACCTCGGGGGAGACGCTGCGGTCCGCGAAGGTCAGCGCGCGGACCATCGCGTCGGCGAGATGCGGCTCCCGCTGGAGCGCGCGGAAGGCCCGCATCAGGGTCTCCGCGACCCGCTCGGCCGCCGTCTCGCCGCCCGGCGGCTTCTTGCGGAGCGTGCCGTGCATGTGCTCCAACTGGTCCTGCATCGTGGCGACCAGGAGATGCACCTTGGACGGGAAGTACCGGTACAGCGTGCCGAGCGCGACCTGCGAGGACTCCGCGACCTCCCGCATCTGCACGGCGTCGAAACCACCCCGGCTCGCCAACTGCGCGCTCGCGTGCAGGATGCGGCGCCGGCGCGCCTCCTGCCGCTCGGTGAGGGGCGGCGAGGTCCGCGCAGTGGCTTCGGGCTTGGCTTCCACTGGCATGGCTCCCGTTCCGTGACTGCTTCCGTGACTGTCGGTGAGGGCGGGTGATCGGACCGATCATGGCAGGGTCTCGGCCGTGGTGTGAATCACCTGATCCACTTCTCACAGCGCCCGTACCGGCCGGTAGATTCAGAACCTCCTGGACGATCAAGTCTGAAACTTGTTCTAGATTAGCGTCCCGGCGTAATCTCGCGGGACAGTGCAGGCAGAAGGGGGCTCAGAGTGACCGCTGAGGCCAGTCAGGCGGGTCCCCAGGAGGACTCGGCCGCCGACGGCGAGCGACCGCTCCGTATCGCACTCCTCACCTATAAAGGGAACCCGTTCTGCGGCGGCCAGGGCGTCTACGTCCGCCATCTCTCCCGCGAACTGGCCCGCCTCGGACACCGCGTCGAGGTCATCGGCTCCCAGCCGTACCCGGTCCTCGACGAGGGCTACGACGGCATCTCCCTCACCGAGCTGCCCTCGCTCGACCTGTACCGCTCCCCGGACCCCTTCCGCACCCCGAAGCGCGACGAGTACCGGGACTGGATCGACGCGCTCGAAGTAGCGACGATGTGGACCGGCGGCTTCCCGGAACCCCTCACCTTCTCTCTCCGCGCCCGCCGCCATCTCCGCGCCAGACGCGGCGAGTTCGACGTCGTGCACGACAACCAGACGCTGGGTTACGGGTTGTTGGGGGATGTCGGCGCGCCGCTCGTCACGACGATCCATCACCCCATCACCGTGGACCGGCAGTTGGAGCTTGACGCGGCGGAGACCTGGCGCCAACGGATGTCCAAGCGCCGCTGGTACGCCTTCACGCGGATGCAGAAGCGCGTCGCCCGCCGTCTGCCCTCCGTCCTCACCGTCTCCGGCACCTCCCGCCAGGAGATCGTCGACCACCTCGGCGTCCGCGACGACCGCATCCACGTCGTCCACATCGGCGCCGACACCGACCAGTTCTCCCCGGACCCCGCCGTCCCCCAGGTACCGGGCCGGATCGTCACCACGTCCAGCGCGGACGTCCCCCTCAAGGGCCTCGTGTTCCTCGTCGAGGCATTGGCGAAGGTCCGCACCGAACACCCCGACGCCCACCTGATCGTCGTAGGCAAACGCCCCACTGAGGGCCCGGTCGCCCAGGCCGTCGAGCGCTACGGCCTCGAAGGCGCCGTCGAGTTCGTCAAGGGCATTTCCGACGCCGAACTCGTCGACCTGGTCCGCTCGGCGGAGGTCGCGTGCGTGCCCTCGCTGTACGAGGGCTTCTCGCTCCCGGCGGCGGAGGCGATGGCCACGGGGACGCCGCTCGTCGCGACGACCGGCGGGGCGATCCCGGAGGTCGCCGGGCGCGACGGCGAGACGTGCCTGGCGGTGCCGCCGGGGGATCCGGGCGCGCTGGCGACCGCCCTGAGCCGCCTGCTGGCCGACCCGGAGTTGCGGGTACGGCTCGGCCGGGCGGGCCGGGAACGCGTTCTCGCCCGCTTCACCTGGGCCAAGGCCGCCGAGGGCACGGCGGCCAGGTACCGCGAGGCGATCGCGGGCCGTACGACCTCTCCATCCCCCTCTCCGACCAGCGTTACCGGCGTCTATCCCGAAAGCAGGGCCACGTGCTGACCGTCGACTTCTCCCGGTTCCCGCTCGCCCCTGGCGACCGTGTCCTGGACCTCGGGTGCGGTGCCGGGCGGCACGCGTTCGAGTGTTATCGGCGAGGGGCACAGGTCGTCGCCCTCGACCAGAACGCCGAGGAGATCCGCGAGGTCGCCAAGTGGTTCGCGGCGATGAAGGAGGCCGGCGAGGCCCCGGCCGGCGCCACCGCGACCGCGATGGAGGGCGACGCGCTCCAACTCCCGTTCCCCGACGAGTCGTTCGACGTCGTGATCATCTCCGAGGTGATGGAGCACATCCCGGACGACAAGGGCGTGCTCGCCGAGATGGTGCGGGTCCTGAAGCCCGGCGGCCGGATCGCCATCACCGTCCCGCGCTACGGCCCCGAGAAGGTCTGCTGGGCGCTCTCCGACGCCTACCACGAGGTCGAGGGCGGCCACATCCGCATCTACAAGGCGGACGAACTCCTCGCCAAGATCCGCGAGGCGGGCCTCCAGCCGTACGGCACCCATCACGCGCACGGGCTGCACTCGCCGTACTGGTGGCTGAAGTGCGCGTTCGGCGTGGACAACGACAAGGCGCTGCCGGTGCAGGCGTACCACAAGCTCCTGGTCTGGGACATCATGAAGAAACCCCTCGCCACCCGGGTCGCCGAACAGGCGCTCAACCCGCTGATCGGCAAGAGCTTCGTGGCCTACGCGACCAAGCCGCACCTCCCCCTGGCGGAAGCCAAGTGACCGCTCCCCGGACAGAACACCTCGTCCTGCCCGGGGTCCTCACCGCGGAGGAGGCCGCCGCGACCGTCGCCGGCATCCTCGCCGTGCAGCGGGAGGACGGGGCGATCCCGTGGTTCCGGGGCCATCACCTCGACCCGTGGGACCACACCGAGGCCGCGATGGCGCTGGACGCGGCGGGCGAACACGAGGCCGCCGAGCGGGCGTACACCTGGCTCGCCCGGCACCAGAACGAGGACGGCTCCTGGTACGCGGCCTACGCCGACGGCGACGCGCACGACGTCACCGACCGGGGCCGCGAGACCAACTTCGTCGCCTACGTGGCCGTGGGCGTGTGGCACCACTACCTCTCGACCGGCGACGACACGTTCCTGGACCGGCTGTGGCCCACGGTCTACGCGGCGGTCGAGTTCGTCCTCCGGCTCCAGCAGCCGGGCGGGCAGATCGGCTGGAAGCGGGACGCCGACGGCACGGACACGGCCGACGCGCTGCTGACCGGTTCCTCCTCGATCCACCAGGCGCTGCGCTGCGCGCTCGCCATCGCCGAACAGCGCGAAGAGCCGCAGCCCGACTGGGAGTTGGCGGTCGGCGCGCTGCGGCACGCGATCCGCCGCCATCCCGAACGGTTCCTGGACAAGGACCGCTACTCGATGGACTGGTACTACCCGGTCCTGGGCGGCGCGCTGACCGGTACGGAGGCCAAGTCCCGCGTGGAGGAAGGCTGGACCCGCTTCGTCGTGCCCGGGCTCGGGGTGCGGTGCGTCGTCCCCAACCCCTGGGTCACGGGCGGCGAGTCCGCCGAACTCGCCCTCGCGCTGTGGGTGTTGGGCGAGTCCGACCGCGCGTTGGAGATCCTCCAGTCGATACAGCACCTGCGCGATGCGGAGAGCGGGCTGTACTGGACGGGGTACGTCTTCGAGGACGACGCGGTGTGGCCGCGCGAGCTGACGACTTGGACTGCGGGGTCGTTGCTGCTCGCGGTGGCGGCGCTTGGGGGCCACGACGCGACGTGCGCGGTGTTCGGGGCGGAGCTTTTGCCCTTGGGGCTGGATCCGGATTGTTGTTGAGTGCGGGCCGGTGGGGGCTGGCCGCGCAGTTCCCNGCGCCCCTAAAAACTCCGGCTCGCCGTGTCTTTTAGGGGCGCGGGGAACTGCGCGCTCAGCCCCCACCGGCCCGCAGTCGCCAATCCTCAGGAACGGTGTACCCGGTTGGCGATCGCATGCCCGATAAACAGGTACACGATCGCGGCCAGGCCATAGCCGCACACGACCCGCGCCCACGCCTCGTCGAAGGTGAACAGGTCACGGGACCAGCCGGCCAGCCAGTCCGCCGTGCGGTGGACGAACTGCACGAGGTCGTTCGCGCGGTTGGCGTCCAGCAGGTACATCAGGATCCAGAGCCCCAGGATGAGGGCCATGATGTCGGCAATGATCACGATGACATTGCCGGCGGAATTCGAACCACGTCGGTAGGGGGACATGCCAACCGGGTTGCCGCTCCGCCCGCGCTGAAACCAGGCGGCGCGGAAACCAGGCATCGGTGAAACCCGAACGGCGTCCCCCGGGTGGCGCAACCGCCCGGGCCGGGTGAGGCTGCCGGGGTAAGGACACCCACTCGGGGAAAACCCCGGAGGATTCCGTGCCCGTACCGATACGGCGCCTCTTCGTGGCGCTCACCCTGTGCTGCGCCCTGCTCGCCGGTGCCACCGCCTGCGGCAGCGCCACCGAGGACGCCACGCAGAACACCGCGGCCGTCGTGGCAGCCGCCGCCACCCCGAGCCCGAGCACCACCGCCGAGCGCCAGAGGCTCGCCAAGACCCGCTTCGTCGCGAACGCGGGTCTCGCCGCCGGTGCCACCTACCAGTGGATCGTGAAGCCCTGGAAGGCCGGCAAGTTCAAGAAGGGCGCGAGCGGACGCAGGTTCGCCCTCGTCAAGGCTGGTCTCGCGGGCGCGTTCGCGTACAACCGGCTCAAGGCGGCCAAGAAGAACGCCCAGGGCGACCCCACGCTCTCCAAGGCGCTCGCCCCGCTGACCGCCGGCATCGACTCCCTCAAGGATCTGCCGTCCAAGCTCCGCAAGGGCGACTCGACGGACGCGACGGCGAGTTCCTTCGACGACATCATCAACAAGGTCAAGGACGCCGGGAAGAGCGCGGGCGCCGAGGTGTCCGACAAGGTGCCGTCGGCAGGGCAACTCGCGGGCGGTTAAGTCCCCGTCGGTTCCTAGGAGTTGAGCTCCGCCAGCACCCGCAGAGTGTGCGGGTCGGGCGCAAGGGCCAGCAGGTCCGTCACCGGGCCCTTGCGCCACAACTCCAGCCGTTCCGCGATCCGTTCACGCGGGCCGATCAGCGAGATCTCGTCGGCGAACGCGTCCGGCACGGCGAGGACGGCCTCCTCCCGGTGCCCGCCGAGGAACAACTCCTGTATCCGGCGGGCCTCTTCCTCGTACCCCATGCGTGCCATCAGGTCGGCGTGGAAGTTGCGGGCCGCGTGCCCCATCCCGCCGATGTAGAAGCCGAGCATCATCTTCACGGGGAGCAGGCCTTCGGCGACGTCGTCACAGACCTTCACCTGTGTCATGGGTGCCACCAGAAAGCCGTCGCGGAAGTCGGTCGTGCCGTAGACCTCGGGTCGACTCGGCGACCAGTACAACGGCAGCCACCCGTCCGCGATTTGAGCCGTCTGCGCCACGTTCTTCGGCCCCTCGGCGCCCAGCAGGATCGGCAGGTCGGGGCGGAGGGGGTGGGTGATGGACTTGAGCGCCTTGCCGAGCCCGGTCCCGTCCGCGCCCCGGTACGGATGCGCGTGGAACCGCCCGTCCACCTCGACCGGCGCCTCCCGCCGCAGCACCTGCCGTACGACCTCGACGTACTCCCGGGTCGCGGTCAGCGGTGACTTGGGGAACGGCCGCCCGTACCAGCCCTCCACCACCTGCGGCCCCGACAGCCCGAGTCCGAGCATCATCCGGCCGCCCGACAGATGGTCGAGGGTGAGCGCGTGCATCGCGGTGGTGGTCGGCGAGCGGGCCGCCATCTGCGCGACGGCCGTCCCCAGCTTGATCCTTGAGGTCTGCGCGGCGATCCAGGTGAGGGGAGTGAAGGCGTCGGAACCCCACGACTCGGCCGTCCATACGGAGTCGTAGCCGAGCCGTTCGGCCTCCTGGGCCAGCGGCACATGGTCGGCGGAGGGCCCGCGCCCCCAGTACCCGAGTGCGAGACCGAGCCGCATGTCGCCTCCACAGTCAGCAATCTGACGGATCGTCAGCAAGTCGACGGGACGGCTGCGACTGTACGACAACGGCCCCCCACCCGGAAGGGCGAGGGGCCGTGGGAGACGGTGCGGGGCTCAGCCGCGCTGGATCCCGGAGGTGTCCTGCAGCACGCCACGACGGCCGTCCTGCGTCTGCGCGATCAACGCGGCACCGCGCTGCTCGACGGCCAAGTACCAGGTACCGGGCGCGAGTTCGGCGATCGGCGAGGGCGAGCCGTCCTCCCCGAACAGCGGCCGGGCCACCGGCACGGCGAACCAGAACGGCGAGAACTCCCCGCCCGGAGGGGGCGTCGGCTGCGGCTGGGGCTGACCGAACGGCTGCGCCGTCTGAGCCTGCTGCGGCGGCGTGCCGTACGTCGGCTGCGGCGCACCGGCGCCGGCACCCGGGTAGCCGTAACCACCGGGCGGCTGGGCGCCGTAGGGCGCGGGGGCCACGGGCTTGGGGGCCGGAATGAGGGCGACCTGGAGCGCGGGCACCAAGGGGGTGGCGATGGCGGCACCGGCCAGGACCAGGGTGGCGATCAGGCCGAAGATGAGACCGGAGCCGGCGTCGACACCCGAGCCCAACTCGTCGAACGGCCCCACCGGGTCGATGATCGTCCAGAACGCGGTCCACGCGGCGAAGACCGTCAGCGAGACGCCGACCTGACCGAGGTCGAGACCGACGACCTTGCGAGGCTGAGGGAGCGAACGGGCGAGAACGATCAAGGCTGCGCCGATGATGCCGCCGACGTAGGTGCTCATGACCAGGCCAAGGTTGTCCCAGGCGTTGGGGATGTTGCTGCCGGAGCTGTCATAGGTGTCGAGGAACGACGCGATGAACAGCAGCACCGCTGCTCCGATCACCACGCCGTCGCCTCGAGTGAGGGAGCGGATATTCACTTCAGCAAGGTCCTTCAGCTCAGTCGTCTCGTCATCGGTGGAGGCGTCGTTGTCACCGTGCGGCTCTCATGCCCCGGTGTGAGGCGTGTAGGTGACCTCTCATCGTACGGGTGACAGTATCGCTTGCGGGGTTCGGGTGCCTGCCGCTACGGAGCAGGCTTGGTCACCCGCGCAAGACCCTCACGATTCTTCGCGCTGCCTTCTCGTGCCGTGCGCCGTGGGCGGGAGCGTTTGTGACGCGACGAAGCGGCTCGCCGGGAGAGGTCCCGGCGAGCCGCTTCGTGTGCGAGTGAGGGTGTACCGGCCGCTTATCGCTGCGTGTACTTGAAGCAGACACCGATCGGCTTGTAGGCCTTCTTGCCCTTCTGGATGGTGAACGTGTGGCCGTCGAGATACTCCTGCACATCGAACTTCTTGACGGCGTACTTGGTGTAGGCGTCGAGGGTGCCGTACTTGCCGCTCGGTACTTCCTTCGCACCGCTCACCGTGATGCTGTGCGACTTCGTCACGTCCCAGCCGACGCCGGCACTGATCACGCCCTTGGAGGCTTCGATGTGCTTCGAGAGCACAGTGCCGACCGAGCGGGTGTCGTCGATGCGCAGCGTCATCTTGCCGCGCCCGGAAGCCGAGGCGATCACCTGCTTGCCGCACGAGGTCCCGACGGAGTGGACATTGATCAGCCGCTTGAACGGGCCCACGGTCGTGGCCGACTTCACGCTCGCGACGTTCACATGCTCCGCGCCGGGTGCCGCCTGCGCCGACGCCGTCACGCCCAGCAGGCCGACGGACAGTGAAGCGACAACGACCCCGCACCGAACTGTCTGGAGCTTCAAGTGATCCCCCGTGATGTGAGTGGGAAGGCTTCGAATGCCTTCGGTCGAGATCAGTGGATCAGAGCGGGATGTGCTGGTGCAATCGATTTGAGGCAGATCTGAGGGAGATCTGAGGGAGTGGGGGACGGCGGGACGGCGCTGGTGGTGTGCCGTCAGACCGCCTAGCCCGCCAGGAAACTGACGATCCCCTGAGAGATCCCCTGCGCCGCCTTGTGGCGCCAGGCGCCGCTCGTCAGCAGCGCGGCGTCGTTGCTGTCGCGCATGTTGCCGCACTCGATGAACACCTTGGGAACCGTCGACAGATTGAGACCGCCCAGATCCTTGCGGGTGACGAGACCGGTGCCGTCGCCGACGTAGTTGGCGGGGTGCTCGCCCGTCGCGTGGAGGTAGTCGCTCTCGATGCTCCGGCCGAGGGCGGCGGAAGGGGCGACGATGGCACGGGTGTCGGCGGCGCCGGCGTGGACGGAGGCGGGCAGGATCACATGGAAGCCGCGGTCGCCCGCCGGTGCGCCGTCCGCGTGGATGGAGATCGCGGCGTCCGCGTGCGCGTCGTTGCCGATACGGGCGCGCTGGTCGACGCAGGGTCCCCAGGACGGGGAGTGGCCTTCGTGGGTCAACTTCACCGTGGCGCCCTGCATTTCGAGGAGCGCCTTCAGCCGGTAGGACACGTCCATCGTGAACTGGGCTTCCGAGTAACCGGCGTTGGTCGACGTCCCCGTCGTGTCGCATTCCTTCCAGTTCGTTCCGATGTTCACCTTGCGGTTGATCTCGGCGGTGTGCTGGAAGTTGGTGATGTTGTGGCCCGGGTCGATGACGACGACCTTGCCCTTGAGGGGTCTGGGGTTCGGCGGCTTGTCGTCGTTCGAGGCGGTGCCCGAGGGGGACACGGGCGCGCTGGACGCCGACGAACCGGCCGCCGCCCCGCCCGAGTCACCCGGCCCGCCCACCGCCTCGTACACGAACCACCCGATCAGCGCCCCTGGCACCAGCGCGGCCAGCGCCACGGTCAGGGGCCCTCGACGGGAACGGCGGGGCTGCGGAGGATCGAAGTCCGGACCTACGTACGACACGGGAGCCACCCTAACCGTCGGACTGTGCCGGTTTGCCGAAGCGGCAACAAGAGTCGTCGGCGAGCCGGGTCCGGGCGCAGGATCGGTGGACCAGCCCCCGTCACGGAGGACTCATGACCATGGTCAAGGACGCCGTCCACCGACTCGTTCCCGCTCCCGCCGGCCGTATCCACCTGGTGGAACAGGGCACCGGACCACTGGTCCTGCTGGTGCACGGCTTCCCGGAGTCCTGGTACTCGTGGCGTCACCAGCTCCCGGCGCTGGCCGCGGCCGGCCACCGCGCGGTCGCCGTCGACGTACGCGGCTACGGCCGCTCGTCGAGGCCCGAGAACGTGTCGGCGTACCGCATGCTCGACCTCGTCGAGGACGCCGTCGCCGTGGTGCACGCACTCGGCGAGCGGTCCGCGGTGATCGTCGGCCACGACTGGGGCGCGGGCATCGCCGCCAACGCGGCCCTCCTCAGGCCGGACGTCTTCCGCGCCGTAGGACTGCTGAGCGTCCCCTACACCCCGCGCGGCGGACCGCGCCCCGGCGAGGTCTTCGCCGGCATGGGCGGGGACGAGGAGTTCTACGTCTCCTACTTCCAGGAGCCCGGCCGCGCCGAGGCCGAGATCGAACCGGACGTACGCGGCTGGCTCGCCGGTTTCTACGCCGCCCTCTCCGCCGGCACCATGCCCGGACCCGGCGCCCCCGACCCGCACTTCGTGAGCCGGGCCGGTGGCACCCTGCGCGAGCGCCTGCCGGTCGCGGCCGGGCTGCCCGCCTGGCTGAGCGAGGCCGAACTCGACGTCTACGCGGGGGAGTTCGAGCGGACGGGACTGACCGGAGCCCTCAACCGCTACCGGAACATGGACCGCGACTGGGAGGATCTGGCCGACTTCGACGGCGCGCCCGTCACCCAGCCGTCCCTGTTCCTCGGCGGCTCCCTGGACGCCTCCACCACCTGGCTGGCCGACGCGATCGCCGCGTACCCGGCGACCCTGCCCGGCCTGCGCGGCTCGCACATCCTGGAGGGCTGCGGACACTGGATCCAGCAGGAACGGCCCGCCGAGGTCAACCGGCACCTGACGGAGTGGCTGGCCGGGCTGCCCGGTTGATCTCAGACGCCGGTGCCGGTACGCCGTAGGACCCGCAGCGAGTCCGTCACCGACGCCTCCGTGAACGCACCCGATTCCAGGGCCCGTCGGTACACGCGGTACGGGGCCTGCCCGGTGAACTCGTCCTCCGGGTCCGGGAACACGTCGTGGATGACGAGCAGCCCGCCCTCGGCGACATGGGGCGCCCAGCCCTCGTAGTCGGCGTTCGCGTGCTCGTCGGTGTGACCGCCGTCGATGAAGACGAGCCCGAGGGGAGTGCCCCAGACCCGTGCGACCTGCGGCGACCGTCCGACAAGCGCCACCACATGCTCCTCGAGCCCCGCCCGGTACAGGGTCCTGCGGAACGTGGGCAACGTGTCCATCAGCCCGATCTCCGGGTCGACGGTCTCCGGGTCGTGGTACTCCCACCCCGGCTGCTGCTCCTCACTGCCCCGGTGATGATCGAGCGTGAGCACGGTGACACCGGCCGCACGGGCGGCATCGGCGAGGAGGACGGTGGAACGCCCGCAGTACGTCCCCACCTCCAGCAGGGGCAGCCCGAGCCTTCCGGCTTCCACGGCGGCGGAGTAGAGGGTGAGCCCTTCGCCGACCGGCATGAATCCCTTGGCGTTCTCGAATGCGGCGAGGATTTCAGGCTTGGGTGCCGGGAGCATAGGGGACCTCTCGATCGGGGGTACGCGGTGGTCTTTAGGGGCGCGGGGCCGTATCAATTTGCGGCTTCGCCGCGTGGGCGCGACCAGCCCCCACGCACCCGCACCCGACAAACTACCGACTACGCGCTGACACTCTCACCGGGCAACGAAAGATCCAGGTCAACCGCAACCTCGTCCCCGCCGTGCGTCGCAGACGAGGCAAGGGGCCCATGCCCGGTTGCACGCGCCGCCAGGACATACGCGCCCTGGGACGGGACCGCGAGGGCGTAGGCGCCGTCCTCGTCGGACAACGTCGCCCCCGCTTGCCGCCCCCGCCGATCGATCAACGTGACCTTCGCCCGGGCGACAGGCGAACCGTCGGCGCCCAGAACACGCCCCCGAAACCCCCTCAGCGCCTCCGCCGCGCGCTCAACGTTGGCCTCCTCCTCGCTGCTGAAGTTCAACTGCGGCGCCCGATTCGGCTTCGGGAGGAACAGCGCCATCAGCAGGCCGACGGCAACCGCACCCGTAGCGATCATGAAAGACACCCGGAAGCCATGCATCGTCGGGATGGCGACCCCGCCCACATGGTTCGCGGTGTTGGCCAGCACCATCCCGATCACGGCGCTGGAGACGGACGTACCGATGGACCGCATCAGGGTGTTGAGCCCGTTCGCCGCACCGGTCTCGGACGCCGGCACCGCACCCACGATCAGCGCGGGCAGCGACGAGTACGCGAGACCGATACCGGCGCCCAGGACGACCGCGATGACCAGGCTCTGCCAGGCCGCGCTCATCAGGCCGATGCCCGCGCCGTAGCCGACGCCGATGATCACCATGCCGATGATCAGGGTGACCTTGGGGCCGTACCTCGCCGAGAGACGGGCGTAGACGGGCGCCGTGAACATCATCGTCAGGCCCAGCGGCGCGACCAGCAGACCGGCGGTGACCATCGACTGGCCGAGACCGTAACCCGTGGCCTTCGGCAGCTGGAGGAGCTGGGGCAGGACGAGGGAGACGACGTAGAAGGAGACGCCGACCATGATCGAGGCGAGGTTGGTGAAGAGGACCGCCGGACGGGCCGTGGTGCGCAGGTCCACCAGCGGGGCCTTCAGGCGCAGCTCCATCACGCCCCACAGGAGCAGGACGACGGCCGCCGCGGCGAACAGGCCGAGCGTGGTGCCGGAGGTCCAGCCCCAGTCGCTGCCCTTGGTGATGGGGAGGAGGAAGAGGACGAGGCCGGCGGAGAGGCCGATCGCGCCGAGCACGTCGAAGGTGCCCTCGGCGCGCATCGGGGACTCCGGTACGACGAGGAGGGTGAGGACGATGGCGAGGACACCGAGGCCGGCGGCGCCGTAGAACAGGGCGTGCCAGTCGGCGTGCTGCGCGACCAGGGCGGCGAGGGGGAGCGCGAGGCCGCCGCCGACGCCGATCGAGGAGCTCATCAGGGCCATGGCCGAGCCGAGCTTCTCGCGGGGCAGCATGTCGCGCATCAGGCCGATGCCCAGCGGTATCGCGCCCATCGCGAAGCCCTGGAGCGTACGGCCCGCGATCATCGTGAGGAGATCGCTGGTGAGGGCGCTGACGAGGGCGCCCACGACCATGATGGCCAGGCTGGTGATCAGCATCCGCCGCTTGCCGTAGAGGTCGCCGAGGCGGCCCATGATCGGTGTGGCGACGGCTCCGGACAGGAGCGTCGAGGTCAGGACCCAGGTGGCGTTGCTGGGCTCGGTGCTCAGCAGCTGCGGCAGGTCCTTGATGACCGGGACGAGCAGGGTCTGCATCACCGCGACAACGATGCCCGCGAAGGCGAGCACCGGCACGATGGCGCCGGACGGCCTCCGTGCGGGCTGGTCGGTCGACGTGTGCGTCATGGAGTGAGGCCTCCAGGCCGTAAGTGTGTGAGTGATCCGTGCGGGATAAGTGCACGGTAAACCTCGTATGCATGGGCAACTATTCCGATGCTTCGGCGTACTAACGAATCCTTGACCGTCCCATGAATATCTGATCCATCGTCAGCTCTGGTCATTTACTGGAACGTGTTCTAATCTCGCCCGGCATGAAGGCCTATGTCGCCGGCGTCGGCATGACGAAGTTCGAGAAGCCGGAAAGCCGTGAGTGGCAGTACTGGGACATGGTCCGCGAGGCCGGGAACGCCGCCCTCGCGGACGCCGGGATCTCCTACGGCGACGTAGAACAGGTTCCGATCGGCTACTGCTTCCAGCCCTCGACCGCCGGCCAGCGCGCCGCCTATGAGCTAGGTCTCACCGGCATCCCCGTCTACAACGTCAACAACAACTGCGCCACGGGTTCGACCGCCCTGATGCTCGCCCGACAACTCGTCGAGGGCGGCGCCGCCGACTGCGTACTGGCGGTGGGCTTCGAGAAGATGAAGCGCGGCGCGCTCGGCGGCGGCACCGACGGCGGCGACTTCGCCACGTCCCCCGTCGCCCGCCACTACGGCATCATGGCCGCCCGGCACGGCTTCGAGATGACCCCGCCCACCGCCCAGATCTTCGGCGACGCGGCCCGCGAACACATGGAGAAGTACGGCACGACCGAGGCACAGCTCGCCGCCGTCGCCGCCAAGAACCACCGGCACTCCGCGCACAACCCGTACGCCCAGTTCCAGGACGTCCACGACGTCGACGACATCCTCGCGTCCCGGGTCGTCCACCACCCGCTGACGAAACTCCAGTGCTCACCGACCTCGGACGGGGCCGCGGCGGCGGTCGTCGTCTCCGAACGCTTCGCACAGTCGAGGGAGCTGGCCGGTCCGCTGGTCGAGATCGTCGCCCAGGCGATGACCACCGACACCGAGGACTCCTTCTCCTCCGGCTCCTGCATCGACGTCGTAGGACAGCCCATGTCCCGGGCCGCCGCCCGCCAGGTCTACGAACGCTCCGGACTCGGCATCGAGGACGTGGACGTCGTGGAACTCCACGACTGCTTCTCGATCAACGAGCTGCTGACGTACGAGGCCCTCGGCATGTGCGCCCCCGGGGAGTCCGGGAAGCTCGTCGAGTCCGGGGGGACGACGTACGGCGGGCGATGGGTGGTCAACCCGTCCGGCGGGCTGATCTCCAAGGGGCATCCGCTGGGGGCCACCGGGATCGCCCAAGTCGCCGAGCTGGTGTGGCAGTTGAGGGGCACGGCGGGAGAGCGGCAGGTGCCGGGGGCCGAGGTGGGGCTCGCCCACAACATCGGGCTGGGCGGGGCGGCGGTGGTGACGTTGCTGCGGGCGACGTAGGTCTTACGACGGGCCCGTGGTCAGGGCGAAATGCCGATGCAAGGGGCGCGGGCCGGTTGAGAGTATGACGACCATGCCCCGAGCCGCTGATGCCTCCCCAATAGCCCGCCCGCCCCGACAGGGTTCCACGCCACCCGCCGCCTGGCTGGTCGTGGCGCTCGCGTGCGCCGGACAGTTCCTCGTCGTGCTCGACGTGTCCGTCGTCAATGTCGCCCTGCCGTCCATGCGGGCCGACCTGGGCATGAGCGCGTCCGGACTGCAGTGGGTCGTCAACGCGTACGCCATCGCCTTCGCCGGGTTCATGCTGCTCGGCGGACGCGCCGGAGACCTCTACGGCCGCAAGCGGATGTTCCTCGTCGGGCTCGCGCTGTTCACCCTGGCCTCGCTGGCCGGGGGACTGGCCCAGGACGGCTGGCAACTGCTCCTCGCCCGGGCCGCGCAGGGACTCGGCGCCGCCGTGCTGGCGCCCTCGACGCTGACGATCGTCACCTCGGCGGTGCCGGAGGGCGCGGCCCGCGCCCGGGCCATCGCCACCTGGACGGCCGTCGGCGCCGGTGGCGGGGCCGCCGGAGGACTCGTCGGCGGAGTGCTCGTCGACACGCTGTCGTGGCGGTGGGTGCTGCTGATCAACGTGCCCGTCGGCGCGGTGGTTCTGGCCAGCTCGCTGAGGTGGCTCCCGGAGAGCCGGGCCGGTGACGGCCGCCGCCTCGACCTGCCGGGTGCCGTCCTGGTCACGGCGGGCCTCGGGGCGCTGGCGTACGGCATCTCGCAGACCGAGGCCGAGGGGTGGACGGCCGCCGCGACCCTGGCCCCGCTGGCCGCCGGACTCGCTCTGGTCGCGCTCTTCCTGGTCGTCGAGGCCCGCACGGCGGCGCCGCTGATGCCGCTCGGGCTGTTCCGGTCGCGGGCGGTGTCGTCGGCCAACGCGGCGATGTTCCTGAGCGGCTCCGCGATGTTCTGCATGTGGTTCTTCATGACGCTCTACGCGCAGAACGTCCTCGGCTACACCCCGCTGGAGGCCGGGCTCGCACTGGTGCCCAGCTCCCTCGCCGTCCTCGTCGGCTCCAAGTCGGCACCCCGCTTCATGCCGCTCCTCGGCGCGCGCAACGTCGCCGTCCTCGGGACGCTGATCGCGGCGGTGGGCTTCGGCTGGCAGTCGCAGATGACCGCGCGGGGCGACTATCTGACGGAGATCATGTTCCCCGGAATCCTGATGATGCTGGGCGCGGGCCTGACCGCCACCCCGCTCGCCGCGCTCGCCACGTCCGGAGCCGCGCCGGGGGAGGCCGGTCTCGTCTCCGGGCTGGTCAACACCTCGCGCACGATGGGGGGTTCGCTGGGCCTCGCCGTGATGTCGACGATCGCGGCGGCGCGGGCGGCGGAGGCCGCGGGCCGCGGCGGGAGTACGCCGGAGGCGCTGACGGAGGGGTACGCGCTGGCGTTCCGTACCGGGGCGGGGGTGCTGCTGGGCGGGGTGGTGCTGATGGCGGTGTGGCTGCCGTGGCGCAGGGCGGCGGCGCCGGCGGCCGTGGGCGCGGTGCCCGCGGCGAGCGCGGACGGCGATGTCGTGGCGGACGCGGCGGACACCGAGGGCGCGGCTTCCACGAGTTTCGAGAAGTGAGGCAACGGTCCGGGCGGCTCATGGACTCCTTTAGACATCTAGGAGGTGCCCATGGGGGATCGCAAGGAGGCTCGGGGGACTCGGGATGACGAGTTCCAGAGCTTCGTCATCGGCCGCTGGCCGCGGTTGATGCGGACGGCATTTCTACTGACGGGGGAGCAGCATGCCGCGGAGGATCTGGTCCAGTCGACGTTGGAACAGGTCTTCGTGGCCTGGCGCAAGGTCGGCTCGGCGGACGATCCGGAGGCGTATGTACGGCGCGTGATGATCAACGCGCACGCACGCAAACACCGCAGACGGCTCAAGGAGTTCCTGGCCCCGAAGGACGACTCGGGACTGGTGCGCGAGATCGCCGACACCGGTGACCGCATCGCCCAGGCCGAGGACCGCAACGCCCTGCTGAAGGCACTGGCCCAACTGCCCCCGAGGCAGCGGGAGGCGGTGGTGCTGCGGTACTGGGAGGACCTGACCGAGACACAGACGGCGCAGGCGATGGGCTCTTCCGTCGGCGCGGTGAAGAGCAACGCGGCCAAGGGGATCGCGAAACTCCGCGCCATACCAGGACTCGCCGAGACGGTGACGCAGGGAGGGTCGAAGTGATGAGCGCGGACCGGGAGACGAACCACACCATGACGGACAGAGACATCGCCTTCCTGCTGGCCGACGCGGCGGACGAGGTCGAGATCGGCATAGCCCCCTACCAGGCGGTGATCCGCGGCGGCCGTCGCCGCCGGGCCCGCCGCTGGGCGCTCGCCACGGCCGCGGCACTGGTGATCACGGGCGCGTCGGGCACCCTCGCACTGGCCTCGCTGCGCGACACCGGCGGGGCGGAGGTGACGCCCGCGGTGTCCCAGAAGCCGACCCGGCCGTCGACACCGGAGGAGCGGCATGTGTACGTGCCGCAGGAGACGATGCTCGGGACGGGCACCGACAAGGGCAAGGACTGGTACGTCACGGTCGACGTGTGGGGTGCCCCACGCACCAAGGCGGAGGCCCAGGCCCAGCTGACCGCCATGTCCATCCGCGGCGATGAGCCCTGGGACAAGGACAACGCGTCCGCACTGATCGGCAAGGTCACGTACTTCGTGCAGCAGTCGTACGGGAGCGGAGACCCGACGTTCCTGATGGGTGACTCGGCCTCCCCTCAGGACACCATGGCGGGCACGGACCTCAAGTCGGGCGCGTCCACTCTGGACCCGAAGAAGACCGGCGGCCCCCAGCGACTGGTGGTCGGTCAGGTCGCCAAGACCGCGCGGACGGTCCAGTGCACCTGGAAGGACGGCACGTCCACCGAGGCCCACCGGGTGGCTTCGGGGGCCGATGTCAACAGCGACGAGGCGACGATCCGCCCGGCGGCCGGCTCTCCGGACAACTGGTTCGTGTGCGTCGCTCCGGAGGGGACGTCGTTCGACTCGGTGAAGGTGACGAAGTAGGAAGCAGGAGCTGCCCGGCCGCTCCCTCGGCAGGTCCGGGGCGGGGGAGCGGCCGGCGGCACATCGTCCTGGCCTACTCGGCCGGTCGCTTCCCGTAGTAGGGGCTGACGGTCCGGGCCAGCTTCCGCTGAATCACCCGCAGCATCCTGATCGTGGTCTCGTCGTCGCGCCCGGTGGTGGTCTGCCACTCGACACCCGACCCGGCGAGGTCACTGACGAAGACGATCTCCGTGGCGAGGAGGATCCGCGCCCAGTCCGCCGCGCCGAGCGGGGTGTCCTCGCTCAGCGCGCTCCGGAGCCGTCGGCACTGGTCGAGTAGATCGTGCTGCCCGGCGAACCCCATTCCTACGGCGAGTTGATCGCTGCAGTGCGCGGGGCCACCCCACTCCAGGAGCGCCCGCCCCAGCAACGTGACCTCGTCCGCGGCCAACAGCTCACTGGCCCTCACCGTGCCCTGCACCTCGGGTTCGCCCCTTCCTGCCCGTCCGTTGAGGTGCATCCGCCCTACAACCACCCCTGTTGGCGGGCCTCCCGCATCGCCTCCATGCGGTTGCGGGTGGCCGTCTTGCCGATCGCCGACGAGAGGTAGTTGCGGACGGTGGACTCGGAGAGGTGGAGCTTCGTGGCGATGTCGGAGACCGTCGCGCCGTCCACAGAGGCCTTGAGGACGTCGCATTCGCGGGCGGTGAGCGGGTTCGGGCCCGCGCTCAGCGCGGCGGCGGCCAGTGCCGGGTCGATGACCGTCTCGCCGGTGAGGACGCGGCGGATCGCGGCGGCGAGGTCTTCCACCGGGCCGTCCTTCACGAGGAAGCCGGCCGCGCCCGCCTCCATCGCTCGGCGGAGGTAGCCGGGGCGGCCGAAGGTCGTGAGGATCAACACCCGGCAGTCGGGGGCCTGTTCGCGGAGTTCGGCGGCGGCGTCGAGGCCGCTCATGCCGGGGAGTTCGATGTCGAGGAGGGCCACGTCGGGGCGGTGGATCAGGGCGGCGTCCACGATCGCGTCGCCCCTTCCGACCTGGGCGACGACCTCCAGGTCCGCCTCCATGCCGAGCAGCAGGGCGAGGGCGCCGCGCATCATGCCCTGGTCCTCGGCGAGCAGCACTCTGACGGACTTGGCGGGCCGGTGGTCCCGGGGCATCTCATCCACGGGGTAAGGGTAAGGCCCGGAGCGGTTATCAAAAACTCTTCATTGTTCGCGTCCGCGAGTCTTGACGGTCTTCGGCTGCGGGCAAACAATCGCCTCGGCATTCCGCCGACGCCATGGAATTTCCCGAACAGAGCCGCTTTCGGAAAACTTTCGACAGTTCGACATTTCGATCGCGAATGGGTTCGGCATTTCGATCGAACGGCGTTCGGTATATCGACCAGCCCCTCCAGAAAAAGAGGTGCACCGTGTTCTTGAGACTCCTCCGCACTCGGCCACGCCGGCTGAGAAACGCGACCCTGGCCGCACTGTCGGCGCTCGTGACCGTCCTCGCACTGGCCGTAGGCGTTCCGCAGGCGTCGGCCGCCGGCTCGCTCCCGTGCGACATCTACGCCACGGCCGGGACGCCGTGCGTCGCCGCGCACAGTCTCGTCCGGGCGCTCTACTCGTCGTACAACGGCTCGCTCTACCAGGTGCAGCGCGCCTCCGACAGCGCCACCGCGAACATCGGGCTGCTGGCGGCCGGGGGATACGCCAACGCGGCGGCCCAGGACTCGTTCTGTTCCGGTACGACGTGCATCATCACCAAGATCTACGACCAGTCGGCGCGCCACAACGACCTCACGATCGAGGGAGCGGGCGGGGCCGGCGTCGCCGATGTCGGGTCGCCCGCGGACGCGCTGCCGGTGACCGTCGGCGGGCACCAGGTCTACGGCCTGGAGATCTCCGCCGGGATGGGCTACCGCGACAACTCCACCTCGGGTGTGGCGACGAACGGCGCCGCCGAGGGGATGTACATGGTGACCTCGGGCACCCACGTCAACGGCAGTTGCTGCTTCGACTACGGCAACGCCGAGACCAACAACCAGGACACCGGTAACGGGCACATGGACGCGATCAACTTCGGTACCGAGTGCTGGTTCGCGCCCTGCTACGGCAGCGGTCCCTGGGTGCAGGCCGACCTGGAGAACGGGCTGTTCCAGTCGGACTCCGGGTACAGCAAGAACACGGCGAACACCGGCACCGGAGCGATGCCTTTCGTCACCGCTTTGCTGAAAAACAACGGTCAGGACCATTTCGCGCTGAAATACGGAAACGCCCAGTCGGGGAGTCTCACGACCACCTATTCCGGGGGTGAGCCCACCACGAGCGGTTACTCGCCCATGCACCAGGAGGGCGCGATCGTCCTCGGCACCGGCGGGGACAACAGCAACGGCTCCATCGGCTCGTTCTTCGAGGGCGTCATGACGGCCGGCATCCCGACGGACGCCGCCGACAACTCCGTACAGGCCAACATCGTGTCCGTCGGCTACGGCGGCTCGACCGGCACCACCGGGACGCTCGCGGCCGGTTCGGAGATCTCGCTGCGGGCGACCACCTCGTGCTGCACGGCCGACTACATCCGCCACCAGAACAACGCGGCGGTCCTCTCGGCCATCACGTCCAGCAGCGCGGCCCTCGGCAAGGGCGACGCCACCTGGATCGTCCGCAGGGGACTCGCCGACAGCTCCTGCTACTCCTTCGAGTCGCGGAACTACCCCGGTGACTTCCTGCGCCACTACAACTACCAGCTCTACCGCCAACCCATGGTCGGTACCGCGCAGTTCAGACAGGACGCGACGTTCTGCGCGTCGACCGGCAAGAGCGGCACGGGCACCTCGTTCGCGTCGTACAACTACCCGACCAGATACCTCCGGCACTACAACTACAACGTCTACATAGCGAGCGACGGCGGCTCGAACGCCTTCGACAGCGCCACCTCGTGGACGGACGACGTGAGTTGGGTCGTCACGGCTCCCTGGGCGCCGTAGTCCCCGTCGTAGTCACGACGTGAGACGTCAAGTCCGTCTGCTCCACCGGGAGTTCGGCGGTCACCGTGAAGCCGCCGCGCGGCGACGGGCCGGCCCGCAGGGAGCCGCCCGCCGCCGCGAGGCGTTCGGTGAGCCCCTTCAGACCGGTTCCGCCGATTCCCTCGGCGGGACCGGGCACAGCGGAGTCGCCGGTGCCGTCGTCCGCGACGGTCAGGCGGGCGCGGTCCAGGACGCCGTCGAGGGTGATCTCGCAGCGGGCCGCGCCGCTGTGCCGTACGACGTTGGTGACCGCCTCGCGGACCACCCAGCCGAGCAGGGCCTCGGTCTGAGGGGTCAGCGGCGGGCCCGACTGGCGGACCACCGGGTCGATGTCGGCGGCGGACAACGCGGAGCGGGCGCGGTCCAGTTCGGTGGCGAGACTGCCCTCGCGATAGCCGGTGACGGCCTCGCGGATCTCGGTGAGCGCCTGCCGGCCGACGGCCTCGATGTCGGTGATCTGGCCGAGCGCGGCCTCCATGTCACGGGGTGCGAGCCGCCGGGCCGCCTCCGACTTCACCACGATCACCGAGAGGGTGTGGCCGAGCAGGTCGTGCAGGTCGCGGGAGAAGCGCATACGTTCCTTCTCGACCGCGCGGCGAGCCAACTCCTCGCGGGCGGCACGCAGTTCGCGTACGGCCTCGGAGAGGGAGAGGATCGCGGCGGTCACCATCGTCGACAGGAACGTGCCGTAGGCGACGTTGATCGCGTCCCAGCCCGCCCGGTAGATGGAGACCGCGGCGGCGAGCGCGGTCAGCGCGAGGCCGACCTGGCCGAGGCGCGGGCCGCGTACGACGGCTCCCGTGGCGAGGCCGAGCAGCGGGAAGAAGTAGAGCCAGCTGCCGCCGTAGCCGAGGGCGAGGCCGCAGGTGATCAGGCCCATCAGGACCAGTGCGACCCGGGTCGAGACCGCCGCGCGCGTCTCTTTCACGAAGGCGCGGAACACGACGTAGATGTAGAGGGAGTTGAAGGCGAACAGGCCCAGACCGCCGATCCAGGGGTTGGAGGTCTTGCCCTGGAGGAGGTTGGAGAAGGAGCCCATGCCCATGAGCAGCCAGGGCAGCAGGGTGAAGCCGGTCGGTGGCGGGCCGGGGTTCTCGGGCCACTCGCCCTTGCGGCGGGCCTCCTTCTGTGCGGCCTTGAACTCCTTCATGTCGGCCCGCCACTGGGTCCGCGCCGCCCGCCAGGCGTGTACCTGGCACCTGATCCCTCGCATCCAGGTCATCTCTCCCGCTCCCCCGGTCACACGGTCCGCCCGGTCCGGCGGTACGCCAGCACAGCGTACGAACCGAACGCGAGCAGCCAGGCCGTCAGTACCACGATCGCGCCGAGCGCGGGGGCGTGCCCGTCGGCGACGGAGGTGCCGAGCTGGGCGAAGCGGTTGGTGGGGGTGTACTTCGAGATCGCGCGCAGCCAGCCGGGGAACAGGCTGATCGGGAACCATAGGCCGCCGATCACCGCGAGCCCGAGGTTGCAGGCCATGTTGGCGACGCCGGTGGTCTGGGAGGTGAGGCCGTAGCCGTTGCCCAGGCCGAGCAGGGTGAAGGGGACCGAGCCCAGCCACAGCAGCAGCGCGATCAGCGCCCACTGCCAGGCGGCCAGCCGTACGCCGTTGACCAGACCGCCCGCCGCGAGCACCGCGACGATCGCCGGCAGCACGGTCACCGAGCCGGTCAGCGCCCGGCCCAGCACGACCTGGCGCGGGGTCATCGGCGTCACCCGCAACTGCCGCAGCCAGCCGATCGCCCGGTCCTCGGCGACCCCGCCCCCGGTGTTGAGCGCGGAGCCGACCGCGCCGTAGGCGGCCATACCGACCATCGCGGTGGCCTTGTAGCCGCTGTCGTCGCCGCCGAGGTTGGTGAACAGCAGATACATCATCACGGGCATCGCGACACCGCCGATCACGAAGCCGATGTCACGCAGGGTCCGGCGGACTTCGAGGCGCAGGTAGTCGAGCATCACACCGTCTCCAGTTCATGTGCCGTGAGTGCCAGGAACGCGTCGTCCAGGGACGCCGGGGTGACCTCCAGGCCGCGGATCGCGTCCAGGTCCGCCAGCGCGCGTACCGTCGCGTCCGAGTCGTCGGTGCGCAACAGGGCGCGGTCGCCCCGGACTTCGAGGGTGCGTACGCCGGGGAGTTGAGCCAGGCCCTCGGTGGGGCGGCCTGCCAGGTCGATGGAGACCAGGCTGCCGCCGGCCGCGCGCTTGAGGTGTTCGCCGGTGCCGTCGGCGACGATCCGGCCGTGGTCGACGACGACGATCCGGTCGGCGTGCGCGTCGGCCTCCTCCAGGTAGTGCGTGGAGAACAGGACCGTGTGGCCGCGCCGCGCGAAGCCCCGCATCGACTGCCAGAACGCGTGCCGCGCCTCCACGTCCAGCGCGGCGGTCGGCTCGTCCAGCACGATCAGCGAGGGGTTCCCGGCCAGTGCCACGGCGAACCGCACCCGCTGCGTCTGCCCGCCCGACAGCCGGTCCACCCGCCGCCCCGCCAGCTCACCGATCCCGGCCAGCTCCAGGGCCCGCGCGACGGGCATCGGTGCCGGATAGCGCCGGGCGACGAACGCGACCAGCTCGCCGACGGTGACCCGGGGCACCGCCCGCGCCTCCTGCAGCATCGCCCCGACCAGGCCGCCGCGTACGGCCAACTCCGGTGCCGCGCCGAACAGTTCGACCGTGCCGGCGTCGGGCGCGTTCAGCCCGAGCAGCAGCGAGATCGCCGTCGACTTGCCCGCGCCGTTGCGCCCGAGCAGCGCGACCGTCTCGCCGCGCCCGATCTCCAGGTCCACCCCGTCGACGGCACGCACCGCACCGAAGGTCTTGACCGCCCCCGCGAAGGACACGGCCCGGTCTGTGCCACCGGTTGTCCCACCTGTCTGTGTCATGGGTACGACGCTACGAAGCCGCACCCCTCGCGCGGCAGATGCGCTTGTACGGACTCGGGCAGGACAAATGTCACCGGTCCTCAGCCGCGGCACCCGGACCTGACACAGTGTCAGGAGCCTTCACAACTGCCGGGTGCTGGGCTATACAAGGGTCGCCGGACTGGAACGCGTTCTAGGTCGGCCCGTGACGACCTCGGTGCGGCCGACGGTGCGGACGGCCGCACCGAGGTCTTCGACCACCGGCGATCAGGAGCCCCATGCCCATCGACGCAGCCCTGGCCCTCGCGGCCGAACCCCGGACCGGCGAGATCTCCTGGACCACCAAGGACGTCCAGCTCTACCACCTCGGCCTCGGCGCGGGCACCCCGGCGACCGACCCCGACGAGCTGCGCTACACCCTGGAGTCCCGGCTGCACGTCCTGCCGAGCTTCGCCACCGTCGCGGGCAACGGCTCGCCCGGCGTGATCAGCGGTCTGTCCATGCCCGGCATCGAGGTCGACCTCGCCCGCGTCCTGCACGGCGGCCAGTCCCTGCGCCTGCACCGGCCCATCCCGGCGAAGGGCACCGCGACCAGCACCGGACACATCGCCGCCGTCTACGACAAGGGCAAGGCGGCCGTCCTCGTCATGCGCACCGAAGTCGCCGACGCCGACGGCCCGTTGTGGACCAACGACGCGCAGATCTTCGTACGGGGAGAGGGAGGGTGGGGTGGCGACCGCGGGCCCTCCACCCGCCTCGAACCCCCGACGGGCGCCCCGGACAAGGTGGTTGAGCGCGCCATCCGCGAGGACCAGGCCCTCCTGTACCGCCTCTCCGGTGACTGGAACCCGCTGCACGCCGACCCCGAGTTCGCCAAGGTCGCCGGGTTCGACCGGCCCATCCTGCACGGTCTGTGCACCTACGGCATGACGCTCAAGGCCGTCGTCGACACCCTGCTCGACGGCGATGTGACGCGGGTGCGCGGCTACGACACCCGGTTCGCCGGAGTCGTCTACCCCGGCGAGACCCTGCGCATCCGCATGTGGCGCCTCGGCGACACCGAGGTGCGGGTCGCGGTGAGCGCCGTCGAGCGGGACGACGCGCCCGTCCTCGCCGACACGACCGTCGAACACTCCTGAACCAGGCCCGAGTTGAGCAGAGTCGAGGGGAGCGCCCCATGCGCGCAGCCGTACTGCACGAGATAGGCCAGGACAAACTGGAAGTCCTCGACGACGTCGAGGCGACGGGCTTCGGACCCGGCCGGGTCAGGATCCGGGTGCGCGCCACGGGGCTGTGCCACTCGGACCTGTCCGCGATGGCCGGCGTACTGCCGCAGCCGGCACCGTTCGTGCCCGGCCACGAGGGCGCCGGCGAGATCCTCGAAGTCGGCGAGGGCGTCAGCCACTTGAAGCCCGGTGACCGGGTCGTCGTCTGCTGGCTGCCGGCCTGCGGTGTGTGCGCCGCCTGCAAGCGCGGCCAGACCCAGCTGTGTCTGGCCGGGTTCATGAACGCGGGCACCCCCAACTTCAGGCGCCCCGGTGGCGATGTGTTCGGCTTCGCGGGCACCGGCACCTTCGCCGAGGAGGTCGTCGTCGACGCGGGCTGCGCGGTGCCGATCCCCGACGACGTGCCCTTCGACATCGCCGCCCTCATCGGCTGCGGGGTCACCACCGGACTCGGCGCCGCCCTCAACACCGCCGACGTGGAGGCCGGTTCGTCGGTCGCCGTGATCGGCTGCGGGGGAGTAGGCATCTCGGCGATCCAGGGCGCCCGGCTCAAGGGCGCCGCCGAGATCGTCGCCGTCGACCCGGTCGCCTCGCGCCGCGAGTCCGCCCTCAAGTTCGGTGCCACCAGGGCGGTCTCACCGGACGAGCTGCCCGCCGCCAAGCAGGAGGTCACCGCCGGCGAGGGCTTCGACTACGTCTTCGAGGTCGTCGGCCGCTCCGCCACCGCCCGCACCGCCTACGAGAACACCCGGCGCGGCGGCACCCTCGTCATCGTCGGCGCGGGCGCCCTCGACGACTTCCTCCAACTCAGCATGTTCGAGCTGTTCTTCGACGAGAAGCGCATCCTGCCCTCGATGTACGGCGGGGGAGACGTGCTGCGTTCCTACGAGCGCACCATCGCCCTGTGGCGGGCGGGCCGCGTCGACCTGGAGAGCCTGATCACCCACCGGGTGCCGCTCGCCGACATCAACGAGGCCTTGGACCAGATGCGTTCGGGGACGGCCCTGCGCACCTGCATCGAGATCTGAAGGCCGGTCATGACGCTGCCACTTGAGGGCCTGGTCGCGATCGTCACCGGTGCCGGACGCGGGCTCGGCCGGGCCGAGGCGCTGGAACTCGCCCGGCTCGGCGCGGCCGTGGTCGTCAACGACTACGGCCAGCCCGGCCGGGACGGCTCCGGTGAGGCCTCCGCGGGTCCCGCCGAACAGGTCGCCGCCGAGATCCGTGAGGCGGGCGGCCGGGCCGTCGCCCACACCGGTGACGTGGCCGACAGCCAACAGGCGAGCCGGCTGGTCGAGTTGGCGGTCGACGAGCTCGGCGGGCTCGACATCCTCGTCAACAACGCGGGCATCCTGCGCGACCGCATGGTCTTCTCCATGACGGAGGGCGAGTGGGACTCGGTGATCCGGGTCCACCTCAAGGGCCATTTCAACACGACCCACTTCGCGTCGGCGCACTGGCGCCGGCGGTCCAAGGAGACGGGCGCGCCGGTGTACGGCCGGATCGTGAACACCTCGTCCGAGGCGTTCCTCGCCGGTTCCGCCGGACAGCCCAACTACGCGGCGGCGAAAGGCGGGATCGTCGGCCTGACCACCTCCACCGCGCTCGCGCTGGCCAAGTACGGCGTCACCGCGAACGCCATCTGCCCGCGCGCCCGCACCCGGATGACCGAGGACGTCTTCGCCGGTTTCCAGGAACCCGAGGACGGCCTCGACCCGCTCGCCCCCGAGCATGTCGCCCCGCTCGTCGGCTACTTGGCCTCACCCGCCGCCGCCCGGATCAACGGACAGCTGCTCGTGGTCCACGGCGGCATGGTCGCGATCGTCGAACGCCCCCAAGTGCAGGCCAAGTTCGACAGCAAGCAGGACACCTTCACCTACGACGAGCTGGACGCCGTACTCACTCCGCACTACGCCCGGCGGCCGGCGGGGGAGACGTTCGCGGCGGCCGAGGTGCTCGGGCTCAAGCGGGAGCCGGGCGGAGCGTAGGGAACGCGACGGCCCCGCCCGTCCGAGGACGAGCGGGGCCGTGTGGTGCAAGGTGCCTGACGTACCGTCAGGCGTTCGCGTACTCGGACTGCTCGGACGGCTTGCGGTGACGGCCGTGGGCGGCCGAGTCGCCGTCCTGCGCCGAGACCGGGCCCCGGTGCTTGCCGTGACCGGAGGTGTCCTGGGCGTCGGCGGACATCGTCTGTGCGGTGCTCGTGTCGTTCATCGGAAACTTCACCCCGTAGTAACAAGATCCTTCATACAGCTCGGCGATCTTATCCAGCCGTTCCGGGGCCGACGCGAGGCGGACCGCCGTCCGGAACGACTTCGTTACCGAGTCGCACCACTTTGTTACCCGACCGCCACCCGGCCTTTGAGCGGCGCCTCCCGCAACGGCACCGGACGCGGCGCGACCGGCACCGGAGGATCCGGTTCGGACGGTTGCGACGGCTCGGGCGCGGCCTCCCCAGGCGCGCCCACCGTCCCGTCCCGAACCGGATCCCCCGGGCGTGTTTCCCCCGTACCC
>NZ_JAEQAZ010000072.1 GCF_016654115.1 Streptomyces sp. MBT53
CCCCCGCACAGCGCCTCGCCCCGCCCGTCGCTCCCCGGTTTCGGCTGGAGTCCGGTGCGCCCGAGCCGGAGATCTCGGAGGTCGGGGACATCGGCGCTCCTGTGGCAGCGGATCCCCAGGTCGCAGACACAAGGACCGGCCCGGAGCCCGGCACCCCGCCCGTCGCCGGGGGTGCGGTCGGCGGGCCAGGGGTTCGGGTGCAGCCCGTGCCCCGGGCCGCGGCCTGCGCGCTGCCGCCGGAGCGGGGGATCGCGCAGGAACGGGAGTGGCTGCGCCGGACGCTCAGCGAGCAGTACAACGCCGTGGCCGGTTCCGTCTCGCGGGTGATGTCGGAGTCACCGGGCCTGCGCGGCGGATCCCGGACGGAGGTGGCGGACGCGCTGACCGAACTGGTCGCCGTACGCCTTTACTTGTCCGGCGACAGCCGCCAGGCGGACGCGGTCGTGCGCGAGGCGACGGCCGGACCGCACGTGCCGCTGGCGCGCTGTGTGACGGCGGGACTGCGCCGGCTGCCCTCCTACCGCGGCCCGGCCCTGCTGCGTACCCGCCTCGGCGAGGCGGAGCGTGCGTGGTACCGCGAGGGCAGGCTGGCCACCGAGTGGGCGTTCTGCCATGCCCGTACGTCGTTGCACCCGGGCCCGTCCGGCAGCGGCGCCACCGACGTGTTGATCTGGTCGATGACCGCTCGGCGGACCAGTTCGCTGGACGCGGCCGTTCCCGACCGGGTGCTGTTCCTGCCCGGCACCGCCTTCAAGGTGCTGCGCACCGAGGGCTCCGTCGTGCTGATGCGGGAGCTGTCGCCGTCCGAAACCGCACACGGCGGCCGGAACGGCCTGGGCGGTCAGCGCGACGTACCGGCGAAGCTCGACGAGATCGCCGTCAAGGGACTGGAGAAGATCCTGGACGCGCTGGAGCGCGCCGGTACCGATGCCGCGGCCGAGAGCGCCGACCCGCCCGGACTGATCGTGACCCCCCGTGCGGTCCGCACAGAAGGAGCCAAGCCATGAGCAGGCAGGTCTTGCCGGTCTCCCCGGACCGACCGGGCGCCCACCGTACGATCGCGCAGGCGTTGGCCGAGGCCGCGGAGGGGGCGCTGATCACGGTCGCCCCCGGCCGGTACGAGGAGTCGCTGGTGATCGTCCGGCCCGTGACCCTGGCCGCGGAGGGCGGCGCCGGGACCGTACAGGTGCACGCGTCGGCCGGGAGCACGGTGGTCGTCGACGCAGACGCGGTCCAGCTGTCCGGGCTCGTCCTGTCGTGCGCCGACCGCGACGCCCCGGTCCTCGATCTGCGGCGCGGGCAGTCCGCGCTGGAGGGGTGCCGGATCGAGGGGGAGGCGTGGACGGCGGTGCTGGCCTGGCACGAGGGCACCCTGGCCGCCCGTGGCTGCCGGGTCACCAACCCGCACGGCGCGGGGGTGGTGGTCACTTCGCGCGGCGACAACGTACTGGCCGACACCGAGGTCACCGAGGCCGGATCCTCGGCGGTCGTGGTCGCCGAGCACGGCCGACTCGACGTACGGGACTGCCGTCTCGACCGCCCCCGCGGCAACGGCGTCTGCGTCAACGGCAACGCCTCGGCGACCGTCGAGGACACCCTGATCACCGGCAGCGGCAAGCCCGCCGTAGCCGTCGAGCAGGAGGCGCGCGCCGCCCTGCTCCGGGTCACCGTCACGGGCAGCACCGCACTGGACGCGTATCTGACAAGCCGGGGCGAGACCACGCTCACCGACTGCGCGTTCTCCGGTTCGGGCGGGCAGTCCGTGCACATCGCCGACGGCGCCGCACCGCACCTGCGCGGCTGCGCGGTCACCGGCGCGGCCCGCAGCGGCATCCAGGTCACCGGGGGTGCCCGGCCCCGGCTGGAGGACTGCGCGATCACCGGCACTCCGGTGGGGCTGCATGTCACCGGTGCGGCGACCACCGCCACTGCCACCGGGCTCGTCGTCCGGGACGCCCGGACCACCGCCGTGCAGGCCGCCGACTCCGGTACCGCCGAACTGGAGCGGCTCACCGTCACCGGCTCCTCGGGCGCAGGGGTCCGGGCCGAGGGCGGCGCCCGGGTGGCTCTGCGGGACGCCGAGATCGTGATGAGCGGCGGAGAGCGGGGCAAGGGACAGGGGGCGGGACTGGGGCTGGCCGGGTCCGCGAGCGTGTTCGTGTCCGGATCCGTACTGCGCGAGTGCGGTGCGGAGGTCGGCGCGGACGCGGAACTGACCGCTCACGACTGCGAGTTCACCGGTTCGCCCGGAGACGCCGTGCGGGTACTGGCGGGCGGTTCGTTCACCGCCGTCGGGTGCCGGATGACCGGCGCGCGCGGCCGTGGCGTCCACGCCCACGCCGACGCACGCACCGACCTCAACAACTGCGCCATCCAGGACAACACCGGCGATCCTCCGGCCGACCGGGCGAGAGACGGGTTCAACGAGGGCCTCCGCGCGGACGAGGGACTCGGCAGTGACACGGCCGGGGGCGGGGGAGGGGACTCGGGGGGTTCCGAGGCTCCCGGACCGGCGGCCGTCGGGGACGTCGCCCGCTCGGGGACCGGGCCGCTGGCCGAACTGGAGGCGCTGGTCGGTCTGGAGAGCGTCAAGCTGGAGGTCACCGGGCTCATCAACCTCAACAAGGTGACCAAGCGGCGCACCGAGATGGGCCTGCCCATGCCGCCGATGAGCCGCCACCTCGTCTTCGCGGGACCGCCCGGGACCGGCAAGACGACCGTGGCCCGGCTGTACGGGGCGGTGCTGGCCGAACTCGGCATCCTCGGCAAGGGCCACATCGTCGAGGTGGCCCGCGCCGACCTGGTCGCCCAGATCATCGGCGGAACCGCCATCAAGACCGCGGAGGTCGTCAACCGCGCGCTGGGCGGGGTGCTCTTCATCGACGAGGCCTACACCCTGACGAACCAGTCCCGGGGCACGGGGCCGGACTTCGGGCAGGAGGCCGTCGAGACGCTGATGAAGATGATGGAGGACCACCGTGACGAGATCGTCGTCATCGCGGCCGGCTACTCCGAGCACATGGACCGGTTCCTCGCCTCCAACCCCGGTATGGCGTCCCGTTTCGCCCGCACGATCGAGTTCCCCAACTACTCCCCGGAGGAACTGGTCACCATCGTCCGGGGCTTGTGCGCCAAGCACTACTACGAGCTGTCCGACGACACCGTGGACGCGCTCTCCCGCTACTTCGAGACCGTCCCCAAGGGACCGACCTTCGGCAACGGCCGGGTCGCCCGCCAGGTCTTCGAGTCGATGATCGGCGCCCAGGCGTCGCGGCTGGCCATCCAGCCGCCGGGCCACGACAGCGAACTGAGTCTGCTCACCGCAGCCGACGTCACCCCGGCCCCCCAGCCGTCGACACCTTCACCGTCACCTGCGCCCGAGGGCGGCCCCGTCCCACCACCACCCACCGCGGCTCCCGAGACACCCGTACCGCCCCCTACCGCCCGCCACTTGGCCGCCCTCAGCGGTCTCGGCCCCGTCACCGACGCACTGACCGCGCGGCTGGACACCCTCGTCAAGCTCGGTCAGGGCACCGCGGGGCTCGCGGACGTCGTCCTGGAGGGCACGCGGGGCAGTGGACGACGGGCCGTGGCCGCCGCGTACGGCAGGGATCTGGCGGAACTCGGCATCCTCCCGTCCGGCGCGCTCACCCGGGTGTCGCTCCCGGAGGTCCCGGCCCGATGGGCCGAGCAGCCGCGCGCGTACCTCGCCGACGTATTCCGCCGAGCGGCCGGCGGTCTGCTGTTGGTGGAGGCCGACCCCGCCCTCGTGTCCCGCGCGGACGCCGAACAGGACACGGTCGTCGACGCGTTGGCCGCGGAGGCGGCGGCGCGCGATCCCCACGGCGTGGTCCTGGTCCTCTCGGGCAGCGCCCCGCGACTGAGGGAACTGCTGCGCACCCGTACGGACCTGGCCGGGGTGTTCGCCGACTACCTTCCCCTGCCCCCGTGGAGCGGCGCGGGTCTCGCCGGGCTGACCCGACGGCGGCTCACGACATTGGGCTTCGAGGTGCCCGACGACGTACTCGCGGCGCTCGCGGCACAGGACCCGGCCGACGGCGCGCACGGCGCACACCGGTTGGCGGACCGGATCGCCGCCCGCGCGGGCGCCCCCGTACTGGTCCTCGGCGACCTGGCGGGTGAACTCCCGCTGGAGGACGCGCTGGTGGTGGGCTGACGGGCCGCAGGGACAGAAAAACACGGTCGGCGGGGCAGCGCCCCCGGCTTCCGGCCCATGACGGGTACCACCCCGGGTCACCATCACCAACAGCGATCGCGATGAACCAGCCGCGGAACGACCACGGCGAACCAGCTACGAGAGGAGACGGTCATGGCCGACCTCACATCCGTGTCCACCGCGGGCATGCTGAGCGCCCAGGGCAGCTTCCAGACCGCCCTGGACGACGTCAACAGCACGTACGCCCAGATGCAGAGCCAGATCGACACGCTGCGCAGCAGCTGGAGCGGTGACGCCGCCTCCACGTTCCAGGGCGCGATGGACACCTGGCTCTCCGACTTCGGCACCGTGAAGCAGCAGTTGGACCTGATGCTGCAGAAGCTCCAGGCGAACACCGGGAGTTACCACACCACGCACCAGAACACCTCGGACGCGGCCACCCAGTTGCACAAGAACATGTCCAACCCGCTGCCCGGTTTCTGAAGCCCCCCACCACCGCACACACGAGGAGCGAACCATGCCTACGTATGCCGTCAACATGAACCAGGTCGAGTACGTGGTCGGTGAGATGGCCGCGATCAGCGGGAAGATCCAGGCGGCGCTGGCGGACCTGGACGACAGCGCCAAGGTGCACCTGAGCGAGTGGACCAGCGACGCCCGCAGCACCTACGACGTCGCCAAGGCGAAGTGGGACGCGGCCGCCGCCGACATGGTGACCCAGGCCCAGAACGCGACCAATTCCCTCGGCTACATCAACGAGTCGTACCACGCCGGTGAGCGGCAAGGCGTGAGCCTCTGGGACCAGTGACATGGCGAAGACGGACGCCGACGACGACAGCGGCAACAGTGACCCGAACATCAACAACAACGACTACGGGGACAACGGCAGCGGCAACGACGACAGCACCGGCTCCAGCGGGGACCATCGCTACCACGGCGGCACGAACGTCCTGCACGTCCCGGGGATCCTCGACGACCGGAACAACTTCGTGCCCCCGCCGGTGCCCGGCGGCGACGGGCACAACGGGACCTCGATCAGCACACCGTCGATGGACTTGCTGGCCTCCAACGTCGACCTGCTGATCCAGCCGGTGCGCGACGCCGCCACCAAGCTGAACGACGTCGCGATCGCGCCGGGCGCCTTCTACCACGCCAACGTCATGCGGACGAAGATCAACGGGGCGAACGCCGACGGCGGTCTCAAGAAGAGCTACACCGACGCCCTCTCGGCCCTGGTCACCGGTCTGACGGACCTGCGCGACGGCGTGCGGTCGCTGAGCCGGCACTACGCCACGACCGAGGAGGCCAACAACATGTCGGCCCACGACCTCAGTGACGCCTTCACGACCACCGCCGGAGACTTCAACCGGATGATGACGTCCAACGGCGGCACCGGCATCACCACCTCCACCTCCAACACCGGCACCGGCGACACCGGCACCGGCAACTCGAACACCACGACCACCTAGGTACGGGTTCGTCGGACAACGCATCGGTGGCTCCACGGGAGGGCGACAGTGCCGGACTACAACAGCGGCGGCTTCCATCAGGGCGAAGACGGGACGATCTTCGGCAATCCCGACGGCACCAACTCCGGAAGTGTCACGGACTACGAGAACTGGGACTGGAAGCAGATCAAGGCGGCCGTCTACGGCATGTCCTCCGGGGTCGGGACCGAAGCGAACCTGGCCCACGCCCGGTCCATCGCCAACCCGCAGTCCCTGATGGACGCGGCCAATGCCTTCCTCGACATCCAGCGCATCCTGGAGGCCGTCACGAAGAGCCTGGTCGACCAGGCCAAGGCGCTCGCCGGCGACAACGGCCCCTGGGGCGGCAGCGCCGCCGACGCCTTCCTCACGATGATGACCAACTTCTCCCGTCAGGTGAAGGCCAACGCCGATGTCCTGGCCGGGGGTTCGACCGGTGACCACTCCATCCCCCACCAGCTCGCCAACAACGCGATCTCCTTCCAGAGCGCGCAGAACAAGCTCGCGGAGATCGACGTCTGGTACGCCCACCAGGCTGTCCTGATGGGCGTGACCCCGATGTCCGACGGACTGATCCCGATCAGTCAGAAGCCCGAACTCGTGGCGATGATGACCGACGACATGCGCGCCGTGCTCAAGAACCTGGCGCACTCCTACCAGGTCACGTCCGACGCGGTCGTCAACCCCACTCCGGTGACCTCGCCGACGAACAATCCGGACGGCTCGGGGAACGACGGGAACGGTCCTGACCTGAACACCGGGGGCCTCGACGATCTCGGCGCCGGGACCGGCGACACCGGAAGTCTGTCGGACCTGTCCGGCTTCCCCGACACCGGCCTGGACGGGGGAACCGGTACGGGAGACGGCATCGGTGGCCTGGGTGACGTCGCCGGCCTGGACGCGTCCGGCGATCCGACCGCCTACCCGGGCGACCTGTCCGGTCTCGGCGACACCGGCCTCGACGGCACGGGACTGGGTGACCTCGGTCTCGACGGTCTCGACCCCGCGGGCATCGACAGCGCGCTGAACCCCGTCTCCTTCCCCGGCCTCGCCGGACTGGGCGGTCTCGGCAGTCTGGCGGGTCTTGGCGGCAGCGACCTGGGATCCGAGGGGGAGAGCTCCCTCGGCGGCCTGTCCAGCGCGGATCCGGCCGCCTTCGGCGACACCGGGCTCGGCGACGGCATCGCGGACGGTCTCGCCGGCGGTCTCACCGACGGGCTGGACAGCGGTCTCACCGACGGACTGTCCACCGGCTCGCCCGCGCAGCTCGCGACGTCCTCCGGGATGCCGTACATGCCCGGGATGGGCGGTACGGGGGCCAGTGGTGCCGGTCTGACGTCCGAGCCGACGGACGCCTCGGGGCTGCTCGACGCGAGCGCGGACCCCTGGGAGGGCGAGGAGACCCCCGGCGGCGGCGAGGTCGGCTCGGAGCTGGGCGCGGTAGCCGGCGGGGAGGGGCTCAGCACGTCCGGGATGCCGTACATGCCGGGCATGGGCGGCATGGGTGCCTCCAATGCGGGCCGGGACGCCACGAACGAACGGACCGATGCCTCGGGGCTGTTGGACCCGAGCACCGCACCCTGGGACGGCACTCAGGAGACCGGCGACGACGAGGTCGGTTCGCTCACCGGAGCCCTGCCCGGGGTGCCGTACCTGCCCGGATTCGACGCGAACGGACCCGCGGCCCGCACCGCGACGGCCCGCGCGAGCGCCACGGATGGCGAAGGCGCGGGGGAGTCCGCACCGGCGGAAGAAGGTGCGGCTGCAGAGGGCCTGGCTGAAGAGGGTGCGACCGAAGGACGTACGGCTCCGGCCACCGCCGAGGCGACGGTCGCGGTCGGGTCCGACGGGCTGCCGCTGCCCGCGCCCGACGAGAGTGGTGTGGTCCTGCATCCGCTGGCCGACGACGGCGAGGAGGACTTCTCCGCGTGGGAGCCCGGCGCCGGCGCGTTCGTACCCGTGCTGTGGGCCCTGCGCGCAGAAGGCGAGCGGGAGACGGGCCCCGAGGCGGACGGTCCGGGGGCGTCCGGTGAGCCGCGCAGCACCTGGCAGCCGGACCGCACCGGCAGCGGGGCGCCGGCCGGCGTGAGCGGCGCTGTCCTGGGGACGGCGTACTGCGGCGACGGCGGCCCCGAACCGGAGGAGCCCGAGGAGGAGGTCGAGGAGGAACCGGAGGAGGAGCCGGCCGCCCGGGGGATCGCCGACCTGCTGGTCCAGCCGGAGAGCACCTGGGGTGCCGTCCCCGGGGACTCCGCCGCCGCCCTCTGACCTGACCTCCCGCCCGCCGAACACCCCCTGAAAGGAGACGAGTTCACATGCCCGGTCCGTACGACCAGCAGATCGAGGACCTCCTGGACCAGTACCGCCGCCAGCGCGACGAGGCCGCCGAGACCCGGCGCCGGATCAACGAGACGACGTCGACCGTGACCGCTCCCCGGCAGACGGTGAAGATCACCGTGGGTGCCCAGGGGGAGGTCACCGCCATCGAGTTCCCCACCGGTGCCTACCGGCGCATGGCGCCCAAGGAACTGGCCGACGTACTGCTCACCACCCTGCGGCAGGCCAGGGCCGAGGCGCTGGAGGGCGTCGCGGGCGTGCTCGCCGACCGGCTGCCGCCCGGTGTGACCGTGCCCGACCTGCTCCAGGGCCGGGTCGACCCGGCCGCCGTCCTGCCCGAGGACCCGGCCATGCCCGACTCCGTACGCGACTACGTGGACCACGGCTTCAAGGGAGGCTCCGATGACTGACGGCACCTTCTCCGTCGACACCGAACGGCTTGAACAGGCGGCCCCGCAGATGCAGGAGCTGGCCGGGCGGATCCGGTCCATCGCCACCAAGCTCGACGGCCGCCTGGAGTCCCTCGGCGCGTGCTGGGGCGACGACGAGAGCGGACGGCAGTTCCTGGAGCAGTACGCCGAGCCCAAGCGGCAGCTCAGCGACGGCATCACCGGCGCGGGCAACGTGCTCGACAGCACCGTCGAAGGAATCCGGACGATGGCCAAGGGGTTCGCGCGGACCGAGGAACAGAACGTGGAGACCCTCCGCGCCGTCACACCCGCCGCCGACTCCGTGACGACGAGCGGCTCGTCGACGCACCACACGCGGCGCTGAGTCCCCGAGCATGAGCGTCGAGATGCCCCCCGAGCTGGCCTGGGTCGCACGGCTGGCGGTCGGACAGGCCTGGCCGAAGGGCAACGAGGACCACCTGCATGCCCTCGGCCAGGCGTGGAACGAGGCCGCGCAGGAACTCAAGGGCATCAGCGGGCAGCTCGGCGCGTCCGGCAACGGAGTCCTGGCGAGCGTGGGCGGGGAGGTAGCGGACCAGTTCCAGGCCTTCGTCACGCAACTGGAGTCCAGCCTCCCGGAGATGGCGGAGTCCGCCAACCAGCTGGGCAAGCTCGGCAAGAGCACCGCCGTCCAGATCGAGTACTCCAAGTACATGATCCTCGGCCAGCTCATCCTGCTGGCCGCACAGATCGCCGAGTGGATCTTCTTCGCGCCCGAGGTCATCCCGCTGGCCATCACGGCGGCACGCGTCGCGGTGAAGATGATCCTGCGCCGGCTCCTCATCTCGATCGCGACCGGTGTCGCCCTCAACGTCGGCCTCGACGTCGCCGTCCAGACCATCCAGTTCCTCAAGGGCGACCGCACCGAGTGGTCCACCCAGAACACCGTCTCCGCGGTGGTGTCGGGCGCGATCGGCGGGGCCGTGGGCGGCATCTTCTTCGGTGTGGGGGGCGTCCTGGCGCCGAAGTTCGCACACTCACTGTTCGGCAAGGGCATCCTCGGCGCGGCCACCGGCATCGGCACCGCCGGGATCATGTACGGCATCTACCACAGCGGGGAGGACGAGTTCGGCACGTCCATCAGCGCGGGTGCGCTGGGTGCGCTGGGCGGCGGCGGGAAGCGTCGGTTCGGCGGCAAGGGCGACACGGTGAAGGTGGACCCCGTCCATGTGAACGTGCCGGAGGCGCTCACGTTCGACCTGCCCGGAGTGGTGCCGGCCGACAAGACGGCACTGCCCGGCACGGACACCTTCAAGGAACCGACGGACAGCACGGCGACGACCGGCACGAACGGGACCGGGCACACGACCGGTTCCGCAGCCACGTCCAGTCCGGCTGCCGGCACCGGCGAGACGGGGCACGGCGCCTCCCGTACCGGGAACGCGGGGGCCGTGCACGAGACGACCCACGCCGCGTCCACTCCCGTCACCGCCGAGCACGAAAACGGGTTGCCCGGATTCACGACCACCGTCACCACCGCGTCGAGCACGACGACGAGCACGACGGCGAGTGCGACGACGGCCACCGCCGGCGCCTCGTCCGCCACCCGCGCCGGGGCGCCCACCACCACGGCGACCCGCGGCACGACGGGTGGCGGCAGCACTGCCGGCACCGGAACCACGGCCGCGAACGTGAGCGGCCCCACGACCACCAGCGGCTCCGGCACCGCCGCTGCGACCGGCTCCACGCGTCCGTCCACGGCGAGCACGGGCCCCGATCGTGGCACCGGCTCCACCGGCCCGGCGTCGCCCGTCCGCGCGGAGTCCGGCACTCCGTCGGCCGCCGGAACGCGTACGCAGGCCGCCGGACCGGAAACCGTCGGACCGACGGAGTCCAACGCCGTCGCGAGCACGACGCAGCCCGAGGTGAAGGCCGGTGCCGGTGCCACCGCGCACGCGACAGCCGCCGTATCGCAGCCGGAGACCGCGGCAGTCGCCGGCCGGCCCCGCCAAGAGGCCGCCGCGCCGGTCCCGGACCCCACTCCACCCCCCGGTGGGCGCCCCGACGGATCGCCCTCGCCCCCTCGGATGGAGCTCGACCGCAAGCCCCGCATCGCCGTCCGGTCCACCTTCGAGGCCCGGCGGTTCATGTTCCGGGGCGAGCCGGTCACCGACCTCACGGTCAAGATCGCCTTCCGCGACGGTGGCGGAGGGCACGACACGGACGCCGTCTGGGCCAAGGTGACGGCCGGGGTCGAGGAGTACTTCAACGCGCCGGAGTACCACCTGCCCGGCACGGACCACACTCCTGGTACCGGTGACCGTCTGCACGTCACCGTGGTCCGCGCGACGCCCGGCGAGGAGGCGCACCTGACGGTCGATCTCGTCGACGGCGACAGGGTCATGGACCAGCGGATATGGCGGACGGACGCGCAACCCATCGAATACGCCCACGAGCTGGGTCACCAGACGCTCAACCTGCGGGACGAGTACCGTGACCACGCTGTTCCGCACCGTCCCGATGTGAAGGGCGGACTGATGGGCAACTTCCACGCAGACTCGCCCGAGGGGCTGCGCAGGGGTGGTCTGGGCGAGCGTCATCTACAGCTGAGCGCCGCTGTCGTAGGTGAGCTCCACCTTGAGAATCTGGGAGTCGCGCACGACGCCGACTGGGAGCAGGCGCACGTCGCGGCGACGGCCCACAAGCGCAGTCACATGTGGGTCGACCCGGTCTCCGAACCGGAGCGTTACAAGACGTCGGACGGTTCCGCGCAGGACATGCCGCCGGTCGTGGCCCCGCGCACCATGACCGCCGCAGATCTCGCCAGGGCGATGGAGGCGGGGATGAGGCGGCGGCAGTACGACTCCGACTCCGACGACGAGCCGGAGCCGGATTGGAGCGACGCGGAAAGTGACACGCCGGCCAGGCGCGTCCCCACCGCTGTGCCGGGGCCGTTCCGCTGGACGGCACCGGCTCCCACCGACGCGATGGCGCAGCACCACATCTGGGCGGAAAGCGAAGGACAGGCCCAGGACCGCCCCGGGGCGCGGGAGACCGAGGAGCCGACAGGGCACACCGAGGCCGCCGGACACCAGCCGGTCGTCGAAGAGGCGTCGGTGCCTCCTCCGTCGGTACCTGTGCTGGAGGCGTTGCCGTCCGGGCCCTTCGAGGCACACACACTGTGGGCGGACGACGACTTCGTCTCCTTCGGTGTGGCCGTCAAGGAGCGGCGGTCCGACGACACGATCAGTACGACCCCGCTGGCGTACTCCCACGAAAGTGAGGCGGAACGTCTCCCGGTGGAGGACGGGAGCGGCTGGCCGCGCTGGGAATACCGGAAACAGGCGTACGACGCCATGTCGGCCGCGGCCGCGCGCCGGCTCCACCTGATCACCGAGCGGGCGAAGGAGATCGTCCGCACGGAAGGGGCGGACGATCGGGAACGCGAGCGTGCCGAACGTCTGCTGAGGACCGAGGAGTCCCTGAAGGACGGCCACTGGACTCCCGAGTACCGCAGCGAGTTCCTGCGGGTGCAGATGCTCATGGGGGAGAGCGACTTCCTGAGCGACTTGCCGCAGGAGCTGGTGGTGAACGAGCGTTGGGGGGAACGGATCCCGGCCGACGCGGACGTCGCGACGCCGTGGGCTCTGGTCTCGCCGGACGATCCGACCGGAGCGATCGGCGGTTCGCTGCACGGACCCGACGGCGTGTCGGCGCGGTTCCACGCCTGGGTGAAGCAGAACGGCGGCGACAGCGACTGGCTGGCGGGCTGGGCCGTACAGCAGTCGCACGGCTCCAACACCACTGAGGCGCTGCGCTTCAAGGTGATGATGAGCCACTTCCGTCCGCCACGGCATGACCAGGGCTTCTACATGTCTCGCCTCGACGGCCCGGGGGTGAAGGACGACGAGGCCCCGGACAGGGGTCACGTGGATGCCGTGCCGGTGCTGAACTTCCCCTCGGGATACGTGCGGAGCATGGTGGCCCAGCACGTCTTCACCCACGAGATCCTGACCCGGGTGAAGATGCCGAACGTGGACCGGAACAGGGGTGTTGTCCAACTTCTGCGCCTGGACAAGCGATCCGTGGTCGATGAAGCCAACGGTGGTCCCACCCCGGCCCCCCGTGCCCAGGTCGATCTGCGGCGCGGCCCAGCGGATTCGTACAGCCTGGTGGAGCCGTACAAGGACCAGCACGACACCCAGAACCACGCGCTGGGGGCGTTCTGGGTCACCTCGCAGGAGATTCCGCTGCACCAGGTCTTCGGAACGTACCTGCAGAGCAGAGCGCCGATCGAGGGGGAACGCGAGCACACCCTCTTCCTCTACGAGCATGAGAACGAGTTCCTCGCGATGTCCGACGGCGTGAAGGCCGTTTTCTACGGAACGGACACGCCCCCCATGCTGCAGGTGGCCCGGGAGGCGTCCGCTCCGCACCCCGACGAGGTGTCCCCCCGTGCCCCGATGGCCGACGTGACCGACCGGCCGACCCACGCGCCGGAGACCGGTCAACAGGCGCATTCCGGTCTTGAGTCGGCCGGTGGCTCGGGGCACGGGGACTCGCGGGTGGTGTCCCCGGCCGTGGCCCGGTCGCAGTACGGGATGCCGGAGAAGAACTTCGGCAAGTTCCGGAATCTGGCGCGGGCACGCAATCTCGTGATCGACGTCCGGCCGACCAACACGGCCGCCCCGAAATGGCTCGATCAGGGAAAGCTGCCGAAGCCCAAGGACATCAAGGCGAAGTCCGTCAACGACCTGGACGTGCTGCTCGGCGCCAAGGACGAACACCGCGGTCTGATCGGCTACTTCGAGCCGGTCCTGCCCGAACGCGGGAACCTCGACGACAGGACCTGGGAACAGCTCGAAAGGCGGTTCACGCAGCGCACCGAGGAGTTCGAGGCCCTGGCGCCGGTGATGGCCGACCTCCGGGACCAGGGCCGGTTCAAGGTCGAGAACGGCCTGGTGTACGGCAGGGACGGCCAGGACAACTGGATCGAGATCACCGGCGATCACGACGTGTTCGACATCAGGACACCGGGCGGTACCCGGCTGAAGGGGGATCCGTACGACGCGGTCGTCAACACCATGATGACCGACGACATGGCCGTCATGCACGGCGCGCACATGGACTGGGAGCCGACCACGCCCTTCAGCAAGGGCATCTTCAGCAAGATCGTGGACTCCCACCAAGAGGGCGGCGAACCGCTCCTGCGCTTCCGTCCGGGCCTCAATGACGCCGAACTCGTCCACGCCCCGGCGGAGTTCCGCTTCACGGGCCGGGAACCGGAACAGCCCCGGAACGACGGCTCGCCTCTCCCGCCCGCCGATATCGCCCGTCCGCGTTCCGATTCCCCCGTCCCGCCCGCCGAAGGATCCACCACGCGACAGGCCGAGCCTCCGCGGGCGCCCACGCACGGGGAATCCGACACCGCCCCCGCCGAGCCCGCGCTCATCCGCGCCGACTCGCCGGTCAGGGACGCGTCGCCGACCCCCCGTATCGAGCACCCGGTTCTTCCCCCGTCGGAGTCCGAGACGACGGCCGGTGCGCGGCTCGGCGAGCCCGAGGCGCTGCCCGAGACATCGCCCGCCAAGGCTCCCCTCGCGGAACCCCTGGCGAATCCCCTTGTCGAGCCCCTTTCAGAGCCACCCGCGAAGCCTCTCGCGGAGCCGTTCAAGCCCGCCGAGCCGGAGCCGACGGCCGTGGCGCCGGAGAGCGACCCCTGGCCGCCGCCTCCGCCCGGCGACGACCCGCACCGGGCCGGTGACCCCGAGACCACGGACCACCTCGCGCGCCCGGCCCGCCCGCCCTGCTGGGCGGCCGTCACCAGCAGTCGCTGGCCGGTATCCGGATCACCGACGCCCCCGGCCCGGAGGACCTGCGTGAGCAGGTTCTGGCGACCCTGCCCGCCGCTCACCGCACCGACCGCCAGGTCGTGCAGACGCTCGACGCGGAGTTCGACCCCGCCAACTTCCGCACCCGGCACGAGGAGATGGTCAACGGCGGCTGGCGCTTCCAGCTCCGGGTGGCCGGCGACGTGCACGACGTGGTGCTCACGGCCCGGCCCGGTTCCTGGAGGCTGCGCGCGGACCAGGCACCGGCCGAGGAGAAGGAGGGCAAGAGCTTCGACCGGTCCGCCGAGGCCAAGCGCGCGGCCGAGCCGAAGAAGACCGCGCTCACCACCTCGCAGGCGGGCCTCGACCTGGCCCCGACCGTGATCCTCCCGGACGGTGCGCGGGGCGACCGGCTGGGCCTGATCACCCCGTCCGTCAAGGCGGGCGGCAGCACACACGCGACCGACACCTCGTTGAACGCCGGCGCCGAGACAGGCACGAAGACCTCGCTCACCGGACCCACCGACACCTACGTCTCCCGGTTCCGCTACGAGTCGACCGTCACCGGCCCCGACGGCCGCCCGCTCCCGCGCCCCGCCGGTGCCCCTCTCACCGCCGATGTGACCGCGGAGATCACCCGCCCGGACCCGGCCCCCGCGGACGGCCGCGCCAGCGACTGGAACGGCTGGGACAGCGATCGCTCCGACGGCGCGGAGGGCCGCCCGCTCGACATCACCGGGCTTGCCACGCTGCACGAGGACGTCTTCCGCCACCTGCCCAGCGAGGCCCGCCCCGGCGGCACCGCGCACAACGACATCCTGGAGTTCCTGTCCCCGAAGAACGTCGTCGACGGTTTCGAGCACGCCGCCGGCTGGGGCCTGACCTCCAAACGGCTCGACCTCAGCGACGGCGGCCACGCCTGGCTCCGGCTCACCCTGGAGCCCGGGAGGTCGGCACGCGAGGGCACGGTCGCCGACAAGGACACCGTCACCAGCAAGGAGACCGGCGAGCACGCCACGGGCCGCACCGACACCTCCGGCTGGGGCCTCGGCCTGAACGGCGGCGGCGCGCGGCGGTTGTGGCAGAGCAGCAGGACGAAGGAGTCGTCCTGGCTGACGGTCACCGGCGGCTACTCCTACGCGTACAGCCAGGCCCACCAGGAGAAGGGCAAGCAGACCTTCTCGCTGGAGCGGAGCCTGGAGCACAAGGGCACCGGCGACCTGGTCAGGACGGCCGTACGGTTCCGGCTGGAAGTACTGCGCGAGCGGCTGTCCCCGGGTACGGACGGACTGCACGCGGTCCGCGCGGAACCCGACGCCGCGCCCGCCCGGGACGAGGAGAACCCGTCCGCCCCACGATCCGGCACGGTCATCCGCGTCAGCCACCGGCCGTCCGCCGCCGCCGACGGCAGCCACACTCCCGCCCCGGCCGCCGACAGCCTGCGCCGACCCCTGATCGCCGCGCGCACCGCCTTCGTCGACGTGCCCGGCGCCCGGCAGCTGGAGCGGCACATCACCGAGCGGCTGCACGAGCTGGCGCCCGGCACCCTGCCGCCGCCCGAGGGCGCGGCGGCAGGACGGGTCACTCCGCAGGCCATGGAGAACCAGCGCCTGCTGCGCGAGCGCCTCTCCCGGTCCGGGCTGCGCGCCGACGGCGGACGGCTCCTCGACGGCACCTTCCGGATCACCCTGGACACCTCCCACCTGCCGGGGCTGCCCGGTCGTACGTACGAGGTGGTCGTCCGGGCCGACATCGGGGCCGGGCACCACGACGGGGCGGCGACGGGCACCGCTAAGGACACGGTGGCCCGAGCGCACGCCACCGACAAGGCGGTGACCCGGGGCGGCAAGCACACCCTGGGGGTCAGCGGCAATCTGCGCAGGGCACTGAACCCGCCGGACACCGTACGGGCGTTCGGGAACGCCGGTGTCGACCTCTCCTACGGCCCCTCCCGGCAGACCGTCGCGTCGGGCGAGACGCAGGCCAAGCGGACGTTCCAGCACAAGGGACCGGCGGACGCCTTCAGTTACCCGATGACGTACCGGGTGCTGGTCGCCCCGCACAGGGAGGGAAACCCGCCGGGCACCCTGCCGGCCGAACGTCCTGCCGACGGCAGGGGAGCGGACACCGTGCGCGAGGTGGTCCTCGGGGCCGAGGACCGGCTGCGGGTCGAGGTACGGCAAGCGGAGCGCTCGGCCTCCGCCCCCCGGCATCTGCGGCCCGCCCGGCTGCCGCAGGCGCACGCCGTCACACGGGTCACCGACGAGGCCGCCTTCCAGCGGCAGGCGCGGGACGCGCTGGAGGCGGCGTACCGGTCCCGGGAGCCCGACGTCGAACCACCGCGTGTCCCCGAACTCGACGAGGCCGTGACGGCACTCGCCGGCCGCGCCCAGCTGCCCGGCCTGGTGTCCGCCTCGCACGCCGGCTGGGCCAACACGCTCGACCGGCACGTCGACGACGGCCGGGCCCCCGACACCGTGGGCCTGTCGGTGCGCACCCGGCTGATCGACCTGCACTACGCGGAGACGCTGACCGGGGACAGCACCCTCGACCTGGAGCTGAAGGCGAGCGGCGCCACCACCGTCGCCGACCAGACGTCGACGTCCGTCAAAGGCAGCCTCGGACCTGACTTCGGTCTGTTCCCCGAGACCGCGACCGGCGCGCTCACCACCACGTTCCAGGTGCGCGGCGGCGGCAAGGGCAAGGCCGGCGGGCAGTGGGACGCAGCGGACACTCTCAAGCAGCAGACCGCCACCACCCGCAAGGCCGGCCACACCGGCACCTGGCACGTCTACCGGGCCACGGCCGAGGTGAGCGTCGCCGGACGTCTCACCGAGGGGTCCGGCGCCTCGCACGTGGGACGCCCGATCCGCCATCACCACGACTTCTACGTCCTCCTGTCCGACGAGGACGTCACCCGCCTGCACGCCGAAGCGCTCACAGACCCGGCCGTCCTGCCTCCGGAACGCCGTGCCACCCTGCTGGACCAGGGCATCTCGGGCGGTGCTCTGGTGGAGATCCCCGGCACCGACCCCGTACTCCAGGAGATCGACCGGCAGTTGCGGGGACCGGACGCGGGAATCGTCCCGGTCGCCGCCCTCCCCTTCGCCGACACCTACTCACCGGACACGCTCGCCGCCCGCTACGACGAACTCGTCGGCCCCGGCATCCTGGACCGGCATGTCGAGGTGACGCGTGCCGGACACGTCGTCACCGAGGTGCTGGTGCGCGGGATCGCCGACGGCTGGCGCGACGACGGCTCCCGCTCGGACCGCCCCCTCACCCGTGACGTCACCGTCGCCCACACCGTCAAGGGAAAGGCCGGCGCCAAGGGCACGCTCGGCGCCGAGGGCAACCTCCGGGCCTCCGTACGTCCTCCGGCGGTGCCCCACCTCAACTCGGTCTCCATCACCCCCGCCGGCGGACTCGAAGGCGGCCGGGGCAGCAGCGCCGAGTCCGGCGTGACCACCACCGTCGGCCACAAGACGTCCGGCTACGGCGACACCAACGCCCGCTTCACCGCCGGCCTCAGCTACGAGGTGACTGTCACCCGGCGCACCGAGACCGGCCGCTTCGTACACCTGCCGGAGGAGCCGCGGACCATCGGTCCGTACGGCACGACCGCCTGGGTGCCCGAATCCCTCACCGAGAGCGCGACCGCCGCGCCCCACCCGCAGGTGCCCGGCGACGACGCCCTCCGCCCCGCACCCTCGGCCGAGCACCCGTTCGGCATCGAGCTCGATCGGCTGCCCGGACCGGGTCCGGCCGAGCGCACCGGCTGGCACGACGCCCTGCGCGAGGCACACGACCTGGTCGGCTTCGACAACACCAAGTCCCTGCACGACACCGCCGTGCAGGTCCAGGCGACACCACGTCCGTGGGGCGACGGACTGCTCGGACACATGGGCTCCTACTACTCGTGGGCCCTCTCCCAGGGGGCGGACCTGACCCGATGGGCGGCGCGCTCCACTCTGCCCACGCAGCTGACCGGCACGGTCTCCCGCTTCCTGGACACCTACACGGCCGACCCCCGGCTGGGACACGAGCACGACCTGAGCAAGGAGCAACGCCTCACTCTGGAGGAGCAGTTCGCGATCCGCCAGGTGTTCTCCGGACAGTCGCTGCCGGCCCTGTTCCACCAGCTCGACACCCCGTCCGGCGAGTACCGGGTGCCCGGGACCTCGGTCGCCCTGTCCATGGAGGCCATCGGGCCCCCGCAGGAGGTGGGCCGCCGTGACGCGGCCGACGACGAACTCTCCGTCGCCGTCAAGGGCGAGTCCGCCACCGCCGCCACCAACACGTACAACTGGTCCCTCTCCCCGCTCGACTTCGCGATCCTCACCGAGGACCCGGTGAGCAGCGTCCCCCTCTCCACCGCGCGCATGACCCGTGACGAGACCTTCGACTCCACCCGCCCCGTCACACGCACGCCCGGCACACCGAGCAGGCCCACCCCGAACGCGCAGCCGCCGCACGGCATTCCGGCCACGGAACCCGGCAAGGCCAAGGTCACCGGCGCGGCCGCGCTGATGCGCCAGCCCGTCAGATTCACCGTCCGGGGACACGACGACAACGGCCCCTACGGCACCCCCCGCACCGTCACCGGCCACATCTTCCACTGGACCGCTCCCAAGGGGCCGGCCGCTTCGTCGGCTTCGGGTTCAGCGGTTGCGTTCGTTTCGGGCTCCACTCGCCGTCCGGTGGCCGCGTCGGCTTCCGGTTCCGGTGCCCCGTCGCCCCTCGGGCTGTCCCGCCGCCTCACCGCTCCGTCCTCTTCCGCGACCGCGCACAGGTCCATCGCCTCGTTGCCGCTCGACACGCCCCGCCGCGAACCCGCCGCCGCTCCTTTGTCCCACCTCTCTCCACCCGGCTCCCGCCCGGCCGACACTGACTCGTCCGACTTCGCGCCCCGCGCGCCACGCGCCGAAGTCGTGGGGACCGTGCCGGAGCCTGTGCACACCGAGCCCCGTGCGCCTGGCGCCGACGCCGTGGCTACCGTGCCGGTTTCCGCACACACCGCCCCCCGCGCCGAAGCCATGGCGACCGCCCCGGAACCCGTGCACACCGAGCCCCAGGCACCCGCGCCCGCCTCCATCCCGGCGCTCACACGCGGCATCACGTTCCCCGCCGAGGACGTCACCGCGCCCACCCCCGCCGAGACCGCCCACGTCGACGTGTTCGCCGCCGAGGTGGCGCAGGACGCGGTACGGCGGGCGGACAGCGGGCTCGGGCTTCCGGCCGTGCTGGTCACCGGGCACGGCACCGCGTCCGTGTCCGGCCTGCCTCACTTCGGCAGGGCGGTCCAGATCGGCGCCGAACGTGCCGAGGGCGTCCGCGCGCTCTTCGCGCGGCGACTCGACGCCCATCTGCGGGACCTGGGCTCCCCGTTGACGTCGGACGCGTTCACGATCACGGCCGAGTCCCGCGGCCCGGAGCTCCCGCACGGCACCGACCTGGCCCAGGACACTCCGGAGGCCCGGCGCCGCGCGGTCATCACGGTCACTCACCCGGCCGGCGCAGGCCACGGGTCACCTGTCGCCGGCGAAGATTCGGCGCACCGGGCCACAGCGCCCCCGGTCCACGCGGCACAGACCCTCGCATCCGCCGTACCGTCCGCACCCCCCTCGGACGACCGCCCGCCCCTGCGGCCGGAGCAGTGGCGAGCCCGGCGCGAGCAGGCCGCCTGGGCGGTGCTGCGGACCGAACGGTACGACCCCGCGCGCGACCCCCTTGCGGACCGCCCCGGAGCCGGACTGCTGGGCGGACGGGACGTCGTGGTCCGTGCGGCCGTCGCCCGGATCCAGGCGGAGGACGGCCGCTGGGTCCGCAACCTCTCCCTGCACCTCCCGGTGCGCTTCGGCGACGGATTCGGGCCCGGTGAGCTGGCCGCCTATCGCGAGCGGCTCCAGTCGTTGTTGGACACGCACGTGAACGACGGGCGCCGACTGCCCGGCTCGGGCGACCAGTTGCACATCGACGTGGACCTTGAGCACCGGCCGGACCACCCGGAGGCCGTGGAGATCAGCCGCAGCGACGCGCCGCAGCGCGACTGGGACCAGTTCACCTTCCCGCTGGGCGACGACGAGGGCGTGCGGGACGACGCCCGCGCACTCCACGAACTGCTGCACTACAGCGGTCTGCCCGACCGCTACCACGACGTCACGACGCTGTTCCGCCGCCTCGAAGAGCAGTCTGACCGGACCGGCCTCATGGCCGACATCGACACCATCGACGTACCCGACACCTACCTTCGGACGATCGCCGAGGTCACCGAGTCCGGGCCGGTCCTGCGCGACCTGCCGTACGTCGGGGAGGCCGGGCAGCCGGCCGTCGCCCCGCCTGGGCTGACCGGAGCCGCGGCCCGCGGGATCCTGCTCGCGGTGGATCCGGCTCCGGCGTCCCCGGCCAGGCCCCCCGCCGCCGCGCCGTTCGCCGACCTCTCCGACGCGGAGGTCACGGAGCTGACCGGCCGCGTCTGGGGGGAGGGAACCGAGTTGACCGGCGGCGGCAGGAACTGGAGGGGCATCGGGCGGCCCGAGTTCGACCCCACCCAGTACCACGTCCGCCACGAGAGCGGGGAACGCGTTCGGCACGCCACGCCCTGGGCCCAGGGTGCCTACGTCGTCCTGGCCCGTGTCGGTCGCGACCACATCACCCTGGAGACCCCGCACGGGAACATCCGGCTGAAGAACGTCGAGGACTTCGTCGCGCTGCTGGCGCACGACCCGAACCGGCCGCCGGACGCCGACATCGTGCTGGCCGTGCGCGGTCTTCCCCAGGACGCCTTCGGCCTGCCGGAAGCCGTGTTCGCCGCGACGGGGAATCGGGTCTGGTCGCCGTCCGGCGGGGAGCTCGAACTCGCGCGGGCGCGCGGGAAGGGGAAGCCTACGGTGGAGCGGATCGAGCTGTCCGGCCGCGACCCGCACTGGGCTCCGACCACCTCGGCGGCGGGCCCCGACCACTTCGCGCACCTGCGGGCGCAACGTCTGGCCACCGACGAGTACACGGTCCGGGCCGCCACCGAGGGATCCGTGCTCTTCCACCGGCTGCCCGCCACCCAGCTGACGGCCGACCCCGCCGGCTCCTCGGCCGCTCCCCTGTTCCTGCCCACTCAGGAACTCGACGTGGTGCCCATCGGGGAGTTCCCCGAGGTCCACGTGTCGCAGGACCGCACGCTGGCCATCGACGCCGGCGGACTCAGCCAGCACGCGTACGCCACCGAGCGGGCCGTCGACGAGGCCAATGCGAAGCTGGCCGCCGCCGGCAGCAAGGTGCGGTTGAACGCCGACCCGGAGATCTCCCTCACCTTCCCCCGGGGCGACACCCTGCCCACGCCGCCGTTGCTCCAGGTCACTCCGCGGTTCCTGACCCGCTCGGGCCGCTCCGAGGAGGAGACCTGCCGGGACTTCGCACAGATGGTGTCCGGCGAACTGAGGGCCTCTCACGCGGTGCTTCGGGTGCCGGGACAGGTCTCGACCGGCCGGATCAGTGCCCTGGACACGGCCGAGGTCACCGGCACGCACTACCTCGCCGAGTCCCTGGCCAAAGTCGCGGACGGGCAGATCGCCATGGCTCTCACGAGCCCGTCCTGGGCGGCCGCGGAGATGGCCCAGGACAACCGGGGCGTCGGCGGTCAGGGCGGTGCGCCGATGCCCGGCCGGGAGTACGGCAGCGCGCTCAGCTACGAGCACGTGGACGACCCGCGCCGCGACGCCGTGGCGCGGGCGGCGCGGCGGATCGGGATCAACGAGGGAGCCTGGGCCGAGGTCGGCGAGGGCTACCTGGTCCAGTCGATCAACGCGGAGGACGACAACGGAAAGCCGACCCTTGCGGTCAACTACGCCAAACCCACGGCGAGCAACGGATCACACTTCGGCTACCACTTCGCGAGCGTCGTCCTGGCCAGCGAGGACGGCCAGTCCCAGCTCGCCCTGGAGAACCACGCCCGGGTCAGCAGGAACAACAGGGAGATGAGCGCCGCGGTCGAGGAGAACCTGCGCAGCTCCGCCGCCCGCCTGCGCGCGCTGGCCGCCCAACTGCACGAGCGCGTGCGCTTCGCCGAACGGGTAGGCGCTGACCCGGCGCGGCAGGAAGCCCTCAAGTCCAAGGCCCAGCTCGCCGACCTGCTGGTCACCGCGCGGGAGGCCCGCGACCGGGGTGCGTCCGTGGAGGAGCAGGACCGCACGTTCCAGCGGGCCGCCAAGGCCATGCCGAAGGTCGCTTCAATGATCGACGGCAAGCACCAGTGGTACTTCCGCTCATACAGCAAGCGCCCCGGGGAGTCGATGCACGAGTCCCACGCGGAACTGCTGTCCGACGACCATGCCTCGGCCGAGGCGAACCCGCTCACTCTGGTCGTCCTCCACGGCCACGCCGTGTCGGCGCCCGAGTTCCGCTCCATCCCGTTCGACACGCCTGGCACCATGGCGGACAGTGCGGGCTCCAGGCTCGACTACCTGGCCGAGCACGTTGTCCGTACCGGGCTCTGGAACCTGGCCCACGGCCTGCGGCTGCCGACCGTCCGGCTGGCCGGCCAGGGCGACGGCGGCCCGCCGGATCTCGAACGCGACCTCACCATGGCGGCCCGGATCCGCGACGAGCTGCGCACCCGGATCGCCGCCCTCCTCCACGAACGCGGCGCGACCACGACCGCCGACGCCTTCACGATCAACATCGCCTCCGGTCTCCGCCGTGACGACCGTCGAACCCATGGCCCCCGGGTCGGGTTCGAGGTGGATCACTGGCGCAACGTGTAGGACGACGGCCCCGCCCCTGAGGATCAGTGACGCGACACTTGCCAACCTCCTGAGCCAGGTGCGCGCGGGGCGGCGACGGGCGGCGATGTCCCGAGGCCGCGAACCCAGCCGGACGCTGTCGGCCATGCGGTCACCCGCCCGCGAAGCCGGAGTCCTGCTGTACGGCCGTACAGCAGGACTCCGGCTTCCGCCCTCAGACCGCCGCCAGTGCTTCGGTCGGGGGTAGCCGGGAGGCGCGTACGGCGGGGTACAGGCCCGCTGCTGCGCCGACGGCGACCGCGCCGAGGACACCATCCGCCACCGCGAGCGGCGGGAACACGGCGGGCCAGGACTGCCACAGTGCGTAGCCCGCCGTCACGGCCGCGCCCAGGACGGTGCCGGCGCAGCCGCCGAGCGCGGACAGGGCCACCGACTCGGCCAGGAACTGCCCCCTGATCTGTCTTCGGCCCGCCCCCAGCGCCCGCCGCAGCCCGATCTCGCGGCGCCGTTCCAGCACCGAGACGACCATCGTGTTGGCCACGCCGACGCCGCCGACGAGCAGGGCGACGCCCGCGAGCCCGAGCAGCAGGACCGAGAACGTCCGCTGGGTGGCGCGTTTGGCGGCCAGGGCGTCCGAGGGACGGCTGACCTGGACCAGTCCCGGCAGTTCCGGATACACCGTGGCGGGCAGCACGTCGCGCACCGCCTCGATCCGGGACTCGGCGGCCGTGACGTAGACGACGGTGGGGTGACCGTCGAAGCCGAGCAGCTCGCGGGCCGCGTCCCAGCCGACCAGGACGGACACGTCGAGGTCGGGAGCGAGCGGCAGCGGGTCCAGGACGCCGATGACGGTGAACCAGTGGCCGTCGACGTAGACCTGTCCCGCGTCCCCGCCTGGGCGTACCCGGTCGATGCCGAGCCGGGAAGCGGCGCGGAACCCGAGCACGGCGGTGGGGTAGCGCTCTGTGGTAGGCGACAGGAATGTCCCCGAGAGGACCGTCCCGTGGACCGCCGCGAGCAGGTCGGTGCGCGCCGCCAGCACGCTGAGCCCGGACCCGTCGGCCGGGTCGGCGCGGTCGGAACGCAGCACGCTGTGATGGGTGTTGGCCACCGCGCTCGACTCGGTCACCGGGCCGATCCGGGCGGCCATGGCATCCGCGGCCGTCGGCAGGACCACCGGTGGGTCGCTGTCCGCCTGCGGCGCGACGCGCAGCATGTTGGTGCCCAGCGCGGACAGTTCGGTCATCAGTGCGCGCTGCCCGGAGGCGGGCACGGCGCTCACCACGACGAGCGTGGCGACGCCGAGCGCGATTCCGAGCGCCGACAGCGCGGCCCGCGGTCCACGGGCACGGATGCCGAGCAGCCCGAGCCGGAGGACATCGGTGAAAGCGAGCCGGACGGGACGGGGTCCGGCAGGGTGACTCCCGCTGCTCATGCGGCACTTCCCGCTCGTTCGTCGGCCGCTATCCGGCCGTCGCGCAGTTCGACCCGGCGGGGCATCCGGGCCGCGATGTCACGGTCATGGGTGATGACGACCAGGGTCGTGCCCTGTGCGTTCAGCTCGGTGAGCAGGTCCAGGACGGCCGTCCCATTGGCCGCGTCCAGCGCGCCCGTCGGCTCGTCGGCCAGCACCAGGGCGGGGCGGTTGACCACCGCACGGGCTATGGCCACGCGTTGGCGCTCGCCGCCGGACAGCTGCTGCGGGAAATGGGCGTGGCGGTGGCCCAGGCCCACCCGCTCCAGCGTCTCGCGGGCGATCTGTCGCCGTCTGCCGCGCGGGACGCCCGCGTACAGGAGGCCGGTGGCGACGTTCTCGGTGGCGTCGAGTCCGTCGACGAGATGGAAGTGCTGGAACACGAATCCCAGCTGATGCGCGCGCAGCGCGGAGAGACGGCGGTCGCCCAGCGTGTCGACGTCGTGTCCTCCGATGCGGACCGTGCCCGTGGTCGGCCGGTCGAGGGTGCCCATGATGTGCAGCAGGGTCGACTTGCCGGACCCGGACGGGCCCACGACGGCGAGCAGTTCGCCGGCATCGACCTGGAGCGACACCCGGTCCAGCGCGGTGACGCCACCGGGGTGACATCTGGTCACGGAGTCGACGAGGAGGACGGGGCCGGCGTGGTCGTTCACGATGCCGTCACCACCTTGGTGCCGGCGGTCAGTCCCGTGCCGCTGACCTCGACCAGGCCGCCCGCGAACATGCCCGTGGCCACCGCGATCAGGGTGCCGTCCGGACGCTGCACGGCATAACCGCCCTCCCGCAGCGCGACCAGCGCGCTCACCGGGACCGCGAGCACACCCTTGCGCGTGGCCGTGTCGAACCGGACCTGCACCGCCGCCGCGTCCAGTGCCTGGAAGTCCGCCGCCCTGTGGGGACCACGGTCACGTCGATCGTGGCGGGGCCCGTCGGCGTCACTGCGTCATCGGCGGATCCGCCCTGGACGGTGCGGCCGAGCGCGGTGACCCGGCCCCCGACCGTCCTGCCGTCGGGCAGGGTGATGGCCGCCTTGTCGCCGGCCTTGACGGTGCCCATGGCGGTGGCGTCCACCGGTACGGTGACGGATTTGGTGGTGGCGGTGTAGGCGAGGAGGTCACTGTCCGCAGGGTCACCGAGATGCGCCGTGATCGTGTCCACGCGCACCGGACCGGGCAGAACGACGGCGCGCCCCGGCACCAGCGTGCCGGTGGGCTGCTGCCCGGTGTCGGACTGCCACTGCTTCAGCGCCGCGGCGAGTCCGGGAGTGAACTCCTCGCCTTCGCCGGTCGGACCTCTGGAGCCGACGGTGGGACCGGTGTCGTAGCCGAGCGCGTGGAGGTTGTCCGCGAGCACGTTCACGTCGTGGCCGCGTACCCCCGGCTTGGACAGGGTGCGGAACAACGGGGTGTCCCCGAAGAGTACCGGGACGGGCCGGTCGTCCACCCGGTAGAGGGCCTTCCCCCGGACCGCCCGCGTGCCTGGAGCGGGCAGCCGGGTCACGATGCCCTCGCCCGTTCCCTTGAGCGTGTGCGGACGGCCGAAGCCGAGAGTGCCCGGCAGGGTACGGCTGTCGGACAGGTCGGTGCGGGTGACCGTCGCCGTCCGTACTCGGACCGGGCCCGTGGCCTCGGCGTTCCGCTGTGGGTGTGTGCCGGTCCACACGACGGCTCCGGCGGTGCAGGCCGCCACCAGGACGCCCAGCGCCGCGACGGTCTTACCGCTGCTTCCCACTGAACGCCTCCGTGGTGCAGTTCTTGTCGATCTCGGCCTGGTGGGCCGCGCTCATGGACGTGTTGCCGTCGTACGTCCACCCGGAGTTGTCCGGGAGGGCGGTGACGTGGAGCCCCTCCTTGTTCAGGCACTTCACGTAAGCCCGGAAGTCGTCGTCGTAGTGTGGGTTCTTCGTCCGGTCCAGCTCCGGGGGCTGGAGGGGGAGCCGGTTCGCGCAGGCCTTCACGGCCGCCTTGGCGGTGGGGCTCTGGTCGGTGTCGTCGATGGAGTCGGGGCCGCGCTGCGTGAGCATCTTGTGCCCGTGGTCCTTCAGACAGCTGGCGTAGATGTGCCAATAGCGGTCGCGTTCCGCGTCCGAGCTGTCGAGCCGGAGCTGGGGGCGGCCGTCGTCCGCTGAGGGGGCGGCGGAGGCGGCTGTCTTCTCTTCCGGGGAACCGCTGTTCACGGAAGCCACGTCCGGCCGGCGTGCCGCGCCGTCGCCGGAACCGCCGCATCCCGTCAGAAGGCCGGCGCACACGAGCAGGGCGGCCGCGCCGAGAAACCGGCTGCGGCCGGGAGTGTCCTGGTGGGTCATAGCGCCTCATGGTCGGCGTCCGTTGTCGGGAACCTGTCGGGAACCTTTGCCGGTTGTTCAGAATTTCCGTGCCCGGCCCGTCCCGGCGTACCCACAGGACGCCCGTAACTCGCCGACAGAGGCCGGACCCGGCGATCGTCGGCCGGGTCCGCCCGGACCGATTCCGCAGCCGCTCGGCCCGGCCCGCCGGCGGTGCGCTCACCCGGCCGGCAGCCGCAGTGAGAAGACCGATCCCGCGCCGAGCCGGCTCGACACCTGCACGCTGCCGCCGTGGGCCTCGGCGAGTTTGCGGACGATGGGCAGGCCCAGTCCGCTGCCGCCGCCCTGCCGGCTGCGTGACTTCTCGGCTCGCCAGAACCGGTCGAAGAGCCTGGGCAGGTCGTCGTCGCCAATGCCGGAGCCGGTGTCCTCGACGCGGATCACCACCTCGCGCCCGTCCGGTTCGGCGGAGAGCGTGACTCTGCCGCCGGCCGGTGTGTGCCGTACGGCGTTGGACACGAGGTTGCCGACCGCCTGCCGCAGCCGTACGGGATCGGCGTGCAGCCAGAGCGCCTCACCTGGCCGGACGCGCAGTTCGACCCCGGCGGCGGCCGCGTTGCCCTGGTGGCCGCGGGCGACCTGGGCGAGGAGCGCGGTGGCGTCGACGCCTTCCGGGTGGAGCCTGAGCGCCCCGGCTTCCGCCGCCGCCAGGTCGCGCAGGTCGTCGATGATGTGCTGGAGCAGCAGCGCCTCCTCCAACAGCGAGGACACGACGCTCCCGTCTGCCGGGACCACACCGTCCTCCACGGCCTCCAGCAGGCCGCGGATGTTGCTGAGCGGGGTGCGCAGCTCGTGGGCGATGTCGCTCACCATGGCTCGGCGCACCTTCTCCAGTTGCTCCCGGCGGTTGGACATCAGGTTGAACGCGGTGGCGAGCCGGCCGAGTTCGTCGTCTCCCGCCACTTCGACCCGCGCGCCTTCGTTGCCGTCGGCCAGCCGCTGGGCCGCGTCGGTGAGAGCGCGCAGGGGCCGGACCATGCGGGTGCCGGCGACGAAGGTGACTGTCACGGTCGTCAGGAGCACCAGCACGGCGGCACCGGCGATGCGGGCGCGGTTGGTGTGGGATAGGTCGAAGAAGGTGGAGATTCTCTGGTGGGGCGCGGTGGCGAAGAGCAGCGCCGCCGGGGCCACGTAGGGATCGAGCTGCTCGCGCCGCGCTGTGGCGAGACATGCCGTCACCGCCCGGCTGTCCGGAACTCCCCGTGCGGTGGAGGGGGTCCACGTCAGGTCGTCGGCGAGCCGTACGGGCGCGGCGCCGCGGTCGGTGAGGCAGTCGTCGAGGAGCCGGCCGAGCCGGCCCAGGGCTCTGTTCTCCGTGGGGGTGCGCGGTAGGAGCGCGTCGACGCCGCACCGGTCGCCCGTGTCGAAGAGCCGTTCGTCGATGATGACGTTCGGCCGTCCGTTCGGCGCGTGTACGACTGTTATGTCCTGGGGTTGCCCGGAGCCGCGCATGCAGTCCGCGACTTGCGTCGCGGTGGCGTCCAGCGCCTCGCGTTCCCGGGCGGTCAGCCGAAACGGGCCCACGGCGCGCGGATCGATGCGGTCAGCGGGGGCGGCGCCGTCGTGGGGCGCGAGAGCGGCGTCGACGGCGAACGCGTCGACGGTCGCCGACGCGGTGGCGGGCAGCGAGGCCGTGGTGGCGGTCCCGGCCGAGTCCGCGAGCGGATGCCGGCGGGTATCGGTCAGGATGATCCGGCGGCCGGTCCGCTGCGACAGTTCGCGCAGGGTCGGGGCGACTTCGGCCCAGTCGGGGTGCGTCGCGGCGTAGCCGACGAGTGTGTCATAGATCCGCGTGTCGTCGGCGAGTGCCTGACCGCGCTCACGGCCGATGGCGACGGCGGTGAGACTGGTGACGAGCCAGGCCGTCGCGGCGACGGAGCACAGCGAGACCAGTGCGGACAGCCACAGCAGCCTCCACCGCAGCCCTCTGCGCGGAGCCCGGTCACCGGGCACGGCGAACCCCCTCGTCGTCGAGGGGGTTCGCCGTGCCCGCGGGCCGCGGGTGGTCCGCGTCGCGCACCGACACGTCGGCCATCTTGTACCCGACGCCGTAGACCGTGAGCAGACGTTCGGGCCGCGTCGGGTCGCGCTCGATCTTGCGGCGCAGGTTCATGACGTGTCCGTCGACGGTACGGGTGGTGACGTAGCGGTCGATGCCGTGCAGGTGCTCAAGGATCTGCTTACGGGTGAACACCCGGCCCGGCGCGGCGGCCAGCACCTCCAGGACCCGGAACTCCCCGGGAGTGCACTCGGTGAGCCGCCCGTCCACCCGGACCTCGAACCGGCCGGGGTCGACGGTGAGGGTGCCCACGGCGAACACGGGTTCCGGCGGTGGCGGCGCCTCGACCGGAGGCGGCGCCGGGCGGCCCGTCCGCCGCAGCAGGGTGCGCACCCGCGCGACCAGCTCACGCGGGCTGCACGGCTTGGTCATGTAGTCGTCGGCGCCCAGATCGAGAGCGAGGAGCAGATCGTCCTCCTCGGTGCGCGCGGTGAGCATCAGCACCGGCACATCTGACTCGGTGCGCAGCACCCGGCACACGTCCAGGCCGTCCATGCGCGGCATCATCCAGTCCAGGACCACCAGATCGGGCATTCGCCGCCGGATCTCCTCCAGCGCGGCCCGGCCGTCGAAGACGAGACCGACCGAGTGCCCCTCCCGTTCCAGATAGCGGCGGATGATGTCGGCCTGCTTGTGGTCGTCGTCGGCGACCAGAACATACGCACACATGGTCGGCCATCGTAGGGACTGCGGCGCCTCCCGTTCCGGCGGTCGCCGCCGAAGACGGCCAGGGGTACGGGAGGACGACAGGATCACAACAACTTCCCGACATTCCATCGAGACGGCGGCACCGGCGCTCGGGGGAACCTGAGCCGTACGACGCGGTGCGAAGCGGCCCGGGCAGGTCGGTGCGGGGCCCTGGTCACCGGACTCCTCGGCGTCGGCGATCACCGCGATGCCGATCGTGCGTGCTGTACAGGACGGCGGGTCATCCGCGCGGCGAGGCCTGCGGAGTGTCCCGGACGTGTCGATGAACGACAGGTCTGGACCTCTGCTCCATGGGACCACCCGCGCCGGAGCGGCCACGGCCCACACGGCGTCGGACGTCCCCGGCCGACGTGGCGGGTCAGACGAGGCAGCTCAGGGGCAGGCGGCTGAGCGTCTCCCCGTCGAACGCCACCAACTCGGCCGCGCCAGGGTGATGGTGGGTGGGGACGAAGCCCGGGACGGTGCCCCTCAGCTCCCCGCTCACCGGGTCCCACGCCTGGAGTCCCGCCAGTGCGGCGGCGAAGAGCATCCCGTCCGCGGCGAAGAGGGCGCCCTCGACACCTGGCAGGGCGAGAAGTTCGCGGCACCGTACTGCGTCGAAGACCCGCACGCCCCGGGTGCTGGACTTCGCTTCGTAATCGATGCCCTTCAGACCCGTCACCGCGATATGGCGCTCGTCGATCCAGCACTGCGGCTCGTTCCAGTAGTAGTCCCGCCAGTCCAACTCCTTGCGCGTCCTGCCGTCCTCGGACTCGAAGGTACGGCCCTCGATCCAGGAGCGGAGGTTCAACACCGTGGGAACACCGTACGGCTGCCAGATCCAGCCGTCGTCGGCGATCCGGGTGCCTCGGGGAGAGACGGCGAGCGCACCGTGGAAGTAGTCCAGGCGGTGCGGGATCCCCGGGTCGCGCGGGGTCAGCAGCTCCCCGGTCAGCGCGTCGGACACGTCCAGCCGGTTCCAGGCCGTGCGGTGCACGACCAGGGTCCGGCCCTTGTGCTGGGTGAAGGCGAACGAGAAGGGAACGGTGTACTGGTGGTAGTCGCCGCCGTCCAGGGAGAGAGTGACCCTTCCGGTCTCCAGGTCGGCCACTTCGCCGTAGCGGCCGTAGTCGTTGACGATCCCGGCGAACCGGCCGTCGTGCGAGGCGTGCAGACGCCGGCGCACCACGTGCTCTCTCCAGTAGTCGGGCTGTGGCTCCGCCGGGACCGTGGTGGCGCCGACCGTCCGGGCCGTGCCGCTGTCGGCGTCGAACCGCACCAGGTCGCCTGCCGTGGTCAGCAGCAGCCACTGCGAGCGCGGTGCGCCGGACACGGGCGCGAGGTCGGCGACCGGGCCGACGGCCGCAGGGAGCCGTGAGACGGTCGCCTTCGCCGCGAAGGATGCTCCGCTCACGTGAAATCCGGGCAGCGATAGGTTTCCTGGACGTACCCGGCGCGGGAGTCCCACAGGGCGAACAGGTCGTCCTTCGTGCGGACCGCTTCGAATTCCTCCTTCGTGTTCCGGAAACAGGCGAGGGATCCCATGAAGCCGTTTCCGCCCGGGTGGTAGTCGGAGAGGGCGCAGGTGGTACAGGTCTGGAGGACCACCCCGTCGGGGACGTCCCGCTGAAGTTCCGACAACGCCTGCTCCATGTCGCCGGCGTGCCGGGTGGCGACCTCGCCGTCCGGCAACGCGAGCGAGAGGGAGACGCCGTATGTGTGCCGGGACGGGTCGGGGGCGTCGCGATCGGGCACGACCAGGTGGGACGTCAGAACCGCCTGGGTGAGCTGCGATCCGATCCGTACGGTGACGGGCGTCGGCCATCGCAGAGTGAAGTCGCTCAGGTCGGAGCCGTCCAGTCGCGGCGGCTGCGGGGCGTCCTCGGGCGCGGTCACCAGTTCCAGGGCGTCGGGGCTGCTTCCCTCGAAGCGGTGTCCCCGGAAGGTGAGCGAGAACAGTTGCCCGTCGTTGGTCAGCACGCCCGAGATCTCACCCCATCGGTCGGAAACCGTGACGTCGGACACCAGAGGGGGTTCGTACATGTGATCGTCTTTCATGAGGCCAGTATCTTCGCGCCGGATCAGGGAATCGGAGCGTTTGCGCGTGGTTCCAACTGGGCGCCAAGTGCACTCCCAGGGGCATGCCAAGAGGAGCCCGAGGACAGCGAGCAGCCGGTGGTTCTCCTACGACGGCCAAAGCCAGGACTTCAGAGGGCGCAGGCCACCGCCGCGGGCGCGCCGACCCGGACCGTGCTCGACGGCACTGTCCTGCACTTCCTCGACGGGTCGTGTCCCGCTTTCGGGCGTGTCACATCAGCGCCCCGGACCTCAGGGCGAAGGCGACGGCGACGGCGACGGCGTGGGAACGGTTGCGCAGCCCCAGCCGGTTGGTCATCGCCCCGACAACGTTCTTGATGGTGCGTTCCGAGTGGTTCAGCTTCTGGGCCATCTCCACCGTGTCCAGGCCGTCCGCCGGCATGCGCAGCACCTCGACTTCGCGGGCGTCCAGACCCGACGACGTCAATCCCGACGGATGGAGGACATGACGCTGGACGCCGGTGACGTGGTCGATCAGCCGGCCCTGGACCGTGACCGGCAGCGTCGCCAGCCCGGCGACGACGTTCCGCACGGCCTGGACGACCTTGTCGTAGCCGGCGTTCTGCCGCCGGACGACGTTCCGCAGGCCGCACGCCACGGCGCGCACCGCATGGGCCTCGCAGAGGCTCCCCGTGACGAGCACAATGCCCATGTCCGGTCTGAGCGAGCCTGCCGCGGCCGTCTCCATGACCAGGAGTGTCTCCTCGGTGACGTCCGTGGTCAGCACGAGCAGGACGTCCGCGTGCTGATGCTGTTCCTTCGGCAGGACCTGTAGACCGCTCTGTCCCCGGAGATGGCGAACGGTCCCCTCGTGAGTGATCCTGTCACTGGCGACGACCGCGATCGAGATCATTCCCGCGTCCTTCCCGGCCCTGTTGACGCATCCGATCAACGGCGATGAAAGCCGAAGGCCCTTGGAGGCCAATGGGATGGCGAGGACGGCACCTTCTGCGCGCGCGTCAACCTGGCCAGCGTCTGTCTTTCCGTCCGGACAACGGAGCGGGCCGGAGCGGGTGCAGGGTTCGGCCTCGGCTGGCTCACAAGAGCAACGGGAAGACGACAGGATCCCGACAACATCCCGACACTTCGGGGCGAGGCTGTGCGCGGGCACTCGACGCCCCGTCGGTGAATCGGCGTCATTTGATGAACCCTGGAGGGGACTTGACATCCGGTCAGGCCGACAGCAACCGGGACCACCCGGCCTCGACATCGGACCGGCGGACCGAGCCGCGCCGATGGCCTGTCCCGCACCGGCAGCCCGCCCTGGCATCACATGTGGTCATGTGCACGTTCACACCTTCGGTAGATTGACTCGCCATGCTGCGCTTGAACGTACTGGGCCCCATGGAGGCCTACACGGCCGACAGACGCCTGGCGCTGGGAGGGCCGCAACAGCGGGCCGTTCTCGCCATGTTGATCATGGCCCGCGGGAGCGTGGTACCGGCCGAACGCATCGCTGAACACCTGTGGCCTCACACCTCCCCGGAGCGGTCACTGGCCGCGTTGTATCCACTGATTTCCAACCTGCGCCGCGCCCTGGAACCGGGACGCCCGCCGCGGGCGCCGGCCGGAGTTCTCGTGAGCGCCGCGCCCGGCTACGCCCTGCGGGTGCCGGAGGAGGCCGTGGACGCGTGGCGGTTCGAAGCACTCGTGCGCGAGGCGCGTTCCGGTGATCCCGAGGCGTCGTGGCACCGGTTGAAGGAGGGCCTGACCTGGTGGCAGGGCTTGCCCTATTCCGAGTGGTCGGACCGCAGCTGGGCCGCAGACGAGGTGGCCCGCCTCGACGAGGTGCGTCTCATGGCCCGGGAACTGCTCCTGCAGGTGGGCCTGAGCGCCGGCCACGCCGCCGAGGTCGCGGTCGATGCGGAGGTCCTGGTGCGGGACGCCCCCCTGCGGGAGGACGCCTGGCGGCTGCTGGCCCTGTCGTTGTGGGCCTCCGGCCGCCAGGCGGACGCCCTGGCGGCGCTCCGCCGAGCGCGATCCGTCCTGGTCGAGACCGTCGGGCTCGAACCAGGAGTTCTGCTCACGGAGTTGGAACAGGACATCCTGCACGGACGGCACGAGTCGCTCCACAGGGCGGCACCCGGCCCGCAACGCGGCGGCACCGGTCCCGCGGATCCCACCCGGACGCGGATCGAGGCGGTGGACGATGCCCGGCCGGTCGGGGCCGTCCCCGTTCCTGACCACCGGAGAGGGGTCAACAGGCTGCCCCAAGGCCTGGAACAGGACCGTCACCCTCTGAAGGGCCGGACCGCCGAACTGCGCATGCTGCGGGAGGCGGCCCGGGTGGCCTCCCACCGCGGCGCCGTCGTCACGCTGTCCGGGGAGGCCGGTTCCGGTAAGTCGACACTGCTGGACCACTTCGGCCACCTGCTGAGGCGCGAGGGCTGGATCGTGATCACGGGTAGGTGCCCCGAGGAAGACGGTGCACCGCCCGCCTGGGCCTGGGTCGAGGCCCTGAGCGAGTTGGCCAGGATCTCGCCGCCCGACGTGGTCGAGCCGCTGGACGCGTTCCTGCAGCCCGGCGGTGCCCGCGAGCCGCTGACGCGGGATGCCGCCGCAGGCCGGTTCAAGGTGCACATGGCCGTGCGGGAGTGGCTCTCCGCCGTCGCGGCCCGGCAGCCCCTCGCCTTGTTCGTGGACGATCTGCACAGGGCCGACACCGAGACACTGATGCTGCTGTGTCGTGCGGCCTCGCTGCGCGCGCCGGTCCTCGTGACGGCGGCCTTCCGCTCCGACGAGGCGGGTTCCCGACCGGCCCCGTTCCAGGCGGAGCTCGCCCGGCTCTCCGCCTACCGGCTGACGCTGCGGGGGCTGGACACACCGGCGGTGGCGGAGCTGGTGCGCGAGGTGTGCGGCACCGACGTGGCCCCCGAGACCGTGGCCGCCCTCGCGGAACGCACCGGCGGCAACCCGTTCTTCGTGACCGAGAGCGCCCGCCTGCTGGCGGTCGAGGGCACGCTGAAGGCGGTCACCGAAGTCCCCGAGGCCATTCGTGACGTGCTGCGCCTGCGGCTGGCCAACCTCTCGCCGGCCGAACGCTCCGTCATCGGCCTGGCGGCCGTCTGCGGACGCGAGGCCGACATAGACGTCCTGGCCGAGGCGTCCGACCTGGAACCGGCCGAGGTGTACGACTCGCTGGAGGCCTGCGTCCGGGCGGGGCTGCTCACGGAGCCCGCACCGGGACGCGTCCGCTTCACGCACGTTCTCCTGCGCGACGTCGCCTACACCGAGCTCACCGGCCTGCGCGCCCGCTCCCTGCACGGCAGACTCGCCGACGTTCTCGAACGCCTACGCCCCAACGACCTCGACGCCCTGGCACTGCACTTCAGACGCTCGGCCGATCCGGCGCAGGCCGACCGGGCGGTGGTCCATGCCGTCCGGGCGGCCGAACGCGCCGAACGCCGATACGCGTACGACGTCGCCGTGGAGCTCCTCTCGGGTGCGGTCACCGCCGTCGACCTCGTCCCGGGCACCTCGGAGCAGCGCGCCGAGCGGCTCGTCGACGTCTACGGCCGGCTCATGCGGGCGCAGGTGCGTACGGGTTCTGTGGGCGCGGCGCAGGCCACGGGCGAGCGCGCCGTGCAGGAGGCGCGCGGGGTCGGGCGGGACGACCTCGTGGCGGCGGCGTTCGCCGCTTGGACCGAGCCCACTCCATGGCTGACCCGGCGGCACTGGGCGGTGGATCAGCACGTCGTCGACACGCTCGAACGGCTGCTCAACCGTCCCGACCTGCCGCGGTCCGTCACCGTGCGCCTGCTCCAGAGGCTCGTGGACGAGCTCGCCGGCTTCGGCACCGGACAGGAGGCGGAAGCGGCGGAACGGCAACTGGCACTCGCCCGCCGGGTGGAGGACCCCGCTCTGCTCGCCGCCGCCTTCACCACCTTGACCAAGCTCATGCCGCACGAACACCAGCTCGTCCGGTACGGGGTGATGGTGTCGGAGCTGAGAGAACTCGTCCGGCACCACGAGCTGCCCGCCTACCAGTGGGTCTGCGAACACATCGACTCCATGATCGCGGCGATCCACAACGACGCCGAGGCCGTCCGGCGGCACGGCGAACGCGGTCTGAGCATCGCCCGCCGCTTCCACATCGCCGGGGCGGAGGCAGCGAGCATGGCCACCATGGCGATGCTCGCCCACGCCCGCGGGCAGTTCGACGAGGCCGAGGCGTCGTACCGCCGCGTCCGGGAACGTCTCAGCGGCCACAACCCGTGGCACGGAGCGGACATCTACACACGCGGGCTGATCACGATCAGGCTCAACCAGGGGCGCGTGGCGGAGATCGAGCCGCACACGCGAGAGGTGTACGAGACCTGGGGGCCGCGCGGCGGCGAGGCACTCGCCCTGGTGCTGGCCCTGCAGGGCAAGACGGACGAGGCACGTACCGTCCGCTTTCATCGCGACCCCCCGAAGGACCACTTCTACGCCGTCCGCCTGGGTGCCCGGGCGCGGCTGGCCTGTGTCTTCGAGGACCGGGAAGCGGCGGCCCGCCTGATCCCCCTGCTAGAACCTGTCCGGAACCAACTGGGGTCCGCGGCGACCACGGCGTTCTGCACCCGCCCCCTCGCTCAGGCGCTGGGAGAGCTGCATGCCATGCTCGGCGACCGAGCGGCCGCGCAGTCGGCCTTCCTGGAGGCCGAGAAGGTCGCCGGGCTGTGGGGTGCGGACCATCTCGCCGCCACAGCCCGGGCCTGCGGCCAGGCGCTGCCGGGCTGACCGGCACGGACCGCGGGGACGCGGTTTTCCGCACACAGTTCTGGGCGGGCAACCGCGTCCTGCTACCGCCTCACCAACGGTAGTAGCCGGGGGAGGAGGCGGTACCGGTGGTGCTGACGCCCGCGCCGGCGCTCCGGTCGAAGGAGAAGCCGCCGAGGACCCGTCCGTCACTCATGTAGATCTCCACGGGATCCGAGCCCGGGGTGCTGAAGGTCAGCGTGGTGCATGTGCCCGGGGCGACGAGCTTCGTGGCGAGGCTCCTCGTGGGGAACGTCGCGTACGACGAGTAGTAGCCGTCGGAGCAGAGGGTGAACTGGTACGGCGTCGCGGCGTTCGCGGACCCTGCGGTGAGCAGGCAGGTCGTGGCGGTCGCCAGGGACACTGCGGCGATGCGTGCGGTCCGCCATCGTCCGGCTCTGTTCATGGTCACCTCATGGGAGTTCGTCGGGCGTCGGCCCGTGTGCCGACAGTCATCAGCCAACCAGGGAGACAGCCGTGACGCCCGCTCCTGAGACGCTCTCTGCCTCCAGGGGCGCCGTTTGCTGCCCGCCCGCCCCGGCCGTCCCGCACCGGCCACGAGGAGAGCCACTCCTTTCGACCCTGCTTACTTCGGGGAGGGTCTGTCCGGCCCGACGACAGCGATCATCCGTTAGCTTCCTTGCTTCCTTGCTTCCTTGCTTCCTTCTCTTCCGTGCGTCGGGGCGGGGTGCTGGCCGCTGCCGGGGAGCGCGGAATCGATCACCCTTCGCTCGGCCTGAAGTCCGTCGTCTGCGGCTCCGGGTTCCTCCCTCCGGCCTGGCGTGCCGGCGTCCTTCCACGGCCTTCGGCATTGCTGTCCGGTGGACGAGGCGGAGAAAGTTGGTGCGGCAGGGCAGTCGTTTGCGTGTCCGTACCCGTCTTTACGGGGGAACGAGGGAGGGCGCATTGAACGCCGACGAGGAACGCGAGTTCCGTGAGTTCGTGGCGGCGCGGTCGAGATCGCTGTTGCAGACGGCCTACCTGCTGACCGGGGACTGGGAGCAGGGCCGGGACCTGCTCCAGACCGCGCTTGCATCCACGGCCCGACGCTGGTCGAAGCTCCGTGACCGGGAACAGCCAGAGATCTATGTGCGCCGCGCGCTCTACCACGCACAGGTGGATCGCTTCCGGTTGCTCAGCTGGGGGCGGGAGACGGTCACGGACTCCGTGCCGGACCAGCCGTCCGCACAGGGCGCCAACTGGGCCGACGCCGTCGTCCAGCGGCAGGACATCATGACCGCGCTGCGGCGGCTGCCCAAGCGTCAGCGTGCGGTGATCGTGCTGCGCTACTTCGAGGACCGGCCCGACAGCGAGATCGCCGCGATCCTGGGCGTCGCTCAGGGAACGGTCCGTAGCCAGACCCACAAGGCCCTCGTCACGCTCCGCACCACCCTGGCCGAGGCAGGGCCGTCCGCCTCCTCCAATGCCTCCGGAAGGGGCGTGACCGCATGAACGACTCGACCGAGGACCTGCTGCACGAAACGTTGCTGCACGACACCTTGCACGCCCATGTCCGGGAGTGCGACGGCGGCGCCGACGCCCATCTCGTCGGCCTGGCCGACGGCGCGTTGCGGGTCGCCCGGCGGCGACAGAGGCTGGCGCGCGTCGGTGTCGGGGTTGCCCTCGCCGCAGCGGTTGCCACCGCCTGGGTGGCTGTCGCGGACGACGACCCGCTGCGCGCCCACGCGGTGCAGCCCGCCGAAGGACGAGGCGCCACAAAGGCGTCCACGATTTCTCTCCTGCCGGTCACCTCGGCGACAGAGCGGGCCTGCACACCGGCCGGCGGCGGCTATACCGTGCACCGCACCGAGACCCACCCGGCGATGTGCTTTCACGCCGACGCGGCCGGCGGCATGAGCGACGTCCGCGTCTCGGCGGCGAAGGCCGAGAAGGGCACTGTCGACGGCAGCTGGCAGGTGGAGGTGACCCTCACGGCCGCCGACCGGACTCGTTTCGCCACGCTGACCGGCGCCCTCGCGTCGGCCCCGTCCCCGCGCAACCAGTTCGCCATCGTCGTGGATGGCAAACTGTGGGGCGCTCCGATGGTGGCCCACGCGATCACCGTGGGTCGTGTCGAGATCGTCGGCGCTTACGACGGAGACTTCACCAGCGCCATGGCCCACGACCTCGCCCAGCGACTTGACCCCGGCAGGTGAGTGGCCAACTCCTTCTGTGGGAAAGGCAGTTCAGGGAAGGCGTCCGTCATGTGGGGCGGCCTGTCGGGGCGCGGAGACCGAAGTCGTCGAGGACTTGGATGTGCCCGACGCTGTGCCGTGCCGGTGTTCGGCGCATGATGTCGAGCAGTTCTCGTGGTGTCTGCCCCGACACGGCTCGGAAGTCTCGGTTCATGTGGGACTGGTCGTGGTATCCGCCGGGCCGGCCAGGTCGGCGAGTGAGTTCAGGTCGGTAGATGCCACGGCCGGGGCGCTGCACAGCCTGATGATGCGGGCGAGTGTTTGAGCAGTCAGGGTCATGTCCCGTGGGGTGG
>NZ_JAEQAZ010000073.1 GCF_016654115.1 Streptomyces sp. MBT53
GCCCTCGGCCAGCGCGTCCCCGTCCCCCTCCCCCACCGCCTCCGCGCTGCCCGCCGGATTCCGGGTGTTCAAGGCGCCGGAGGGCTTCTCCGTCGCGCTCCCCAAGGGCTGGAAGGTGGTGGACACCCAGAAGGACGGCGACATCGCCTACCGCGTCACCTTCGGCGCCTCGGGCGACCCGCGCACGCTGGCCGTGACGTACAGCACGCAGGCGGGCCCGGACCCGGTCGCCGTCTGGCGCGACGACGTCCTGCCGGGGCTGAAGCAGACCGAGGGCTTCCAGCAGATCGGCGACATCAAGGCCACGACGTACCAGGGCGACAAGGCGGCCGACCTGGAGTGGTTCTCCGGCACCGGCGACAACAAGGTGCGTACGCTCGGGCGCGGTTTCCTGATCGGCGGCGGGCGCAGTTTCTCGCTACGGTGGACGACGCCCGCCGACGAGTGGAACGACGCGGCCAACCGTCAGGCGCTCCAGACCTTCTTCAAGACCTTCAAGCGGTCGGTGAACTGACGGCGACGCGAGGGCCGGGCACTCAAACCAGCGGCAATGGGTGGATATAGGCTGCCTGTTCGCACCATGCCTCATCTCAAGCCCAGGAGAGTCCGCCTTGACCGTAGTGATCGACCAGGCCGAGACGTCCTTCACCGCCCTCGACGACGCCGGCCTCGTCGCCCGGGACGCGCACGAGTTCGGAGCCTACGCCCGCACCGGCGGCTGGGCCTTCGGCCTGAAGGTGGCGCGCAGCGTACGGCCCGGCGGGCAGAGCGCGGACGAGACGCCGAAGGTGTCCGCGAAGGAGTTCGCCGAACTCGCCGACTGCTCCCCCGAGCGTGTCATGCGCTACTACAAGGCCTGGGACCGGGCCGCGGACGACGGTCTCGTCCCGCACTTCGAGGAGCTGGCCCCCGGCCAGGAGGTCGAACTCCCGGACGCCGACGTGTGGTTGAACTACTACGTCTCCCGCTCCTCCGCCACCTCCGAGCGCGGCACCGCCATCTCCGAGGCCGCCGAGGCGGAGGGCATCCGCCCCACCAAGGCCCTTGAGGTCGCGGAGAACCCGACCGCGCTGCGTGCCGCGATCCTCGCCGACCCGTCCACCGCGCGGGCGGCCCGGCAGGCGCTGCTCGACCGCGTGCGCGAAGACCCCGAGCTGCAGGCCGAGTTGGCCCGCGACGTGGTCCGCACCGACGACCTGAAGAAGGCCGTCGCGACGGAGAGCCGCTCGGCGGACCGGATCGGCTACGTCCGCCAGATCGCCGAGTCCGGCCAGATCAAGACCCCCGCCGGCCAGACCGTCGACGCGCCCCTCGACGTACGCCAGGAGGCCGAGCGCCACCTCTCGCTGCTCGACGAGCTGGAGGAGGGCGAGGACACCGGCGAGTGGGCCACCGAGGCCTACGACACCATGAAGAACCTGGTCGTCGAGACGGTGGAGGCCGACCCCGAACTCCGCGTCCAGGAACGGCGGACGAAGTTCTACAGCAGCCTCCAGAAGGCCACGAAGGTGTTCGAGGAGCTGACCTTCGACGACGCCCAGGACTTCTTCGAGGACGACATGGTCAAGCGTCTTGAGGAGCTCCAGCAGGCCATCGACAGCTGCCTCACCGCGCTGCGCAAGAGCACCACTCCGGCTGAGTAGCCGTACTCATGCAGCGGCTTCGGCCTTCGGACACGATGGGGCTCCCCACGACAAGGGAGCCCCATCGTGTCCGTTCTCGCTTCCGCGCCGCGGCGCCGGCTGCCCGCCGCCATGGTCGCGCTGGTGATCGTCGGCATGGCCCTCTCGGCATGGCGTCCGCACGACCGCACGACGTGGTTCCTGGAGACCGTGTGGATCTTCGTCGGACTCCCGGTGATCGTCCTCACCTGGCGGCGCTTCCCCCTCACCGGCCTCCTGTGCTGCCTGCTCGCCGCGCACGCGCTGGTCCTCGCCGTGGGCGGCCACTACACCTACGCGCAGGTGCCGGTCGGCGACTGGGTCCGTGACACGTTCGGACTCAGCCGGAATCCCTACGACCGTTTCGGCCACCTCATGCAGGGCTTCGTACCGGCGCTCCTGGTACGGGAGTTGCTCGTCCGCACCTCGCCCCTGCGCGGCAGTCGCTGGCTGGCGCCGCTCACCGTGTGCGCGTGCCTCGCCTTCAGCGCCCTCTTCGAGCTGTTCGAGTGGGCGGCTGCCGTGATCGGCGGCCACAGCGCGGACGCGTTCCTGGCCACGCAGGGGGATGTGTGGGACACACAGTGGGACATGTTCTGCGCGCTGATCGGCGCCACGCTCTCGGTACTGCTGCTCAGCCGGGTCCACGACCGGCAGCTGGCGCGGCTCGGGGTCATCGGGTCGTATGCCGGTACCGCGCCCACATGGGCAGCACGAACCAGCACAGCAGGTACCAGGTGACCACCCCCGCGACCAGCCAGGGCACGTACGCGGAGTGGGTGGCGACCCGGAGGACCAGCAGGAGCGCGGCGGTCATGGTGGCGAGCAGCAGGACGAGGCCGACGAAGGTCAGCCGGGACGCCCAGCGCACGGCCCGGGGTTTCACGCTCCGGCCGGAGACCAGGCGGTGCAGGGAGACCGGGCCGATCAGCGCTCCGGTGGCGGTGGCGCCGAGGACGACGGTCACGACGTAGAGGATCTGGTTCGCGTGCTCCAGCTGGTCGTACTTGGGAGTGAAGACGACGGTGAGCAGGAACCCGAAGAGGATCTGTACGCCGGTCTGCGCGACCCGGACCTCCTGGATGAGCTCGCCCCACATCCGGTCCGCGCGCTCCTCGTCGGACTCGTCGCGTCCTGTCCGCCGGTCGTCCTGGGTCATGCGGTCCGTGTAACCGGACCGCCGGCCGTTCAAACGGAGACCCGCTGAGCAGAAGGCCCCTCCCATCAGCGCCAGGAGCTACCAGCGGCCCTCCACCTGGTCCTTGATCCGGCGGTCGTAGAGGTCTCGGATCACGCTGAGCGTGGTCTCGGACAGGGCGGGCAGTCCGGCCGCCGCCGCGTTGGCGCGGGCCTGTTCGGGTGAGCGGGCGCCGGGGATGACCGTGGTGACACCGGGCTGGTCGATGATCCAGCGCAGGGCCAGCTGGGCCGGGGTGTATCCCTCGGGGGCCAGCGCGGAGAACTCGGCGGCGGCCTCGACGCCCGTCGTGTAGTCGACGCCGGAGAAGGTCTCGCCCTGGTCGAAGGCCTCGCCGTGGCGGTTGTAGGTGCGGTGGTCGTTCTCCGGGAAGACCGTGTCCTTGGTGTACTTGCCGGACAGCAGACCGGAGGCGAGCGGCACGCGCGCGATGATGCCGACGCCCGCCTCCTGGGCGGCCGGGAGCACCTTGAGCAGGGGCTTCATGCGGAACGCGTTGAGGATGATCTGCACGCTGGTCACGTTCGGCCGGGCGATCGCGGTGAGGGCTTCCGCGCAGGTCTCGACGCTGACGCCGTACCGCGCGATGCGCTCCTCCGCGACCAGGGTGTCCAGGGCGTCGAAGACCTCGTCCGAGGAGTAGACCGGCGTCGGCGGGCAGTGCAGCTGCACCAGGTCGATGCGGTCGACGCCGAGGTTGCGGCGCGAACGGTCGTTCCACGCGCGGAAGTTGTCGAGGACGTAGTTCTCGGGGATCTGGTCGACGCGCCGGCCCATCTTCGTCGCGACCAGGACATGCAGATCGGGCCGGCCGGCGAGGAAGGTGGCGATGGTCTGCTCGCTGCGCCCGTCGCCGTACACGTCGGCCGTGTCGAAGAAGGTCACCCCCGACTCGGCAGCCGCCTCCAGCACGGCAAGGGCTTCCTTGTCGTCGACGTCTCCCCAGTCGGCGCCCAGCTGCCAGGTGCCGAGACCGACGACGGATGCCTGCTGCTGCGACCTGCCGATTACACGTTCGTCCATGTCACCAGTCTGTCATCCGGCACCGACATCCGCGGAACGGGCTCCTCCGGGCCGCCGGCTGTGAATCCTTCACTCACACGGGTGAACCAGTTCGACAGGCTGCCTACTCGTGTCAACTCCCGCCTAGCGTGTGCGCGTGACCGATCATGTGGCGAACAACCTCCAATCAGGGAACGGCAGTTCCGCTCCCTGGACCCGTCGTGGCTTCCTCCTCTCGGCGGCGGCCCTGGCCACCGTGCCCGTCCTCCTGACGGCCGATCCGGCCCTCGCCGCGGCCGAACTGCCCGACTTCCCGGCCGAGGTCGACCTCTACCGCTCGGCGTACCGCAACTGGGTCGGCGAGATCACCGCCGACGGGCTGTGGGCCTGCGCACCGACCGACGCCGACCAGGTGGTGTCCGTCGTCAACTGGGCCTGGCAGCACGGCCGGCGGGTCCGCGCCCGCGGCTCCTCGCACGGCTGGTCACCGCTGACCATCGAGTCCGGTACGGCGTCCGACGCGCCGGTGCTGCTGGTGGACACCGCCCCGCACCTCACCGGCCTGACCCTGGATTCCGCCTCGGCCGTCCGGGCCGGCACCGGTGTCACCCTGGAGGCGCTGCTCACGTTCCTGGAGGGGCACGGCCTCGGTCTCACCGCCGCCCCCGCCCCCGGCGATCTGACGCTCGGCGGCGCCCTGGCCATCGACGCGCACGGCACGGCCGTACCGGCGAAGGGCGAGGAGCGGACGGCCGGGCACACGTTCGGGTCGCTCAGCAATCTGGTGCTGTCGCTGACGGCGGTGGTGTGGGACTCGGACACCGGCGCGTACGTCCTGCGGACCTACACCCGTGACGAGGCGGACTGCGCGGCGCTCCTCACCCATCTGGGGCGTTCACTGGTCACCGAGGTCGTGCTGCGCGTGGGCGCGAACGCGAATCTGCGCTGTCTGAGCCGTACGGACATCCCGGCCACCGAACTCTTCGCGGCGCCCGGGTCCGACGGGCGTACCTTCGCGAGCTTCCTGGACGAGGCGGGGCGGGCCGAGGCGATCTGGTTCGCGTTCACCGAGTTCCCCTGGCTGAAGGTGTGGAGCGTCGCACCGACCAAGCCGTTGACCTCGCGACGCGTCTCGTCGCCGTACAACTATCCGTTCTCCGACAACGTGCCGACGCTGGTCGCGGATCTCGTCGGGCGGATCCTGTCCGACGGCGCGTGGTATCTGGCACCGGTGCTCGGCAACGCCCAACTCGACGTCGCCGCGCTGGGGTTGACGGCGACGCTGTCGGCGGACATCTGGGGGCCGTCGAAGAACACGCTGCTCTACGTCAGGCCGACGACACTTCGGGAGACCGCCAACGGTTACGCCGTGCTCACCGCACTCGCCCAAGTGCAGCGCGTGGTGCACGAGTTCACCGAGTTCTACCGGGAGCGGCTCGCCGCGTACGCCGCGCTCGGCCGGTTCCCGGTCAACGGCACCGTCGAGATCCGGGTGACCGGCCTCGACCACTCCGCCGACGCCGAACTCACCGGCGCACGAGCCCCGTTGCTGTCAGCGCTGCGGCCGAGCGCCGAGCACCCCGAGTGGGACACGGCCGTCTGGCTGGACGTCCTGACACTGCCCGGCACGCCCTACGCGGAGGAATTCCTGCGGGAGTTGGAGCAGTTCCTGTTCCGCTCGTTCGACGGCACCCGGGTCGAGTGGTCCAAGGGCTGGGCCTACACCGACCAGGCCGCGTGGAGCGACGAGCAGGTGCTGGGGACGGCGGTCCCGGGTTCGTTCGGGGAGTCGGTGTGGGGGCAGGCGGCCGGGACCTTCGACCGGCTCGACCCGCACGGGGTGTTCGGGAACGCCTTCCTGGACCGGCTGTTCGGCTAGCACTGACTAGGCTGTGTCCGGGATCTTGACACAGGGAGAGCTGTGACCAGCTGGCCGACCACGCTGACGAAGGCGGGCATCACCGACGCGCGACTGCGGCGCGCCTACGACGCCCAGCGCGGGATCGTCCGCAGGTTCGCGCTGCACGAGTACGTGGCGGTACGGCTGTTGCTGCCGGCGGAGCTGCATCCGCCGGTCGTCGCCGCGGTGGCCTACATGCACACGACCGACGAACTCATCGACACGGGTGCAGTGGACGCGCGTGCGGCGGCCCTCGCGGCCTGGGACGCCGAGACCACGGCGGCTCTGGAGGGCGGCGAACCACCCGAGCAGGACGGCCTGTTGGCGCTCTGGGACACGGTTCGCCGTCATCCGGACATGGCGGTCCGGGTGCGGGCCTTCCTCGACGGCGCTCCCGTCGAGGCGAGTTGGACCGGCTTCGAGACGGAGGCCGACTTCCAGGCGTACGTGGACAGTTACTCGCTGCCCGCCCTGATGCTGACCGCGTCGCTGCTCGCGCCGGCCGACCCCGAAACGTACAAGTCATTCATCCAGGGGTGCCGGGATCTGATCGAGGGCTGGCAGCGCAGCGATTTCCTCGCCGACCTACGCGAGGACGCCGAGAACGACCGCATCGGCATCCCCCGGGACGAACTCGCCCGGCACGGGCTGAAGTTCGAGGATCTGCGGAGCAGGTCGGAAGCGTGCGTGCCCGCGCTGGACCAGGTGGTCCGGGCGCAGGCCGACCTCGCCGAGACCACGCTCGCAAGCTGCCGTGCGCTTCCCGCGCTGGTCGCGGCGGAACACCGGCCGTTCCTCGACGCCTTGCTCGCCGTCCAGGAACTGCGGCTCGGCGCGGTACGACGCGCAGGAGGCAGGGTCCTGCTGCGCGACACGGGGCCGTCGGCGTTCGCCACACTGCGGGTTCTGGCCCGGCAGTACCGCAGGGCTCGCCGGTACGCCTAGGAGTCCAAGTGGGCCTGCACAGTGGGCCCGTAGCGGTCCACGATGACGTCCGTCGCGGTCTCGCGCAGCCGGGTGCCGCGTGCGATGCCGTACATCACGCCGAGGCCGAGGACGGTGGAGACGGCCAGTTCGGCACGGAGGGCGGCGTCGGGGCCGGGGAGCCGTCCGGCGAGGCGGTCGACCACCTGGGCGCGGAAGTTGACGCGCAGGATGTCCCCGTGGTCGCCCTGGAGGGGCGCGAACGCGATGCGCAGCAGCGGGTCGGCGCCCCGTTCGCGCTGGCTGACCAGGACGTGCCGGACCATGTGGCGGCCGAGTTCGTCGAGCGGGGCATCCAGCAGGGCCTCCGCGTCCGACTCGAAGGACATCACGCGGGCGAAGAGGGCTTCCTTGTTGCCGAAGTACTTGAGGATCAACGGGGCGCTGACACCGGCGCGTTCGGCCACGACCTTGAGGGTGATGTCGGCGTGCGCGTTCCGGGCGAGGAGGTAGCGGGCCGCCCTGAGGATGGCCGCCTTGGTCGCCTCGGCGTCCCGGCGTGCGGGCGGGGACGCGGTGGGTGGGGTGCTCACGGCCCTCATGCTCCCTCCAGCGCCTCGTCCCGCGCGCCCCGGGTACGGCCGTCCGTGCCCCGCGCCTTGTCGGGCGTGGCGTCACCGGGGATGGTGAGCGCCGTCGCGCAGGCGATCAGGGCGACCACGGCGGCGATACCGAACGCCATCAGGTATCCGTGCAGCGTGGGCAGCGGGCGTCCGCCGATCAGGCTGGTGTGGTGCACGAGCACGGCGGCCACCACGGCACTGGAGACGGCCTGGCCGATGGTGCGCATCAGGACGTTGACGCCGTTGGCGGACGCGGTCTGGCCGGCCGGGACGGCGCGCAGGATGAGCGTGGGCAGCGCCGAGTAGGCGAAGGTGGTGCCGGTGGCCACGACGGTCGCGCCGAGGATGATCGTCCACAGGTCGTGGCTGTCGGCGATGCGCACCACATAGCCGAGCGCGATGATCGCGGCCCCGATGGCGAGCGTGATGCGCGGACCGCGGGCAGCGGATATCCGGGCCGAGACGGGTGAGAGCAGCAGCATGGTGATGCCGCCGGGCAGCAGGCACAGGCCGGTCTCGACGATCGACAGTCCGAGCCCGTACCCGGTGGCCTTGGGCGCCTGCACCAGCTGGGCGGTGACCAACGAGTTGGCGTAGAACGCGAAGCCGGTCAGTAGGGCCGCGACATGGGACAGGCCCACCCGGGGCCGGGACACCAACCGCAGGTCCACCAGCGAGAGTTCGGTGCGCAGCTGCTGCCACCACCAGACGGCGAGTACGACGACCGCACCGAGGAACAGCGCCAGGATCCGCGGGCTGCCCCATCCCCACTGACCGCCCTGGGACACGCCGAGCAGCAGACACACCAGGCCGGCGGCCAGTCCTAGCGCGCCGAGCACGTCGAAGCGGCCGGGTTCCCGGACGGGCGACTCGCGCACCGCCCACCAGATCGCCGAGACACCGATCGCGCCGAGGGTTGCGGTCGCCCAGAACATGACGTGCCAGTTGGAGTACTGGACGATCAGCGCGGCGAGGGGCAGTCCGAGCGCGGCGCCGATGCCGACGGTGGAACTCATCAACGCCACCGCGCTGCCCCTGCGTTCCGGAGGCAGTTCGTCCCGCAGGATGCTGATCGACAGGGGTACGACGGCGGAGGCGGCGCCCTGGAGGGCGCGGGCCGTGATGAGCACGCGGATGTCGGAGGACAGGGCGCACATGACCGAGCCGACGGTCATCAGGCTCAGGGCGCCTGTCAGGACCCGCCGCTTGCCGTACATGTCGCCGGCCCGGCCGAGTACCGGCGTGAGGACGGCGCCGGAGAGCAGGGTCGCCGTGACCATCCAGGAGACGGCGCCCGCGGAGGAGTGGGTCAGCCTGGGCAGGGAGGGCAGGAGGGGGACGACCACGGTCTGCATGACCGCCATCAGGATCCCGCCGAAGGCCAGCACCGGGACGGTGAGCCGGTCCCGCAAGGGGGTCCGCCCGGTGGTGCCGGGCGGGTCGGGTATCGGGACGGGCTGGCCCATGGGCACTCCAGCGGACACGTAAAGATGGTGAATGGCTATTCACCCTATCCGGTGAATAGCCATTCACCCAATGCGCGCGTGAGCCGCACGCCCCTGCTTCCGGGAGCCGGGCGCCCTACTTGCGGGAGGCGAGCGCCCGCGCGTGGACGGTGCGCGCCAGCCTGGGGCCGAGCCAGCGCTTGAACCGGCGCAGCGCCTCCAGCCGTCCGGCCGCCTTGTCGATGCCGTAGTAGACCTGCGGCGGGACGTACGGCAGCAGCGGCGAGTGGCGCTGGCCGAGCAGGGCGAACATGCGGTGCGGGGGCAGGTGGATGTAGCGCTGGAGGTTCTCGTACCACTGGGCGCTGTAGCGGGCGGCGCTCTGAATGGACAACAGCGCGGATTTACGGCGCTGTTCGTAGGCGGCGAGCGCCTGCGGCAGTTCGGTGTGGTCGCGCAGGGCGTCGGCGAGCGCGATGGCGTCCTCCAGGGCGAGGGTGGTGCCGGCGCCGATCGAGTAGTGGGTGGTGTGGGCTGCGTCGCCGAGCAGCACGAGGTTGTCGCGGTGCCAGGTGCGGTTGGTGAGGGTACGGAAGTTGAGCCACTGGGCGCTGCCGTCGGCGGAGGCGCGGCCGATCAGGGAGTGGCCGTCGAGGAGGTCGGCGAAGAGCTTCTCCAGGAGGGCGAGTCCGTCGGCCTCGGCGGCGGTGTCGAGACCAAGGCCGGTCCAGGTCTCGGGGGCGCACTCGATGACGCAGGTGCTGCCCTCGGGGCCGAACGCGTAGCCGTAGCACCAGATCCAACCGTGGTCGGTCTCCACGAAGGCGAAGGTGAAGGAGCCGAAGACCTTGCTGGTGCCGAGCCAGATGTACTGGTTGCGGCCGGGCTTGAGTTCGGCGCCGAAGTGGTCGGCGTGGCGGGTGCGCAGTGCGCTGTTGACGCCGTCGGCGGCCACGATCAGATCCGCGTCGGGGAGGTCGTCGGCGGTGATGTCGTGGTCGAACTCCAGCCGTACGCCCAGGGATCGGGCCCGTTCGGCGAGGATCTTGAGGAGGCGGTGGCGGCCGATGCCGTGGCCCTCGTCACCGGGCTGAGTGGTCGTCAGATCCCGGATGCGGGCGACGCCGTCGCTCCAGCGCACCGAGTGCTCGTCGACCGCCTGGGCCGACTCGGGGTCGTACGCCCGGAGTTGGTCGAGCAGTCCGCGCCAGTACGTGACGCCCCAGCCGTAGGTCGAACCCTCGGGGTTGCGCTCGTAGACGGTGATGTCGTGGGACGGGTCCTGCCGCTTCAGCAGGATCGAGAGATACAGACCGGCGGGCCCGCCTCCGACACAGGCGACCTTCACGCGCACACCCCTGGGTTTTACTCAAAGTGGTCAAGTGGATCCGCAGAGTAGCAGGATGGGGCGGCACGGAATTCGCGTCACCCCGCACAGGACCGATGAGAGAACCGGGACGGCTCAGACGTCCTCGTCGATCAGACGTCCTTGTCGAGGTGACGGCGGAGTTCCGCGGTGAGTGCCGGGATCTCGCGGCGGAAGGCGGCTTCGTCGAGGCCGTCGTCGGCCACCACGGCGAGCAGCGCGCGGTCTCCGACGGCCGTCACGATGACGTGGCCCGTGCTGCCCCGCGCGGTGATCTCGCGGAGCTGTCCCGCGCCACCGTGGTCGGCGAGCCGGTGGCCGAGCGCGAGGCCCGCCGCCGCGAGGGCGGCCATGGACTCGGGGTGGGTCTTGTTCGCGTCGCTGGCCACGACGAGACCGTCGCTGGTGGCCAGGGTGGATTCGGTGACTCCCATTACGTTGTCCCGCAGGGCGATGAGGAGGTCGGTCACGGGGTCGCTCATGGCGTCTTCTTCCTGTTGCGTGCAGGCGGTGGGACAACGAGGCGGGAAGGGATCCGGTCACGTCGGGTCCGGTGCGTCCGCGGGGCGTCTCGGCGCGGACGGGCGGGGCTGGGCAGGTCGTTCAGTCGTGGGGCCGGGGCTCGGGTGCGGCATTCCGACCGGGGCGGCGGCGCGGGAGCGGTGCGGAGTCGGGTGCGGTGGACATCCCGGTGAGGGGCGCGGTGGGTGCGCCGCGGGCCGCCGTGCTGGGCCTGATGTCCGCCGAGGAGGTGTGCGGTTGGACGAGACCGCGGTCCAGCAGATGCCGTAGGTCCATCATCACGGCGAAGAGACCTCGGCCGAGGGCGAAGGCGATGTCCCTCGCCGTGCCGCGGCCGTCCGCGTGGGCCAACACTTGCCGGTGTCGGGCGGGCAGCCCGGCGGCGGTCCCGGGGAGACCGGCGGCGGGCACCGAGCGGACGCGGGTGCGGGCGAGGGCGGCGGCCGAACCGGGTTCCCCGGCAAGGAGGTTGATCCGCCGGGACACCTCGTCGAGGAGTCGCTCGGGGGTGACGCCGGCGTTGCGGTGGAGCGCCGGTACGGGATCGGCCACCTCCCAGGTGTCGGGTACGGCGAGGGACAGCGCGAAGGCCGCGTCGAACAGCGCGCCCAGGCTGATGACTTCGAGCTCGCCGGCGCCGACGAGCCCACGCTCCACGAGTTCGTCGGCGAGGTGTTCGTGGGTGGTGTCGGAGGCCCGGACCTCCGACCACGCCTCCTCGCCGATCCGGCCCGATCTGAGCAACAGGCCCTCGATGCCGGGTGCGCCGGGCGTCTCCATGGCCACCACGAGTCCGTCGCGCACATGGATGGAGCCGCCCGGGGTGCCGGTGACGCGCACGGTGCAGGAGCGCGCCCGGTCCCGGAGGGCCGACAACAGCGCCGGAACGTTGCGGGAGTCGGCGAGCGGTTCCTCGGTGCCGGACTGGGTCATGCCAGCAACTCGTCGGCGTGCCGGTGCAGTTCGCGCAGCGCCCAGGTGAGGTTGGTGCGTTCGCGGTCGACGGTCGCGCACAGCAGCAAGGGGTCGCCCCGCCGCGGGAGTTCGAGCGTCACGAGATGGCGGGTGGAGGTGGTCACGATGACGCTCTCCAACTCCCCCGACGCACCGGCCCGGATGAGGCGGGTACGGGCGATCTCCGCTATTTCGCAGGAATCCTGACTGCCACTCACATCACCGGACTCCGCATAGGAGAGGCCGGTGACGGCATCGAGCAGCATGGCTCCGCTGATACCGGGCGCGGTCAGAGCACGGCCCAGTGCGGCGTCGAGCGATGACAAAGGCCCCCCCTTCAGTCACTCTGGCGAGCAGACTACTTTATTTGCCAACTATCGCAACTCTGACCAAAGATGGTGTTGTCTGTTACCCGCACGGTTCGCATTGAGACCGTTTTCATGGCGAGATCACTGTCTTGCCGGCTCGTGAGGGAAACGAGGCACCACGTGAACATTGAGGCGACGCTCAAGGAAGCGATGACTATCGACGGGGCCCTGGGGGTGTCCCTTGTCGACTACGAGAGCGGCATGACGCTGGGGGCGTTGGGCGGCGGGCCGCATCTGGACCTGGAGGTCGCGGGGGCGGGCAACACCGAGGTCGTGCGGGCGAAGCAGCGCACGCTGAAGTCCATCAACCTGGACGACCGCATCGAGGACATCCTGATCACCCTCGGTCGGCAGTACCACCTGATCCGACCGTTGGCGAGCGTGCACGGCTCGCTCTTCCTGTACCTGGCACTCGACCGGGAGCGCAGCAATCTGGCGCTGGCGAGGCACAACCTCAAGCGCCTCGAGGCGAGTTTGGAGATATGAACGCGTCGCGGCATATGACAAACGAGTAGTCGCGACCTCGAGCCGGTCTCGGTGCGGCCATATCCGCCGAGACCGGTCCGACTATTAAGTCCGACCTTTGCGAGGCCGAATTCCCGGACAGCGCACGACCGTTAAAGCGGAGCGACTGTAATTGTCTAGTCCACTTTCTCGGTACGGCACTCCGGGTGACCCCAGCCCTGGCCGTTCTTGCTGATCGGTTCGCCGGCCGCATAGGCGCGCCCGCACAGACAGCGGCCGGGGAACTTCGCCTTGATGGTGCGTGAGGACGAACTCGCGCCCTTCCGGGCCGACTTGGCACCGGCCGGACGGGCGGACTTCTTCGGGGTGTCGGGCGAAGGCGGCGGCTCCGGGGAACCGAGGTCGCTCCCCGCCGGTTCCTGCACGATGGCGGCCTGGCTGGCGGCGCGGTCCGCGAAGTCGTTCAGCGGGTCGCCGTCGACCTGGTGGGCGGGGACGTAGCGGAACTCGACCGAGCGGCCGTCGAGCAGTTCGTCGATGCGGACGACCAGTTCCTGGTTGGCGACCGGCTTGCCGCCGGACGTCTTCCAGCCGTTGCGCTTCCAGCCGGGCAGCCAGGTGGTGACCGCCTTCATGGCGTACTGCGAGTCCATCCGGATCTCCAGCGGTACGTCCGGTGCGGTCGCCGTCAACAGGCGCTCCAGCGCGGTGAGTTCGGCGACGTTGTTGGTCGCCTTGCCGAGCGGTCCGGCTTCCCAGCGGGCCGGGCTCTCCTCGTCGTCCGACACGACCCAGGCCCAGGCCGCGGGCCCGGGATTTCCTTTCGAAGCCCCGTCACAGGCGGCCACCACTCGTTCACGCATGCGCCCGATCATGCCATGGCCGTACCCCCGGGTCCGCGCCGCCCCGTACGGCCGAAGGACCCCGTCGGCCGCCCCGCGGACACGCGCGGCCCCTGTCCGAGGATCTCGCCCGTCCCCCCTCTACGCTGCGCGCATGACCTCGCGACAGGAGCAATGGGCCCGGGTGCGCCGCCAGTTGTGGCGGCCCCCGCGTCCGCACGGTGAGCAGCCGCGCGAGCGGGTGGTCGGTCCGCTGGAGCTCTTCTACGACCTGGTCGTGGTCGTGCTGGTCGCGCAGGCCGCCCACCATCTGTCCGGGGAGCTGGACTGGCACGGTCTTGGCCTGTTCGCCGCGGTGTTCGCGCTGGTGTGGATCGCCTGGCTCAACGGCAGCCTGCACCACGAACTGCACGGGCACGAGGACGCCCGCGGCCGGAGCATGTTCCTGCTGCAGATCCTGGTGCTCGTGCCGCTGGGCGCGTTCATCCCGGAGGCGGGCGACGCGCGCGGTGCCGCGTTCGCCGTGGACGCGGGGGTGCTGTTCGCGGTCCTGGCCCTGTTGTGGCTGCTCGCGTCCCGCAGCGACACGGCCGAATTCCGGCGTCCCAGCATGCTGTACGTGACGGGGACGGCGGCCTGCGCTCTCGTGCTGGCGGCGAGCGCGGCCCTGTCCGCGGACGCCCGCGTCCTCACGTGGGGTGTGCTGGCCGTCGGCTATCTGCTGGGCTTCGTGCTGATCATCGGGAGGGCGATCCCGGAACGGGTGGTCGCGCTCAGCGTGACCGACGCGCTCACGGAACGGTTCGGGCTGTTCATCATCATCGTGCTCGGCGAGAACGTGACCGGGGTGGTCGACGGTCTGGCCCACGAGCCGACCGACGCGCTCACCCTGGCCGTCGGCCTGGTCGCCGTGGTGGTCGGTTTCGGCGCGTGGTGGACCTACTTCGACTTCGCGGGGCACCGGCTGCCGAGGGACGCACGGGCGAGCGCCCTGCTGTGGATGGTGGTGCATCTGCCGATCACGGCCGCGGTGGCCGCCATGGGCGCCGCGATGGTCGGCCTCGTCGAGCACGCCCACGACAGCCGGACGCCCGCCGCCACCGCCTGGGTGCTCTGCGGGGGCGCGTCCGTCGTGCTCTGCGCGACGATGGCACTCGCGGCGACCCTGCGCGCCTGGAGCGAGAACCCCGGGCTCTACCGGCCCCTGGCCCGCACCTGCGTCGCCATGGCCGTCCTGGCCGTGGGGGTCGGCGCCCTGCGCCCGGCTCCGCTCGTCCTCGGCCTGGCGCTCGTCGTGCTGCTCGGCACCCCCTGGGTGCTCGCCGTGGCCAACCGCGTGTCCCACTACGAGGAACCCGCCACGTGACCCCGCGCCGAGGTCAGGGCGTCGAGGGCCGCGTCTCGGTCCAGTCGACCATCAGCCGACGTTCGGCGAAGTACCAGTCGCCGTCCCGCTTGGTGAACTCGTCGAGGTAGCGGATGGACGCGATCATGAGGGTGCGCTGCCCGGACTCGTCGACCGAGACGTGGTGGGCCAGGCAGTAGCTCTCGCCGCTCGCCCGGTCGCCGTCCAGGGTGATGGTGCTCTGTCCGTTGAAGTGCGTGGTGGCCCGGTAGACGTTGAGGTTGTCGAAGACCGGGGCCAGGGACTCGCGGCCGTGCAGTTCCTGTGTCGGCTCCGCCGCGGTGGCGTCCATGAAGACCAGGAAACGGGTGTCCTCGGCGAAGAGGGCCATCTGCCCCTTGGCGTCCCGCCGGTCGGCGCAGTGCGCGTAGGCGTCGATCAGCTCGCGAAGGGCCAGCCGGTCGGCGGCCTCCTGGGGCGAGATCGCGGTGTGCGAGGCCATGACCGTTCCTTTCGCCGCACTATTTGACATGTGTATAAAATCACTCGTCATGACAGAGTGCAACGTGAACCCCAGGAGGGCGGAGCGCTGAACCAGCGGATCGATCCACGCGTCACCCGCACGACGCGGGCCTTCGAGGAGGCCGTCGTGGAGCTCGCCGCGCGGCGGTCCGTCTCCCGAATCTCCGTCGCCGAGCTGGCCGAGCGCGCAGGGGTCACGCGCGCCACGTTCTACAACCGCTACAGCTCCCCGCTGGACCTGCTCATCCAGGTGCTCCAGGCCGATCTGGACCGCGGCCACCGCCGCGAGGCCGAGGCCCGCGCACAGGGCGGGCACTCGGCCGCCGCACTGCTCCGACTGGCCACGGCGGAGGTCGCCGACCACGTCGAGCGGTATCTGCCGGTCTACCGGCACGCCCTCACGGATCCGGCGGACAGCGGTGTGTACGACGCGCTCGTGCGCCACTTCGGCGACTACACGCTGTCCTTCATGGCCGCCGGCGACCGCCCGGGGCTTCCCGAGGCCAATCGCCGGGTGGTCGCACAGTTTCTGGCCCACGGCTTCGCGGGCGCGATCAGGGCATGGCTGGAGGACCCGGCGGTCACCAAGGACGACATGGTCGACGCGGCCGTGGCCTGCGCCCCCGCCTGGTGGACGGCCGCCGGCTGACGGCCGCCCCGCCCGGTCAGACGTCCGTCATCTGCGGCATCTCGCCCTCGGTCGTGCTCATGTCGATCACCGAGAACGAGGCGCCCTGCGGATCACTGAGGGCCGCGAACCGCCCGAAGGGGCTGTCCATGGGGCCGAAGCGGAGGATCCCGCCGAGCTTGGTGGCCTTGGCGACGGCGTCGTCGCAGTTGTCCACCGCGAAGTAGACGTTGACGTACGACGGCACCTCGGGCGGGAACTCGTCGCCCATCTGCATCCGTCCGATGACCGTGTCCTCGCCGATGTTGTAGACGCGGTAGTCGACGCCGGAGTCGTCCATGCTCTTCGCCGAGTACGGGAAGACCGCCGGGAAGAATCCGTCCGCCTTCGCGGGCTCGCGGGTGAAGATCTCGGCCCAGGCGTACGCGCCGGCCACGCCCGACGCCTCGAAGCCCTCGTGGGTGCCGCCCTGCCAGACGCCGAACACGGCGCCGCTGGGCTCACGGGCCAGGCACATCGTGCCGAACTCGCCGACCTGCATCGGCTCCATCAGCACCTCGCCGCCGTTCTCCCGGATCTTCGCCGCGGTCGCCGCGGCGTCCGGCGAGGCGAGGTAGAGGCACCACTGCGACTGCCCCTCCTGGCCGGGCATCGGCGGTACGACGGCCGCCACGGCCTTGCCGTCGACGTAGGCCTGCGTGTAGTTGCCGTACTCCGACGACGACTCGCCGAAGGTCCAGCCGAGGACGTCGCCGTAGAAACTCTTGGCTCCCTCGACGTCGCCGAACATCGCGTCGGCCCAACAGGGGGTTCCTTCAGGTTGTATGGCCATGGCTGCGGCCCTCTCCGGTAGGTCGGGTTGGCTGGATCTCGTTGTCCGAATTCTCACGCTAGTCACCAGGCGTGCGGGGCGCGCGGCGAACGCCCGAATCGCCCGGCACCGCGCCCGCGCGCCCCGCACGCCGGGGTGCGGGCACGAGCCCTCGCCGTCCCCGACCCGACCGGCGGGTTTACGACCTGCGGGACGTGAAGCCGCCCCTTTCGCGCGGTTACCGGTGCTGGGCAGGACTGTTTGGCTTGTAAACCGACGACGCGCTCACCCCTGTTCACCTCCCGGGAGGGAATGTGTCCACTCCGGAAAGCGTCAACGGACCGGCCACCGACGACTCCGCCCCCGAGCCGGCCGACAACGGACCACTCACCAGCCTCAGCACCGTCGCGGCCCGACAACTCGCCACGACCACCAAGTCCGAACCGCAGATGCAGGCCATCACCTCGCGCTGGCTGCTGAAGATGCTGCCCTGGGTGGACGTCAAGGGCGGCGCCTACCGGGTCAACCGGCGGCTCCAGCTCAGCGTCGGCCGCGGCCGGGTGCGGTTCGAGCAGAACGGCGCCGACGACATCAAGGTCATCCCCCAGACGCTCACCGAACTGCCCGTGCTGCGCGGGTACTCCGACACGGAGGTCCTGAAGGAGATCGCCACCCGGTTCCGGGTCCGCGAAGTACGCGCGGGCCAGGTCCTGTTCGAGGCCGGACAGCCCGTCACCGAGGCCTACTTGGTCGCCCACGGCCGCTTCACCCGCTACGCCGCGGGACCCTACGACGACGAGGAGATCCTCGGGGTCGTCACCGACGGCGACCAGATGGGGGACGAGGCCATAGGACAGTCCGATCCGCTGTGGCTGAGTTCCGTGCGCGCCGAGACCGCGGGCGTGCTGCTCGTCCTGCCCTGGGACGTCGTCTCCGAATTCACCGACCGCGTGCCGTCGTTGGCCGCCCATCTGGAGGCGTACGCCGAGCGGCAGCGGCTGCCGATGAACCGCAAGGGCGAGGCCGATGTGCCGGTGCAGGCCGGCCATGTGGGCGAGCCGACGCTGCCCGGCGGCTTCGTCGACTACGAACTCGCCCCGCGCGAGTACGAGTTGTCCCTCACCCAGACCGTGCTGCGGGTGCACACCAGGGTCGCCGACCTCTACAACGATCCGATGGACCAGACCCAGCAGCAACTGCGGCTCACCATCGAGGAGATCCGCGAGCGGCAGGAGTGGGAGCTGGTCAACAACCGGGAGTTCGGGCTGCTGCCCACCATCGACTACACCCAGCGCATCAGCACCTTCACCGGCCCCCCGACCCCGGACGACCTCGACGAACTGCTCGCCATGCGACGCAAGACCAAGCTGTTCCTCGCCCATCCGAAGGCGATCGCGGCCTTCTTCCGGCAGTGCAACCGGCGCGGTCTGGTGCCGGGCACGGCGAACATCGACGGGCACGAGATCCCCGCCTGGCGCGGGGTGCCGTTCTTCCCGTGCAGCAAGATCCCGATCTCCCCGCAGCACACCAGCAGCATCATCGCGCTGCGCACCGGTGAGGCCGACCAGGGTGTCGTCGGCCTGTTCCAGACCGGTATCCCCGAGGAGTACCAGCCAGGGCTGAACGTCCGCTTCATGGGCATCGACTCGGCCGCGATCATCCGCTACCTCGTCACCGCGTACTACTCGATGGCCATCCTGGTCCCCGACGCGGCGGGAATCCTGGAGAACGTACAGATCGGCAGGACCGCCGAGTGACGGCCCGGAGAAACTCATGACCACCTCCCTCTCGCTGCCCGGCCCGCCGAACCTGGCGGGCACGCTGCGGGCCCGGCGCACCGGCGCGATCCCGGGACTCACCTACCGTCCGGCGGCACCCGCCGACCCGGAGAAGGCCGCGGAGCTCGACCGCAGACTGGAGGCCTGGGCGCGCGGCCTCGATCTGTTCCCGGCCGCGTGGGACGGGGACTTCGCCGGGTTCCAGCTCGGCCGGGCCGTGGTGCTCCAGCACCCGGGGGCGGTCGACCTGGAGCGGCTGACCGCCGCGGGCAAGCTGCTGCTCGCCGAGAACATCGTCGACAGCTGCTACTGCGAGGAGGACGAGGGCAAGGGCGGCGCGCACCGCGGCCTCGGCGGCCGGCTGATCATGGCCCAGTCGGCGCTGGACCCGTACCACGGCACGCCCGAACTGGAGGCGGAGTGGCGGCAGGGCGTGCAGGCCGACGGCCCGTTGCGCTCGTACCACTTCGCGATCCAGGACTACGCCCTCCTCGCCACCCCCAGCCAGACCGACCGGATCGTGCACGATCTGGCCCGGCTGCACCTCGGCTATCTCGCCGAGGCCGCGTGGGCCGAGATCCGGTACAAGCCGCGGGTCTGGGAGTACCTGGTGATGCGGCAGTTCAACAACTTCCGGCCCTGTCTGTCGATCGTGGACGCGGTCGACGGCTACGAACTGCCCGAGCAGCTCTATGCCCGGCCCGAGATCCAGCGGGTCACGGCCCTGGCCTGCAACGCCACCACCATCGTCAACGACCTGTACTCCTTCACCAAGGAACTGGCCAGCGACCCGGACCATCTCAACCTCCCGCAGGTCGTCGCCGCCAACGAGCGGTGCGGGCTGAAGGCCGCCTATCTGAAGTCCGTCGAGATCCACAACCGGATCATGGACGCCTTCGACGAGGAGTCCGCCGCGCTGTCCGCCGCCTCGCCCCTCGTCGCGCGCTATACCGAGGGTCTGGCCGCCTGGGTGTCCGGCAACCACGAGTGGCACGCGACCAACACCCACCGCTACCACCTGCCCAACTACTGGTAAGAGTCCGGTCCCTGACGTCCCGTCGGACGCACCACGCTAGGAGTCACCGTTGACCACCACCGACGCCGGCACCACAGCACCACCGGTGCCGACCCAGTCCACGTACCAGAACCGTGTCGCGGACTACTGGAACGCCGAAGAGAACCCGGTCAACCTCGCCCTCGGACAGATCGACGACCTGTACCACCACCACTACGGAATCGGCGGGGCCGACGAGTCCGTACTGGAGGACCCCGACCCCGTCCGGCGCCGGGAACGGCTCACCGCCGAACTGCACCGCCTGGAACACGCCCAGGCCGAGCTGCTCGCCTCCCACCTCGGCCAACTCACCCCGGACGACCGGGTGTTCGACGCCGGCTGCGGGCGCGGCGGAGGCAGTGTGGTGGCGCATCTGCGCTACGGCTGCCGGGCCGACGGGGTCACGATCTCCGCCAAGCAGGCCGAGTTCGCCAACGCGCAGGCCCGCGCCCGGGGCATCGACGGCAAGGTGCGCTACCACCACCGCAACATGCTCGACACCGGCTTCCCCACAGGGGAGTTCGCCGCGTCCTGGAACAACGAGTCCACGATGTACGTCGAGTTGGACCTGCTGTTCGCCGAGCACGCGCGGCTGCTGCGCCGCGGCGGACGCTATGTGGTGATCACCGGCTGCTACGACGACACCTACGGCCGGGCCTCGCGCGAGGTGTCCCTCATCAACGCCCACTACATCTGCGACATCCACCCCAGGTCGGAGTACTTCCGGGCGATGGCCCGCAACCGGCTGGTGCCCGTCCACGTCCAGGATCTGACCCAGGACACGATCCCCTACTGGGCGCTGCGCAGTCGGGCCGACCATCTGGTCACGGGCATCGAGGACACCTTCCTGACCGCCTACCGCAACGGCAGCTTCCAGTATCTGCTGATCGCGGCCGACCGGGTCTGAGTCTCAGCGGCCGGCGATCCTGGAGGCCGCCTCCGGCAGACCGGGCGCCGGATCGAGGACGTCCAGCGTGCCGTGCGCCCGCAACAGGCGCACGGTGCGCGGGGCGCACACCACGGCGAAGCCCGCCTCGTGCTCCCGCACCCGGCGGCGGAAACGCAGCACCAGATTGAGTCCGGTGGAGTCGATGAACGTCGTACGGCGCAGATCGACGACATAGGCGGGCGCGTGCAGGGCGACGACCGAGTCCAGCCACTCGCGCAGCGGGGTGGCGGTCGCCAGATCGATGTCGCCGTGCAGGTCGACGACCAACAGGCCGTCCCTGGCGCCCAGCAGGGCGTGGTCGCCGGGTGCAGGCCAGGCCGGTACGGTCACCGGCTCCAGGCTGTTCTCGCGCAAGGTGTTCCGTCCCCGTTCCGTGCCTGTCGCGCCCGGGCGCGCGATCCGGCGCGGGTCCGTACGGCGGCTTCGACATCCCCGCACCGCACGAGCCCGCGCCGGAACTCCCCCCGAGCGGCTCCCCCTTGAACCGTGGGTGCCTCCTGTTCTACCTTCGCCACATGGTCGGGGCATCAACGCCCGCTCATCAGCGACACAACGAGCGGGCCGAGGTCGGGCCGGGTGATGCGGGATGCGTCCGCACCTGGCACTGATCGAGGACGAGCCCGATTTCGCACTGATGTGCCGTTCCTATCTGGAGCACGAGGGATTCACCGTCACCTGGGCCATGGACGCCCGCGCCGGAAAGTCCGTCCTGCACGAGAGCCGCATCGATCTCGCCGTCCTCGACCTGGGCCTCCCGGACGGCAGCGGCCTGGAACTCCTGCGCGCGCTCCGCTCCACGAGCCGCCTCCCGGTCATCGTGGTCACCGGCCGGGGCGCGGAGGCCGACCGGGTGGCGGGCCTGGAGATCGGCGCCGACGACTACCTCGTCAAGCCGTTCTCGCAGCGGGAGTTGGTGGCCCGCATCCGGGCCGTACTGCGCAGATCGCAGCCGCCGGAGACCCCGGCGGTGATCCAGGTCGGCTCACTGCGGATCGACACGGCCGCCCGCCAGGCGTCCGCCGACGGCGTCTTCCTCACCCTGCGCCCCAAGGAGTACGCCCTGCTGGAGATGCTCGGCGAGGCACCCGGCCGGGTCTTCTCCACCGAGCAGGTCCTCGACCGGATCTGGGGCGCCGCCTGGCAGCAGCCCGCGACCGTGATCGAGCACGTGTACCGCCTGCGCGGAAAGCTCGCGGCACTCCCCACGCCCGCACCCCGGATCACCACGGTCCGCGGGTACGGCTACCGCCTCGACCCCTGAGACCTCTGAGACCTCTGAGAGCCGCCATGTCGCCACCCCTCGCCACACCCGACTTCCGGCTGCTCTTCGACTCCTCGCTCTCTCCGCTGCTGGTGCTCAGCCCCGACTTCACCATCGTCGAGGTCAACCGCGCGTATCTCGCGGCCACCCGTACGGAACGCACGATCGTCGGGCAGCGCATCTTCGACGTCTTCCCCGACAACCCGGACGACCCCTCCGCCGACGGCGTCGCCAATCTGCGCCGCTCACTGGAGTCGGTGGTGGCCACGGGCCGCAAGGACACCATGGCCCTGCAGCGCTACGACATCCCGACCGGCGAGGCGGGCGGCTTCGCCGAGCGGTACTGGAGTCCCGTCAACTCCCCCGTCCTGGACGCCGAAGGACGGGTCACGCACATCATCCACCGGGTCGAGGACGTCACGGACTTCGTGCACTTGCGCCGGGTCGGCCGGGAGCAGGAACGGGCCGCCGCCGAGGCGCAGATGCGGGCCGAGGGCATGGAGATCGACCTGTTCGTACGGGCCCGGGAGATCCGCGAGGTCAACGAGCAGCTGAGCCGCGCCAACGCCGAACTGGACGCGGCAGGACAGCAGTTGAGGGAGGAGCAGCGGGCCAAGGACCGGTTCATCGCCACGCTCTCGCACGAACTGCGCAACCCGCTCGCCGCCGCCTGCGCGGCCGTGGAACTGCTCGCACTCGACCTGCCCGACAGCGGCCGTCCCGCACTGTCGGTCCTGGAACGGCAGTTGGGCACGCTGGTGCGGATGAGCAACGATCTCCTCGACGGGACACGGGCGTTGACCGGCCGTCTTGAGCTGGTGTCCGAGCGGGTCGACGTACGGTCCGTGGTCGAGGGCGCCTGCGCCGACATCCGGAGCCTGTTCGGACATGAGGAACGCACCCTTCAACTGACCTTGCCGGACACACCCGTTGTGGTCGACGGGGACCGCCTCCGGCTGGCACAGGTACTGACGAACCTGCTGTCCAACGCGCTCAAGTACACCCCGCCAGGCGGCCGTACGGAGGTCCGGCTCACGGTCGAGGACGAACAGGCCCGGCTGACCGTGCGGGACGACGGCATAGGCTTCCAACCCGCCCAGGCCGAAGACCTGTTCGGGGTCTTCGTGCGAGCGGCCCCGGCGGGCCCGAACACACCCGAGGGACTCGGCCTGGGACTCGCGGTCGCGCGCACGGTGGTCGAACTGCACGGCGGCCGCATCGGCGCACACAGTGAAGGGCCGGGCAGGGGTGCGACGTTCACGGTGCTCCTGCCACGCGCCGACGACAAGACTCCGGAACCGGTACGGCCGTCCGCGCCCCCTCGCTCGCGACGCCGACTGGCCATCCTGATCGTGGAGGACAACGCCGACCTCGCCGCGACCTACCGCACCCTCCTGGAACGCCAGGGCCACCACGTCACCGCCGTCCACACCGGCACCGACGCGCTCACCGCGACCGAGTCCGACGTCTTCGACGTGGTCCTGTGCGACCTGGGCCTGCCCGACACCGACGGCTACACGGTGGCCCGTACGGTACGGTCCCGGCCGCACGGTGACCGGCCGCGCCTGATCGCGGTCTCCGGCTTCAGCCGGGGCACCGACCGCTCGCTGTCCCGGACGGCGGGCTTCGACGCCCATCTCGCCAAGCCGCTCCCGCTGACGGATCTGCTCGACCTGCTGGAGCGCCTGGAGTAGCGAGGCGTCTTCCCCCTTCACCCTGTCTGTGCTTGCCTGGGGAGCCGTTTTCCGGTGCCCGGGGCGGGAGTCGCCGTATGCGGAAGCCGTGGTTGGTGGGTGTGCTGCTGGCCGGAGTGCTGCTCGGCGCGTGCACGGACCCGGCGTCCGGACCCGAGGTCGCTCCGCCGACCCCTTCGGTACCGACCGCCACCCACCGACAGGCCCCAGCGGCCCCGGTGAAGTCGGCGCCCGGCGTGCTGTATCTCGGGGACTCCCTCGCGATGGAGAGCCAGCGGGTGCTCGGGCGGGAACTCCGCGGCACGCTCGGCGCGACGTACACGAGTGCCCCGTACTCGGGGACCACACTGTGCGACTACCTGGAGGGCACCGGGGCGCGTTCCCTGGTGCCGGACGGCGACAAGGCGGCGGCGCTGGTGCGCGCGCTGCACCCGGACTTCGTGGTCCTGCAGTTCTGGGGCAACGCGTGGGGCTACACGCCCTGCATGGACGGGATCACCTACGACGCCGACCGGCAGACGTATCTACGGCGGTACGCCTCCGACATAGGGAGGCTCACCGCACAGATCGCCGCAGCCGGGGGCGCCCAACGGCCCACGATCGTCTGGGTGTTGCAGGGGCCGGACCCGATCACCCCCGAGCGCGTCCGGGCGGTGAACGCGCTCTACGGGACATCGGTCAGGTCCACGGGCGACATCGTCGCCGACGCCGGCAAGGCCGTGAGCCCCGCCGGCGCCCGCTACAGGTGGACCCAATACCTCCCGTGCACCGCCTACGAGCGCGCCCACCCCGACTACTGCACCCAACCCGGCAACGGCCGTACGACCCTCCACCGGGACGACGACTACCTGCACTTCTGCCTGGCACCGACGACCTCGACGCCGAGACCGTGTCCGGTCCGCTCCCCCGGCATCCTGCGCATGGCCAGGGAGATCACCCGCGTGATCGGCGCCCGAGCTCCGTCTCGATCAGGCGGTTGAGGTGGCGGCGGGCGTCCTCGGTGCTCAACGGGGGTGCCTGGCGCAGCCGTTGCAGGGCCAGGCCGTCGGCGAGGGCGGCGAAGCGGACCGTGAAGCCGTCGAGGTCGTCGGAGCGGAACTCGCCGTCGGCGACGCCCCGTTCGGCCAGCGCGCGGATCTGCTGGTGCCAACTCTCGTAGCGTCGGGCCTGCCCGCTGCTGAAGGCCTCGTCGGTGCCCTGTTCGCCCGCGTTCCAGTAGTCGAACCACATCCGCCAGTGCCGGTCGGTGTCCTCGGTGAACAGCGCGTCGACCAGCAGCCGCAGCGCCTCCGCCCCGCTGGTCGCCTGCTCGGCGGCCTCGTTCAACTCGGCGTAGTAGCGCTCGATGTGCAGCACCATCGCCTCGGAGAGGATCTCCTGCACACTGCCGAAGTGGTACGTGACGGTACCGACGGAGACCCCGGCGGCGGCGGCCACGTCCCGCACGCCGACCGAGGCGTAACCGCGTTCCGCTATCAGCGGGACGGCCGCTTCGACGATCAGCCGACGCCGCACCTCGGTGGGCTGCCGGGTGCGGTCGGCGGCTGCGACGGCACGGCGCGGTGCCCTGGCGGCCTGCGGGGGCTTGGCGGCCGTCATCCCGACGTCCTCGGGGTGGTGCGGTGCCATGCGCGCTTGGCCACTGTCTCTCCGTTCGCCCGTGCTTCGACGCGACTGTCCATGACGAAGTCCGCGGCCGTGGCGCGCAGCTCCGTCCGCGCCATGATCTCAGCGTCGTAGTCGTCCCCGCGCCGCAACCGGATCCGCCACTCCGACACGGCGTGCGCGGACAGCGGGTCGTCACTCCGGATGCGGTACGTCTCCCGCGCGCTCTCCTCGTAGCGCAGCCCGTCCGGGTACGTCCGCGAACCCCCGTAGTTGGGGTCGACCTCCAGCGTCCACTCCCCCTTGGCCACATCGTGCGTGACCAGCCGCTCGGGCGTCGGCTCGGCGGGCCGGTCGTAGGTCACGTCGAGCGGGACCGCCTGCTCGGGCTCCTCGAAGCGGATCGACGGCTCCGATCCCCTTCCGCGCACGGGCAGTTGTACGAAGCTCTCGGCCGGCAGGACCCTCAACTCCCCGCGCTCGCCGTGCGGCCACACCCACGGCCAGTAGGTGTCGGAGACGGCGACCCGGATCCGGTGGCCGGGCGGGATCGCGTACCCGATGCCGGTCAGCTCGAACTCGACGTCCTCGTACGTCCCCGGTGTCCACTCGACGGCCCGGTCACGGCCTTGCCTGCTCAGCAGGTTGAGCACGCCACGGGTGACGAGCGTGGACGAGCCGTCCGGGGCCACATCGCACAGCCGGGCGACGACATGGGCGCGCGGGGCGGCACTGTCGAGACGGAGCCGGACGCGCGGACGGCCGAGGATCTCGACTCGCTCGGTGAGCGGCTCGGAGTCGAAGCAGACCGAACGGCCGTCCTCCTCCCGCTGGTCCGGCGGCAGGTCGCTCGCGTTCCCGAAGGGGAAGAAGCGCCCGGCGTCGAGACCGGTGTGCTGCGGCGAGCGCACGGGGACGGGGTCAGTGCTCGTGCCGAGGGGCCGTGTGTCCCAACTGACCGTCGGGCTGGGCCACTTGGTGTCCCCCACCCAACGGCCCGGCAGTACGTCGTACGACGTCGCCGGCGGGACCGGGTCGGTGATCCAGGCCCGCAGCAAGGGCTCCTCCATCACGCCCGTGTCGATGCCCTTGAGGTGCTGGTCCCACCAGCGCAGGGTCTCCTGGAGGAAGCCGATCGCGGGGCCCGGCGGCAGACCGCGGTCGGGGTACTGGTGCGACCAGGGGCCGACGATCCCCCGGACGCGGTCGCCGGGCAGGTGCTCGACGAGGCGCAGGACGGTGTCCCGGTACGGGTCGTTCCAGCCGCCGACCGCGAGGACGGCCGCGTCGATCGCGGTGTAGTCCTCGCAGACGCTGCCGTGCTTCCAGTAGTCGTCGCGCTGTTGGTGGTCGAGCCAGGTGTGCAGGAAGGGTTCGAGGGCGTCGAGGCGTTCGCGCCACATGGGCAGCCAGCGGTCCGCGCCGACGCTCGCCGGGTCCGGCGGGCGGGCGGCGAAGGCGAGCATGGTGCCGGCCCAGGCGAGCATGTCGATGCCGAGGACGGCGCCGCCCGTGTAGTGGACGTCGTTGTCGTAGCGGTCGTCGGTCGAACAGACGGTGACGATCGCCTTCAGCGGCTCGGGCGCGAGGGCGGCGATCTGGAGGGAGTTGAAGCCGCCCCAGGAGATGCCGAACATCCCGACCTTGCCGGTGCACCAGGGTTGCCCGGCAAGCCAGTTGACGACGTCGACACCGTCGGCGAGCTCCTGGGCGTCGTACTCGTCGCCGGGCATGCCCTCGCTGTCACCGTGCCCACGGATGTCGACGCGGACGGAGGCGTAACCGTGTCCGGCGTACCAGGGATGGCGCTGCGCATCCCGGGGCGCGGTCCAGTCGCTCTTGCGGTAGGGGAGGTATTCGAGCAGCGCGGGCACGGGATCCGACTCGGCGTCATCGGGCCGCCAGATGCGGGCGTGCAGCCGGGTCCTTCCGTCCCGGGTGGGGATCCAGACGTCCTCGCGGACGACCCGGCGCTCGAACTGTTCGCGGTACTTCACAGAATTCCTTCTGCCACAGGGGCGTTGAGGGGGCGCCAGCGCCGGACGCGGTGGCCGTCGTCGGCGTGGTCGGTCCAGATGTCGTCGCCGTCCGCCGCGTCGGCCCAGTCGGCGGTGTCGTCGACGTAGGGCTGGGCGTCGGGGTCGGGTTCGAGGGCGGCGGCCATGAGTTGGCGGGTGTAGGGGTGTTGGGGGTCGGCGAACACGGCTTCCGTGGGGCCCTCTTCGACGACGACTCCGTGGCGCAGTACGACAACCCGGTCCGCGATGCCTCGTACGACGGCCAGGTCGTGGCTGATGAACAGGCAGGCGAGGTCGCGCTCACGACGGAGGTCGTCGAGGAGGCGGAGTACGTCCGCCTGGACCGACACGTCCAGGGCGGTGGTGATCTCGTCGGCGATCAACACATCAGGCTCGCCCGCCAACGCCCTTGCGATACCGATGCGTTGACGCTGACCGCCGGAGAGCTGCGCGGGGAGGCGGTCGGCGAGGGCCGGGTCGAGCCGTACGTCGGCGATGAGTCGGCGGGTCCGCTCTGCTGCCTCCGTGCGGTCGGTCGCCGTGCCGAAGAAGCGCAGGGGGTGGCGGACCGCGTCGCCAACGGAGCGGCGGGGGTTGAGCGAGGTGTCAGCGTTCTGGAAGACGAGTTGCACCCGGCGGCGCAGGGAGAGCGGCCGCTGCTGTGCCGGTCGGGCCAGGTCACCGTCTTCGTGCCGCATCGTGCCGCCGGAGGGGGTGCGCAGTCCGGCCAGGGCCCACGCGAGGGTGGACTTGCCGCTGCCCGACTCCCCTACGAGGGCGAGGACTTCGCCGCGCCGGACGTCGAAGGAGACGCCGTGCACGGCACGCGTACTGCCGTAGTCGATGGTGACGTCCTGCGCGGACACGGCCACCGGGGCGTCGGCGGGCACCTCGGCCTTCGGCCTGACCTCCCGCTCCCCCGCCTCGCCGACGACCGCGAGACCGGCATCGTCGAGGCGCGGCACACTCGCCAACAGGCGCCTGGTGTACGGGTCTTGGGGCCGGGCGAACAGCTGTCGCGTGGGCGCCGATTCGACCACCCGGCCCGAGCGCAGGACGGTCACCTCGTCGGCCATGTGCGCGACGACTCCGAGGTCGTGGCTCACCAGTACGGCCGCCAGGCCGAGTTCGTCGCTCAGGGCGGCGATCAGGTCGAGGACGCTGCGCTGGGTGACGACGTCCAGACCGGTCGTCGGCTCGTCGAGGACCAGGACCTTGGGGCGGGCCGCGATGGCCATGGCGATGGCCACACGCTGCTGCTGGCCGCCGGAGAGTTCGTGCGGATAGCGCCGGGCCAGGTCGGCGGGATGCGGCAGGCGGACCTGTTCGAGGAGTTCCTCGACGGGGACCTCGCCGCCGGCCTCCGCGATCTGGCGTCCGATACGCATGGAGGGGGTGAGGGCGTGGCCGGCGTTCTGGCCGACCATCGCGACCGTGCCGCCGCGCAGCCGCCGCAACTCCCGTGCGGGCAGGGCGAATACATCGGCGCCGGACACCTCCACCGATCCCCCGGTGATCCGGGAGCCGTGCCGCAGATGTCCGAGCAGGGTCGCGGCGACGGTCGACTTGCCGCTGCCGGATTCTCCGACGAGCGCGTGCGTCTGGCCCTCGGCGACTTCCAACGACACCTGGTGCACGACGGGTACGTCCCGACCGCCCGAACGATAGGCCACGGACAGGGAGTTGACGGAAACGATGGAGGCCATCAGGAGCCCTCCCTGATCCGGTCGACGCCCCACGCCTTGGACAGGCCGTCGGCCGCGAGGTTGAGCCCCACCACGAGGGTGGCCAGGGCGATGATGGGAGCGAGGCTCGCCATCGGGACGACGGTGATGGCGGTGCGGTTCTCGGCAACCATCAGGCCCCAGTCCGGAGTTGGCGGGTCGGCGCCGAAGCCGAGGAACGACAGCGAGGAGATCAGCAGCACGACCCAGGAGGCCCGCATCGCGAACTCCACGCACACCACGTCCGTGATGTTCGGCAGGATCTCCCGGCGCAGGATCGACCAGGTGCTCTCGCCTCTGGCGCGGGCCGCGGTCACGTAGTCGGCGGGGACGACCGCGAGGGCGGCGCCGCGCACGACGCGGACGACCTGCGGGACGTAGACGATGGCGACGGCGAGGACGATGACCGCCGGGCCGGTGCCGAGGGCGGTGACCACGACGAGCAGGGCGAGGATCGACGGGACGGAGAGGACCGCGTCCAGGATTCGGCCCAGTACGTCGTCGAACCAGCCGCCGCGCAGGGCCGCCGCGCAGCCGATGACCGTGCCGAGGGCGACGGTGAGGAGGGTGGCGGCGACGGAGACGCCTAGGGCGTACCGGCCGCCGTAGAGGACGCGGGCGAGGACGTCGCGGCCGTACTGGTCGGTCCCGGCCCAGTGGCTCCAACTGGAGCCGAGCAGCGCGTGGTTGGCGTCGTTGGCGATGGGGTCGTAGGAGGTGAGGAGCGGGGCCAGCAGGGCGATCAGGACGTGTACGGCGACGATCGCGAGGCCGACGAGTGCCGTGCGGGAGGTGCTCAGGGTGCGCCAGGCGCGGGTGCCGCGTGCGGTCAGGGTCGGGGCGGTGGCGAGCGTGGTCATCGGGTCCTCCCTCGGGTGCGGAGCCTGGGGTTGAGGGCCATGGTGGCCAGGTCGGCGGCGAGGTTGCAGACGACGTAGACGACCGCGCTGATCAGGGCGACGGCCTGGATGGTGGGCAGGTCGCGGTTCTGCACGGAGGAGAGCATCAGCTTGCCGATGCCCGGGTAGTTGAAGACGTTCTCGACGACCGCGACCCCGCCGACCAGCCAGGCCACGTTGAGCGCGATGACGTGCAGGGTGGGCAGCAGGGCGCTCGGCAGGGCGTGCCGGGTGACGACCCGCCAGGTGGAGAGGCCCTTGAGGCGGGCGGTGGTGACGTACTCGGTGGCCATCACGTCGATGACCGAGGTGCGGGCCATGCGGACGATGTAGGCGGCCATCACCACGGCGAGGGCGAGGGCGGGAAGCCATACGGCGGGCAGGAGTTGACCGACCGATGCGTCCGGGCCGTAGAGGACGACCGCCGGGAACCACGGGAGGGCGACCGAGAAGCACAGGACCAGGACGGTGGCCACGACGAACTCGGGGACGCTCATGCCGACGAGGCTGACGGTGGAGATCAGGTGGTCGGGCCAGCGGTCGCGGTACAGGCCCGCGAGGATGCCGAGGACGATCGAGCCGGTGACCGCGAAGAGGACGGTGACGAGGGCGATCAGGGCGGAGTTGCCCAGGTACATGGACACTTCGCCGCCAACTGCCTTGCCGGAGACAAGAGATGTGCCGAAGTCGCCGTGCAGCGCGCCGCCCACCCAGTCGAAGTACCGCTCCCAGGCGGGCTGGTCGAGCTTGAGCTTGGTGCGCAGGGCGGCCACCGCGTCCGGGGTCGCGTCCTTGCCGAGGATCTGCGTCGCTACGTCGCCGGGCAGGGCCTGGACGGCGAGGAAGACGAGGACGGAGGAGAGGAAGAGGGTGCCAACTGCCGCCGCGATACGGCGGGTTATGAAGGAGAGCATGGTCAGGCTCCCTTCAGGCCGATGTTGAGGTAGTCGAACTCGAAGCCGTGCTCGGCGTATCCGCGTACCTTGCGGGAGATGCCGACGAGCCGGTCGGCGAACATCGGGGTCATCGCCCCGCCCTTCTCGATCACCAACGTCTGTGCCTCGCCGTACAGTTCGCGCCGCTTGGTGTCGTCGAGCTCGGCGCGGGCCCGGTCGAGGACCGCGTCGAACTCCTTGTCGGACCAGGCGGTCTCGTTGTACGAGGAGCCGCTGCGGAAGATCTGGGTGAAGAGCTGGTCGACGGGGCGGCCCGTGAACCAGTAGGTGGCCATCAGCGGCTTCTTCATCCAGATCTGTGTGTAGTAGGAGTCCGCGGAGGCCGTCTTGACCTTGATGCGGATGCCCGCCCGCTTCGCGGAGTCCTGGTAGGCGAGCGCCATCGGCGTGAACAGGGGGTCGTAGGAGGAGGTGTAGAGGTCCATCGCCAAGCCCTCGTGGCCCGCCTGCTTGAGCAGGTACTTCGCCTGCTCCGGGTCGTGCTTGGGGTGCGCGGAGATGTGGGCCGGGTCGCTGGGCGGCACCGGATTGTCCCAGCCCGCCGTGCCCGCGCCCTGGAGGGCGACCTGCACGACGTGCTCGGGGTCGTAGGCGAGCTTCATGGCCTGGCGGACGCGGACGTCGGTGAAGGGCTTCTCGGTGGTGAGCATCGGGAGGACGTACCACTGGGCGTTCTTCACGCGGGCGATGGTGGCGCGGTCCGAGGCGGCGACCACGCGGGCGGTCGCGAAGTCGAGGTTGGTCTGCGAGAGCAGGTCGACTTGCCCTGCCAGCAAGGCGTTTGAGCGGGCCGACATGTCGGCGACCGAGTAGAAGTCGATCGTGTCGAGGACGGGGCGGCCCGCCCAGTGGTCCGTGTACGCGGTGACGCGGCCGGGGCCCGCCGGTGCGAACGACTCCAGCTTGAAGGGGCCGGTGCCGATGCCGGTGCGGCCGATGGACTTCGCGCTGCCGTCGGGGATGACGTAGCAGTTGTAGTGCGTCAGCAGGCTGGGGAACTCGGCGTTCGGGCTCTTCAGCGGGACGACGAGGGTGTGGGCGTCGGGCGTGCCCAGCTTGGCCGGGTCGATGAGCGGGGCGAGGACCGCGGCCTGCGGGGAGGCCGTCGCCTTGTCGAGGATGTGGCGGAGTGTGTAGGCGGCGTCGGCGGAGGTGAAGGCGCGGCCGTTGTGGAAGGCGACGTCCTTGCGGAGGCGGAAGGTCCAGGTGCTCGCCTTGGCGTCGGGTTCCCAGGACTCGGCGAGGTCGGGGGCCAGCTCGCCGTTCGTGCCGATGCGGACGAGCCGGTTGTAGAGGGCGCCCAGGTACTCGTACGCGGACAGTGAGCTGGCCGGGTCGAGGGTCTCGGCGTCGGAGGCGGGCGGCCTGGCGATGCGCAGCGTGCCGCCGCGGTCGGGGGCGCCTTTCGCGGCGGCGGCCGGCAGGACGGGGGCGGCCTCCGCCCCGGCACAGCCGGTCAGCAGCCAGGACCCGCCGAGTGCCGCCGCCGAGGCGAGGCCCGCGGTGAGCACCGACCGGCGGCCCAGGTGGTGGATGTCGGACATGTACCGACCGTCCTTGTCGCTATTCGTTCAGCTATTCGTTCAGCGGAACGATTGAGTGAAGTCCGTGAACGATAACGAGGGGATGGTTTCCCGCCAACCCTTTGGGCGCGGAAATTAACGTCCGAAACGCACTGGTTACGACGAGGAGGCGCGCAGGGGTCGGTCAGCCGGTGGTCTCGCGGGCCCAGGGCAGCAGTGCCCGCTCCGCGAGGACGACGGCGTAGAAGAGGAGCACGCTCATGGCGCTGAGCAGGGCCATCGCGGCGAACGCGAGGGGCGTGTCGGCGTTGCCGCCGGAGGCCACGATGACGTAGCCGAGGCCCTGGTCGCCGCCCGCGAACTCGCCGACGACCGCGCCCACGACGGCGAGGGTGACGCCGAGGCGCAGGCCGATGAAGACCTGGGGCAGGGCCCAGGGGATGCGGAGCTTGCGGTAGGTCTGCCGGCGGGACGCGGTGAGGGAGTGGGCCAGCTCGGTCAGTTCCAGGGGGACGGACGTCAGTCCTGCCATCGTCGACACGACCACCGGGAACCAGGCGAGCAACGCCACCATGAACACCTTCGGGGCCGTGCCGAAGCCGAGCCAGACCACGAGGAGCGGTGCCACCGCGATCTTCGGTACGGCGTTCACCGCGACCAGCAACGGCATGACCGCGCGCTCCACGCCCCGGGACGCGGTGAGCAGCACGGCGGTCACGAGTCCCGCGCCGACGGCCAGGCCGAAGCCGACGGCCGTCTCGGTGAACGTCTGCCAGGTCTGGCGCAGCAGATAGCCGGGCAGCCGGCCGAAGGCGTCGACGACGTCGGGGGGTGCGGGCAGCAAGAAGGGACGGATGTCGAAGACGAGGGTCGCCAGCCACCACACGGCGAGCGCGCACAGAGCGGCCAAGAGCGGCGGGCCCGCCGACAGGACGCGTCTCACACCGGCGGCCAGTGCTGTTCTCACACCGAGGGCCTGCGGCCGATGGTCGAGTAGGTGAAGTGGCCGCGCACCAGCAGCCGGGGATCGGCCACCAGCCGGTCCAGTTCGGCGAGTTGGGCCTTCGTCATGCCGGCCGCGAGGAAGTCCTCGCGTGCCTGCGCGATGTTCGCGGCGATCAGCAGCGTGCCCGCGGTGCCGCCCGGCCAGGACCGGGAGTGGATCACGGTGTCGACGTCGGTCAGGCCCGCCTCCAGCATGGCGGCGGGCACCCGGCCGGCCCAGGTGGGGTCGTTGCCGTGGGCGGGCAGGACGCGCTCGACGAGCAACTCGTGGTAGAGGTCGACCAGTTGGGAGGCCTGCGGGGTCGGGGCCGCGAGCACCATCTTGCGGAAGGTCGTCTCGAAGTCCTCCAGCACCAGCGCGCCACCGGGGGCGAGGGCCGCCGCGAGCCTCCGGAGCACGGCCTCCCGTCCGGGCAGGTGCAGCAGCACCAGCCGGGCGTGGATCACGTTCCAGGGGCCGTCCGGCACCTGTTCGTTCTCCAGATCGTGCACCAGCACGTCGTACGGCGGACTCGCGGGCAGATGGCGGGTGTTGACGTCGGTCGCCAGCACTCGTCCCGTGGGTCCCGTCGCGCGGGCGAGCCAGTCGGCGATGCTGCCGCCCCCGGCGCCGGTCTCCAGGCAGCGCAGGCCGGTCAGGTCGCCGAGGGAGGAGAGCCGCGAGATCGTGAACTCGTCCAGGATCGCGGGAAGTTGGCCGTGCCGGTGGGCGGCTTCGGGATGGTCGTTGTCGAAGACGTACGAGAGCGGGGTCTCCACGGGCCGTCAACCCGACTTCATGGCGGCGAAGTCGACGACGTCCTGCGGTGTCATCCCCGGCTGGATGACACCGGCCTTCTCCAGGCTGGTGAGGGCGCCTCGCATCCGCGCCTCGGTGATCATGCCGATGTTCGCGTCACCCTCGGCCGTCACGGCCGGTGTCATCAGTTCGATCTCCTGGGTCGCCGCCGTGGCGTCCGTCTCCGGATGCTTCGCGTGCAGCAACTTCCCGGCCTCGTCCGGGTGTTGGACCGTGTATTTCAGCCCCTTGAGCAGCGCCGTGCGGAAGCGCTTGACCAGGTCCGGCTGCTTCGCGGCGAGGGAGGCCGTGGTGACCGTCGCGTTGCCGAACAGGTCGGGCAGACAGGTGCTGTAGGGGAACACGACGACGTGCTTCGACCGGGCCTGCACGGTGGCCTTCTCGATGGTGGGGCGGCCGATCAGGAACGTGCTGAGCGCGTCGGCCTTTCCGCTCGCGAGGGCCGGGCCCAACTGCACGGGCTGGACGGCGATCCAGTGGATTCCGGCGGTGTCGATGCCGGCGAGCCTGGCGTAGCCGGGGAACAGCAGCTGGTTCACGGAGTTCGCGGCGGCGGCGATCCTTTTGCCCGTGAGGTCTTTCGGGGTGCTGATGCCCGAGCCCTGCATCGCCATGATGGAGACGAGCGTGCGCTGGTGGACGGCGAGCACCGCGCGGAAGTCGCGATAGGCCGTGGAGTTCTTGGCTCCGGCGGAAATCATCGCACCCGTCAGGTCGAGGCTGGTGAACTGCGCCTTTCCGGAAGCGAGGGCTTTGAGGTTCTCTCCGGCGGCCTTTCCGAGTTCGATCTTCACATCGATTCCGGCCTGGCGGAAATAGCCCTTCTGCTCGGCCACCCAGGCGAATGCGTCCCGCCCCGCCGCACCGAAGGCGGTGACATAGGTGAGCTGGTCCTCGGCCGAACTCCTGCTCTTGGACGGGGAGTTGGAGCCGCAGGCCACGGCGGCCAGCAGTGTGGCCGCCGCGCAGAAAACCGTCGCCGTACGGTGTGAGCGGATCATGCGACCTCCCCTGAGGGGGAATGGGTGGGGGGAACAGCAGAAGTCGGTGGGGGGTTTGTCGCCGGGGTCGCGATCCGGCAAATCGTACGCGTGCATGCCACAATCCAGCAGAGCGATTTTCGGTATTCCGCGCACGGCGGCCGACGGGAGTCGACGCGTGATCCAATTACGGGGTGTGTCCAAGGAGTTCACGCATCGGCGCGGCCGTGTCGAAGCGCTTCAGGGCATCGATCTGGAGGCCGGTGACGGTGAGTTCGTGGCGGTCGTCGGGCGTTCCGGGTGCGGGAAGTCGACGCTGCTGCGGCTGATCGCCGGGCTGGCGGTGCCGACCCGGGGCGAGGTGCTCATGGGCGGCCGTGCCGTCACCGGGCCGCGCGGCGACTGCGCCGTCCTCTTCCAGCGGCCCGCCCTGCTGCCGTGGCGGTCCGTGCTGGACAACGTGCTGCTGCCTGCGGAGATCTCGGGCGACCGGCGCGACGGATCGCGGAAACGGGCGCTGGGGCTGATCGAGGCGATGGGCCTCGACGGCTTCCAACGGCGGCTGCCGCACGAACTGTCCGGCGGGATGCAGCAGCGGGTGGCGCTGTGCCGGTCGCTGATGCAGCGGCCCCGGGTGCTGCTGATGGACGAGCCGTTCCCGCGCTCGACGCGCTCACCCGGGACGAGTTGTGCGCCGAGTTGCAGCGGACGCACCGCGAGCATCCGTCCACCGTCGTCCTCGTCACCCACTCCGTCGACGAGGCGGTCCTGCTGGCCGACCGGGTGGTGGTGCTGACGCCCCGCCCCGGCCGGATCCGTACGGTCCTCGACATCACCCTGCCCCGGCCGCGCACGCGTGCCAGGGCCGAGCAGGCGGAGCAACTGGCCCGGCGGGCCGCCGAGTTGCACGCACTGCTACTGGACAGCGACACCTGATCCCCAGCCTCATCGTCAACTGCCGTCCCTCCACGCCCTGTTGACATCACACAGCGGGCGCCTAGCGTGTCCAGCGGACAGCATGTCGCACGACCTTCGGGATCTCGAACCGGAGTGGAGCGGTGGAGGGACACCACCGCCCGACTCCCAACTCCTCGACATGCGAAGGACATTGGTGATGACCCCACCCCTGGGCAGACGTCAGTTGCTCGCGGCCGCAGGTGCCACCTCGGCCGCCCTCACCCTCACCGGCAAGGACGGCACGGCGTACGCCGCCACGGACCGCGCCACCGCCGAACCCACCGCGATCCGCCCCTTCCCGCTCACCGCCGTGACCCTGCTGGACAGCCCGTTCCGGGACAACCAGCGCCGCAACTCGGCCTATCTGCGCTTCGTCGACCTCGACCGGCTGCTGCACACCTTCCGTACCAACGTCCGCCTGCCCAGCACCGCGCAGCCCTGCGGCGGATGGGAGGGACCCGACGTGGAACTGCGCGGTCACTCCACCGGCCATCTGCTCTCCGGACTCGCGCTCGCGTACGCCAACACCGGCGACACGGCCCTGCGCGACAAGGGCCGGACCCTGGTCGCCGAACTGGCGAGGTGTCAGGCGGCCTCGCCCGCGGCCGGTTTCCGCACCGGCTATCTGTCCGCGTTCCCCGAGAGCTTCTTCGACCGGCTGGAGGCCGGGACCGGGGTGTGGGCGCCGTACTACACGATCCACAAGATCATGGCGGGGCTGGTCGAGCAGTACCGGCTGACCGGGAACGAGCAGGCCCTCGACGTGGTGCTCCGGCAGGCGCGCTGGGTCGACGCGCGGACCGCGGGGCTGTCGTACGAGCGGATGCAGCGGGTGCTGGAAACCGAGTTCGGCGGGATGAACGACGTGCTCGCCGATCTGCACGCCCTCACCGGCAACACCGCCTGGCTCGATGTCGCCGAACGCTTCACCCACGCCCGGGTGTTCGACCCGCTGGCGCTGGGCGAGGACCGGCTCGCCGGGCTGCACGCCAACACACAGATCCCGAAGATGGTCGGCGCGCTGCGGCTGTGGGAGGAGGGGCTGCCCGAGCGGTACCGCACGATCGCCGCCAACTTCTGGGAGATCGTCACCGGCCACCACTCGTACGTCATCGGCGGCAACAGCAACGGCGAGGCGTTCCACGAACCGGACGTGGTGGCAGGGCAGTTGTCCGACAACACCTGCGAGAACTGCAACAGCTACAACATGCTCAAGCTGACCCGGCTGCTGCACCTCCACACCCCGGACCGTGTCGAGCTGCTCGACTTCTACGAACGGGCTCTGTTCAACCAGTTGTTGGGCGAGCAGGACCCGGACTCCGAGCACGGCTTCAACATCTACTACACCGGTCTGGCGCCGGGTTCCTTCAAGCGCCAGCCGTCCTTCATGGGCGCGGATCCGGACGTGTACTCCACGGACTACGACAACTTCTCCTGCGACCACGGCACCGGCATGGAGACCCACGCCAAGTTCGCCGACACGATCTACACGCACGACGAACACGCCCTGCTGGTCAACCTGTTCATCCCCTCGCAGGTGGTCTGGCGCGAGCGGGGCATCACCTGGCGGCAGACCACCGGCTTCCCCGACCGCTCCACCACCACCCTGACGGTCATCGCCGGCCGTTCCGGGCACCGGCTGCGCGTCCGCGTCCCGTCCTGGGCCTCCGGTGCCCGCGCCGCCCTCAACGGCCGTGCGCTGCCCGACCGTCCGAAGCCCGGCAGCTGGCTCACGCTGGAGCGGACCTGGCGTGCCGGCGACCGGGTCGAGGTGTCCCTGCCGATGCGCACGGTCGTGGAGCCGACCCCCGACGACCCCGATGTACAGGCGGTGCTGCACGGTCCGGTGGTGCTGGCCGGGGCGTTCGGCGACCGGGCCGACCCCTGGCTGTCACGCCTGGACGTCGACTCCGTACGGCAGTTGTCCTCGGACCCGCTGCGCTTCACCGCCCGCGCGGACGACACGGACGTGACCCTGCTGCCGATCGCCCGCGTCCACCACCAGCACTACTCGGTGTACTGGCTGACCGGCGAACCCCCGCCCCCGCCACCGGAGTTCGCCGCCTGGCACCGCTTCGACGAGACCTCGGGCACGACGGCGGCCGACGCGACGGGCAACGGCCGTACGGCCCAACTGGTCGGCGGAGCCGCGTGGTTGGCGGACGGCCGGCTCGGTGGCGCGGTTGCCCTGGACGGTGTGGACGGTCATGTCGCCCTCGCCGAGGATCTGTTGGCGGGTGCGTCGGCGTACTCGCTCGCCACGTGGGTCCGGCTGGACGGTCGGCCCGGCGCCTGGAGCCGGATCTTCGACCTCGGCACCGGCGTCACCGCCAACATGTTCCTGACCCCGCTGAGCGGCGACGGCACCCTGCGGTACGCGATCACCGCGGGCGGGGCGGGCGCCGAGCAGCGCATCGACGCCGAGCCGCTGCCCGCCGACCGTTGGGTGCATGTGGCGGTGGCCTACGGCGACGGGACCGCCGTCCTGTACGTGGACGGCGTCGAAGCCGGCCGGAACGCGGCCGTCACCGTGGAGCCGCGCCGCTTCGGCAACCATGTCCGGGCCGGATACGTCGGCCGCTCGCAGTACGCCGACCCGTACCTGAAGGGCGCGGTCGACGACTTCCGGGTCTACGGCAGAGCGCTGAGCGCCGCCGAGGTGGCGACGCTGGCGCAACCGACATAGCCGAGTCACTCCCCCGCGAAGGCCTTCTCCAGTGCGGCGAGGTCGAACTTGCCCATCGCCATGAAGGACTCCGTCGCACGGGCGACCTTCGCGGGGTCGGGGTCGGTGATCATCTCGATCAGCCGGGTGGGGACGACCTGCCAGGACAGGCCGAACTTGTCCTTGAGCCAGCCGCAGGGGCCGGGCTCGCCGCCGCCTTCGAGCAGCTTGGCCCAGTAGTAGTCGATGTCCTCCTGGTTCTCGCAGGGGATCTGGAAGGAGACCGCCTCGGTGAACTTGAACATCGGGCCGCCGTTCAGCGCGACGAACTTCTGTCCGAAGGCCGTGAACTCGACGGTGAGCACCGAGCCGGCCGGTTGCGGGGCGCCCTCGCCGTAGTGGCTGACGCGGCCGATGCTGGAGTTCTTGAAGATCGACACGTACAGGTGGGCGGCTTCCTCGGCCTGGCCGTCGAACCAGAGACACGTGGTGAATCCGTCGGTGGTCATGCGTTCCTCCATGGGCTGCTGGGGCGTCGAACACGGTCATCTGTATCGACCGATCGTCACCCTGAAACTCATCGGTCGGGCGGCCGGACAATCCAGGTGGCCGATGCCGGGTGCGCAACTAGGCTCGCTCTCCATGACGTATCCGCAGGCAGACAGCGTCCACCCGTACCGCATCGACATCCCGCAGGCCGACCTCGACGATCTGCACGCCCGGCTCGACCGCGTCCGCTGGCCCGACGAGCTGCCCGGCACGGGCTGGGCGTACGGCGTGCCGGCGGACTACCTGCGGGAGCTGGTGCGGTACTGGCGGCACGAGTACGACTGGCGGGCGGCCGAGGCCGAGCTGAACGCGTGGCCGCAGTTCACGACCACCATCGACGGGTCGAACGTCCACTTCGCGCACATCCGCTCCCCTGAACCGGACGCCACCCCGCTGATCATCACGCACGGCTGGCCGGGCTCGATCGTCGAATTCGTGGACATCGTGGGCCTGTTGACCGATCCGGCGGCCCACGGCGGCGACCCGGCGGACGCCTTCCACGTGGTCGTGCCCAGCATTCCGGGCTTCGGGCTGTCGGGTCCCCCGGCCGACACCGGCTGGGAGGCGGGCCGTATCGCCGACGCCTGGGCCGAACTCATGCACCGCCTCGGCTACGAGCGGTTCGGCGCGCAGGGCGGCGACTGGGGCGCGGCGATCTCCCGCGAGCTGGGCCGCGCCCACCCCGACCGGGTCGTCGGCGTCCACCTCAACCTGCTGCCGGGCGCTCAGGCCCTCACCGAGCCCACCCCCGAGGAGCTGGACGCGCTCGGCCCGGAGGAACGGGCGGACACCCTGGAGTCCTGGCGCCGCTGGACCGCGTGGTCGCGCGAGAGCACCGGATACGCCGTCCTCCACACCACCCGCCCGCAGACCCTGGCGTACGCCCTCGCGGACTCGCCGGTCGGTCAACTCGCCTGGATCGTCGAGAAGTTCAGGGAGTGGACCGACTCGGAGGAGCTGCCGGAGGAGGCCGTGGACCGGGACCGGCTGCTCACCGACGTGGTGCTGTACTGGGTGACGGGGACCGCCGGTTCGGCCGCCCGGATCTACTACGAGCGGGCCCACGCCACCGGTGCCCGGGCCGCCGCGCCCACCCTCCCGT
>NZ_JAEQAZ010000074.1 GCF_016654115.1 Streptomyces sp. MBT53
ATCATGCGCCACTACTACTGAGGAGCTCCGTCTCCCGTCGCCGGGATCTGGTGCATGTCGCAGAAGCGCCAGGCCCGGCAGGGCAGTTGAGCCGGAGGTGAGCAGGACGGCAGCGGGATCGAGGAGGGACCGGGCGCGGCTGTCACCGCCGCGAGCGGCGACGCTGTAGGGGTTGTGGACACCGCCGTCCTCGCGGACCTGAGTCGCCACGGTGAGCACCTGGCGGTCCTGGTCGCGCGGCGCGATCCACCGGCAGCCGCCCGGGGCGCCCGGGGTACCCGGCGGAGCAATTCCCGTCGCGGCGACCATTCGGCGCGCCGCACCGGCCCACTGCGCCTCGGCCAGATATCGCAGAGCATCGTGGCGGGTCGGCATCTCGATCGCGGCATCGTGCCAAGTGCCGTCGATCACACGGGGGTTGACGGACTCGCCGTGCCGTCCCTCGCCGAGTTGCTGACTGAGCACGCCGAAGGTGAGCTTGCGCGGAGCGCAAGCAAAGATTGCGCTACCGCGTCCTCGTCTCCTGAGATCTGCTCTGTTAGCTTCCGCCTGCGTCAGTTCGGCCGCTGGAACCAAGGATTTCCACCTGGGCACTAGAACGTTCAAGTGACAAAGTGGGGCAAATATCAGCGAAAGTGATCCTCGTGAGACGGGTGCACCTCTGGACGCCTTGTTCATGTCGGTGGATCTCAGGCCGAGCAACTCTGAGAAATTTCCAGTGCTGTCTGCCCTGACGACGAAGTCATGTGCAGCAGAAAGACTCCCCATACATGCCCATATCCAGCAGACGGCTGCTCGCGACCGGCGTCGGCCTTGGCCTCTTGGCAACCGGATGCGGTCTGATTCCCAACGACAGCACCCAGTCCACGGGGCCTGTCGTCTTAGGTTTCATCAACGGGGGAACGACGTCGTTCCACACCTGCCTGCAGACGGCGGTCACGAGGACGACATCGGACAACCTGGCAAAAGTGCTGACCGCGAACTCGAACGGAAGCAAGTCGACGGAGCTGCGCAATGTGAAGGACATGATCGCGCGCAAGGTCGACGCGATTGTCCTGCTCAGTGTGGACGCCAGTGCCCTGGGCGCCGACATCGCGGCAGCGCACAAGGCGAAGACACCCATCACGCTGATCGCGCTGACGCCGTCGGACGACAGTGACATCCTCGGTGCCGTCATCAGCGACCTGCCGGGGATAGGCAAGTTGGACGCCCAATGGGTCGACGACGACGCTGACGGAAAGCCTGCCGAGGCTGTCGTCGTCTCCGGCGACGGGAGTACGTCGTCCAACCTGATGGTCGGCGGATTCACGAAGAACCTGGCAGGCAATGTGCGGGTGGTGGGGAACGAGCGGGGCATGTTCGACCGGGCGACCGCCAAGGCCGCCGCGGCCGGGCTGATCAAGGCTCACCCCGACATCCGGTACGCGTTCGTCGCCAACGAGGACATGGCTTTCGGCGTGCGTGAGGCGTTCGACGCGGCGGGTGCCGCCGGCGTGAAGATCGTGACGGTCAACGGTACCGACCCGGGGCTCGCCGCCCTGAAGGACGGAAAGTTCGCGGCGACGGTCTCCAACTCGGTCCAGGACCTGGGAGCGCTGGCCGTGACCCACACGCTCTCCCTGCTGCGCAAGGACGAGAAGACCAAGATCGCCCACATCGACGCCCGTCTGGTGACCAAGGACAACGCGGACACCGCACCCGTGTACTGCGACACGGACAGCTGACCGGCAAGGGTGGTGCGGGCGGGGCACCAGGCGGGAGCCGCCTGCCTGGTGCCCCGCCCTGCGAGGGGAGCGCGAACCCCGCCCGAGCGGACCGTTGTCAGTGCTTGTCGCCCGCGAAGGGCCTGCGGATGACGGTGGCGCGGACGGTGGTCTGGGAGTGGCGTTCGACGGTGGGGTTGGCGGAGCCGCCGTCGGGCTCGCCCCAGACCAGTTCGACCTGTTGTCCGTAGTGGACGTCGTCGTCGATCATGACGACGGATATCCAGCCGCGGACGTTGGCGGTGTAGCTGCACAGGGTCGACAGGCCGACGAGACGGCCGTTGCTCTCGACGCGGTCGAACTGGGAGGCGGCGTAGAAGGCGGCGGGCATCTCGATGTACTTGAAGCGCCGGTCGCCCTGCTCGTACTGGGAGGCGAAGACACGGGCGACATCGTCGCGGTGCCAGGCCAGCCAGGCCTTCCGGCGATGCCTGTCGCCCTTCCGGCGCTCCAGTGCCTCGCGGCCGATGAAGTCGTGGTCGAACTTGAGGATGTGGCCGTAGCCGAGGTCCCAGGGGGTGACGTAGTAGTCCTCGACGCGGTCGGAGGCGAAGCTGCCGCCGAGGGAGAGATTGGCCTCGAAGGTCCGCACGCCGAGCCATTCGCGGTACGTCCTCATGCTCTCGCCCGAGTAGACGGCGGGGACGGTGTTGGCGATCCAGCCGGACTCGGTGGCCACGGAGGCGTAGGCACGGGCGCCGATCCGACGGACGCCGAAGGGCTCGCCGGCTTCCAGGATGGCGTCGCGGACGTCGTCGATGTGTTCGTAGGGGCCGAAGAACTCGAGGCCGGGGAACCCGGACATGCGGTGGTTGAGGGCGGTGACCTCGTGCTTGCCGATGTTGAACTTGCCCATGCTGAAGAAGGGGATGTCGGGCATGGGGCCGCCGTTGACCTTCTCGAAGATGGCCGAGGCGTGCGGGCCCTGGAGCTGGAGGCGGAAGAACTCGCGGCCGTGCGGGTTCTGCGCGGTGCGTTCGTCGCGGCGCAGGGTGACGTCGTAGCCGCCGGTCTCGGCATGGAACTGGACCCAGTTGAGGGCCGGCGGGCGGCCGACGAGGCGGACATGGTTGTCGGCGAGGCAGAAGAGGATGCAGTCGCCGATCATGTAGCCGTCGTGGTTGACGGCGATGAACTGTTTGGCCTTCATCGGGCCGAAACCCTGGAAGGTGTTGGCGCCGACATCGGCCAACAGCCGGTAGCAGTCGGGTCCTTCGACGGTGAGGTCGGTCATGTGATGGGACAGGTCCATCAGCGCCGCCGAGTTGCGCCAACTCTCCTGCTCGTCACGCCAGTTGGTGAACTCGGCCTTGATCGGGAACGGGTAGGCGCCGGAACGGCCGCCGCGCAGCAGGCCCAACGGCCCTCCGGCCGCCTGGATCTGCTCTTCGAGTTGTGCCATCGGTGTTCTCCATGTCGTCGCGATGCGTGGGTGAGGCGGCGGCAAAGGCGGGGCCGACCGTTCTGGTGGCGGCAGGGGCGAAGCCGTTTGCGACGCCTGGCGTCGTGAGTGACCCGGCTCGGGGGTGTCGCGGCTGAGGGGTACAGCCCGAACGGGCGGGCACGCCGAAGGGTCGTACGCCTTCGTCGGCGTTGTGAACTGTACGGTACGGTACACTTCTGAGGCACTCAAGAGCCGGGCGCGGAATTTCTGGAGCGGACGGCCGACAGCGGCGGGCCGTAGGTCACGTTCCGCCTACGTCGGCGAGAGCGTGGACCCTCCGGTCGCTGGAATCCACGGCGCCGTCTTCATGATCGCCGTGGTGAAGTGCCTGGCCCGCCCCGTCAGGTCGACTCGCGGACGACGACCCGTGCGGGCGGGGGCTCCAGACCGCTGGTGTCGAGCCCCAGGGCGAGCCGGGCGCTGAGCCGGCCGTGGGCCTCGCCGTCGACGTTGATCGTGGTCAGCGAGGGGATGACGTGTTCGCCGTAGCCGTTGTCGTCGAAGCCGATCACGGCCGTGTCGTCCGGCACGCGCCGGCCCAGGTCGCGCAGGGCGGTGAGGACGCGCAGGGCCATGTCGTCGTTGAAGCCGGCGATCGCGGTCACCGCGGGGGTGCGGGAGAGGAGTGCGCCGACGGCGTCGGCGCACGCGGACCGGTCCCGGGGGGCGGTGAAGGAGACCGGGGTGGGGATGGCGAGGTTCTGCGCGGCATGCGCGGTGAAGCGAAGGCGGGCCTCGGCGAGCGGTGACTCGGTGTCCGGCAGTGCCAGGGCGATGTGGGTGTGGCCGTGCTCGACGAGATGGCGGAGCTGGAGCGCGGTGTGGGCGGCGAGACCGTTGCGCCAGCCGCCTCCCAGGTCGTCGAGGGCGTGGCCGGTCAGATACGTCTCGCCGAAGCGGATCACCGCGCGGGGGACGATGGCGTCGAGAACCTGCTGCGTGGACTGCTTGGTGTGGCGGCCGTGCCGGACCAGGAGGACATGGTCGTGGGCGGCCAGCTCCGCGTCGAGCCCGTGGATGTAGCTGCGGGAGTACGCGCCTTCCATGCCCGCGTCGATGTTCAGGACGACGACCCGGGAGGACCCTTCGCGCAGTGCTCGCGCCACACCGTGCGGAACATAGCCGAGAGTTCGGGCCGCCTCCTTCACCCGGTCGCGGGTGGCGGCCGAGATCGTCTGGTGCGGGTCGTCGTTGAGGACGAAGCTGACGGTGGCGCGGGAAACACCGCTCGCCGCGGCCACGTCGTTCAGCGTGACTCTCCTGGAAGTCCCCATCACCCCTGCTCTGACGTTGTCGTGTGCACCTGAGTCCCAGCGACACGGCGTTCACCCATTGTAAGGAGACCGACCGGAGCCGATGGCCTTGCCCCGTACGGCACTGAAACGTACGGTACGGCGCGGCGGGGACGGGGACCCCGGATCGGGCGTCCCTCCGTATCCTCGCGTCGTCGCGCCGAGCCGTCGAACAGACGGGCGAGGGGTCGTACGCCGTGGCGCCGTCCGAAGGCCGGCCGTGACTCCCGCGTCGGCCGTTCCCGACAACCACCGTCGGCCGAGGGCCACCTGACGACCGGCTCGGGCTGCCGGACGGGCTCCAGCCGGTCGACCGCCCACCGGCTCACCGTCATCTCTCGAGGCAGGACATCGACCCTATGACCTTGGATTCAGCACGTCACAAGCAGCACGGCCCCGTCCGTTCGTACGTCGTCATCGGTGACACGCACCTGGCCGGCCGGGTGTGCAGTGCCCTTCACACCTCGTCCGACGTGGTGCGGCACCTCCCGCGGCCACGCGACCCCGAACTGCGCGCGGCGCTCGCCCTGCGGCCGGCGGGCGTGGCCGTACTGCTCCACGACGATGTCGCGGCCCTGCGCTACGCGCTCGCCGTCGCGCACGTCGCGCCCGACGTACCTCTGATCGTCACGATCTTCGATCGCACCATCGCCGATGAGCTCGCGCGACTCCTGCCGCAGTGCGACGTCACCTCGCCGGCCGACCTCGCGGCGCCGTCACTGGCCGGCCCGTGCCTGGATCCTTCCTTCGTCGCCGCCCGCCGGCGCGGCGGGTGTGTCCAGGTCGTCCGAGAACGTGACGGCGTCCTGGAGGCCGGGGAATCGGCCCTGCCGGGGCCGTGGCGTCACCGGTACCTCGGACGGTGGGGCGGGTTCCAGCTGCGCTCCCACGATCCGGGCACCCGGCTGCTCGTCCTGGGCATGCTCGCGATGCTCGTCGTACTCGCCGCCGACTGGGCATGGCTCACGGCGTTCGGCCATCGCCCGTCCGAGGCGCTGTTCGAGGCCGCCCGCGTGGTGGCCGGCGTCGGTCCGGCCGCCGCACCACCGGACGCCCACGCCTACCAGGTCTTCGCCGTCCTCGCGATGCTGAGCACCGTCGCCTTCACCGCCTTCTTCACCGCGGGAGTGGTCGAGCGCATGCTCGGTCCGCGCCTGATCGGGCTGGTCGGTCCACGCACTCTGCCCCGCGCCGGGCACGTCATCGTGGTGGGAATGGGCCAGGTCGGTATGCGGCTCTGCGTCGAGCTGCGCGCGCTGGGCATCCCCGTCGTCGGCGTCGAACGCGACCCGCAGGCGGCCACCGCGCGGCTGGCGCGCACCCTCGGGATTCCCGTCATGGACGGCCACGGCGGAGACCGCCATGTACTGGAACGGCTGCGTATCGGTCACGCCCGGGCGCTGGCAGCCGTCGGCTCCGACGACCTGGACAACGTGGCCGTGGCCATCGCCGCCCACGGCGTCGCACCGCACATCCGCGTCGTGATGCGGGCGGGCGAGGACGACGCCATCGCCGAGACGCGCTCGCTGCTGCCCATGGGTGTCGTCTCCGACATCACCGGTCTGGCCGCCGGATACGTGGTCGCCCGGCTGCGCGCCGAGCAGGTCGGCGACGTGGTCGCTCATCGCGACGAGATCAGGTTGCGGGACACCGCCGGAGTGTGGCGCTGCAGCGCCGTGGCCGGTCACGACCGCTGCGCCCACGTCGAGGGGCGCCGTCAGGTGACGGCCGACGACATTCGACCGCCCAGGGCTAGAACGATTTAGCGATCCGTTGTAACGTATCCGCTATATCGATTTAGCTTTTCCAGCTCGCAGGGCGGACGGCCCGCAGGCGGAGGAGGTCGTTCGACCCGTGATCGACATGCAATGTGCCGTTGCACAGCCACCCCCGCAAGGTCCCGCCGGACTTCCACGTCCCGGCCGGTGCCTGGTGATGGGCATCCTGAACGTGACTCCGGACTCGTTCTCCGACGGGGGCCGGTACGCCGAGACCGGGTGGGCCGTGGAACAGGGCCTGCGACTCGCCGAGGAGGGCGCCGACCTGGTCGATGTGGGCGGCGAGTCCACCCGGCCGGGGGCCGAATCCGTCCCGGTGGAGGCGGAGTTGGCCCGTGTGGTGCCGGTGGTGCGGGAGCTGGTGCGTGCGGAGGTCGCCGTCAGCGTGGACACCATGCACGCGGCGGTCGCCCGCGCCGCGATCGAGGCCGGCGCCTGCATGGTCAACGACGTCAGCGGCGGGCTGGCGGATCCCGCCATGGCCGGCGTCGTCGCGGCGGCCGGGGTGCCGTATGTCGCGATGCACTGGCGTGCGCCCAGCCGTGAGATGGACCGCCACGCGGTCTACCGCGACGTCGTCGGCGATGTCATCGCCGAACTGCTGCGCCGCGTGGAGGCGCTCACCGCGGCCGGGATCGATCCGGGGCGCATCATCCTCGATCCCGGACTCGGGTTCGCCAAGCGCGCGACCCACGACTGGGAACTGCTCACCCGTCTGCCCGCCCTGCGGGCCACCGGTCTCCCCGTGCTGGTGGGGGCGTCCAGGAAGCGTTTCATCGGTGCCGCGTTGAGTGACCGGGCGGGGATCGATACCGTGCCCGGCGACCGCGACGCGGCCACCGCGGCGGTGTCCGCGCTGGCCGCCGTGGCCGGCGCGTTCTGTGTGCGGGTGCACGACGTCCGCTCCAGCCTGCACGCGGTGTGTGTGGCCGCCGCCTGGACGGACGACCGTCGGTTCTCGGAGTCCGGAGACCGTCGCGCGGAGACAGCAATGAATGCGCTGCACGAGTCTCCCCAAGCTCCGAACCCGTCTGCTAGCTTGCGCTAGATCGTTCTAGCGATCCCCCTTTTCCTCCCGAAGTGAGCCGATTGTGACGAGCCGCGTCACTAGATCGATTTAGCGCTTCAGGGGAGATGGCTTTGAGAGGAGCCGCAATGGCAATCCCCAGTCTTCAGGACGGCATCGACAAGGCCGGTTCGCCCATCGGTCTGCTCTGGCAGCCGAACGCCGAACCCTGGACCCCCGAGGTGGTCGAGCGGGAGTACGTCGGATGGCGCCAGGAACAGGCGGCCTGGCACGAGGGCGTCGCACTGCTCAACCTCTCGCACCACATGTTCGATCTGTGGATCGAGGGTCCCGACGCCACCCGTGTGCTGGCCGAGTACGGAGCCAACAACTTCGAGAAGTTCGCGATCGGCCAGGCCAAGCAGTACGTACCGGTCACCCGGGACGGCAAGATCGTCACCGACGGCATCCTCCTGCGGCGCGCCGAGAACAAGTACCTCCTCAGTGGTGTCCCCGCCGCCCAGCACTGGGTGCAGTACCACGCGGAGAAGGGCGGCTACGACGTCGCCTTCGAGACCGACGCGTCCTCCGCCTTCCGGCCCGGCGGCGGTGACCCCAAGCTGTTCCGCTACCAGATCCAGGGCCCGCTGGCACTGGAGCTGATCGAGAACGTCTTCGGCGGCCCGCTCCCGGAGACCAAGTTCTTCCACTCCACGCCGGTCACCCTGCACGGCCGCTCCTTCGAGGCACTGCGCCACGGCATGGCCGGGCAGGCGGGCTACGAGTTCATCGGCCCCTGGGAGCACGCCGCGTACGTGCACGAAGCGTTCCTCAAGGCCGGTGAGCCGCTGGGCCTGGTGCAGGTCGGCGCGCTGGCGTACACCACGCCGAGTGTCGAGAGCGGCTGGATCCCCTCGCCCGTCCCGGGCATCTACGTCGACCCCGAACTCGCGGAATACCGTGCCTGGTTGCCGCTGTTCGGCATCGAGGGCAAGCGCCCGCTCAACGGCAGCTACTTCTCGGAGGACATCGAGGACTTCTACGTCTCCCCGTACGAGCTGGGCTACGGCAGGCTGATCCACTTCGGGCACGACTTCCACGGCCGCGACGCCCTGCTCAAGGCGAAGGACGAGCCCCGCCGCACCAAGGTCACCCTGGTGTTCGACGCCGACGACGTGCGCCGGGTCGTCGGCGGGGGAGAGGACCCCGGCTTCGTCCTCACCTACGCCCGCCACCGGGTGGAGACCTCGGCCGGCCTGGTCGGCGCCACCATGCAGACCGCGTCGATCGACCCGGTCGGCACGGTGCTGGCGCAGACCCTGATCGACTCCGCGCATGCCGAGCCCGGCACCGAGGTGACCGTGGTCTGGGGCGAGCACCCGGGCCTCGGTACCGACCCCGAGGCCGACCTCGGGTTCCCGCGCATCCGCGCGACCGTCCAGCCCAGCCCGTTCGACCGGCACGCGCGCACGGAGTACCGGCGCGGGTAGCTCCGCGGGTGGCTCCGCCGGATGCCGGTGAGTCGTCTGCGGGTCTGTGGGGGCTGGGCGCGCAGTTCCCCGCGCCCCTAGGGGCGCGCTGGACTTCGCCGGAGTTTCTCGGCGGCCGGAGGCAGCGTCACGCGTCCGGCCGCCCACCGCCCCCTGCCCTTCCCTATCGACAAGGAGCACGATGAACCCCCTCAGCACGGCCTCGGCGGCGGTGAGCACATCGCTGCTGGAGGACTTCTCCCTGGAGATGACAGGCAAGGACGTCCCGAAACTGGAGGAGGCCCGGCACTCCATCCCGCAGGGCACCCGCATCAACGTCACCTTCCTCGGCAACGAGAACCTCGAACTGCGCCTGGCGGCCTCCCGGGCGGTGAAACGCCTCGGCTTCGTGCCGGTGCCGCACATCTCCGCCCGACGCCTGGGCTCGCAGGCCGAGTTCGAGGAGTTCCTCGCCGGCCTGAGGGCCGACGGCACCTGCGCCAACGTCTTCACCGTGGGCGGCGACCCCACCCGCCCCGAGGGCCCGTACGAGGACTCGCTCGCCCTCATCGAGACGGGACTGCTACGGGAGTACGGCGTCCGGCACATCAGCATCAGCGGCTACCCGGAGGGCCACCCGGACATCGCCGGGGACGCGCTGTGGTCCGCGCTCCGCGAGAAGAACGCGTCCATCGCCGAGCAGGAACTCGACGGCAGCGTCATCACCCAGTTCGGCTTCGACGTCGATCCCGTCCTGGCCTGGCTGGAGAAGGTCCGCGCGGAGGGCATCACGCTGCCCGTCCGGATCGGCGTCCCCGGACCGGCCGGGGTGCGACGCCTGATGTCCTACGCCACCCGGTTCGGCGTCGGCACCAGCGCCTCCATCGCCAAGAAGTACGGCCTGTCCATCACCAACCTGATGGGCACGGCGGGCCCGGACAAGTTCCTGCGCGCACTCGCGGACGGCTACGACCCGGCCCGCCACGGAGACATAAAGATCCACTTCTACACCTTCGGCGGCCTGCGGGCCACGTCCGAGTGGATCGCACAGTTCAGGAAGGACAACCTCGTATGACCGTCACGCAGGCCGCGCCCACCGACATCGCCAAGAAGACCGGGGGAGCGGGGCACCAGGCGTCACTGATCGTCCAGGGCGCCGACGCCACCGGCATCGTCGCGGCCGTGACCTCCGTCCTCGGCCGGCACGGCGCCAACATCGTGTCCCTCGACCAGTACTCCGACAACCCGCAGGGCGGCGCCTTCTTCCAGCGCACCGTCTTCGGACTGGACGGCCTGCGGGCCCAACTGCCCGGCCTGCGCGCCGACTTCGACAAGGAGCTGGTGAAGCCGTACGGCCTCTCCTACACCCTGCGCGACCTGTCCGTGCCGAAGCGGGTGGCGATCTTCGCCTCCAAGTCCGACCACTGCCTGCTCGACCTGCTCTGGCGCCACCGCCAGGGTCAACTCCCCGTCAGTATCGCCATGGTGATCTCCAATCACCCCGACACGGCCGAGGAGGTACGGTCGTTCGGCATCCCCTTCTTCCACGTCCCCTCCATGGGCGCGGACAAATCCGCCGCCGAGGCCGAACACCTGCGGCTGCTCAAGGACAACGTCGACTTCGTCGTCCTCGCCCGCTACATGCAGATCCTCTCCGGAGACTTCATCGAGCAGGTCGGCGTACCGATCATCAACATCCACCACTCCTTCCTGCCCGCCTTCATCGGCGCCGGTCCCTACGCCAAGGCCAAGGAGCGGGGCGTGAAGCTGGTGGGTGCCACCGCCCACTACGTCACCGAGGACCTCGACGAGGGCCCGATCATCGAGCAGGACGTGGTGCGCGTCAGCCACGCCCACACGGCCGCCGACCTCACCCGTCGCGGTGCCGACGTGGAACGCGCCGTACTCTCCCGCGCGGTGCTGTGGCACGCCGAGGACCGGGTCATCCGCAACGGCAAGCACACCATCGTCTTCGCCTGAACCCGCGAGTGGCACGTTCACCGGCAGAAAGCGGTTCGCCCTCATGACAACCACCATCGACGGTGCCCGGATCGCCCGTGACATCCGGGCCCGGGTCGCCGAACGGGTCGCCGAGACCGCCGTCCTGGGACGGGTGCCCGGACTGGCGACCATTCTGGTCGGCGACGACCAGGCCAGCGCCGTCTACGTCGCCGCCAAACGCCGCGCCATCCGCGAGGCCGGTATGCGCGACTTCCACCGACACCTCTCCCAGCACGCCTCCGCGGACGAAGTCGCCGCGGTCATCGACGAGTTGGCGGCCGAGCCGGACGTCTCCGGAATCCTGCTCCAACTCCCCCTGCCCGCCCACCTCGACGCCGCGGCCCTGATCGACCGGATCCCCGCGGCCAAGGACGTCGACGGTCTGACCACGGCCAGTGCGGGCCGGCTGGCCCGCGGCGAACGCGGACTGCGCCCCTGCACACCGAGCGGCGTCATCGAACTCCTCGACACCGAGGGCATCGAACTCAGGGGCGCGTGTGTCGCCGTCGTCGGGTGGGGCGAACTCGTCGGCCGCCCCCTGGCCCAGTTGCTGCTGCGGCGCGGCGCCACGGTGACGGTCGCCCACGAGTTCACCGCCGACCTGGCGGCCGTCACCCGCCCCGCGGACATCGTCGTCGTAGCCACCGGAGTCCGGGGTCTTGTCGGACCCGAGCACGTCAAGCCCGGCGCCACCGTCATCGACGTCGGCATCCACCGCACCCCCGAGGGCCTGACCGGCGACGTCCGTGCCGCCGAACTCGACGGCGTTGCCGGCCGCATCACCCCCGTACCGGGCGGGGTGGGCCCGATGACCATCGCCATGCTGATGGTCAACACCCTCCGGGCGGCCGAGTGGAACGCCGTGCCCAACGCCGTGCCCGCATAGGCGAGTCGAGCGGTCGGCGCTGTTCGCCCGCGCTCAGAAAGGTGCCGGACACGATGCGACTCCCACTCCGACTCCCACCGTTGGCCCGGCTCGGTGACCGGGTGGCGACCGACCTGGTCGACGTCACCCATGACCCCGCCGCGCTCGACTCCGAGGGCTTCTGGGCCGTCGTGGCCGACTTCGAGGGGCGCTTGACCTGCGCCCGCTTCCGTGACGTACGGCCCGCCGCACAGCACCCCGTCCGAGGTGCCCGATGGGACGGTCCCGCGCCCGACTTGTGGGCCACATCGCTGGACCGTGAGGCCTATATGGCGGGCGTGCGGCGTATCCGCGAGCACATCGCGCGCGGTGAGGTGTACCAGGCCAACCTCTGCCGTGTCCTGTCCGCACGCATCGGCGCGGACGCCGACATCGAGGCGCTGGCCGACCGGTTGGCGGCACGCCACCACGCGCCGTACGCGGGCCTGATCAGGCTGCCGGGTCTGGGTCTTGAGGTGGCCACGGCTTCCCCCGAACTCTTCCTGCGCCGCGAGGGGCGGGCGATCGAGTCGGGCCCCATCAAGGGCACCGGGCGCACCGAGGCGGATCTCCTGGAGAAGGACTTCGCCGAGAACGTGATGATCGTCGACCTGGTCCGCAACGACCTCGGGCGCGTGTGCGCCACCGGCAGCGTCACCGTGCCGGACCTGTGCGCGGTCGAACGCCATCCCGGGCTCGTCCACCTCGTCTCCACGGTGAGCGGAGAGCTGCGCGACGGAGTGGGGTGGCCCGAGCTGCTGGCGGCGACCTTCCCGCCGGGATCCGTCACGGGCGCTCCGAAGGAGAGCGCCCTCGGCATCATCACCGCCCTGGAGACCGCACCCCGTGGACCGTACTGCGGTGGCATCGGCTGGGTCGACGCCGATCGCGGCACCGGCGAACTGGCCGTCGGCATCCGCACCTTCTGGATCGACCGCGCCCGGCAGCGCCTGAACTTCGGCGCCGGAGCCGGCATCACCTGGGACTCGGACCCCGAACGGGAGTGGCAGGAGACCGAGTTGAAGGCGGCGAGGCTGCTGGCGATCGCATCCAACGGTGCTTCGGCGAGCGCGGAACCGCGCCGACGGCTCGCCGTCCTCGACGGCACGTGAGGACCCGGTCGGCGTGGTGTCACGCCAAAGACCCACTGGGCGGCGGCTGTTGAGCCGCGACGGGTGTGGTGGTGCCTCGGTCAGCCCCAGACCAGACGCGCCGTCTCCGCGACGAGTTCCAGCTTGCGGCGCTGTTCGTCGACGGTCAGCAGATTGCCCTGGCTCGTCGAGGCGAACCCGCACTGCGGGCTGAGGGCGAGCTGCTCCAACGGCAGATACTGCGACGCCTCGTCGATACGCCGGCGCAGGCTGTCCACCGACTCCAGCTCCGCCACCTTGGACGACACCAGCCCCAGGACGACGGTCTTCGCGGGTGGCACGAAGCGCAGCGGCTCGAAGCCGCCGGAACGCTCCGTGTCGTACTCCAGCAGGAAGCGGTCGACCTCGACCTCGCCGAACACCCGCTCCGCGATGGGCTCGTAGCCGCCCCGGGCGGACCAGGCGCTGCGCATGTTGCCCCGGCAGAAGTGCATGGCCACGGTCATGCCGGGGCGCCGCGAACGGGCCGACCGGATCAGGCCGTTGTCCGTGTCGATGATGTGGGAGAGATGCCCCTCCAGGTCCGTGACCCGGCGCATCCGCGCGGCCTCGGGGTCGATGTTGGCCCAGTAGGCGAGCGAGTCGAGCTGCAGCCAGGAGACTCCGGTGTCGAGCAGATCGGCGATGTCCTGCCGGTAGATGCCGGCCAGCGCCGCCACCGCGTCACGTCGGGTCGGGTAGACGTCGTCCGACACCCCCGGCCGCCAGAAGCCCGCCACCATCGTCGGACTGGCCATGGTGATCTTGTACGGCCCCGGCGTGTTCGCGGACAGCCAGCGGGCCTCGGCGAGGGACAGCGGCGTCCGCCGGTACAGGGGTGCCGTGATCGCCACCGACGGGACGTCGCCGTCGAGTTCGGCGCCGTCGCTGTCACGGATCCAGCGCGGCCGGGCCGAGGACTCCTCGGCGGGCGCCAGCCCGCCGACCGTCTCCACCACAGAGGCCATGAAGTCGTCCCGCCGCACCTCGCCGTCGGTGAAGACCTGCATCCCGGCGTCCTGTTGCAGCTTCACCGCGGCGGTCGCCGCCTGGTCCTCCAGCTCGGCGAGCCGCTCGCCGGAGACCTCCCCCCGCCGGTGCGCGGCACGCGCCGCCAGCAGTTCCCCGGGACGCAGCAGGCTTCCCACATGTTCGGCTCGGATCGTCGTCGGCATCGGCCGTCCCTTGCTCGGAGGTCGCAAGACAGCTGTACGGTACGGTCCAGTACACATCGGGGGCAAGACGTGTACCGGGCGCAGTGTGCTTTGCGAAGAGGTCAGGCCGGGGCGACGGAGACACCGTGCAGAAAGACCCGTACCGCCTCCTCGATGGACGCACGGACCTCGGCGTCGGTCAGTTTGACGGGCGCGTCCGTCAGCAGCCGCATCTGGGCGTGGCCCAGCATGGCCTGGTAGAGCTGTTCCGCCGCTCGCACCGGGTCCGCGACCCTGATCAGCCCGTCGTCGCAGGCCTGTTGGAGGCAACGCCCGAGCACCGCGTGGCCCGCGTTCGGCCCGTGCTCCGCGAAGACCTCGCCGAGCCCGGGAATGCGTACGGCTTCGGAGGTGACCAGCCGGTGCAGGGCGATCGCCTCGGGCGTGAGGACGACACCGGCGAAGTGTTCACCGAGCGCGACCAGGGTGTCGGTGAGGTTCGCGCTGCCCGGCTCGAACGTGTGCAGCGGCTGGGACCACTCGTCGCACAGCGCCTGCACGGACGCGCGGAACAGGGCGCTCTTGTCGGTGAAATAGCGGTACAGGGTCGCCTTGGACCCGCCCACCGCCGTCAGTACGTCCTCCATGGAGACGCCGGCGTAGCCGCGCGCGATGAACAGCTCACCCGCAGCCCGCGTGATGAGTTGTCGCCGGTCCGTCGCTGTCATCCTCACACCGGCCATGTTAGGTGCCTGATTGCCAGGGACTCCGGTCAGCTCGACCGGCTCTGGCACAGGTCAGGTCATGGACCGCGGCGGCGCAGCAAGGTCGAGATGGTGACCGCCGCGACCAGGACACCTCCGTAGAAGACCGAGGAGACCCACGCTTCCAGACCCAGCAGTTGGAGCCCGAGGATGCCGGTCGCCAGGAAGTAGATACCGATGAAGGTGCCGACCGGGTTGAAGCGTCCTGGCAGGACGATCGCGGTGCCGAGGAAGACCGAGGCGAAGACCGGCAGCAGCAGGGTGTCGGACGTGGTGGGGTTGTAGCCGCCCAGGGCCGCGACCGAGATGACCGCGCCGACACCGCACAGCGCGCCGGAGGCGACGAAGGAGCCGAAGCGGATCCGGTTGACGCGGATGCCGGAGAGGCGGCTGACCTCTCTGTTGGCTCCGACGAAGCGGATGTGGCGGCCCAGTGGTGTGCACGCCAGCAGATAGGCGAAGCCCGCCACCAGCACCACGCCGTAGTAGAACGAGACCGGCAGCCCGCCCACGGAGTACAGCGCGATCCTGCCGAACCCGGTGGGCAGACCGCTGACCGTGTTGAGGTGCGACAGCCACAGGGCGATGCCGCCGAGGAGGGTGCCCATTCCCAGGGTCACCACGATGGTGTTCACCCCGACCACGACGACGAGCAGTCCGTTCACCACGCCGACCACGATCGCTCCCAGGGCGGCGACGAGCGCGGCCGGCCACACTCCCCACCCGTGCTCGACGACCAGAACGGGCAGGATCGTGGCGGAGAATCCGAAGACCGCCGGGACCGACAGGTCCACGAACTCTCCGACGCAGACGGTGCACAGCAGGGCCATGGTGAGGAAAACCAGGGCCTGTTGGGACCCGAAGATCGTCTGGAAGGTCCCCTCGGTCAGGAACACCCCCGGCTCCGCGACGGCGTACACCGCGATCATGGCCACCCAGATGGCGATCACGGAGTAGCGCGACGCGAAGTGCCCGGCAAGGGCGGAGGCCGATGTCGGCCTGCCGGTGTGCGCCGTCTTCGGCGCGGCAGGGGGTGTGTCGGTGTCTTGCTGGCCGGTGACGTCCATCAGTCTCCCCGCCCCTTTCCCTGAGGTGTGGTGTCGTCGCCGAAGACCGCGTGGACGACGGCGTCCTGCTCCAGTTCGCCGCTCAGCTCCCTGGCGACCCGGCCGTCGCGGAACACCAGCACCCGGTCGCACAGCACGGCCAGGTCCACGGCGTCGATCGAGGCGAGGACGATGCCGCAGCCGTCCCGGGCCGCCTCCCGGATCGCGGCGATGATGTCGTGGCGGGCGCCGACGTCGACGGCCTGTGTCGGTTCGTGCAGCACCAGCAGATTCGGTGCCCCGGCCAGCCACTTGCCCAGCAGGACCTTCTGCTGGTTGCCGCCGCTCAGCGTGTGGACCGGTGCCCCGGGGTGGGGCGGCCGGATGTCGAGTTTCGCGATCGTCGCGGCGGTCTCCTCGGCCTGCCACGCGGAGCCGGTCCGCAGTCGGCCGCCGCGGCCGCGCACGCGTGGCAGGGTCAGGTTGTCGGCCACCGAGAGTTCGCCGGCCACCCCCGCCTCCAGGCGGCGCTCCGGGACGAACGCCACCCCCGCGTCCACGAACTCCTCGGTGCAGCTACGTCTGCGGTCCAGGGCGAGCTCGCGCCCGTCGACCGCCAGCGTGCCGGCGTCGGCCGGACGTGCGCCCGCCAGCGCCTCGGCCGCCTCGACGAAGCCCGAGCCGATCAGCCCGGTCAGTCCGAGGATCTCGCCGCGCCGGACGTCGAGGTCGAGGTCGGCCACCGGGCCGACCGCGAGACCCCGCACCGAGGCGACGACCTCGTCCCTGACCTGGCTCCCGACCCGCCCGTGCGTGACGAGGTGACGTCCGAGCATCATGCGGGTGAGCGAGACCTCGTCCACCTCGCTCGTGCGCAGGCCCGCCTCGACCACGGCGCCGTCGCGCAGCACCGTGACGCGGTCGGTCGCTTCGACGACCTCCTCCAACTGGTGCGAGATCAGCAGGACCGACGTGCCCTCGTCGACGAGCGACCGGACCAGCTCGAAGAAGCGGGCCCGCGCCGACCTGCCCAGCGCCCGTGTCGACTCGTCGAAGACGATCAGACCGCCCCCAGGACGGTGGTCCTGGACCGCCCGGGCGATGGCGACCACGGCCCGGTCCTCCGCCGAGAGCTGCCCGACCTGACGGCCGACCTCCAGAGGGCGGTCCAGCCGGGCCAGAACCTCCTCGGTCGCCCGCTGCTCCTCGCGGCGGTCGATCCGCCGCGAGAACCGGCCCGCCCGGTAGTGCCCCAGCCGCACGTTCTCCCACACCGTCAGGTCGTCGACCAGTCCGCTGTTCTGGTGGACGACGGAGACTCCCGCCTCGCGCTGCCGCATCGGGCGGACGGGCAGCGCCAACTGCCGCCCGTCCACCGCGATGGACGCCCCCGGGTCGGGCGCGTACACGCCCGTGAGGATCTTGACGAGGGTGGACTTCCCGCACCCGTTCTGGCCGACCAGTCCGTGCAGTTCTCCGGGGGCGATCCGCAGATGGACCCCGCGAAGCGCCCGGGTCGAGCCGAACGCCTTGGACAGCTCGGCCACTTCCAGACGATGGCGCGGTGCCGTGTCCGGCGGGTCGGTGCGCGAGTCGGCGCTCGCGGTGTGCGCCTCCTTCATCACCCGATGCCCCAGAGCTTGGCGAAGTCCGCCTGGAAGGAACCGTCGCCGAACCACTCGCCAGAGGCCTGGGCCGCGGCCGTCACCTTGATGCTGCCGATGTTGTCCTTGGTGAACAGCCGCATGGGCTGGGCCTCGTCGATGGGCCCGGACTCGGTCATCATGCGCAGGAGTTCGTCGGTCACGCCGTAGCCCATGTAGAGCTGGTCCGCGGCCACGACCGCCTTGACCGACCCTGTCTTGATCAGGCCCAGCCCGTTCACCGAACCGGCCGCCGTGGACACGGAGACGCCGGCGGAGCGCCCCGACTGCTGGACGCCCTGGAGGGTGGCCTGGAGGCTGTCCTCGAACTCGGTGTAGTAGTAGGTGGCGTTCGGGTTGCTCAGGACGTTGGAACTCGCCTTCGAGGCCAGCAGGGCCGGCGTCGAGGCGGTGATCTGCTTGACCGTGACCTTGCAGCCGGGGCAGTACTTCTTGTAGATCGGCAGCGAGTCGGCCACCATCTTGATGGCCGTGGGGCTGTCGGCGTTCTGCGCGATGATCAGATCGGCCTTGCCCTTGGAGTCGGCGATGATCCACCAGGCCATCGCGGTGGCCTGCGAACTCGCACCCGGCACATAGCTCACCTGGTTGCTGTTCTCGACTCCGGTCGGGGGGTTCTGGTCCGCGATGACGATCGGGATGCCCTTGGCCTTCGCGGCGTCGAGGGCGTTCTGCGCCATGCCGTACGGGATCGCGTCCAGGATGATCCCGGCCGCGTCCGCGGTGATCGCCTGCTGGACACAGGCGGCTATCGCGGTCGGCTGGGCCTTGCCGTCGCACACCTGCTGCGAGAGGCCGGCCTTGGACAGCGCCTGCTTCGTCGACCCGGCCGTGGCGACGAAGGCGGGCACCTGCTGGACGATCGGGATGTAAAAGACCTTGCGGCCCTTGAACTTGTCCACGCCCGGCACACTCGCGGTGGGGACGGGGTAGGTCTTGGCGACGGCCTGTAGGGCCGCCACCTTCTTCTCGGCCGTGGCAAGCCCCGATGCGGAACTGTCCTTGCCCGAAGTGGTCGAGCCGGAACCCGAGTCGGAGCCGGAGCTGCCGCATCCGGCCAGCACCGCCGACGCGGCGAGCACGGCCGTGCACGAGGCCAGCCACTTCTGTCTGACAAGCGTCCTGACAAGCGTCATTGCTTATGCCTCCATGGCGGAGCGTCCGTACTTCCTTGAGCGGACGCCGGTGGTGTCTGGAATCGCCCGCTGTCACTGAGGGGGCGGAGAAGGTACGAGCGGAACGTGTTCGGTCCCTGGTCCGCGGGTTGTGCCGCGGCGGCCGAGGAGCTCCCGTCCGGATACCGCTCGTTGATCACAAGGACCGCGGACCGGTTCGGATCGCGCGGTCGTCCGGTGGTCGAAGAACAAAGGCCCCGTTCGCGGACCCATTCCCGTCAATGGCCGAAAGTGTGTGCACGTCGGCAGGCGCGCGGAAGCGCATCGGCAACAAGTTAAGTTTGCGAGCCGCGCACCGGCCTGGAGCCGAAGCCCGCGGGCGCGCACCGGGCCGAACCGGGTCTTCGGGGCCGGGCCTCGCGATCATGACTGGTTTCTGTTACGGTTGCTAGATCGATTTAGTTACCGTGAGTGTGTCGACCGGCACGACCCTGACGGTGATGGCTTCACCTCAGTGCACCGCCCCATGTTCGACGCGGCCCGGAGGGACACCGGCGCCGTGGACGACCGGAGGAACGCCATGGACCGTCTGCTCCTCATGCGCAGTTTCGTCATCGTCGCCGACCTCGGCAGCTTCAGCGGAGCCGCCAAAGCGCTGGGGTCGTCGGGATCACTCGTGTCGCGGCATGTCGCCGAGCTGGAGCGACAGGTCGGCGTCCGGCTGGTCAACCGCACGTCCCGCTCGGTGAGCCTGACCGAACCGGGCCTGCGCTACGCCGAGTTCGCCGCCCGCATCGTGAAGGAGATCGACGCCGAGGACTCCGACATCGCGGATCTGCACGACAGGGCCGAGGGCGTCCTCAGCATCATCTGCCCGAAGTGGATAGGGAGCCTGGACCTCGGTGACGCCATCGCCGCGTTCTCCGCAGCGCATCCGAAGATCCAGATCCGGTTCGAGCTGGGAGGCGTGTCCGACCGGACCTACGACTTCCTGGACGGCGGTTTCGACCTGGCGTTCCACACCCGGGACCTGCGGGACTCCAGCGTGCGGCTGAAGAAGATCGCCTCGCTGCCCTTCGTCCTGTGCGCGTCGAAGACGTACATCGACGAACACGGCCCCTTGACGCACCCCAATGAACTGGCCGCCCATGACTGCCTGGTGCACATCAACGACCCCGTCTGGCGCATCGGACACGGACCCGCCTCCACACTGCACAAGATCCGCAACGTGGCCTTCTCGTCCAACTCGTACATCGCCCTGCAGAAGGCGGCCGTCCACGGGCGCGGCATCGCCCTGCTGCCGCAGCGGTCCGCCTACGACGATCTCGTCTCCGGTGCTCTGCAGGTCCAGCTGCCCGAACTGGCGGCGCCCGACCGGCCGTTGTACGCGATCCACGGCCCGGGACCGGGCACCCAGCGCAAGGTCACGGTCTTCCTGGACTTCCTCGCCAAGTGGTTCGCGGAGAACCCGATTCCCACGATCGGCTGCTGACATCCGCCGATCCTTGCGCGGCGCGAAACCTTATGATCCGCCCCGGTACCTCATATTTTGTACCGACTGATGGACAGCCGTGCCCGGTGTGGCCACTGTGGCAACGCGAATCGAGCCGCGAAGGAGCTGTCCCTCCATGTGCGAACCCCTGAGTGAACCGACGTCCCGCCGGACGATGCTGGGCGCGATGACGGCAACGGCCGCTGCCGCCGTCGCCCTGCCCCTGCTCGGCGCCGAACCGGCCACCGCGGCCACGAACACCGGATCCGCGCCCTCCGCGACGGGCCTGACCGTCACACTCCTCGGCACGAACGGCGGCCCGCCGCCCCTGGCGACCAGGTACGGCATCTCGTCCGCTCTGACGGTCAACGGCAGAACATACGTGATCGACTGCGGACGAGGAGCGGTGACCCAGTACCTGCGCGCCGGCCTGTCCATGCCGTCCCTGGCCGGAATCTTCCTGACCCACCTGCACGCCGACCACATCGTCGACTACTACTCCTTCCCACTGCTGTCGGCGGGCGCCTCGGGCGCACAGGGCTTCCAGAACCCGATCGAGGTCTACGGCCCCGGTCCCGCCGGGATCGCCTCGACCGTCACCGGTGCTCCCGGGCCCGTGCCGGGCACCGTCGAGATGACGAGGCTGGCCGGCCAGGCCTACGCGGCGTCGCCGACCTTCTTCATGACCGAGCACGCGGGCATCGACCCGGCGAACCTGCTCCACGTCCACGACGTACTGCCGCCCTCCGGCGCCGGCGCCTCGGCGACGAACTCCGCGCCGGCCATGACCCCGTTCACCGTCATGGAGAACGACGACATGAAGGTCACCGCCGTCCTGGTCCCGCACGGCGCGGTGTTCCCCGCCTACGCCTACCGCTTCGACACCGACCACGGCAGCGTCGTCTTCTCCGGCGACACGGCACCGACCCCGAACATCATCACGCTCGCGGCGCACGCGGACGTCCTCGTCCACGAGGCCCTGTACCCGGCGGGTCTCGCGAGCCTCGGCCTGCCCCAGGCACTGATCGACCACATCACCTCGACCCACACGGACGTGGCCCAACTCGGCCGGATCGCCGCCGAGTCGAACGCGGGAACCCTGCTCGCCACCCACCTCGGCCCGGGCCAGCAGACAGTGGTCTCCGACCCGACCTGGCGCCGCCTCCTCCGCGACAGCGCACGCCGGGCCGACTTCGGCGGCCCCATGGTCCTGGGCACGGACCTGCTGCATCTTCCGGTACGACGACGCGGGCCCCGCGGATAGCGGCTACGTGAGAACGCGATGCGCGGGTCGACCGGGCTCAGTAGTTGTGGCGGCTTTTGATGTGGCGGCAGAAGTCGCGGAACATCCACTTGTCGAATTCGGTGATCTCGGTCGCGGATCCGGCGTTCATGGTGAAGCCGCCGAAGTCGGGGGCGGGGTCCAGTCGTAGAAGTAGTCGAGGCCGAAGGTGCGGCCGACCTCGTGCAGGTAGTTGTGCGGGTTCTCCTCGTCCAGGGCGTTGGTGAAGTACTCCTGGTCCAGGCGCTGTCCCCGGTCACCGCCGGCCCCGCCGAAGCCCGTGCCCTTGGTGAGCCAGAGGGACTCGTCGTAGTGGTGGGCCTCCTTGCCGGGGCACTGGGAGCAGTCGCCGTCCTGGTGGAAGAACCGGCCGCAGGGCTCGGCGCATTGGGGCGCGCCGCCCTCGTCGAGGTTGCCGGAGTAGATGTCGGCGGAGCCGTCGTCCCACCGGGGATGGGACGACAGAGCCCGCGTCGCTTTGGGACCCGGTTCAGCGGACCGGCAACACCTTGGTGTGTTCCTCGCGGACGGCCCGCAGGGAGCGGGGGTCGAGGCCGAGGAGGTTCAGGATCGTCGGGGCGATCTGCTTGGTCTGCACGTGCGCGGAGTCGCGTACGCCGGCCGGGACGGAGGCGCCGGAGACGACCAGGGGTACGGCGAGGTCGTCGGAGTGGCTGCCGCCGTGTTCGGCGATCTTCTTGGTGCCGCCGGTGTAGACGACGCCGTACTGCGCGACGCCGAAGAGGTCGGGGACCCGCGCGTCGTCGGGCTTGACGTGGAAGTAGTCGGCGGCGGCCTTGCCGGCGTAGACCTTGCTGAGCCCGCTGTCGGTGTAGGCCTTGGGCTTCGCGTTGATGTCGGTACCGGTGCCGTTCTGCGCGAGCAGGTACTTCTTGGCGAAGGCGGTGGCGGCAGGGGAGCGGTCGGAGAGCCACAGCAGCATGGCGTCGTCGTCCACCGCGTGGGTCACCAGGTCGGCGGCGCCGGGGTGGAGCTTCTTCCAGGCGGCGTCGAGGCCGTCCAGCAGGGGGCCGTCGTCGACGCGGGTGAGCGCGGCGGGGTCGGTGGGTGACTGGCCGTGCTTGGCGGAGAGGACGACGGTGGTGCTGGCGGCGAGGTGCCGCTTGTCGATCTCGGCGGTCAGGGCGCCGATCTCGTCGTTGACGAAGTCGAGGTTCTTCACCAGCAGCGGGCCCGGGACGTTCTTGGCCGTGTAGCCGCCGGTGAGGCCGTCGGAGGCGGGCAGCTTCTGCGCGGTGGAGACCGACTGGAAGTTGAGGCCGAAGATCGCCGGGGTGCCGACCTTGTGGGTGCGGCTGTGGTCGTAACCGTCGATCTCGTTGAGAACGGCCTTCACCTTGTAGCCGTCGTACTGCTCGGTGGCCTTGTTGTCCGTGGTCCAGTCGTTGCCGGCGGCGTAGCCGAGGGCGTCGCTGTTGATCTCAGGGGTGAACAGATCCTGGACGCCGGTGCCCGAAGGGCCGTTCAGGATCTCGTACGCGGCGTGCTTGTCCGACCACGCGGTGCGCAGACCCGCCTGGCGGGCCACCTCGAAGATGGTGTTCACCTTGAGGTAGGAGTGCGGGTAGACCGGCTTGCAGGTCTTGGGGTCGACGGGCAGCTTCGACGCGTTGATCAGGCTCTGCGGCCGGCCGGTCATCGACAGGATGCTGTCCGGCAGGCCCGTGAGGCCCTGGCCGGCGTCGATGGAGGCCTGGTTCTTGTCCAGGTCCTCGGTGAGGTCCACCTCGACTCCGGGCTTGACGCCCTTGCAGCTGGTGGTGCCCGCCGGGAGGAGCGCGGCGTTGTAGGTGTCGTCGTAGTAGACACCCGTGGTGCCGGGGCTGCCGCCGGTCGCCTGGGCGACCATGCCGGGGAAGGAGTCGGACGGCGTGGTCGTGGCGGCGTGGGTGAACTCCACGCCGCCGCCGACCAGTTGGGCCAGCGCGGAGTTCGGGTGCCTGGCGGTGTACCAGGCCAGGTCCGACTGGTGCAGGCCGTCGACGGAGATCAGCAGGACGTGCCGGGTGGCGGCCGGGTGGTGGGAGGCGGCGAACGCGGCGGGCTGGGCGGCGGTCACCCCGGCGAGAACTCCGGTCGCGGCGAGGAGGGCTGCGGGCCTGACGTGGCGTCTGGACATCTGGTTTCTCCCGGGTGTTCGGGGCGGGCTGCGGGTGCCGGGCTCATCAGAGTCGCGCCTTGTGTACCGGATGCGGCGCATGTGTGAACACACCCGGAATGGGCGGTCGGGTCTTCCTCAAGGGGAAACTAAGAGGAGGTAGGGCTGCCGTCGGCGGCGACCGCGCGCGCGACCCGCCCGCGAGAAACGGACGAGCCCACGGTCACCGCCACTGCGCGGCCGTAGGGGCTACGCCGTAGACGGAGCGCGGCGTCGGCGCTCCTGGAGATGGGCGTACGTCATCAGACCGACCAGGACTGTCAGAAGTACGGCCGACGAGCCCGCCGTACCGAGGTCGAGGCCGCCCTTGGCGGTCGGCTTGGTGAGGAAGTCGCCGGCGGTGGCGCCGAGGGGGCGGGTGAGTACGAAGGCGATCCAGAACAGCAGCACGTTCGGGACCGCGGGCGTCTTCATCAGGGCCAGCAGCACCAGCAGGGCGCCGGTGACGAGCGCGGCTCCACCGGCGTAGCCGAGGCCCGAACTGTCGGACAGGAAGTCGCCCATGGAGGTGCCGAGGGTGTTGGAGACGAGGATCGCCGACCAGAAGAGCGCCTCGCCGCGGAAGGTGACGATGTCCCGGATGACGAACGTCATCCCGGTCAGTTTCCACACGGCGAAGATGATGACCAGGATCGAGATCAGGATCGCCGCGCCGGTCGGGTAGCCGAGGCCGAGGCCCTGCGGTCCCCAGCCCAGTGAAGTGGCGCCGTTCGCAAGGTACTTGGCGCTGCCGTCGCGGTTCATGAAGTCGGACATTGTGGTGCCGGCCGTGCTGGTGGACAGGATGACCGTCCAGTAGAAGAACGGGTTGTAGCGCCTTGAGCGAAGCTGCACGACGAGGGTCACCACGAAGATCGCGAACAGGGCGATCGTGGTGAGGAAGTAGCCGAGCTTCAGGGTCTGGGCGAAGAGGTCGCCGGCCGTCTCGCCCAGCGTCGTCGCCGCGATCTTCATGATCCAGAAGGCGAGGGTGACCTCGGGCAGCTTCTTCGTCACCGACTTGGCGGTGGCCACGGTCCGCTGATGCGTACGGGCAACGCCGGTGTCGGTGTCGGTGAGGGTTTCCGGAATCTCCAAGGTGCCGGACACTCCTTTTTCTGTGGGGGGTGTGGAAGGGCGCCCGTTCCCATGAAGGAAACGGGCGCCCTGTGACGCGTGGTCCGGCCGTGGAGGACGGCCGTCGTGTCCGACTCTGCCGATCAGTTCCTGAACGCTTCCTGAACGCCTCCGCCGCTGTTCAGGCCGCTTGTCCCGCGACGGGTTCGCGGTCGATGACGTCCTTGCGGGTCACCGTCAGGAACACCACGAGGCCGAGGACGACCGCCAGGAAGAGGACGCTCGTGACGACGGTGCCGAGACCGACGACGGTGCCGGGACCGAGGCCGCCGTCGCCGGTCGGCTGGGAGAGGTGGTCCCCGATCGAGGCCCCCAGCGGACGCGTGAGGATGTAGGCGATCCAGAAGCTCCACACGGCGTCCAGACCGAGGGCGAAGTGGGCGACGCCGACGGCGGCGATGGCCAGGGCGAACAGGACGGCCGACAGCCAGTAGCCGATATCCATGCGCTCGGAGACCAGATCGCGGCCGCCGTGCCGAGGGCGAAGGTGAACAGTACGGCCTTCTCGTTGAGCAGATCGGCCGCGATCTCGCCGACCGTGGTGCACAGCACCTTGATCACCCAGAAGTACAGGGTGATCTCGGGAACCTTGTTGAGGCGGAGGCGGAGGCGGAGGCGGAGGCGTGAGAGTGCGGGCCGGGACCGTCGGCGTCCCGTGCGGCTTCGGGTGTTTCGGACCGTTCGTAGGCCATGAGCGGTGACCCGCCAACGGCCACCTGAACGCATCCTGACTGCGCGTGCTGATCACCCGCCCCACCCGTACCGGACGGGAAGGATGCCCTCATGCACCTCAGGCACATCCACCGGTCCCACCCGCGTATATCGGCGTCGCCTCCCGCCCCTGCCCTCGTGACAGAAGTAGGCCGCCGTGAACGCTCCGCCCCTTTCCGAACCGACCGTTGACCGTGCGACGAACTGGCTGCGCCGTCGGCTCGGCCGCGCCGTCCTCGTCTCCTATGCCGCCGCTCTGCTCCTGCCGGGGGCCGGCCTGTGGTTGCGCCGCCCGCACGCCGTCCCGCCGGGCGGACCGGCCCACCTGACACTGCACACCACCTCGCTCCTGCTGTCCCTGGTGCTCCTCTCGGCCGGGCTCCAGGTACCGGTCCGCGCGCTCGGCCACGTGCTGCGGCGCCCCAAGGCCATGCTGGCCGGACTCGCACTGCATCTCACGATTCCGCTGCTCGTCGTGCCGTTCGTCGCCTTCCTGCTGCGCGGCACCCCGGACTCCGACGGCGGCAGTGGACTGCTCACCGCGATGATCCTGGTCGTGGCCATGCCCGTGGCCGCCGGCGCCACCGTATGGACCGCCAAGGGGGAGGGGGACCAACCCACCATGGTCGGACTCGTCCTCGCCTCCACCCTTCTCAGTCCGCTCACCACGCCGTTCCTGCTGGCGGCTCTGGCACCGCTGCTCAGCGGCGGCTACGCACGGACGCTCACCGGTACGAGCGGCTCCGTCCACAGCGGATTCACCCTCGCCACCGTCGTCCTGCCCTGCGCCGCGGGTCTTCTGTGCGCGCTCATGCTGCCGCCGTCGTGGCACGGCCGTCTCCTGCGGGCCGTGGTGCCCTCGGCCCTGGCCGGCTCGCTGGTCCTGACCTACGTCAACGCGAGCGGTGCCCTCGGCACCTTCCTGACCCGACCGCGTCCGCTGCTGTTCGCCGCGGCCCTCGCCGTGGCCGCCCTGGTGTGCGTCCTGTCCTTCGTGCTGGGCCGACTGACCTCCCGCGTCCTGCGGCTGGACGCCCCGGTGGCCTCGTCGCTGACCCTGGCCTGCGGCATGAACAACAGCAGCGCGAGCGCGGTGCTGATCACGACCTCGCTGCCCGACAAGCCCCACCTGCTGCTGCCGGTGCTCGCCTACGGGCTGCTGCAGAAGACGGCCGCCAACCGGGTCGTCGCCAGACTGCGGCCCGCGCCCTCCGCGGTGTCCTAGCGCGCCAGGTCCACAGGTCCACAGGTCCGCAGGTCCGCAGTGTCCTCAGCCGTCGCCGTTCCCCGTCCTGTCCCCGGTGTCGTCCTGACGCACCGGCACCAGCACGGTGAACGTCGTGGGACGCCGGTTGGTCAGGGAGAGTCTGCCGCCGAGGGTGACGGTGAGGTCCCGGGCGAGAGCGAGGCCGATGCCCTCCCCCTCTCCGTCGCCGGTGCGGCCGCGCTCGAAGGGCCGGGTCGTCCCGATGGCGCCCTCGTCGGCGACGTCGAAGGCGAGGGCGTCGCCGAGGTCCCGGACCGTGAGGCGGACGGTGCCTCGGCCGTGGACGCGCGCGTTGTCCAGCAGGATGCCGAGGATCTCGGCGACCGGCGCAGCGGGCACACGGGCGTCGTCCGTCGCGTCGGCCGTCGTGCACAGCAATCGCCTGCCGTCGTGGGCGAACAGTCCGTGCCAGTGGTTCTCGATGTCCCCGAGCAGCGACCCGACCGGCATGGACGGGGCGGGGGTGCCGGGCGGACCAGGTGAACGGGACAGCCGTAGCACCTCCTCCACCGTGCCGTGGAGCCGGCGGGTGGTCGCCAGTGCCTCCTCCAGGGCGGGGCGCAGCCGGGCGTCGTCGTCCTGGGCGAGGCCCGCCTCCAGGGTGAGTTGCAGTCCGGTCAGCGGGGTGCGCAGCTGATGCGAGGCGTTGGCGGTGAAGTCCCTTTCGTGGCGCAGGAGTTCGGTGAGGCTGTGCAGCATCTCGTTGTGGGTGCGGGCCACTTGGTCGATCTCGGCGATGCTGCTGGGCGCGGCCCGTGCGCTCAGGTCGCCGGCGGTGACGGCCCGGCTGTGACGGGAGAGATCCTCCAACGGCGCGGCCAGCACCCGCGCCTGGCGTCGGGCGATCAGGACGGCCGCGGTCAGGGCGAGCGCGCAGGCCCCGGCCAGCACGGCCCACACGGCGAGGACCCGGGTGCGTACGGCGGCGGCGGGCGAGGAGGCGCGTACGACGCCGATGACCTGCTCCGCGTGCGAGACCGGCACCGTGACGGTCAGATCACCGCCCGAGTGACCGCGCACCACCCGCGCGCCGAAGGCCCGCCGCACCACCGCGTCACCCGTCCCGGGGCCGCTGCCCGCCCGCAGCCGCAGCCGGGCGTCGTACAGACCGAGGTGCCCTCCGGCCGGCGGCGCGGGCAGTTCGACCGGGTCGCCGGTCGTGTAGTCCGGGCTGACGCGCACGGCACCCGACAGGGCCGCCCGTTCGAGGGTGTCGCGCTGGTCGGCGTACAGCGACGACCTGATGACCAGCGCCAGCGGGACGGCGAGGAGGACCACGGCGACCAGAGCGGCGGTCAGGGCGACGCGCACCACACGCTGTCTCATGCCCTCATCCTGCGGGCCGCGGGCCTGCCCGGGGGTGACGCGCCACGCGCTTTTGCCGTCGTCTAACCGTCGGCGTGCCGGGCGTTAACCGGCCGCCTCCTAGCGTCGGTGCCATGACCGATGTCCGGTCGGGGCTTCCGGGAGGCAGTGACCATGGCACCTGCACACGCATCCGTCGCCGTAGGACTGGCGCTGGTCACGGCGTTGATCACCGGCTGTTCGAGTTCCGGCTCGCACTCGGGGTCCAGCACGTCCCCTGCCCCCACGGCGCCCGCGCCCACGGAGTCGAATCCGCCCGGCGACATCCCCGACAACCAGGTGTACGTGGCCTACCGGCCCACCGGTGGCTTCAACGGTTTCACGGTGAAGGTGCCCGAGGGCTGGGCCCGCACCGGGCAGGGCGCCACCACCGTGTTCACGGACAAGCTGAACACCGTCAGCGTCACCACGGCCACCGTCTCCGCCGCACCCACGGTCGGCTCCGTCACCAACACCGTCGTACCCCGACTCAAGGCGCAGACACCGAAGTTCGCGACGCCCAAGGTGACCGAGACGACCCGGCACGCAGGCCGCGTCCTCCGGCTGACCTACCAGGGCGACTCCGCCAAGGACCCGGTCACCGGCAAGGTGGTCCGGGACGCGTTCGAGCGATACGCCTTCCACCGGCAGGGCCACGAGGTCGACCTGACGCTGTCCGGACCGGTCAACGCCGACAACGTCGACCCGTGGCGGATCGTCAGCGACTCCTTCGCATGGCGGTGAGCACCGTGCCCACCCGGTCCTACGACGACGCGCTCATCGCCCGCGAGCTGTACCGCTTCTACCGCGCGGGCGAGGAGGAGACCCTGGCCCTGCGCGGGGTGTCGCTGACAGTGCGGCGCGGCGAGACAGTCGCCGTCGTCGGCCCTTCGGGAGCCGGCAAGTCCACGCTGCTGGCGTGTCTGGCCGGACTCGACGAGCCCTCCGGCGGCGACGTCCACGTGGACGCGGTCCGTATCAGCCACCGGCCGGAGACCGAGCGGGCCCGGCTGCGCGCACGCCACATAGGCGTCCTGCTCCAGAGCCGCAACCTGCTGCCGCACCTGACCGTGCGGGACAACATCCGCCTCGCCCAGCGGGCCGTCCGCGGCCGTCCCGCCGTCTCCGCCGAGGCGCTGCTGGAGCAGGTGGGGCTCAGGCGGCGGGCCCGTGCCCTGCCTCGGCAACTGTCCGGAGGTGAGCTGGCGCGCGCCGGGCTGGCTGTCGCCCTCGCCAACTCCCCGGCCGTACTGCTGGCCGACGAACCGACCGGTGAACTCGACGGCGGCACCGAGCAGTTGGTACTGCGGATGGTGCGGGAGCGGGCCGCGGACGGCTGCGCGGTGCTGATCGTCACGCACAGCGCGGAGGCGGTCCGGATTGCCGACCGGGTGATCACCCTGACCGATGGACGGGCGCGGGAGACACGGGAGGCGAGCGATGTCCGGTACTGACGTGCTCCTCCGCTGCGCGGACGCGGCGCCGACCTTCGGTCCGGGGACGACTCCGGTGGCGGTGGTCACGCACGGATCCGACCGGCCCGTCCCCCTGCCCGACCGGCGAACGCGGGAGACACGGGAGGCGAGCGATGTCCGGCGCTGACGTGCTCCTCCGCTGCGCGGACGCGGCGCCGACCTTCGGCCCGGGTACGACACCGGTGGCGGTGGTCACGCACGGATCCGACCAGCCCGTCCCTCTGCCCGACCGGCGGGCGCGGGAGACACGGGAGGCGAGCGATGTCCGGTACTGACGTGCTCGTCGTCTGCGTGGACGCGGCGCTGACCTTCGGGCGGGGCGCGACGGCGGTGGTGGCGGTCCACGGGACCGACCTGAGCATCTGCCCCGGCGACCGGCTGGCGATCGTAGGGCCGTCCGGGTCGGGGAAGTCCTCGCTGCTGCATCTGCTGGCCGGGCTCGAACGCCCCACCAGCGGTGCCGTCTCCTGGCCCGGGCTCAGCGGGGGAGCCGACATCGGGCTGGTGTTCCAGGCCGACAGCCTGGTCCCCGCCCTGGATGTCGCTGAGAACGCGGCGCTTCCGCTCGTCCTCTCCGGACGGTCGCAGGAGCAGACCCGTCGGCCGGTCGGCGAGGCTCTCGCCCTGGTGGGGGCGGCCGAGTTGGCCGACCGGCTGCCCGAGGAGATCTCCGGCGGCCAGGCCCAGCGGGTCGCCGTGGCTCGTGTGCTCGCCCAGGAACCCCGGCTGATCCTCGCCGACGAGCCCACCGGCCGCCTCGACCACGCCACCGGCGCCCGCGTCCTGGACGCCCTGCTCACGGCGGCGGACCGCACGGGCGCCGCGCTCGTCGTCACCACCCACGACCCAGCCGTCGCCGCCCGGTTCACCGTCCGGCGGGCCATGCGCGACGGACGGCTGCTCGCACCGGAGGACACATCATGATCACCTCGTGGGCAAGGAGTCTGGCCCGCCATCGGGCCGGTCGGCTACTGGCGGCCATGGCCGGCATCGCGCTCGCCGTCGCCCTGGTCGCCGCCCTCGGTTCCTTCCTCACCGCATCGAAGGCGACCATGACCCAGCGCGCCGTCCGCTCCGTCGCCGTCGACTGGCAGGTCGAGGTGCAGCCCGGCGCGGACGCCAACTCCGTGCTGCGGCAGGTCCGTACGGACCCCGGCACCCGGGCCGCCCTCCCGGTCGGATACGCCCGCACCACCGGCTTCACCGCCCGCGTCCAGGGCAGCACCCAGACCACGGGCCCCGGCATGGCCCTCGGCCTGCCACCCGGCTACCGCCACCTGTTCCCCGACGCGATGCGCACCCTCTCCGGCTCGCCCGACGGCGTCCTCCTCGCCCAGCAGACCGCCTCCAACCTGCACGCCGCCCCCGGCGACACCGTCGCGATCCGACTGCCGGGCGCCGGACCGCGCCAGGTACGCGTGGACGGCGTCGTCGACCTGCCCCAGGCCGACTCCCTGTTCCAGAAGGTCGGCGCCCCCACCCAGTCCCAGCCGACCGCACCCCCCGACAACGTCATCCTCCTGCCCACCGACCGGTTCGCCTCCCTCACCCACGGAGCCACCACCCGCACCACCCAGATCCACGTCGCCCGCGACGCCCGCCTGCCCAGCGACCCGGCCGCCGCCTTCAGCACCGTCACCGGCGCCGCCCATCACCTCGAAGCCAGGACCGCGGGCGGCGCACTGGTCGGCGACAACCTCGGCGCCGCCCTCGACTCCGCCCGCCAGGACGCTCTCTACGCCCAGATCCTCTTCCTCTTCCTCGGCGTCCCCGGCGCTGTGCTGGCCGCCGCGCTGACCGCCGCGGTTGCCTCGGCGGGCGGCCAACGGCGGCGCCAGGAACAGGGGTTGCTGCGGCTGCGCGGGCTGCGGCCCCGTCAGATCACCGCGCTCGCGGGCCTGGAGGCCGCACTCGTAGGTGGCGTGGGCGGAGCCGCCGGTCTGGGCATCGCCGCACTGACCGGGCGGCTCGCCTTCGGCACCGCCTCCTTCGGCGCGAGCGCGGGCACCTGGGCCGTCTGGTACGGCGTCGCCTTCGTCCTCGGCGCCGCCGTGGCCGCCTGCGCCGTCCTCCTCCCCGCGCTGCGCGACCTGCGCTCGGTGACCGTCGCCGACACCCGCAAGGAGACCGGCGTCCGCGCCACCCGCGCTCCCTGGTGGATGCGCTACGGCCTCGACCTCGCGCTCCTCATCGGCTCCTGGCTGATCTTCCGCGCGTCCTCCGGCAACCAGTACGCCCTCGTCCTGGCCCCCGAGGGCGTGCCCACCCTCTCCGTCTCCTACTGGGCGTTCCTCGGCCCGGCCCTGCTGTGGATCGGCGCCGCCCTGCTGCTGTGGCGCCTGACCCTGCTCGCCCTCACCCACGGCCGCCCGGCCCTGGCCCGCCTCGCCCGCCCGCTGACCGCCACCCTCGCCGGCACCACGGCCGCCGTCCTGTCCCGGCGACGGCGCCCGCTGGCCCGCTCCGTGGTGCTGCTCGCGCTCGCGGTGTCCTTCGCGATCTCCACCGCCGTCTTCAACGCCACCTACCACCAGCAGGCCGAGGCCGACGCCCGCCTGACCAACGGCGCCGACGTCACCGTCACCGAACCGCCCGGCGCCCACGTCCCGCCCGGCGCGGCGAACTCGCTGAAGGTCTCCGGCGTACGGCACGTCGAGCCCGTCCAGCACCGCTTCGCCTACGTCGGCTCCGACCTCCAGGATCTCTACGGCGTCCGCCCCGACACCGTCGCCCACGCCACCTCGCTCCAGGACGCCTACTTCGCCGGGGGCACCGCCCACCAGCTCATGCGGCGCCTGTCCCAGCGCCCGGACAACCTCCTGGTCAGCGTCGAGACCGTGCACGACTTCCAGCTCTCCCCCGGCGACACCGTCAACCTCCGCATCCAGGACGCCCGCACCAAGGCCCTGCGCACCGTCCCCTTCCACTACGCCGGAATCGTCAAGGAGTTCCCCACCGCCCCCAAGGACAGCTTCTTCGTCGCCAACGCCGCCTACGTGGCCAGGGCGACCGGCAGCGACGCCGTCGGCGCGTTCCTGCTCGACACCGGCGGCAGCCACCAGCAGCAGATCGCCGCCCACCTGCGGCAGCAGCTCGGCACCGGCGCCACCGTCACCGACCTCACCCAGACCCGAGGCACCGTCGGCACCAGCCTCACCTCCGTCGACCTGGCCGGCCTGACCCGCATCGAACTCGCCTTCGCCGTACTGCTCTCCGCCGGAGCGGGCGGACTCGTCCTCGCCCTCGGCCTCGCCGAACGCCGCCGTACCTTCGCCATCGCCACCGTGCTCGGCGCGAAACCGGGCCAGCTGCGCGGCATGGTCCTCACCGAGGCCCTGCTGCTGACCACCGGCGGCCTGGCGGGCGGCGCGCTCATCGGCTGGGCGCTGTCCGAGATGCTGGTCAAAGTCCTCACGGGCGTCTTCGACCCACCCCCGGCGAGCCTGTCCGTACCGTCCGCCTACCTGATCCTCACCGCGGGCGCCGCCGTGGCCGCCGTACTGGCCGCCGCCCTCAACGGCATCCGCAGCGCCGGACGCCCGGCCGTCGAGGAACTGCGCGACCTGTGACCGCGCCCTACCGGACCGGCGAGCGGCCCGCTCCGCCCGCTCCTAGGCTGTCGCCCATGCGCATGCCCGCCACCGCCGACCGCAGCCGCCCCCGCGTCCTGGTCGTCGAGGACGACGACACCATCGGCCGGCACCTCCACAACGGCCTGCGCGGCAACGACTACGCACCCACCTGGAGCCGCACCGGCGCCACCGCTCTGGCCGAGGCCGCGCGGTCGCCGTACGACGTCCTGCTGCTCGATCTCGGGCTGCCCGACATGGACGGCCTCGACGTCGCCCGTGCCCTGCGCGCCCGCCATCCCGACCTGCTGATCGTCGTCCTCACCGCACGCACCGACGACATCGACGTGATCGCCGGGCTGGACGCCGGAGCAGACGACTACCTCGTCAAACCCTTCAGCCTCTCCGTGCTGCTCGCCCGCCTCCGCGCCCACCTGCGCCGCCGTACCGTCGCTACGCCGCCACCGGAACCCGTCCACCTGACCGACCTCGTCCTCGACGTCTCCGCCCGCCGCTGCACCCTCCACGACAAGGAAGTCCCGCTCCGCCCAAAGGAGTTCGACCTGCTCGCCGTCCTCGCCCAGCACCCGGGCGAGGCGGTCTCCCGGGAGACCCTGATGGCCGAGGTCTGGGACGAGAACTGGTTCGGCTCCACCAAGACCCTCGACGTCACCATGGCCGGCCTGCGCCGCCACCTCACCGAGGCCGCCGACACCTCGGCCCACCCCAGCAGCCTGCCCCGCATCACCACCCTGCGGGGGCACGGCTACCGCCTGGAACTCTGAAGGCCTCCCGCGCGCATGGGTTGTCCACGCCGGCCGCGCAGCCGTGACCACAGCAGTCACGGCTGGATGGTTCCCAACGCCCCGCTCGCCCTTGCAGATTGACGTACGGGGTCACGTCGCCAGCGCGTCGGCCACCTGGTGGAGGAGGTAGTCGGTGCCGGCGTCGTCGGCGAAAGTGCGGTAGACCACGTGCAGACGGTGATCAGCGGCGAGTGGAACCGTGAAGGTCGGCCACTCGGCCCGTTCCCACAGCCGCCGCTGGAAGTCGCCGGCCGCGTCGTGGTCCGCGCCGAACAGCAGTTCTTCGGCCTCTTCGGCATGGACACACGAGGAGAGGTGTCCCAGCCAGAACAGGGGCTCGTCCAGGATCCCAATCCGGTGCGTGAGGGGACCACCGTCGTAACCCTGTATCCCGGCAGGACCCAGACCTGCGCTGTTCGTCACGGTGGACATCATGCCGCCCGGACTCGGGGCTCTCGGGGCCGAGCCCCACGCGAGGGCCTGAACGTGTTGCGCCATGGGCGCGCCGTAATTCGCTGGCGTCGCGACCGGTGGACCTTCTACGATCTGTGGTGTTCGAGCGGCAACCGTGCGTTGCCGCAGGTGACTTGGCTTGTGCTGTGGGAGGTGTGACCGATGGCTGTCTCTGTGATGGGCGCTGCCCGCATCCGGAAGTTCATCAAGTCCACTCCCGTGGCCTCCGGCTGACCTCTCCTTTCCTCCCGCGCCTGGGTGCGCGGTGCCGGGGCCACCCTTGTGAAGGGTCACCCCTTGTCTTTCTCTTCTCTCCCGGGTTCGCTCTCGTCCTCCTCGCACCCGCTCCAGCCGTACGGCTGGGACGCGGACCGGGAGGCCGAGTTCGCCCCGTTCGCCGAGCAGGGTCTGCTGCCCGGCCGTGTCGTACGGGTCGACCGTGGCCTGTGCGATGTCGTGACGTCGGGCGGTACGGTCCGTGCCGACACCGAGTTCGTCGTTCCCCGTGACCCGATGAAGGTCGTGTGCACGGGTGACTGGGTCGCTGTCGACCCGGCGGGCGGCGACCCGCGCTATGTGCGGACGCTGCTGTCGCGTCGTACCGCCTTCGTGCGGTCCACCTCCTCCAAGCGGTCCGAGGGGCAGATCCTCGCGGCCAATGTCGACCACGCGATCGTCGCCGTACCGCTGACCGGGGACCTCGACCTCGGCCGGATCGAACGGTTCCTCGCGCTCGCCTGGGAGTCCGGCGCCCAGCCCGTCGTCGTGCTCACCAAGGCCGACCTCGTGCCGGACGCGGTGACGTTGTCGTATCTCGTCCAGGACGTGGAGACCGCGGCGCCGGGCGTGCCGGTGTTCAGTGTCAGCGCCGCGACCGGGGAGGGCGTCGACGTGCTCGCCGCGGTCGCCGCCGGTGGTACGTCCGTGCTGCTCGGGCAGTCCGGTGCCGGCAAGTCGACGCTCGCCAACGCGCTGCTCGGCGAGGACGTGATGGACGTGCAGGCGACGCGTGACGTGGACGGCAAGGGCCGTCATACGACCACCACGCGCAACCTGCTCGCCCTGCCCGGCGGCGGTGTCCTGATCGACACGCCGGGGCTGCGCGGGGTCGGACTGTGGGACGCGCAGACCGGGGTCGGTCAGGTGTTCGCCGAGATCGAGGAACTGGCGGGACAGTGCCGGTTCCAGGACTGCGCCCACATCGCGGAACCGGGGTGTGCGGTGCTGGCCGCCGTCGAGTCGGGCGAGCTGCCCGAGCGGCGGCTCGACAGCTACCGCAAGCTCATGCGCGAGAACCAGTGGATCGTCGCCAAGACCGACGCCCGGCTCAGGGCCGAACTGCGGCGCGACTGGAAGCGGAAGGGGGCGGAGGGGAAGGCGGCGATGGAGGCGAAGCGGGGACGCTGGGCCTAGCGGCCCGGTCCACTTCGGCTCGGCCCGGTCCACTTCGGCTCGGCCCGGTCCACTTCGGTCCGGTCCGGTCCGGTCCGGCGCCGCGTCAACGCCACGTCCGATTTCCGCCAGCCCCGCCCCCGGGGATGGCGGAGACTGGAGGGCGTGATGGACGAAGACACCAGGTACGAGGCCGTACGGAGCCGGGACGCCCGGTTCGACGGCGAGTTCTTCTTCGGCGTCGCGACCACCGGGATCTACTGCCGGCCCAGCTGTCCGGCGGTGACTCCGAAGCGGCGCAACGTGCGGTTCTTCATGACGGCCGCCGCCGCGCAGGGCTCGGGGTTCCGGGCCTGCCGGCGGTGCCGTCCGGACGCGGTGCCGGGGTCGGCCGAGTGGAACGTGCGCGCCGATGTCGTGGGCCGCGCCATGCGGCTGATCGGCGACGGAGTGGTGGACCGCGAGGGCGTCGCCGGGCTCGCCGTACGGCTCGGCTACAGCGCACGGCAGGTCCAGCGGCAGCTCACCGCCGAACTCGGCGCCGGCCCCGTCGCCCTCGCCCGGGCCCAACGGGCGCACACCGCACGGGTGTTGGTGCAGACCACCGACCTGCCGATCACGGAGATCGCGTTCGCGTCCGGCTTCGCCAGCGTGCGCCAGTTCAACGACACGATCCGCGCCGTGTACGCGTCGACCCCGAGCGAACTGCGCGTCAACGCGCCCCAGCCACCGGCCAAGTCACCGGCAGGAGAGCTGGGCGGCGTCGCGCCTGGCGACGGGACCGGTCCAACAGCCGAACCGTCCGCCGGCATCCCCCTGCGGCTCGCGCACCGCGGCCCGTACCAGTCCGCCGCCGTCTTCGATCTGCTGCGCTGCGAGGCTGTCCCCGGCATCGAGGAAGTCACCGGCACCCTCGGCCGTCGCACCTACCGCCGTACCCTCAGCCTTCCCTACGGCACCGGGATCGTCGCGGTCGACGAACGCCCCGGCACCCTCAAGGGCCGCCCCCACACCGGCGGTTGGCTCGACGCCCGCCTCCACCTCACCGACCATCGCGACCTGACCACCGCCGTACAGCGGCTCCGGCGGCTCTTCGACCTCGACGCCGATCCGTACGCCGTCGACGAGCGGCTCGGGGCCGACCCTCGGCTCGGCCCGCTCGTCGCCGTCCGGCCGGGGTTGCGCTCACCGGGCGCCGCCGATCCGGAGGAGCTGGCCGTGCGGGCGCTGGTGGGGCGGGCGGAGGCGGAGCGGCTGGTGCGGCGTTACGGCAGGACGCTGGACGTTCCGTCCGGCAGCCTCACCCACCTCTTTCCCGAACCGTCCGTGCTGGCAGCGGCCTTGCCCGCCGAGTCCCTGGCCGGCCGCCTCGTCACCGCCCTCGCCGACGGCACCGTACGACTCGATGTCGGTGCCGACCGCGACGACGCTCAGGCCGCCCTGCTCGCGCTGCCCGGTATGGACGCCGCCACGGTCGCCGTCGTCCGAGCCCGCGCCCTCGGCGACCCCGACGTGGCACCGCCCGGTGCCGACATCCCGGACGCCTGGCGCCCCTGGCGTTCCTACGCCGTACAACACCTGCTGGCAGCAGGGGAGTTGGAGTTGCCATGACCATCCGCTGGACGAGTTTCGAGAGCCCCTTGGGGCAGTTGCTCCTCACCGCCGACGACAACGGCGCCCTCACCTCCCTCTCCGTCCCCGGTCAGAAGGGCGGTCGTACCGTTCAGCCGGAGTGGCGCCAGGACCCCGGCCCCTTCCGCGTGGCCGGTGAGCAGCTCGCCGCCTACTTCGCCGGCGAACTCAAGGAATTCCAGCTGGAGTTCCACACCTCCGGCACGGACTTCCGGGAGCGGGTGTGGAGCGCGCTCGACTCCGTTCCCTACGGTGCGACGACGACGTACGGCGAGATCGCCGCCCGGATCGGCGCGTCCCGGGCCGCGGTGCGGGCCGTGGGCGGGGCGATCGGGGCCAACCCCTTGCTGGTCGTCCGCCCCTGCCACCGGGTGATCGGCGCCGACGGATCACTCACGGGTTATGCGGGCGGCCTCGACCGCAAGGTTCAACTCCTCACCCTGGAGGACGCGTTGGACCCGTCGGGCCCGTCGGGCTCCTCGATCTAGTCGGTCTCCAACCCCCAACTGTGGATCCGCCGCGGATGGATGCGGATCACCTCCTCACTCATGTGCGGCCCCAACTCGTGGGGGCCGACGAGGAGTTCGGCCTCGCCGCGGATGTCGATGCCGCGTACCCGCCACGGGCTGACGCTGACGATGTCGTCCACGACCAGCGCGACCTTCGGGTTCGCCCGCAGGTTGCGCCACTTCTTCGTCGTACCCATCGCATACCCGCCGACCAGGATCGTCCCGTCGTCCTGCGGGAAGAAGCCGACGGGGTTGGCCTGCGGCTGGCCGTGGGGGTCGACGGTGGCCAGTCGCCCCAGCCGCTGCGACTTGAGGTACGCGCGCTCGGCCTCGGTGAATTCGGTCATGTCCGCAGCCAAACACGCCCGCCCGCCCACCGCATCGGCTTC
>NZ_JAEQAZ010000075.1 GCF_016654115.1 Streptomyces sp. MBT53
TCGTCACCACGGGTTCCGGTCTGCTCGCCGGGTTCGGTCTCGGTTTCGCCGCACCCGCGTCGGCCACCCCCTCCTCCCCCGCCCAGCCCGGTGAACTCGCCCTGTACCGCCCCGTGTCGGTCTCCTCGACGGCCTACGCGCCCACCCCGGGTTCGTTCGTGGTGGACCGGCTCAACTCGCCGGGTGTGCGCGGCAGCGGATGGCGTGCCGGGGCGGGAGACCCCCAGTGGATCTCGATCGATCTGCAGGCCCCGTGCGAGGTCACGTCGATCCGCGTCACCTTCGAGGGCGACGCGAACGACCCGGTGTTCACCCCGCCCACCTCGGGCAACCCGGCCGACGGCACAACAGGCAAGGAGATCCAGTCCAGTTAGCACCACCTGGACCGCCGTGCACCGCACCACGGCCGGCACGGGCGGAGTCGTGAACATCCAGCCCCCGCGCCCGGTCACGGCACGCTGGATACGGCTGACCTCGACCCGGCGCTCCAACCCCAACCCCCTCGGCCTGAACGGCTTCGAGGTCTACGGCACCGTCAAGGGCCACCGCCCGTCGGCCACGGGCTGGACGGACTGGGGCACGCACACCGCCCCGGCGCCGAAGCTGGCGGTGGCCGAGGACGGCACGGTCCCGGTGGAGTCCGGCTGGCGGCTCACGCTCGACGACTGGGCCGGCGCCGACGGTACGCAGCTGTCCAAGTCGTCCTTCGACACCAGCAGTTGGCTGCCGGCCACCGTGCCCGGCACGGTGCTGGGCTCGCTCGTGGACCAGGGCAAGCTGCCCGATCCCGTCGCGGGACTGAACAACCTCCATGTCCCCGAGGCCCTGTCACGCCACGCCTGGTGGTACAAGCGGGACTTCGAGCTGCCGCGCGGTCTGCGCACCGGGGCCGGGCGCCGGATCTGGCTGGAGTTCGACGGGGTCAACCACACGGCCGACATCTGGCTCAACGGCCACCACGCGGGCGGGCTCACCTACCCCTTCGCCCGCTCGGCTCTCGACGTGACCCCACTCCTCGCGCCGGGCGGGGCGAACGCGCTCGCGGTGAGGATCACGCCGATGCCGGTACCCGGCAGCCCCGGCGACAAGGGCCCCGCCGGCGAGTCCTGGGTGGACGCGGGCGCGAACCAGATGAACCTCAACTCCCCCACCTACCTGGCCGCTTCGGGCTGGGACTGGATGCCGGCGGTACGCGACCGGGCCGCCGGCATCTGGAACCACGTCCGGCTGCGCTCGACCGGCCAGGTGGTGATCGGCGATCCGCGGGTCGACACCCTGCTGCCGGACCTGCCCGGTCTGTCGGTCGCCGAACTGACCGTGGTCGTCCCGGTCCGCAACGCCGACACCACCGACCACCGGACGACGGTCTCCGCGGCCTTCGGCGACGTACGGGTCAGCAAGGCCGTCACGGTGCCGGCCGGCAAGAGCGTCGACGTCGTGTTCGCTCCCGACGCCTTCGCCCAACTACGGCTGCATAACCCGGAGTTGTGGTGGCCCAACGGTCTGGGTGACCCCGTGCTCCATCGGCTCACCCTGGTGGCCTCGGTCGACGGCTCGGAGAGCGACCGCCGCACCACCCGCTTCGGCATCCGCCAGTTCGGCTACGAGTACGAGGTGCCGCTGCCGTTCGCCAACTCCGGTGACGCGTACACCCAGTCGGTGACCTTCGACCGGCGACAGGCCCGGTACGTGCGCGTCAAGTGCCTTACCCGGGCCTCCGGTTGGGGCTACTCCCTGTGGACCCTGGCCGTACGCGACAGTGCCCGTCCGGCCACCGACCTGGCCCTGCACGCGCAGGCCGACGCGTCGAGCACGGACGGCGACGACCACGGCGCGGGCAATGTGACCGACGGCGATCCCGGCACCCGCTGGTCCTCGGCCTACGAGGACGACCAGTGGATCCGGATCGACCTGGGGTCGGCGCAGTCCTTCGACGGGGTCGACCTGGTCTGGGAACAGGCGTACGCGAAGACCTTCGTGGTGCAGGTCTCCTCCGACAACGCCACCTGGACGGATGCCGCGTCGGTCGACAACAGCGCGGTTCCGCTGCCCTTCAACAACGGCAACGCCAGCCTCCAGACAGAGGACTTCGCGCCCCGTACCGCGCGCTATGTCCGTATCAACTGCGGCCTGCGCAACACCAGTTGGGGCAACTCCCTGTGGTCCCTGAACGTCATCGACAGCACGGCCCCCGGCACCGACCTCGCTCTCCGCCGTACGACGACCGCCTCCACCGAGGATCCCGACCACCCGGCCGCGCACGCCACGGACGGCGATCCGGGCACCCGCTGGTCCTCGGCCTACGAGGACCACCAGTGGATCCAGGTCGACCTGGGCGCCTCGAAGAGGTTCGACCGGGTCGCCGTCCTGTGGGAGTCGGCGTATCCGAAGACCTATGTGATCCAGGTGTCGGACGACGCGGACACCTGGACCGATGTGAAGTCGGTGTCCAACACCCCGGATCCCCTGAAGATCAGCGTGAACGGGGTGCGGGTCCTCGCCCGGGGCGGCAACTGGGGCTGGGACGAACTGCTGCGCCGGATGCCGCAGGAGCGGATGGACGCGGCCGTGCGGATGCACCGGGACATGAACTTCACCATGATCCGCAACTGGGTCGGCACGTCCGACCGGGAGGAGTTCTTCGCCGCCTGCGACGAGCACGGCATCCTGGTGTGGAACGATTTTCCCAACGCGTGGGGCATGGACCCGCCGGACCACGACGCCTTCAACTCACTCGCCCGGGACACGGTGTTGCGCTATCGCATCCACCCCAGCGTGGTGATCTGGTGCGGCGCCAACGAGGGCAACCCGCCCGCCGCGATCGACCAGGGCATGCGCAAGGCCGTGGAGGAACAGGTCCCCGGCGTCCTCTACCAGAACAACTCGGCCGGCGGCATCATCACCGGCGGCGGACCCTACGGCTGGGTGGAGCCGGAGAAGTACTTCGACCCGACCACCTACGGCAGCAAGGACTTCGGTTTCCACACCGAGATCGGCATGCCCGTCGTCTCGACCGCCGCCAGTCTGCGGAACATGACGGGCGACGAGCCCGAGTGGCCGATCCGGGGCGCCTGGTACTACCACGACTGGAGCGAGCGCGGGAACCAGGCACCGCAGACGTACAAGGCCGCCGTAGAGTCGCGCCTCGGAACGACCACCGGCCTGGACGACTTCGCGCGCAAGGCCCAGTTCGTCAACTACGAGAACACGCGCGCCATGTTCGAGGCCTGGAACGCGAACCTCTGGGACAACGCCAGCGGCCTCATGCTGTGGATGTCCCACCCGGCCTGGCACAGCACGGTCTGGCAGACCTACGACTACGACTTCGACGTCAACGGCACGTACTACGGCGCCCGTTCGGCCTGCGAGCCACTGCACGTCCAGGCCGACCCCGAGGGGCAGGTCATCGCCGTCAACCACACCCGTGCCGGACTGCGCGACGCCGTGGTCTCCGCGCAGCTGCTCGATCTGTCGGGCCGTCGGCTCGGCGGGAACACGAGCGCCCGGGTGGATGTCGCACCGGCCGCGACCGCGAAGGCGTTCAGTGTCCCCTGGACCGACGACCTGCCCGATCTGCACCTCCTGCGGCTGACGCTGGAGGACGGTGACGGGCGGCTGCGGTCGCGGAACACGTACTGGCGTTATCGCACGCCGGCCGCCATGCGGGGCTTGAGCGCGGCGCCTCGGACAACGATGTCGGCGACGCTCGGGCGCGTGACCCGTTCCGGAAACCGTTCCGGGCTCACCGCCACCGTGCGCAACGACGGTCCGGCCGTCGCCGCGATGGTCCGGCTCTCGCTGACGGACGGCGCGACCGGCCACCGTGTGCTGCCGACGCTGTACAGCCACAACTACCTGTGGCTGCTGCCCGGCGAGTCGCAGACCGTCACCCTGTCCTGGCCGGCCCGGGCACTGGCCTCGGGGCATCCGCTGCTGACCGTGGAGGCCTACAACAGCCGCCCCGCCACCGCGCGTTGACGATCAGCGGCGCATCAGGACGCCTCCACCGCCGTCTTGATGCGCTGCCCGAACGCGGGAGCGTCCTTGCGGGCCGCGCTCAGCGCGAAGCCCACGAGCAGTTTTCCGACGCCGTGGCCTTCGAGGACGTTGAAGATCCGCACCCTGGTCGTGCCAGGACCAGTGGATTCGAGGTCGTAGCCGCCCTCGTCGGCCGTCACGACGTTCTTCGAGGTCTCCGCCCAGCGGATGCGGTGGGGTGCCTCGAACTCGGTGATCCGGAAGGTCCGGCCCGTCTTCATCCCGGCGTCCTTGACCGTGCTGGTGAAGACGGTGCCGACGGCCGTCGGGCCCTCCGGGGTCTTGGTGATCTGCTGAACCCTCGGGCTGAACTTCGGATCGTTCGTGCCGGCGGCGAGGAAGGCGAAGACCTCCTCGACCGGGCGGTTGACCTCGGCTGTCGCCTCGAACTGACCGGCCATGGTTCCTCCTGTGCTGCGATCGCTGGAGTTCCGGCTGAGCGCGCGCTCATGGGCCGAGCACCACCAGCCTATCGGCGCGGCTCCGCGCGCGCCCCGCGTCGTCAGTCGGCCGGTGCCGCCGAGGGCGCTCCCGGCGGCATGTTGAACGGAGTGACGACCTGGATCGCCGAGGGCAGGGACGGTCCGTCGTCGGGGAGTGCCTTGTGGGCGCGCATGATGATCTGGCAGGCGCGGCGCATGTCCTGGCGCAGGTCGTGGTGGAGAACCGCGGACAGCCGACGCTCGCGCAGCAGCCGGGTGTTGTCGTGGTCGAGGTCGTGGGCGATGAACACCGCGCACTCCCGGCCGAGCGCGTCGAAGGCGTCGAGGGTGGCGAGGTTGCCGCCGCCCGCCGAGTAGACGGCGATGATGTCCTCGTCCCGCTTGAGGGCGGCCAGGACAAGATCGTGCTGGGTGGCGTCCAGGCCGTCGCTGTCGGTGACCTCCACCAGGGACCGCCGGGGGTCGGCCAGGCGCATCGCGCTGCGAAAACCCATCTCGCGTTCCTCCTCGCCCCGGAAGGAACCCCGGCTGATGGTGGTCAGCACATTGCCGGGCCGCCTGCCCAGCCACTGGCCGAGGAGGTAGGCGGCGGTGGCGCCGGCCGCGCGGTTGTCGATGCCGACGTAGGCGAGGCGCGCGCTGTGCGGCAGGTCGGTCACCAGGGTGACCACCGGGATACCGGCCGCGATCAGCCGGCCGACGGCCGCCGCGATCTCCGGCTCGTCCGGGGCCTTGAGGATCACGCCCTGGCTGCCGCGCTTCGCGATCCCGTCCAGGGTCGCCGTCAGTTCGGCGGGCGGGCAGGTCTCGCGGAAGTGGAAGCGTGACCGCACGAGAGCGGGATGCAGCGAGGGCAGTTCGGCTTCGAGCGCGTCCCGTACGGCGGTGGAGAACCGCTCCGGGGTCTGCATCACGATGTCGATCATGAAGGTACGGCCGCCGAGCCGGACCTGGCTCTGCTGGCGGTCCAGGTCCTTGATGGCCTCCCGCACCTCCCTGATGGTGCTCTCCGTCACGTTGCCCCGCTGGTTGAGGACACGGTCGACCGTGGCCGTACTCAGCCCGGCCTGACGGGCGATTTCCCTGATCGGGTACGGATGTCGCATGCCTGATCTCCCGGACCGATGATGCGCTTTTGATGTAGCGACAAGCATTGAATGATGGGTTTGAGTTATCAAGACTGTCAGAAACACACGGACAGTGAAAGGACTCGGATGTCTCCCATCACCGCAGGGACACGGACCTGGCTGACCGAGGCGGACTGCGATCTCGACGTGTTCCGCTCCCTCGTGGAGCAGCGCACCGACCTCGCCGACCACCCCTCGGCCGAGCGCATCGAGCACAACGTCCCGCTCTACGACAGCACCCGGCTCCGCGGACTCGCGGCCACCCCCGAGGGTCGCCGGGACGTGCAGAGCGAACTGGTGCGGGCGCTGCTCGACGGGCCCGGCATCGTGGTCCTCAAGGGCGCCTTCCCCGACGAGGCCGTCGTGGACCGGGCCTCCGACGCCTTCCGCGCCCTGATCGAGGAGGAGCGCGCGAGCGGCGCGGGACGCGGCGACCACTTCGCCAAGCCCGGCGCCAACGACCGCGTGTGGAACGCCCTGGACAAGGTGGCCGTACGGGCGCCCGAGGCGTTCGCCGACTACTACGCCAACGACATCCTGGAGCTGATCTCCGAGGCCTGGCTCGGCCCCGCCTACCAGGTCACCTCGCAGGTCAACGTGGTCAACCCGGGCGGCGCGGCACAGAGCGTCCACCGTGACTACCACCTCGGCTTCCTCTCCCAGGAGCAGGCGGCGGCCTATCCCGCGCACGTCCACCGGCTCTCCCCGGTGCTGACGCTGCAGGGCGCGGTGGCCCACTGCGACATGCCCGTCGAGTCCGGCCCGACCTTGTACCTGCCGCACTCGCAGAGGTTCGAGCCCGGCTATCTCGCCTGGCGACTCCCGCAGTTCGTCGAGTACTTCGACGCGCACCACGTCCAACTCCCTCTGGAGAAGGGCGACGCGGTCTTCTTCAACCCTGCGCTCTTCCACGCCGCCGGGCACAACCGGTCGGCCGACATCAGGCGCATGGCCAATCTGCTGCAGGTGTCCTCCGCGTTCGGCCGTGCCATGGAGACGGTGGACCGCGAGGCGATGGCGAACGCCCTGTTCCCGGTGCTGGTGAGCCGCAAGGCCGAGGGCGTCTCGGAGGACTGGTTGCGCCGCGTGATCGCCGCCACCGCCGAGGGCTACCCGTTCCCCACCAACCTCGACCTCGACCCGCCGGTCGACGGCCTCGCCCCGCCCTCGCAGGCGGACACCCTGTGGCGGGCCGTCGCCGAGGACTGGGACTCCGGGCGGCTGCGCCATGAACTGCAGGCCGCGGCCAAGCGCCGCGAGAGCTGAGACAAGGACACATCACTCTCATGGGACTGCTTGAGGACAGAGTCGTCCTCGTCAACGGCGGCAGCAAGGGCGTCGGCGCGGGTGTCGTGCGGGCCGCCGTAGGGGAAGGCGCGACCGTCGTCTTCACGGGCCGCCGGGCCGACCTGGGCGAGAAACTCGCCGCGGACACAGGCGCACACTTCGTGCGGGCCGACCTCGCCGATCCGGCGCAGGCGCGCGACAGCGTCGTACGGACCGTCGAGGCCCACGGGCGCGTCGACTGCCTGGTCAACGCGGCGGGGTTCCCGGTCCGGCCGCGTACGGTGCTTCCAGCGGCCAAGCTCCGGCGACAACGTCCCGCCCACCCCCAGAACGTGTCCCGCACATCGAACTGGAAATGACAACAGGGGTGTCGGGAACGACCGTGGTTTCGTTCCCGCCACCCCTGTGGCTCTTTCAGTTCACGAGTGCCGCGGCACTCCGACAGGCCGCCGCGGCGGCCTCCCGCACCGGCAGCGCGCGATGTGTGTCGGAGAGGATCTCCACTCCCCAGGGGCCGCGGAAGCCTGCCGTGCGAAGCGCGGCGATGATGCCGGGCAGGTCGAACGAGCCCTCTCCGCACAGGCGTCGGCGATGGACGGTGTCCTCGAAGAGCGTGCCGACGACCGCGCTGTCGGCGTCGTTGAGTTCCACGCCCACGATCCGTGAGCCGGGGATCTCGGCCAGTTCGGCGGGCGGGGTGTGGGCGCGCTCGGTGTGCCAGGAGTCGATGATGAGGCCGCCCGCCGGGTGACCTGCGGCCTCGACGAGCCGTAGTCCGTCGTGCACGGTCTTCAGGTTGGACCACGGGAGCGGCTCGACGCCGAGCCGGGCGCCGACCCCGTCGGCCTGCGCGGCCAGTACGGCGAACTCCTTGGCCCAGACGTCTAGTTCCCAGGGTTCGTCCGCCACGTCGGGGCCGATCTTGAAGGTGCGGGCGCCGAGTGTCTCGATGGCCTTCAGCATGCCGGTCCGGATCTCGTCGGACGCGGCCCGCCGGGGTCCGTCCGCCCACCAGTCGGTCAGCAGCTCCAGCTCGACATGGCTGATGCCGTTGTCCGCGAAGAGCGACCGGATGCCGGCCATTCCGTAGGCGCGCTCGGCCTCCACCAGGTCCACGTACAGCAGCCCGAAGGCGGTGAATCCGGCCTCGCGCGCCGCTTCCACCCGCTCCCGCAGATCCAGCGGACTGCGCTGGTCCGCCTCGTCGGGAGCGGCGTCGCCCGCCGTGGTCCAACAAGTGGCCAGAAGTTCGTCAGCGGTCATGTGTTTTTCCCGGATTCCTCACGCTCGGAAAGGACGCGGCACCCGATCGCTCCGGCGTCAGGCCCCTGACCCGGGCTACGCGACACCGCGCAGCACCGAGCGCAGATGCTCGGCACTGGCCCACACGTCCTCGACCGGACCCTTCGCCTTCGGCTCCTCGGTGAGGATGGTGTCCTGCTCCAGGACGTACCAGCCGTCGTAGCCGCGGGCGCTGAGGTGGGTGACGATGGCCTCGACGTCGACGTCTCCGGCGCCCAGCGGGCGGTACATGCCCTCGCGGACGGCGTCGGTGTAGCTGAGCCGGCCGTCCTGGACCTTGGCGGCGAGGGAGGCGTCCACGTCCTTCATGTGGGTGTGGGCGATGCGCTCGGGGGCCTGGCGGGTGAGTTCGGCCGGGTCGGTGCCGCCGATGAGGAGGTGGCCGGTGTCGAGGCAGAGGGAGATCGATGAGTGCTCCAGGACGCGCCGGACCTCGTCGCCGTTCTCGATCATCGTGCCGACGTGCGGGTGCAGGACGGCGCGGACTCCGCGTTCGGCGGCGAGCGACGCGAGCCGGTCGAGGTTGGACAGCAGCAACTTCCAGCCGTCGGCGTCGAGTTCGGGGCGGGAGTCGTAGCCGTCCTGGCCGGTGACGGCCGACAGCACGAGCACCTCCGCCTTCGAGGCGTCGTAGCCCGCGAGGAGCTGTTCGGCCTCGGGCAGCGGGTCGTGGCCGGGCACGTGCAGCAGCAGCGGGGTGAAGCCGCCGACCGCGTGCAGGTCGTGGTCGGCGAGGGTGCGGGCCATGGCGCCGGGCTCGGCGGGCAGGAAGCCCTCGGGGCCGAACTCGGTGGCGGACAGGCCGACCTCGCGCATCTCGTTCAGCACCCGCTCGGGCGTCAACTGGTAGCCCCAGCCGGGTACTTCACAGACACCCCACGAGATGGGGGCACCGGCGATCCTGTTCAGGGGGGAGGTGGTCATGCTGTGGCCTTTCTGAGGTTCCGGTCGGAGTCGGCGACCGCGGCCGGCGGACGGCCCGCGGCACCACGCGCCGCGGCGACGAGGGGCGAGGTCGTCGCCCGGCGCGTCATACCCGCCGGACGAGGGGCGAGAACCATGCCGGGGTGATCGAGCGGCGGATCATGTCGGGCCGGTCCGGGATCGGCCGCATCCGGCCAGGCGTCCGCGATCGGCTCCGCAAGCGCCACGGTCCTGCCCTCCTCCGGAAACCGTCCTGCCCGTCGTGCCCGGTCCGCAGCCGCTGAGAAGCCACCGACCAGGCTGTTTACATGGACGCAACGCTAGATGCGCGGCGGGGCATTGATGAAGGGGTCGCATCCATCATTTTCCCTTCATCGGGCACATCTTTTTTCCCTCAACCGTGCCCCGGACGGGACGCGACCTCGATCCGTCCGCCGGGCGTCAGCCGGTCGGCCGCTTCAGGAACAGCTCCAGTCCCGTCAGGAGTCGGTCGACGTCCTCGCTGTCGGTGTAGGGCGCGAGGCCGATGCGCAGCCCGCCGGAGTCGCCCAGGCCGAGGCGGCGGGAGGCCTCGATGGCGTAGAAGGAACCGGAGGGTGCGTGGACGTGGCGTTCCGCGAGGAAGCGGGAGGCGTCCTGTGTGCCGTGCGCGCCGAAGGCCTCGTCGAAGGTCAGGAGCACGGTGGGGGTGCGTTCGACCGCGTTGGAGTGGACGGTGATGCCGTCCAGGGCGGCGAGCCCCTGGTCGATGAGCGTGCGCAGGACGTCCTCGTGTCGGTGGAGCGCGGCGAGACTGGCCGTCAACCGTTCACGGCGGCTCCCGGCGGCGCCCGCGTCGAGACCCGCGAGGACGTCGACCGCCGCGCTGGTTCCGGCGAGCAACTCGTAGGGCAGGGTGCCTAGTTCGAAGCGCTCGGGGACCGCGTCGGAGGAGGGGAGGAGCTTGTCGGGACGCAGGGTCTCCAGCAGTTCGGGCCGGGCGGCGAGGACGCCGAGGTGGGGGCCGAGGAACTTGTACGGCGAGCACACGAAGAAGTCGGCGCCGAGTCGCCCGAGGTCGACCAGGGCGTGCGCGGTGTAGTGGACGCCGTCGACGTGGAACAGCGCTCCCGCCTCGTGTGCCAGGCGGGCTATTTCGGGGATCGCCGGCCGGGTGCCGATCAGGTTGGAGGCGGCGGTGACGGCGACCAGCCGGGTGCGGGCGGACATGGCCGCGCGGAGGTGGTCGAGGGTCAACTCACCGGTCGCCGGGTCGAAGTCCGCCCAGCGGACGGTGGCACCGACCCGCTCGGCCGCTTGTGTCCAGGGGCGGATGTTGGCGTCGTGGTCGAGGCGGGTGACCACGACCTCGTCGCCGGGCGCCCACGTGTCGGCGAGGGTGCGGGCGAGGTCGTAGGTGAGCTGGGTGGCGCTGCGGCCGAAGACGATGCCCGCCGGGTTCGCGGCGAGGAGGTCGGCCATGGCCTCGCGGGCGCCGGTGACGATGGTGTCGGCGTTGCGCTCCCCCGCCGTGACCTGGCCCCGGTTGGAGAGGGGGTTCGACAGTGCGCGGGTGATGGCCTCGATGACGGGGCGGGGTGTCTGGGTGCCGCCGGGGCCGTCGAAGTGGGCGGTTCCGGTGCTGAGGGCGGGGAACAGGGCGCGCAGTGCGGTGATGTCGTACGTCACGAAGGTGAGCTCCTGTCGATGCGGCGGCTCGGGCGGTCAGCGTCCCGTGCGGGGTGGGAGCAGGCCGATCTCCTGCGCCCGTAGCACCGTACTCACCCGGTCGCGTGTGCCCAGTTTCCGGTACAGGCTCTCGACGTGCTTGTGCACCGTGCGCACGGAGATGCCCAGGCGGTGGGCGATGGCCGAGGCGGTGAGCGCGTCGGCGAGGAGCAGCAGGACGGTGACCTGGCGGGGTGTGAGCCTGCAGTCCTCGGGTATTTCGGGCGGGGTCTGGGTGGCGCGCCAGCGTTCGAGGAGTTGCCGCTGCTGTTCCACGCCGGCGAGCAGGGGCTGGATCATTTCGGCGGCGCGGACGTGGTCCTCGGTGAAGTCTGCGCCGGCCCGGTAGACGAGGGCGCCGGTGACCGGGGTGTCCGTGCCCGGCAGCGGGACGGCCAGGACGTGGTCGGCGTCCATCAGGCGGCTGATCGTGCCCGCCATGCGGCTGTCGGCCCAGCCCTTGCCGGCCATCCGGTGGGCGGTTCCGGGGCGGCGGGCGGCACCGGCGGTGACGTAGTGGTCCGCGAAGGGGTAGCCCCGGCGCAGTACCGCCATCGCCTCGTCGTCGATCCGCCCGAGGTGTGCCGCGGCGGCGGGCGAGAGCCCCATCGCGCCGGTCCGGTCGGTCCACTCGCCGAGCTTGTAGATCAGCGCCTCGCCGCCGCACAGGCCGGGCAGCGCCGCGGCGACCATCGGCCACAGCCGTGCGGGATCCCGTTCGTGCAGCGCCGCGACCGCCACGGTCAGCATGCGCTCATACGCCCCGGTCACCCCGACCGCCATACGCCCTCACGATCCCGCTGTGTCACATCCACGTACGTACTTCTCCCCATACCACCACGGCAACGGCTTGCGGCAAACTTCACAGCGTGCCTGCAAGGCCCGGGTCCCGTAAGGATCAAGGGAGTTGACGGTACGGATCCGCCTGCGCGGGGGACAGGCGGACTCCTCTCCTACGACTGTTTCCGGTCAGGGGACGGTCAGGCGCCGGTCAGGGCACCGGAAACAGCAGGCAGCTGCTGGTGGCGTGGGCGAGCAGCCGGTCCTTCTCGTCGAACAGCTGGGACTGGGCGAGCGCGGTGCGCCGTCCGCCGTTGAGGACGGTGCCGACGGCGCGGATGCGGCCGGTGTCGGCGGTGACCGGGCGCAGGAACTTCACGGTCAGGTCGAGCGAGGTGTAGCCCATGCCCTCCGGGAGCGTGGACTGCACGGCGCAGCCGGCCGCGGAGTCGAGCAGGGTGGCGAAGACCCCGCCGTGCACGCTGCCGATGGGGTTGTAGTGCTCCTCCCCCGGTATCAGGGAGAACACCGCACGCCCGAACTCCACCTCGTCGACGGTGAAGTTCAGGGTGGCGCCGATGGGCGCCGCGGGGAGCTGTCCGGCGATCACTTCCCGCAGGAATTCCAGACCCGTGGTCTTTCCCACGGCGGCTGCCGAGATCCCCGGATCCTGCCACTCGTACGTGCGTGACCGTCCCATGCGGTACTGCCTCCTCTGCTGGCTTCTTCAATAGAAGCTAGATCCCGTCGCAGCTGACTGTCAATGACAGAGCCAGGTGGCTATGGTGGCGGCATGGAATGGCTCGATGTGAGCACGGAGAACTGTCCGGTCCAGAGCACGCTCGATCTCGTCGGCGAGAAGTGGACCCTGCTGATCCTGCGGGACGCCTTCATCAGGGTCCGCCGCTTCGACGACTTCAGGCGCCATATCGGGCTCTCGGACGCGGTGCTGTCCGACCGGCTCCGCAAGCTGGTCGCGGCCGGCATCCTGACGACCGTGCCCTACCAGGAGGCGGGGAGCCGGACGCGCAACGAGTACCGGCTGACGGGCAAGGGCCGCGATCTGTGGCCGATCCTCATGGCGCTGCGGCAGTGGGGCGAGACGTATGCCGCCGATCCCGAGGGCCAGGTCCTCGACGTCCGGCACACCGGGTGCGGCGCGCCGGTACGGGTGGTGGTGGAGTGCGACGGACCGCACGGCGCACTCGCACCGACCGAGGTGACGGCCGTTCCCGGACCGGCCGCCCGTCCCGTACGAACTCCGCTACCGGAGTGAGCGCTTGGGCGGCTGCCGGAGCGAGTGCCTGGGCGACGCCGAGCCGACCGTGAGCGTGGTGCCGTCGCCCCGGTGGACGGTGGCGGTGGTGAACAGGGGTGCGGTGCGGGTGAGTTGGGCACTCCCGGGGATCTCGGGGTACAGGCCGAGGCTCGCCCACACCGCCCAGGACGACATGGCGCCGAGGTCGTCGTTGCCGACGAGACCGCCGGGTACGTCGCTGAACAGTGTGGACAGCGCGCGGTGGACGACGGCCCCGGCGCGGTCCGTGTGGCCGACGTGGGCGTACGCCCAAGGGGTCCCGAACGAGGGCTCGTTGCCGAGGTAGGCGTACGGCTCCGAGGCGCCCGCGTTGAGGCTGCTGAAGAAGGTGTCGAGGCGGGTGGTGACCGCGGAGTCGCCGCCCATGGCGGTGAACAGTCCGGGCAGATCCTGCGGCACCATCCAGGTGTACTGGGCCGCGTTGCCCTCCACGTACTCCGTCTTCTGGGCCGGGGTGAAGGCCGGCCAACTGCCGTCGGCGGCACGGGGCTGGATGTATCCGGTGGCGGGGTTGAAGAGGTTGCGCCAGTTCCCGGAGGCCCGCAGCAAGATGTTGTAGGCGGTCAAGTCCCCCAGCCGGTGGGCGAGTTGGGCCAGCGCATAGTCGGCGACGGCGTATTCGAGGGTGGTGGAGACCGAGCCCCACACCCCCTTGGTTCCGGCGGGGACGTAGCCGAGGGTGTCGTACTGCGTGTGTCCGGGGCGCTGGCGGTCGTCCTGGCGGTCCGCGAGAGCCGTGCGCAGCAGGACGTCGGCGTCGAAGTCGGTGCCGCCGAAGGCATGAATGGCGGACGCGATGGCGGGCAGCGGGTCGCCGACCATGACTCCGCTGCCGCCGTTCGCGAGCGTCCAGCGGTCGAAGTACCCGGCCTGCAGGCCCTGGTTGAGGACGGACTGCGCGATGTCGGAGGCCTCGCGCGGGGCGAGCAGCGCGAGCAGCTGGACCTGGCAGCGGTAGACGTCCCAGCCGGAGAAGTTCGCGTACTGCACATGCCCGGTACGGGTGCGGTGGACGAGCCCGTCCATGCCGGTGTAGCGGCCGTCGGTGTCGCTGAAGACGCTCGGGTGCAGGAGGGCGTGGTAGAGCGCGGTGTAGAAGACGCGGCGCTGGGCGTCCGTGCCGCCGCCGACGGTGACGCGGTTCAGCCAGGTGTTCCAGTCGGCGCGCACGGCCTGCCGGACGGTGTCGTACGACCGCGCCGCCTGCTCGGTGAGCGCGTTGCGGCGGGCGCCCTCGACGTCGACGAAGGAGACGCCGACCCGGGCGGTCACCGTGCGCACACCGGGGGCGAAGGTGACCATGGCCGCGGCGGCTTTGCCGTCCGGGTGGGCGGACTTGGCGAAGGGCTGGTCGAAGGTGGCGTGGAAGTAGAGCCGGTAGCGGTTCTTGGACTTGCAGAAGGCGCCGCTGTCGCTGTACCCGGACAGCGTGTCGGTACCGATGTCGACCGATCCGGTGGCCGCGGTGAACGCCTTGGCCGCGTCGATGCTCACCGCGGCCGGGCGGGTGTCGGTGGCCGGGTAGGTGAAGCGGGCCATGCCCGAGCGCTGGGTGGTGGTGAGGTCGGTGCCGATGCCGTTGTCGAAGGTGACGTGGTAACTGCCGGGCGCCGCCTGCTCGTTGGTGTGCGAGAACGTGGCGTAGGCCGGCGGTGCGGCCTCCTGGGTGGGCATGAAGGGGATGTTGCCGTAGGCGGCGCAGCCGGCTCCGGAGATGTGCGCGAGGCTGAAGCCGCGGATGCGGTTGTCGCCGTAGGAGTAACCGCCGTGCTGGTACGTCACGGTGTCGGGGCTCCACTGCATGCCGCCGAGCGGGGCCGAGGCTCCCGGGAAGGTGTTGCCCGCGCCGCCGCCGTGCCCGAAGTCCGGGCCGCCGGGGGCGGTGCCGACGAACGGGTTGACGTACCGCGCGAGATCGTCGACGGCCCGGGGCCGGGGCTTGCCGTCCGCCCGGACCGGGGCGGCGGCGGCCGTCCCTGACGCCACGAGCACCGAGGCCGCCAATGCGGCCCGCAGCAGGGGAAGTCGCACCACGTTTCTCCAGCCAGACAGGGAACCCGCCGCCCGCGCGGCGCCGGACCGCGAGTGTCCCCAATCCGATCTTCACAACGGCGTCGCCACACCGTCGGTGTCGCTGGAGCCAGCCGGTCGGGTCAGCGGATCGCGCCTCCCCGCCGCTCCACCAGCACCGCCAGTTCGGACGCGAAGAGTTCGGCCGGGTCGAAGCCCATGCCGGTGAAGTGGCCCGCGAGTTCCAGGGAGAGGACGCCGTGCAGGCGGGTCCAGAACGTCAGGGCCCAGTGAAGGGCCGCGGGCGGGGCGGGGTGGTCGCCCGCCCAGTCGCGGTGGTCCGCGAGATGCGTCTCGAACGGTGTCGCGGGACCGTCCGCGGGCCCGGCGGCGGTGCAGGCGTCCAGCAGGGTCGTCATGATCTCGGACGCGATGCCGGTGATGTCGTCGGGCGCGTGGTAGCCGGGGACGGGGGTGCCGTAAACGAGGAAGTACCGCTGAGGGTCGTCGAGGGCCCATGCGCGCAGGGTGTGGGCCAGTCCGGGCAGGTCGGTGCCGGTCCCGGCGGCCGCGCGGAAGGTGTCGGCGAGACTGCGGTACGCGTCCCGGACCAGCTCGGTGATCAGGTCGTCCCGGCTGGCGAAGTACCGGTAGAGCGCGGGGCCGCTCATGCCCATCCGCTTGGCGATGGCGTTGAGGGAGAGCGCGGAGGCGCCCGCCGTGGCGATCTGTTGCCGCGCGTGGTCCTTGATCTCCGTACGCACCTGGTCGCGGTAGCGCTCACGCGGAGTCCTCGTGCCTGTTTCCGCCATGACCGGCCGCCTTCCACACCTCAGGACTACACGCTCAAGCTTCAGTTAGAAGGTATCACGATTGCACTTGACGACCCCTTCTAGCGTGCGTTAGAACTTATAACGAACACGAAAGCGCATAGCTCGCCGCAGCTCACAAGTGGAGGTCGCCATGAACAACACCACCGACGCACTCGTCGAGGTCGTCCTGCCGGGCAAGGTCGAGCCCGAGGGCCTGGAGGTCCGGCACGGAGCCGTCCCCGTCGCGGGCCCCGGCCAGGTCGTGATCCGGATGGAGGCGACCGGGGTCTCCTTCGCCGAGCAGCAGATGCGCCGCGGCCGGTACTACGACCAGCCCCCGTTCCCCTTCGTCCCCGGCTACGACCTGGTCGGTACCGTCCAGTGCGCCGGCACCGGCGTGGAGGCGGGCCTGGTCGGCACCCGGGTGGCCGCGCTGGTGAAGGTCGGCGGCTGGGCCAGCCATGTGCTGGTCGACGCGGCCGACGTGGTGCCGGTGCCGGCCGGGGTCGGCTCGGCGGAGGCCGAGACCGTGGTGGTCAACGGCATCACCGCCTGGCAGATGCTGCACCGCAAGGCCCGCATCCGCGCGGGCCAGACGATCCTGGTGCACGGCGCCAACGGCGGCGTCGGCACGGTCCTGGTCCAACTCGCCCGCGCGATGGGCGTGTACGTGATCGGCACGGCCTCACCGCGCCACCACGACGCGCTGCGCGAACAGGGCGTCGAGCCCATCGACTACCGCACCCCGGACCTCGCCGCCCGGGTCCGCGAGCTCGCCCCGCGCGGGGTGGACGCGGTCTTCGACCACGTCGGCGCCGAGAGCGTCGTCCGCTCCTGGCGCCTCCTCGCCCCCGGCGGCACCCTCGTCTCCTACGGCAGCGCCGCCACCCGCGACGACGAGGGCTCCAAGCAGCTGCCCGTGCTCAAGATCCTCGGCCGGGTCTGGGTGTGGAACGCGCTGCCCAACGGCCGACACGCCTACTTCTTCAACGTCTGGGCCGGACGCGCCCTGAACAAGAACCGCTTCCGCGCCCAGCTGCGCACCGACCTCTCACAGGTCTTCGCTGCCGTAGAGCGCGGCGAGGTCACACCGCGGATCGCGGCCCGGCTGCCGCTCGCCCGCGTCTCCGACGCCCTGCGCCTCGCCGAGTCGGGCACGGTCGCCGGCAAGGTCGTACTGACGCCGTAGTACGGCCTCCCGCGACGGCGTCCATCCGTCAGGCGGCGCCCCACGCGTCGACATGTCGGAGCACATGGTCGGCGAGCTCGGCCGGCTGGAGGTTGAGGGCCGCCACGGCGGGGCGGCTCAGCGCCACCCGGACCGGTTCAAAGTCGCCCGTGTCGGCGTCGTCGAGCTCGGGACCGTGCCGGCGGGCCGGGTCCATGTCGAGCAGGTCGGCGAGGAAGTAGTGCTGCACGACGGTGGTCGTATCGCCCGGTTCGGTCAGGGTGAGGAACTCGGTGGCGGGACCGATCGTGGCGCCGATCTCCTCCAACGCCTCGCGGCGCAGGGCCGCTTCGAGGTCCGCGTCGGAGGGCTCGACACTTCCGCCGACGGTGGTGAAGTAGGAGTCACCGCCCGGCCAGCCCCGCTTCAGGAACACCAGCCGACCGCGGTCGAGCAGTACGACCCGCGCCTTGTGACGGACCTTCATGTCCGGAGAGCCTAGTGCGGCGGGGCCGCCGACGAAGCCCGGACGACGAGTTCGACCGGTGGTTCGGTCACCGGCAGCGGAGGCGCCTGCGGGTTCTCGATGGCGTGCACGAGAAGCTGGAGACCTGTTCGTGCCATCGCGTCGAACGGCTGTCGTACGGTCGTCAGCGGTGGAGTCACATAGGCGGCGACCGGGGTGTCGTCGAAGCCGACCACGCTGATGTCCTCCGGGACCCGCCGGCCGGCCTCCGTCAGGGCGCGGATCAGGCCGATCGCCATGTCGTCGTTGGCGGCGAACACCGCGGTGACGCCGGGGTCGTCGGCCAGTGCGCGACCGGCCGCGTAACCGGAGGCGGCCGACCAGTCGCCCTGTACGACCGGCGGTTCCGCCCGGCCGTTTGCGGCGAGCGCCGCCCGCCAGCCTTCGAGTCGGTCCCGGGCCGAGTACCAGCGCTGGGGTCCCGCCAGGTGGTGGACCGTGGTGTGGCCCAGCTCCAGCAGGTGTTCGGTGGCGGCCCGCGCCAGCCGGCTGGAGACGATCCCGGCCGTCACCACATGGGGTGCGACGAAGGGCGGCGGCGCGCCGAGGACGAGCACCGGCACATCGACCCGCGCGGACAGATCTGCGCCGTCCTCCTCGTCGATCGGCTCGGAGATGACGATGCCGTCCACGCCCTGGTCGAGAAGCGAGTCGACGGCACCGGCGATGCCCGTCGACTCGCCCTCCATCGTGCTGACCACACGGAGTGCGTATCCGGTGTCGCGTACGGCTCGCTCGACGCCCATGAGCAGCGAGGCGGGGCCGTACAGGGCGGTTCCGAGCGTCACGACGCCGATGGACCGGGTGCGTCCGGAGGCCAGCGCGCGGGCCGCGTTGTTCGAGCGGTAGCCGAGTTCCTCGGCCGCGGCCAGGACCCGGCGGCGTACGTCCGCGGAGACGTACGGCTCGTCGTTCATGACCCGGGACACCGTCTTCTGCGACACGCCCGCGAGGCGTGCCACGTCCACACTGCGCGGTGCGGCTCCCGCGCCGCGTCCTGTCCCTGGTGCCATGGCGTCTCCCGATCTTCGGCAGCCGCATCCTAGCCCGCGTCCGCCGCCCGCAGACCTCGCGCTGTCAGGGAGCGCGGGGCCTGCTGTCACGCGTTCTCCCTTGCTAGACCGTGGCCGTGAGGGTCACGTCGACGTTGCCGCGGGTGGCGTTGGAGTACGGGCACACCTCGTGGGTCGCCTTCACCAACTGGTCGGCGGTGGACTGCGCCAGGCCGGGCAGGTGCGCGGTCAGCGACACGGCGAGGGTGAAGCCGCCGGTGTTCAGCGCGAGCAGAGCGGCCGTTCGCAGCCTGCCCCTGCCAGGGGCACGCGTCCCGCCCCCGGGTGATCGACCCCCGCCTCATGGCCGACGCGACAAGGGCGGGCAAACCGTCAAGCATCGCCCTCGCACAGACATGCGGCTCTCGTTCATATCTACGAACTTGACTCCCGGTGGGTGCCGCCCTCGCCGAACCTCTGATAGTTAAGTTTCCTATCAGTTCAACGGCACGACCAACTCCCCACCCCCCACCACCATTTGGAGTCCCAGTGGTCCAACCGTTCCGTGCCTCAGCGACCCCCGAGCCGGCCAGCCCCTCGCGCCGGACGCTCCTCGCGCTCCTCGGCGTGTCGCTCACGGCAGTACCTCTGCTGCGCACTCCGCAGGCCTCGGCAGCCTCCACGGCGGTCCGGGCGATCGGCCTCGACGACCCGGCGAAGAAGGAGATCGCCATGAAGCTGGTGTCGAGCGCGGAGAACTCCTCCCTCGACTGGAAGGCCCAGTACAAGTACATCGAGGACATAGGCGACGGCCGCGGCTACACCGCCGGGATCATCGGTTTCTGCTCCGGCACCGGCGACATGCTCGACCTCGTCCAGCTCTACGCGACCCGCAAGCCCGGCAACGTCCTCGCCAAGTACCTGCCCGCGCTCCGCTCGGTCAACGGAACCGACTCGCACTCCGGCCTCGACCCCAACTTCCCGAAGGACTGGCGCACCGCGGCGCAGGACACGGTGTTCCAGCAGGCGCAGAACGACGAGCGCGACCGCGTGTACTTCAACCCGGCCGTCAGCCAGGGCAAGACCGACGGGCTCCGTGTCCTGGGCCAGTTCACGTACTACGACGCCATCGTCATGCACGGCGACGGCGACGACCCCACCAGCTTCCGCAACATCCGCGCCCGCGCCCTGCGTTCGGCCAAGCCGCCGGCCCAGGGCGGCAACGAGACGACATACCTCAACGCCTTCCTCGACGCACGTGTGTGGGCCATGCAGCAGGAGGAGGCCCACAGCGACACCACCCGCGTCGACACCGAGCAGCGCGTCTTCCTCCGCAACGGCAACTTCGACCTCAACACGCCGCTGTCCTGGAAGGTCTACGGCGACAGCTACCACATCAACTGACCCGTCCTGTCTGCACGTTGAACGGCCGAGGCCGTTCGGGACGGGCTGACGGATCACGGCCGGACGGGACGAGACGACGCGGCGCCGGGACCCCGAGGTGATGGGTCCCGGCGCCGTGGCACGGTCGCCGCCGGTGGAAACCGACGCATCCCGCGCCGGTCCCGGACATCGAAGAGGGCCATTGCTTCAAGGAGTTGGGAGAGGAGTTCAGGCGGGAGCCGTACATCTGTCGGCGGCGGCGAGAAGCTCGTGGGCCTCGGAGCGTCCCGCGCGGATCCGCTGTTCGGCGGGGCCGTGCGGGGTGTCCGCCGTGGCGGCGAGGGCGGTCGCCATCCTGGCACGGCCACGGCTCAGCCGGCTGCGCACGGTGCCGACCGGAATCCCGCAGGCGACCGCGATCCGCTCGTACGGGGTGACCTCGGCGGCGAAGTAGCGGAGCAGCAGGGGCATCCGCAGCGCCGGGGAGAGTTCCGCCAGGGCCTCCCAGACCCAGTCCCGCAGCGCGTTCCGCTCAAGCCACTGTTCCGGGCCCAACTGCACGGCCTCCAGCGGGAGTTCACTCACCGGCCGGACCAGGCCCGCCTCGCGCAGCACCAATCGGCTGGCGTTGCGCACGATCATCCGCAGCCATGCCCCCACGGCCTCCGGATCACGGACGTCGCCGATCCGCAGCAGCGCCGTCAGCGCCGCGTCCTGCAACACGTCGTCGGCGTCGGCGCCCGGTCCCAGAATGCTCAGGGCCACCGCGCGCATCCCGCCCCGGTGCCGCTCCAACAGCAGTCCCAGCGCGGCGACTTCACCGGACTGGGCGGCACGCGTCAGCAAAACGTCCTCCCGGCGCGCTCCTTCGTCGGCCTCCCCCATCACCCGATCCCTTTCGGCATCCGTCCGGCTCTTCGCCGCCCTTCGGCGGGAGCCGTCCTCCGGGTACGGGGCCCGGAGGACGGCTCACCGTTCATGCGGGTCAGGCGTCCGCCAGCCAACTACCGTGGAATCCGGCGGGTACCCGTCGCGGCAGGTGGATGGTGGCCACCGGCTCCCGCGTGAGGTTGTCCGCGTCGAGGATCACGAGGTCGCTCCGGTCGGTCGAGGCGTCGTAGACGTACGTCATGAGCCAGCCCGGGCCGCCGGGTTGCTCGTCGGCGGGGGCGAAGGCCGCCTCGCCCGGGAAGCGTCCCGGAGCGAAGTAGTGGCTGGCGACGCTCGACTTGCGGAGGTCGTACCGGTGGATCGCGGCACGCGACTCGTCCGGGTCGTACTGCGGAAGCTCCGGGACGGGAGCCGCGGTGGCGTGGCCGAACTCCGCGGGGAGGCCCGCGAGTCGGTCGTCGATGCGGGGGAACTCGCCCGGGTGATCGTCGAGTTGCTCCTCCGCGACCACGCCGGTGACGAGGTCGATGGTCCACCGCCACAGGTGGGCGGCCGTCGCCACGGTGACGCCGTCCCGCAGCGACGGGTAGCGCATGCCCAGCAGGACGAGACGCCGACCGTCGTTCTCCTCATAGGAGTTGAGAGTGTGGAAGACGTAACACGGGTCGATGTCGAACCAGCGGATGTCGCCGTGCGGGTCGTCCCGGCGCAGCACGCCGAGCCTGGCTCCATAGGCGTCGGACCAGACGTACGGCATGCCTCCGTTCGGATCCATGGCCCGCTCGATGCTGAACACGGCGGGCAGGTCCATGAAGACGACATGGTTCCTGGTCAGGTAGAAGTCGTGCATCATCGTGTGCGCCGGTACGTCGATCGGCCGGCTGACGGTCAACTCGCCGCCGGCGTCGGCGCGGTGGTAGGTCAGGTAGGGCGCCGAGAGTCCTCCGTACCCGTAGAAGTGGAGTTCACCGGTGACCGGGCAGGTCTTGGGGTGGGCGGTCATCGGCGTGCGCAGGCGGCCGTCGAAGTCGTAGGGCCCGACCGTGTCGAGTTCGCGCCCGGCCTCGCAGCTCAACTCCTGCGGGAAGGACGTCTCGACGAGGGCGAGGGTGCGGCCCGCGTGCCGTACGACGTGGGTGTTGGCGACGCCCGCGGCGAGGTTCATCCCGCCGTCGCGGCCGTAGACCTGGGCGCCCGTGGCGAGGGTGGACGTGCGGACCCAGCGGTTGCGGTACGAGGTCGCCCGGCCGCCGTCGAGGCGGACTCCGTGCACCATCCCGTCGCCGGTGAACCAGTGGGCGGAGGCCGCCTCGTGCGGGTTGGGGCCGTTGCGCAGATACCAGCCGGTGAGTTCCGGCGGGAAGGCTCCGGTCACCTCCAGCTCGGTGACCGTGATCTCGTCGGGGACCGGGGCGAAGTTTCCGGCGAGGTGCGGAGGGGTGTTGTCTGTACTCACAGGGAATTTCCTTCGGGTGACGGTCAGGCGCCCGCTGCGAGCAGGGCTTCGAGGCGCGCCTGGACCCGCTTCGGATAGATCGAGGTGAAGACCGCGGGGGCGACCAGGCCGACGACATGGGCGGTGATACCGACCCAGGCGGGCGCGTCGGTCGCGTTGCTGATGGCCAGTACGACGGCGATGAACGTGAACCCGGCTCCCCAGGCGGCCGTGATGGCGTTGTTGACGGAGAGGAATCCCGGGGTGTTCCAGTACTCCTCGGGCGTCTGCCGACGGGCGATCCCGAGCGTGAAGGGGCTGCGGAGGAGCATGCTGCCCCAGGCCGTACCGGCGAGCCAGACGAAGGAAATGACGTCGCTGTGGTCCTGGACGGACGAGTCGGGCGAGCTGAAGGCGATCGCTCCGATGATGACGAAGTAGATGATCGTGCTGATCTCCAGGACCATCGCGTCCAGCGCCACTCCCCTGCGCCGGTCCTGCAGAAGCAGCAGGAGGCCGACGACGCAGCCGGCCACCGCGCCCCAGCGCCAGTCGGCGGCGGAGACGAAGCCCGCCACGATCCATGGGTAGAACCCACGCATATAGGCCATGATGCCCACGATGTAATCCTTCGCAGTTCGACATTCCAACTTTGACAGGTGGAAGCTAGATGCTCCGCAAACAACATGTCAAGGTCGGAATATTGAACGAAAGTCCACCGACGCACGGTCCCGGCGCACACCAACTGGCCCTACCTGCGCGAACGTTGACGACCGCGCCCGACCTCCACACGACCTCCCCGTCCGGCGCACAGAATCCGCAGGGGTAGTTTTCGACCTGTCACTATTGGAGTGACACGGGTTAGGGTTGTCGGCATGAGCCTCCGCAACGCCCTCCTGGGCCTCCTCGTCTTCCGCCCCGGCAGCGGCTACGACCTGCTGAAGATGTTCGACACCTCGCTCGGCTACGTCTGGCCCGCCAAACAGAGCCAGATCTACGGCGAGTTGACGAAGCTGGACGCGACGGGCCTGATCAAGGTGACGGAGGAGGGCCCCCGGGGGCGCAAGCAGTACTCGCTCACCCCCGAAGGGCACGCGGAGACGGTGCGCTGGCTGACCGAGAGCCGGGAGAGCAGGCCGCAGCGCAATCCGATGCTCCTGCAGACCTTCTTCCTGGGGCTCCTGCCGCGCGACGAGGCGGTACAGCGACTCCTCGACCACGCGGAGGCCTCGGCCAAGGAGCACGACACCCTGGTCGCCCTGCGGGACACGGAGGACTGGGACAAGGACATGCTGACCGTGTGCGGCAGGCTCGTCCTGGAGCACGGCATTCGCCAACGGGTCCTGGAACAGGAGTGGGCCCGCTGGGCCGCCGAGCAGCTACGCGCGGGGCACGCCGTGGATCCCGACGGGGGTCCAACAGCCGCTCCCGCCAAGGAGATCGACGCGCAGGAGTCGAGCACCACGGACACCTCCGACGCACCACGCGGGTAGCGGTCGCCCGGCGGAACGTCGTAGCACCCGGATCCTCAGACGGAGGCCTCCCCGGCGGGCAGCAGCTGGACCAGGCCGACCCGGTTCTCCTCGTCCGCATCGAGATGGACGGCCCGGACTCTCCAGCGGCCGGCGGGCAGCGGGACCGGCGCCTGGGCGGGCGACCCGCCACCGGGATACTCGACCCCCAACTCGCCACCCGCTTCGGCGGAGTCCATGAGCACGGCCGGGCCGTCCGACACCCACTCGCCGCACTCCTCCCACGGGGCGGCGGGGTCCGCGAGCACCGACTCCGCAGCGGCCTTGAGGCCGGTTTCGGAAGAGGCGCCGAGCCACCGCAGGAATGCCCTGCACTCCGGCAGATAGCAGCTGGTGGCCGGTTCGTCCGCGAGGACCAGCGCCTGTGCACCGCTCACGCCGACGGAGATCACACCGGCTAGATCGTCCACCGCGCAGGCCCGGTCGTAGTCGTCCGGAGCGGTGCCGTCGCCCACCATGACACCGCTCTCCGTGCATCCGTGCCAATCGGCCAACGCGGAGACGGGGACGGCTATCAGGGGTCCGCCCATCGACTCCACCCAGACAGGGGAGGTGGGTGACACATCGGTGGCGGCGGGCGAGATCGAGTCCATGCCGCCAGTGTGCCCGCACCCACTGACAACGCCCTCGGGAAGGCGCGGCCCAGCCACCCGGTGCGAACATTCCCGCCGCCTCCTCCCCCGGACGCCCAACGAGGACACCGACCCTCCTCGTTTCGGAGAATATATCTCCACTTTCTTCGACCCCGGAAGCCCCGCGCCCCGCCTCTCCGAGACGAAGGCGGAAACCTCTTCCCACCTGGGACGATGCCGACGGCAGGACGACGTCCCCGTTGCGAATCACCGACGCCGAGGCCGCCCAAGGTGCGTTTTCCACTTCGGTTCGATCCCTTGACAGCCTCAATCGGCCCTTCCCAAACTACCGACCATTCGGTTGACGGCCCGGGTCGGACGCCCCGGCTGTCGGCATTCCAGAAGGGTGATCACCATGACTGAAGTGTCGCTTCACGATGCCCAGAGCCCGCCGGTGCCCACCGGCACCACCTCCCACATCGGCCACGCGACAGCCGTGGGAGCGGCCGGGTTCGCGTGGTGCTCGCTGATCCTGGGCCTGCACACCGCCGGCGTCATCGACGCGGCCGACGGCACGATCGTGCTGGCGGGGACCTTCTTCTACGGCGGCATCGTCCAACTCGTCGCCGGTTTCTTCGCGTTGGCGGCCGGGGCGACGTTCGCGGCCTCCTTCCTGACGGCGTACGGGGCGTTCTGGCTCGGCTACACCGTCATCGAGTTCTGGGCGGCACCGCACATCGCGGGCAACGCGGCAGCCGCGGCGAAAGCCCATGGGGCGACGGCGGAGGCCGCGGCGGCTCAGGGCGGTCACGCGGTGATGCAGTCGCTGGGGCTGTTCCTGCTCGCCTGGCTGGTCGTCACGCTGGTCTTCGCCGTCGCGAGTCTGGGCACCAACGCGGTGACCGTGACCGCCTTCGCCCTGCTGACGCTGACGATCGTGCTGCTGGTGATCGCCTACCTGGGGGCTTCGAGTGCGGGCGTCCCGAGCGATTCGGTGCTGCACACCGCCGGTTACGTCGAGATCGCCCTGGCCGCCGTCGCCTTCTATCTGGTGCTGGCCGAACTCACCAACGAGGTGCGCGGCCGCGTCGTGTTCCCGCTCTTCGCCCTGAACCGCGGCCGGCAGGCCGTCCCGCAGACCGCGTGACGAGGACGTGACAGGGACCCTTCCCCCACCTCAAGGAGCCGCATGAAGAAGTCCAAGGCAAGAGACCGGCTGAAGTCGCCGCACGGATACTCCGCGCTCGGCAGCACCGCCGCGGTGCTCCTCCTGGTCGCGGCCGGGCAGACGACGGCCACCGCACTCCCCAGGCACGCGACCGCCTGGCAGCCGCCCGCCGCCACCTACGCGGCGAGCGCGCCCGTCCACACCACGGTCACCATGGACGACGGTGTGAAGATCGCCGTCGAGGTCGTCTATCCGACCGACCCGGGCACGGGCGCCCGCGCGTCGGGCCCGTTCCCCGTACTCCTCACCCAGAACCCCTACGGCACTCAGCGCTCCGACCCCACGGACAGCGGCACCTACTTCGTGCAGCGGGGCTACATCTACGTGGCCTCCGCGGTGCGCGGCACGGGCGCCTCCGGCGGGCAGCTCGACTGGTTCGGCGACCGGCAGGGCAAGGACGGAGCCGACCTCGTCGACTGGGCGGCCCATACGCTGTCGGGGTCCAACGGCAAGGTGGGGCTTGACGGTTGCTCCTATCTCGGGGTGAACCAGTGGTTCACCGCTGCGGCCGTGGGCAAGCACTCCGCACTCAAGGCGATCACACCGTTCTGCACCGACTCGGACTTCTACAACGACCTCACCGCCAACGGCGGTATCCCCACCCCCTTTGTGGCCGGCATCGCCCAGGCCGAGCCGCGCGGCCCCGAGGACGACCCCGCCACCGACCCGCAGTCGGTGACCGTCGCCCAACAGGCCTCGGGCGGTTCACGCTCGTACGACGACGCGTACTGGCAGGCCCTCGACGTACAGAAGCTCATGCCGCGCATCGTGGCCAACAACATTCCGGCGCTGTCCGAGGCCGGCTGGAACGACCTCTTCCCCGGCGGCAACCTGGGCGCCTACGTGGCGGCCCAAAACGCCTACCACCACCGGCCGTTGACCGATCCGATCGCCTCGGGTGAACCCGTCACCGGCCGCTACCAGGCGATCGTCGGACCCTGGACGCACGGAGAACACGTCAACGAAGCGACGCTGCAGGCCATTCGCCTGGAGTGGTTCGAGACCTGGCTCAAGAACGCGCCCACGGGCATGGCCGACACCTCAACTCCCTTGCACCTGTTCGAGAACGGCGCGAACAGCTGGGTCGACAGCGCCGCCTGGCCGCTGTCCTCCGACGCCCGGACCTACTACCTCGGAGACGGCTCCCTCACCACCGGCAAGCCGTCCGACCAGGGAAGCGACACCCTCACCTGGAGTGCTGCGACCACGTCCAACACGCTGACCTACACCACCGCCCCGCTCACCAAGGCGGCCCTGCTGAACGGCCCGACCGACGTCACCCTCTACGCCAGGTCGACGACACCGGAGACCGAACTCTCCGCCAAGCTGAGCATCGTCGCACCGGACGGAACGGTGACCAAGCAGGCCGACGGAGTCCTCCTGGGCAGTCAGCGCGCCGTGGACACCCAGGAGAGCTGGTACGGCGACAACGGCACCCTGCTCAAACCGAGCCACCCCTTCACCCAGGCGTCACAGCGCCCGGTGACCCCGGGACAGACGACCAGGTACGACATCTCGCTGCTGTCCAACTTCACCAGGATTCCGGCCGGTTACCGCATCCAGGTCAGCATCGACAGCCAGCCACCGGCGGACTTCCACTTCCCCGTCGCCCCGACCCCGCAGGAGTCGGCGAACCTGACCGGCGGCGTCTACACGATCGAACACTCCCCGCAGGCCGCCTCGTTCGTCAACCTGCCCCTGACAACGCCGAGTTCGGCCACTCCCAGCCGCGAGGACTGGGGACCGTCCTCCTGACCGCACGGACGGCAGGTCTGCTCGTACGGCAGACCTGCTACTCCTCCGTCGGGGCCGGCCGGACCAGCCCCATCACCTGCTCCACCGTCTCGTTGCCCAGGCTCGGTGTCGTCAGGGGAAGGTTGTCGGGACGCTGCCGGACGCCGTTCAGCAGGATCTCGATGCAGCGCCGCCAGATGTCGGGCCGCCTGCCCTGGGTGAACTGGCTGGCGGCGCTCAGCATCTCCACCATGACGGGAATGTCGGAAGGACTGATCTCCGGGCGCAGGTCCCCGCTCTCCTGGGCCCGCCGGATCAAGGCCTCCAGAAAGGGGAGCATGCCGCCCCGCGCGGTCTCCAACGGCTCGGAACTGTGGCTCCCCAACATGATCACTTCGTGCAGGCCACGGTTCTCGGCGAGATCGGCCCCCATCTCGGTGAGGAAGTCGACGAACCCCTGCCACGGGTCCGGATGCGCGAGCGCCCGCTCGGCGGACTGCTGCCGGATCTCCAGGTCCTGCTTGAACAGGGCCCGTACGAGGGTGTCCTTGTCGGGGAAGCGCCGGTACACGGTGCCGACCCCCACGCCGGCGTGCCGGGCCACGTCGTCGAGCGTGACCCCCAGCCCGTGCTGGCCGAAGACCTCCCGCGCGGCACGCAGGATCTTCTCCCGGTTGAGGGCGGCATCGCGCCTCAGCGGGCGGTCGCCCTCCACAGGACCATCAGCCCCAACACCCTCAGCCATGCCGCCATGCTAGCCCCGTTGATCACGGCCGGGTTCGCGTTCGGTGTCCGCACCCCGCGGAAAACGTTCCAACACCCCCCGAGGTAGACTTTCCGCGCCCATGAGGACCGTGTCGTGCCTGGTCGCGCGGCTGTCAGAGCGAGGGGGGTGGACGTCATCCAGGTTCGCCCCGCCCGAATCCAGGATGTCGCGGCCGCCGCGGGAGTCTCGGTGTCCACGGTGTCGAACGTCCTGAACCGGCCGGAGCGGGTCAACGCCCGCACCGCCGAGCGGGTCCGTGACGCCGTCGCCGCCCTCGACTACGTACCGCACCCGGGAGCCGCGGGCCTGCGCACCGGACACTCGTCCTCGATCGGCCTGGTACTGCCCGACGTGGCCAACTCCTTCTACTCGCGCATCGCACGTGGCGCGGCCGACGCGGCCTACGACCACGGCTACGCGCTCGTGCTCTGCGACAGCGGAGACGATCCCGAGCGCGAGCAGGGCTACTTCACAATGCTGGTCGAACAGCGGGCCGTCGGGGCGGTGGTGGTCCCGCTCGGCGCCGATCCCACCCGCCTCACCCGGCTGCGCGAACGCGGCATCCCGCTGGTGCTCGCGGACCGCGCGCTGCCGGCCCAGGACGGCTGTTCCGTCTCCGTCGACGACATCGCCGGCGGCCGGATCGCCGTACAGCACCTGCTGGACCGGGGAGCGCGCGACATCCTCGTCGTGAACGGCGAGCGCGGGATCGTGCAGTGCGCGGACCGCCACCAGGGCGCCCGCCAGGCCGTCCGCACCCAGCGCGAGGCACGGCTGCGCCAGATCGTCGCCGACGAGATGACGGTGGCGTACGGCCTGGAGATCGCCCGCGGCCTCGAAGAACTGCCCGACGGCGTCTTCTGCACCAACGACTTCCTCGCCGCCGGTCTGTGCCGTGGGCTGGGTGAGCGCGGGGTGCGCATACCCGACGAGGTGCAGGTGGTCGGCTACGGCGACCTGGACATAGCGAGCTTCGTGGGGACGACCCTGACGACGGTACGACAGCCGGTCGAGGAGCTGGGCCGGGCGGCCGTGGGGATGCTGCTCGACGAGGTGGAGGCCCGCGCCGAACACGCCCACGAGACAAGGGTGTTCGCCCCCGACCTCGTCCTGCGCGACTCCACGCGGCCCTTGTCAGACCGGAGTTCGTAGCGTCACGGGCCCCATCAGCCCCGACGCGAGCTGGGACGGGAAGGCCCAGGCGGTGGGAGTGGCCTCCGCCAGATAGGGGGCGAGGGTGTTGTTGACCGTCACGTCCAGACGGACCGTCCGCCCTGCGGCGCCCGGGAGTTGGAAGCGGTACGGCGGACAGAACGCCTCGCCGACGCACTCCCCGTCGAGAGCGACCGACACACTGCCGCACACCCGCCCGAGGTCCAGTACCGGGTCAGGCCCGTCCGGCATCTCCACGTCTCGCGAGTACGTCACCCCGCCGCTCCAACCGCCCAACCCCAGCAACTGCCAGTCCCCCAGCGGCAGTCGCGCCGGCACGCAACGGACGCGCACCGGTCCGCGCCAGGCGGAGCCGCCCCGCAGGACGGCCGTGGGCTCGGTGACGATCTCCAACTCCGTTGCCTGCGCCAGCGGTTGGTCCAACGTCAGCGTCTCGCCGTCGAGCGGCCTCTCACCACGGTCACCGACCCGTACCCTGGCCGCCAACTCCAGTGGGAGGTCCAGCGCTACGGTGCCCGGCGGCACGGTGAAGCGGAAGCGCTGCGTGCGGGGGCGGACGGTGTCCGTGGACCGCAGGGGCAGTACGGCGGCGCCCAGTACCGGCGCGCCGGTCAGCCACTCGGTCTCCTGCAGCGGGTGCGGTCGTACGGCCGCGTGGCAGTGCTGCAACTCGCCCCACCGACCGTCGTGTTCGACGGTACGGCCGTGCCACTCCCCCGTCTCGGCCTCCCAACCGGCCCCGCTGGTGAGGGAGTTCACCGCCGACTCCGCACGGGCCACGCAGTCGACGAACACCGCCTCGCGCGGGTGGACGGCGTCGGCCACCACCTCCAGTACGTGTTCGCCTTCATCCAGGGCGAGTTGGTGCCGGAAGAACATCGGTACGGCGCCCCAGTCGGACTCGTAGTACTCCGCCTTCTCCTGGCGTGCGACGACCGCACCGTCGAGCAGCACGGTGACGCCCACCGCGGCTCCCACCACCAGTACCGCCTCTCCGGAGGCGTGCAGACGGCCTCGATAGGTGACGCCGCCGTGCGGTCGTACGTCCTCGGGCAGGCACATGAACTGTGGGCGCGGGGCGAATCCGTCCGGTCGGGTCAGGCAGAAGTAGCTGCCCAGGGGTGTGCCCGCGGTGCCGGAGATCAGCAGTGGCCTGTCCTGGGCGTCGGCGAGTTCGTATTCGAGGACGTTGCGGGGCCGTGCGACCGTCACGCGTGCGGTGGTGAGGTATCCGGCGGCGGTGTCGAGGAGTTCGCCGTTCCACCACACCCGTTTGACGGCCGCGGCGCCCAGGTGCAGGTCGGCGGGGCCGAGGTGGTCCGTCTCGACGATCGTCCGGATCCTTGCGACCGTCCCGGGCCCGGGCACGGGGACGCGCACGAACTCCTCGTTCACCAGCCCCTTGTTGCCGAGCAGGCCGTCCGGCTCCGGGATCCCGCGGCTCGACGAGTACAGCGAGACATGCCAGTCCTCGTCCGAGGGGGTGAGGGGGAGCCTGTCGGCGAGGACTTGTTCGACGCCGGGCCCGTCGAGTGGTTCGGGTGCCCTGGCGGCGGGGGTTGGAGGCAGGACGCGGACCCGGTTGCCGTAAGTCGCCCGTGTGGGCAGCCAGTTGGCGTCGGGGCCGTCCGTCTCTGTCCAGTGCATGGCCCAGATCTGTGGTGCCTCGACGGACGTGCCGGCCGGGAGCGCCAGGTCGCCCCAGGTGTTGTCCATGGTGGGCACCAGGCTGCCTTCCCAGCCGTCCGAGAGGTCGGTCGTCCGCTCCGGCCTCGGTGGTGGTTCGGCCGTCCGGGGTGTCGACGGGATGCCTTCGCGCCATACGACGAGGACGGCGGGGGCGCCCTCCAGCGGTACCGCGATGGTCGAACGGCCGTCGTGGACCGTGATGTCCGCCCGCTGTCGGGTGCCGGTGGCCGGGTTCCAGATCTCGGCCTCGGCGACCTCGGCTTGCACGGTGACGGTCGAGCGGCGGGCGTAACGGGCGGGGTCCGCCTCGTGGTCGGCGTCTCCCGGCAGGGCGCGGGCGTCGGGGAAGGCGCCCGTCACCAGGGCGACTGCCTCAACTCCCTTTCTCCTGACGAGCAGGGGCAGCTCGCCGGTCGCGTGTCCGGCGTTGTCCGCCACCGTCACCGCTGCGCTCTCGGCGTCGCTCGCCCGCTCCAGTCGCGGGTGCTTCAGCAGAGCCGCCACGACGGAGTCGTCTCCGGCCAGTCCGGCGGCCGAGGCGGGCGGACGGCCCACGACGACCACCCGGCCGCCCGCGTCGAGGAGTTGGGACAGTCGGCGTGCGGTCTCCTCCTCCAGGACGCTCGCCGAGGGCAGCAGTACGGCGCGGTACGCCAAGTCCCCTACGCGCAGGGCCCCTTCGGTGGCCGTGGCGCGCTGCACGGAGGCGTCGTCGATGACGTCGAAGGAGATGCGGTGGCGGTCCAGTGAACCGACGCGCGGGCCGAGCCAGTTGTTCGTGCCGCACAGGCCGAGGTAGTGCTCCTGGGTCTCGTCGACGTCGGCGTGTTCGTCGCCGAGGCGGCAGTCGCCGAAGTGGTGGACGGGTGCGTCGAGCGGGATGAGGGCCTGCATGGTGGCGGTGGGGTGCAGGACCGCGACGTCGGCGCTGTAGGCGCCCCAGGACATAATCGAGCAGATCCGGGCGACGGCGCGGGAGAACGCCGGGTACTGCTGCCAGTAGGGCTGACGCCAGTCCGTGGACGGCGGTGCCCATTCGAACCAGCCGCCCGCGGTGCCGAAGTAACTGGCGTGCGGGTTGTACAGGTTGGCGCCGCTGCGCAGGAACGGCAGGAGCCAGTCGTAGGTGTCGGCGAGGGTGCCGCCCCAGCCGGAGGAGTGGAACGCCTCGATCCAGACGCGCTCGTGGCCGTAGAGATGGGCCATGGAGGAGTGGACCTTGGAGTCGCCGTGGTGGTCGCTGCCGACGGCGCCGTACCAGCGGTGGGTGCGGAAGTAGTCGGTGTAGAGCTGTGTCGACTGGGCCGGGAAACCGGCTCGCGCGGGGTTGCTCTGGTCGGCGCCGACGAGCATGCCGCGTTCCTCGTGCCAGGCCGCGAGGGGCTTGAAGAGCGCCTCTTCGGTGAGTTCGGCGCGGACGGCGTAGTAGTCGGCGCGGATCTTCGCCGCGCGGGCGTCGGCCGGGCCGAACAGGGCGGGCAGGTGGTCGAGCAGGTCGTAGCCACGGCGGGCACGGAACTCCTCGGGGAAGCGGGGGCTCCAGGAGTTCGTGGCGGGCAGTTCGTCCTGGAAGCTGCCCGCGATGACGTTGCCCAGGTACTCGGGGACCCGGCGGTCGTACTCGTGGTGGACGGCGTTCAGCAGCAGTTCCCCGGCCTGCGGGGAGAGGTAGTCGAAGGCGGTGGGGACGGCGACGACGAGCCGGACGTCCGTGCCGTCCGCGGCCGTGATCCGGAAGGCGCCGGAGTCGAGGGCGGCCACGGGCAACCGACGGTCCGTCAAGTCGTAGGCGGCGACCAGGGTTTCGGCACCCTGCGGCGCGACCGTGCCGTTCGAGACGGTCGCGGTGCGGGAGCGCAGTGCGCGGCCTGTGGCGGCCAAGTGCCTTCGGGTGACGGTGCCTTGGACGTTGGCGCCGGAGAAGCCGAGCTGGTCGTAGAACCACAGGCGGGTGCCGATGTCCCGGGCGATGCGGCAGGTGTCGGTGAAGCGGTCCCACCATTCCTCACCGAACCAGGGCGGGTCGTCGGTCCGGGCTCCGAAACTGGGGCCTGCCGGGGCCAGGTTGATCACCACGAGGTTGTGGACGCCGCCGTCCGCGAATCTGCGCAGCTGCCAGTCGAGCCGCTCGCGGGTGACCTTGGCGCCCGACCACCACCACAGCGGGGTGGGGCCGAAGTCCCTGGGCGGGGCGTCGAAGAGCTGCTGGAGCGCGGGAGAGATCACGTCGGCGGTCCTTCCGAGTGCGGCTCGATCACCCACATGGAGCAAAAACGTTTTTGGTCGACCCAGTCGTCTGCCACCTGCAATGTTGGCACCGGTGGCGGGGAGCGGGAAGAAGGCTGACACTTCTTCACGTCGAATGGCGCAAGGGGACTTGTTGGAACGTTTTCCGAACCCTATATTCACTGCGACCCCGGCCCCCGAGCCGCGAGGAGCCGCACCATGAGCCGATTCCTACCCGCTGCGCAGGAACGCCCGGAACAGCCCATCCCGAAGCACCTGTGGAAGGTCGCCGCCCTCTCGGGCATGGCCTCCTACCTGGACGCCGCGCTCATCGTCAGCATCGCCGTCAACCTGGCCATCTACCGCGACAGTTACGACATGGGCGTGTGGATGGCCGGGGCGATCAGCGCGATCGTCACCGGCTGCATCGCCGTCGGCTCCCTCGTCGGCGGCCGCCTCGCCGACCTGTTCGGGCGCCGCCGCGTCTACAACCTGGACATCCTCTGCTACGCGGTGGGCGCGATCGTCATCACGCTGGCGCCGAACGACATCGTGCTGTTCGTCGGCGTACTCGTCGCGGGGCTGGCGGCCGGTGCCGATCTGCCGACGTCGCTGGCCGTGGTCTCGGACGCCGCGCCTCCCGAGGGCCGGGCGCGGCTGGTGTCCTTCACCCAGGTCATGTGGGTACTGGGCATCGTCGTCGTGATCTTCCTCGGCTATCTCCTGTCCGACACGGGCCTGACCGGGGCGCGGTTCATCACCGGGCATCTGGTCGTCGCCGCGCTCGTCACCTGGCAGCTCCGCTCCCGGCTGGAACTGCCCGACGAGCCGGCGGAGGAAGAGGCACGGACGGAGGCCGTGCCGCGCGGCATCGAGCTGAAGAACATCTGCAACCGCGCCACGCTCCTGCCGATGGTCGCGACCTTCGTCTACTACGTCACCTGGGGCATCGGCGCCAACACCTTCGGCCAGTTCGGCACTTACCTGCTGGTGACGGTCAGCGGTGCCTCGCAGAGCCTGGCCACCGGGATCAACCTGGCGTTCCTGCCGATCGCGTTGGTGCTGACGTTCGTCTTCGTCCGGCTCGCCGACACACCCTGGCGCGACCGGCTGTTCTACGTGTTCACGGTCGTGCAGGTCGTCGCCTTCTGCATCGCCTCCGTCACGGCCGGCGCCCTCGTCGGCATGCTCGTCTTCTTCGTGCTGTACCAGATCTCCAACCCCTTTGCCGGGGAGGCCAGTTACAAGGTGTGGTCGCAGCTGACGCTGCCCCCGGACACCCGCGGCACCACACAGGGCCTCACCTACGCCCTCTCCCGCGGGGTCTTCGCGGGCGTCGCGTTCGTCACGCCCGCCCTGATGGACTACAGCGCCTCCGTCCTGCTGTGGTCGATAACTCTCTGCATGGCGGCCTCGGGCGTCGCGGGCGTGTACGTCATCCACACCCTCATCCGGCGTTCCCCCGAGGCAACGGCCGCTCGGGTCAAGGGACTCGGCGTGGCCCGGACCTGAGTCCACAGCGGAACCCGGAAGGAACACCCCGCATGACAACCACCGACCCTCTGCCCGTGACCGCGGAACGCGCCGCGGTCCTGCGTGAGTTGCTCCCCCCGGTGTCCCGCCGCCGCACCCGGATCGGACTCGTGGCGGGCGGTCTGGGCGCCTACTGGCCCCAATTCCCGGACCTGCTCCCGCAGTTGCGGGAGTCGTCCGCGTACGTAGCCGAGCGTTTCCAGCGGATGGACGCGGAGGTGACCGACGTCGGCTTCATCTCCGACGCGGTGGAGGGAGCGGCAGCGGCGGAGCAACTGCGGCGCGCGGACTGCGACTTGATCGTGCTGTTCCTGACGACATATCTGACCTCGTCGATGGTGCTGCCGATCGCCCAGCGTTCGCACACCCCTGTCCTGGTCATCGACCTCCAGCCGTCCGAGCGGATGGACCACGCCTCCTTCGACACGGGCGCCTGGCTCGCCTACTGCGGACAGTGCCCGGTGCCCGAGGTCGGCAACGTGTTCCGGCGGTCCGGCATCCCCTTCCGGTCGGTGTCGGGCTGGCTGCGCCAGGAGTCGGCCTGGCGGCGCATCGAGCAGTGGGTCCGGGCGGCGCACGTCCGGGCCGCGCTCCGGCACGCCCGGCACGGCCTGATGGGGCATCTGTATCCCGGCATGCTCGACGTGTCGACGGATCTGACGCTGCTCCCGGCGACGTTCGGCTCGCACGTCGAGGTGCTGGAGTTCGACGATCTACGGCAACGGGTGGAGCGGGTGAGCGAGGCCGAGACCCGTGAGCGGACGGCTCTCGCCCGGCGGATCTTCGCCGTGGACGACACCGTGGTCGACGAGGATCTCGCGTGGGGTGCGACCGTGTCGGTCGCGCTCGACCGGCTCGTCGAGGACTTCGGCCTCGACACCCTCGCCTACTACCACCGCGGCCTCGACGGCGAACTCCACGAACGGCTCGGCGCCGGCATGATCCTGGGCGCCTCCCTGCTCACCGCCCGGGGCGTGCCGGCCGCCGGTGAGTACGAACTGCGCACCAGCCTGGCCCAGTTGGCGACGCAGAGCATCGGCGCCGGGGGTTCCTTCACCGAGATCCAGGCCCTCGACTTCGAGGACGGGGTGGTGGAGATGGGGCACGACGGGCCCGCGCACCTCGCGGTCAGCGCCCGCGACCCGCTGCTGCGCGGCCTGGGCGTCTATCACGGCAAGCGCGGCTGGGGCGTCAGCGTGGAGTTCGACGTCCAGCACGGTCCCGTAACCCTGCTCGGCGTGGGCCAGGACGCCGACGGCAGCCTGTCGTTCATCACGTCCGAGGGCAGTGTCGTATCCGGACCACTGCTCGCGATCGGCAACACCACCAGCCGGGTCGACTTCGGCCGCGATCCCGGCGAGTGGGTCGACGCGTGGAGCGCCACGGGCGTCGGCCACCACTGGTCCCTCGCGCTCGGCCATCACTCCGCCGACTTCCGCGCCGCCGCGAGCCTGCTGGGCATCGAGCACCGGGAGGTGTGAGCGCGGTCGGGTCAGTAGGGCGCCTGGATGCTGTGGTTCGCCAGCGCCACGGAGTAGCGGTTGAGGAGAGCGTCGAGGCCGGCCAGCAGCAGCCCGGCGGACTCCTCCGCCTCGGCGAGGTCGCCGCGCTCGCAGGCATCCACCACCTCGGCCACATCGCTGCGGAGTATGTGCAGGGAGTCGCCCTGGATGAGCACACCGGGAAACCGGCGCCCGGGCAGACGGACCACGGCGTCGTTCCCGCCGTCAGTGAACAGCTCTACGTCAACGCGTTCCATGGCGCCATCCAACCCGACACCACCGCCCGACATCAACGAAGTTGTACGCAGGGCGCTTTGGACCCCGCTGAACTCGCCGCCCGACCTCGTCACGGTCGCGCGGACCGGCCGCCCGCCACACCGGCGTACGGGCGCTTCCCCGGCTCCCCGTTCCGGCCGCGCACCCAGAAGAAGAGGACCACCGAGGACACCGCGGCGACCGCGCACCAGGTCGAGACGAACTCCAGCTCCCACAGCGTCCAGCAGACGAGCGCGCCGACCGTGACCAGGATCCCCAGCACCAGCAGCCCGCGGTCACCGGACAGGAGCAGCGAGCCGACCGTCGCCACGAGGTAACCGGCGATGACCAGGGGGGAGTACGGAACATCGACGACGTACCCGACGGTGTGGCCGCGGATCTCGGACGTCACCGGATGCGCGACGAGGGCGTAGGCGAGTACCGCGGCCGTGGCCACCCCGATCGCCAGCAGCACGGCGACCCGGGGCCGGGCCTGCGGTGGCGCGGCGCACCACACCCCCGCCGGAACCCATACGGCCAGCAGCGGCAGGGCGATGACGGCCCAGGTGAGCGTGGCGGCACCGGTGCCTCCCCCGGCGGCCCACACCCGCGACTCCACGATCTGGTGGACACCGAGCAGCCACGGCAGCGCGGCCATCGGCAGATCGGCCGGCCGACGGGTCCGGGCCACACAGGCCACCCCTACGGCGAGAACGCCCGCGCCCGCGACGAGATCGGCCTTCGCACTCCAGCACATCGCTCCCCCACGGGTCGGTCCGCATCCGTCTGCGCCGTCACGCTACGTCTCCGCCCCGTCGTCTCTCGGGTGACACGACGGCCGCAGCGCGCCGTGATGACATACCCGCAGGGCCCCTTTCGACCCCCGGCCCGCCCAACGCACCTGCTCTTGGGCCCAGTTGACGGCCGGGCCGCGAAACCACCCCCGGCCTGCGCGCGAGCGTCCTCCCGTGATTGGCTGAGCCCGCCCACCGCACACCGTGCGCGCACAGGAGGACATCGCAGCCATGAGCAACGCCTACACGTTCGAGTACAAGGTCGTCAGCTTCCGGGAGTCGCTGATCGGCGACGCGCTGGACAGCGACAAGCTGGAGAAGGTCCTGAACAAGCACGCCGAGGACGGCTGGGGCCTGAAGGCGATCACCGCCGCCGACGTCAAGGGCCGGATAGGCCCCGGCGCGGTCGAGGGCCTCCTCCTCACCTTCGAGCGGCCCCGGGCGTAGCGCCTTTCCGGCGGATCGGGGCGCAGGAACGGCGCCTGATCCGTGCCGGTGAGCGGGGCTCGGCGCGTCCAGCCGCAAGTGGGAAAAGGGCGTGCCGGGCCCTGCGTCCGCGGCATGGCCCCACGCAGGCGGCCGACTCCGCGCGCGAGGTGGAAGCCGCAAGTCGTCAGCCCCGAGGAACCGGAAGCGGCCGGGCGGGCCCCGGGATCTCCGCCGACCGGCATGACCACCCAGCGCGACGGCGACGCGTCCCCGTAGAACCGGGCGAACAGCAGATGCGCGCCGCTCGCGGAAGAGGGCGTACCGGGCCCCCGATCCACCGCACCAGCCTTGCGCGGCAGCCGACTTCATACGCGGAGCGGCGGCCGGAGGCCGTCAGCCCCCAGGAACCGGAAGCACCCCGCCCGGCCCCGGAATCTCCCCCGACCCCCGCGGAATCAACTCCGTCGGCATGACCACCCGGCGCGACGGTGACGCGTCCCCGTGGATGCGGGCGAA
>NZ_JAEQAZ010000076.1 GCF_016654115.1 Streptomyces sp. MBT53
ACCCCCCACCACGGCACCTGGGAACCCACCCCCGCCGCCCGCTGGGAGGACGCCTACCTCAGTGGCAACGGTCGTCACGGTGCCCTCGTGTTCGGTGGTCCGGACGACGACCGTGTCATCGTCACCCATCACACCCTCGTCTGCCCCAACGGCGCCGAGCATGCCCGGCCCCCGCGCCTCGCCGCCCAACTCCGCGCGCTTCAAGACCGGTTGCTCGCCGGTGATCTCACCGCCGCGGAGGACTTCACGGACGGGCGTCCGCTGCAGTGGGTCCAGCCCTTCCATCCGGCCTTTCAGACCCGACTGCGCGGACGGTCGACGGCCGCCGGCGCGGGACGCGACTACCGCCGTTCCGTCGACTTCACCTCCGGTGAGGTCACCGCCCATCGCGGCGACCGGCGCAGCCGTGTGTTCGTCTCCCGTGCCGACGACGTGATCGTCCAGCACGTCACGGCCGCCGACCTCACCCTCGACCTCGCCCAGGAGCACGAACTCCCGGGTGCACCAGCCGGGTTGGTCGTCGGCCACGGCACGTTTCTGACCCCCGACGGCGCCCTGCTCAACCTCCGTGTCCGCTACCCCGACAGTGACCGCGCCTACACCGGGGTGACCCTGGCCGTGGTCACCGGCGGCACAACTCGACTCGCGCCGACCGGAGTTCGTATCACCGGCGCCACCGAGGTTCTGCTCCTCACCCGCGTGCGACGCCACGCCGGCGAACTGGATGTCGCGGTCGAGACCCGAGCTCTGCAAGCCCTACTGCCCGACGAGCGGCACGGCCATCGGTACGACACCCTCCTCGACCGTCACCTCGCCCTCCACCGCACGGCCTATGCCCGCGTCGCCCTCGACCTCCGGGCCGACACCACCGAACGCGCCTTCCCCGGCTCCGAGTTGCTCAAGCGACCGACCAGCCCCGCCCTCCTGGAACGCCTCTTCGCCGCGGGTCGCTACCACCTCCTCTCCGCCAGCGGCCTGCTGCCGCCCCGCCTCACCGGACTGTGGACCGGCGACTGGAACACGGCCTGGTCCGGCGCGTTCACGAACGACGCGAACCTCAACCTCCAGACCGCCTCCGCCGCGAGCGCGGCGCTCCCCGAAGTCACCGACGCCCTCGCCTCCCTGATCCATCGTCAGCTCGACGACTGGCGGGAGAACGCCCGTGCCGTCTTCGGCGCCCGGGGTGTCGTCGCGCCCGCGCACACCGACGGCGAGTCCGGGCTGTCGTACCACTTCAGTCGTGAGTACCCGCTGCACCTGTGGACCGCGGGCGCCGACTGGTTGCTCAAGCCGCTCGTCGACCACGACGAGACCCGTGGCGAACAAGACCCGCGCACCGCCGCCGCACTCGCCGAAGTCGCCCTGTTCTACGAGGACTTCCTGATCCGAGCAGACTCTGACGGCCAACTGGTCCTCGTCCCCTCCTACTCGCCCGAGAACCGTCCTGCGAACGGCAGTTGGGGTGCCGTCAACGCGGCGATGGACCTCTCCGCCGCCCGGCACGCGCTGCGCGCCGCCGCCGACTACCACCCGGGAACCCCGGACGCCGACCGCTGGCGCGCCCTCGCCGACCGGCTGCCGCCGCACCGGGTCAACTCCGAAGGCGCGCTGGCCGAATGGGCCTGGCCCGGGCTCGACGACAGTTACGACCACCGCCACCTCAGCCATCTCTACGGCGTCTGGCCCCTCGACGAGATCAACCCCTACGACACCCCGGAGCTCGCGGGAGCCGCCCACCGTGCCCTCCAACTCCGGGGCGCCGAGAACGACTCGGCGCACGGCCACCTCCACCACGCGCTCGTCGCCGCCCGGCTCCGCGACGGCGAACGGGTCGCGCACGCCCTCGGCCAGGTGCTCGGCGGCGACTTCTTCCACGCCTCTCTGATGAGCGCGCACTATCCGAACCGCGATGTCTACAACGCGGACGCCGCACACACCCTGCCCGGTGTGCTGATCGAGACGCTGGTGCAGTCGACGCCGGACCGGCTGGTCCTGCTGCCCGCGCTGCCGGCGGCGTATCCACAGGGCCAACTCACCGGCGTACGCACGAGGTTCGGGGCGGACATCGATCTGACCTGGACGCCTGACTCGGCCGTCGCGGTTCTCCGCCCCACCCGCACCCACCGCGTCGAACTGCGGACTTCCTCCGGCACTCAGCCGCTCGAACTCGTCGCCGGAGAAGACCGCGCCCTCACCCTGGGGGCGCGGTAGCCACACACAACTCCCCCCACCCATGGAAGGGACACCATGGCAACACGCACCCGCAGCAGGCTAGTTACGGCCCTGCTGGCCCCCGTCCTCGCGCTCGGCGCCACCGTCGGCCTCGCCTCGGCCCCCGCCTCCGCCGCCGTCTGGAGCTCCTGCGACCAGTGGGGCAGCACGACCCTGAACGGCTACACGCTCTACAACGACATCTGGGGCTCCGGCGCGGGCACCCAGTGCATCTGGGCCAACTCCGGCACCAACTGGGGAGTCACCGCCAACCACCCCAACACCGGCGGGATCAAGGCCTACCCCAACGCCAAGAAGGTGATCGGCAAGTCGATCACCTCGCTCGGCTCGCTCAAGAGCAGCTACAACGTCACGGTGCCGTCGTCCGGCGCGTACAACACGTCGTACGACATCTGGGACACCAACTACGCCTACGAGATCATGCTCTGGGTCAACAAGACCGGAGCGGTCGGCCCGCTCGGCACCTCGCAGGGCAGTCTGACGCTGGGCGGTTCCACCTGGACCGTCTACAAGGGCAACAACGGCAGCAACGACGTGTTCTCGTTCGTGCGCAGCTCCAACTCCTCGTCCGGCACGATCGACATCCTGCCGATCCTCAAGTGGATCAAGGACACCAAGGGCTGGTTCGGCAATGTGACCATCGGGGACCTGCAGTTCGGCTTCGAGATCACGTCCTCGTCCGGCGGCCTCGCCTTCACCACCAACAGTGAGAGCGTCACCAGCAGTTGACCCACCCCGGTACCGCTCAGCCGCCCGGTCCCCGCACCCCGCGGGGGCCGGGCGGCTCCGCGACGACGAGCGCGGCGACCCAGCAGCCGAGCGCGGCGAGCACGAGGCCGCCCACGGCCGGGTTGACGTAACCGGGAACCGTGCGGGTGACATAGCTTCCCCCGCCCGTCGTCTCGCAGACGAACCTGAGCGGGACGAAGTCCACGGAGTAGTCCACGACTTGGGCGGCTCTGGGGTCCTCCGGCCCGCCCTCCTGCCCGTCGGTCGTACGGCAGGGCAGTATCGGTGAGGAGTCGGCGCCGCCGTCCTCGGCCTGGAGCAGCGCGCCCAACACGTAGAGCAGACCCCACAGATACAGGGCGAACGCGGCCAGGCCCGCCGCCCCGGCGAGCTTGCGTAAGACCATCGCTGGAGTCCACCAGAACAAGATCGGCACGGCTGTGACGGAGCCCACAGTTCCGCGCAACGGAAGCGTCACGGCGGGCGGGACCGCCCGGAGGAGAGGTCCAACTCCCCTCCGAATGAGACCACTTCGCTACTCCGCGATCGGCAGCGTCGCCCCGTCCCGCAGGAACAGCGGGATACGGTCCAGCGGGGCGTCGACCGTCACGGCCGTGCCGCCCTCGTACGTCTCGCCCGTCCACGCGTCCGTCCACCAGGCGCCCGCCGGGAGATAGGCCGTACGGGCCGTGGCCCCGGCTGTGAGCACGGGGGCGACCAGCAGGTCCGGGCCGAAGAGGTAAGCGTCGTCGACCGACCAACTCGCCAGATCCTGCGGGAACTCCAGGAACAACGGCCGCATCACCGGCAGTCCTTCCTCGTGCGCGGCCCGCATCACATCGAGGACGTAGGGCCTCAGGCGTTCGCGCAGCCGCAGGTACTTCTCCAGGACGGGGAGGGCCCGATCGCCGTACGACCAGACCTCGTTGGGGCCGCCCGTCATGTCGGGGCCGAGCGGCATGCCCGGGTCGCGGAAGCCGTGCAGGCGCATCAGCGGCGACAGCGCGCCGAACTGGAACCAGCGGACCATGACCTCCTGGTACGCCGGGTCGTCCGGGTCGCCGCCGTGGAAGCCGCCGATGTCCGTGTTCCACCAAGGGATGCCCGACAGCGCGGTGTTGAGGCCGGCGGCTATCTGGCGGCGCAGGGTCGGGAAGTCGGTGCCGATGTCACCCGACCACAGCGCGGCGCCGTAGCGCTGACTGCCCGCCCACGCCGAGCGGTTGAGGGTGATGATCTCCGACTCGCCCTCGGACAGCAGTCCTTCGTGGAACGTACGGGAGTTCTCGGCCGGATAGATGTTGCCGACCTCCAGGCCCGGGCCCGCCCAATAGCGCAGGTTCTCCTGGAAGCCCGGCTTCAGCTCGGGTTCGCAGGCGTCCAGCCAGAACGCCGTGATGCCGTACGGTACAAGGTAGTTGTCGCGGATCTTCGACCACAGGAACTCGCGGGCCCCGGGGTTGGTCGCGTCGTAGAAGGCGACCTGGACGGTCGACGCGACGCCCTTGTCCGGCCAGTCGGCGTGGGCCATCGGCCCGTACTGGGTGCCGATCAGATGGCCGCGCTGCTCCAGCACCGAGTGGTTCTCGCTCAGCGGTGACACCGAGGGCCAGACGCTCACCACCAACTTGACGCCCAGCTCGTCGAGTTCACGCACCATCGCGGCCGGGTCGGGCCACTCCGCCGGGTCGAACTTCCAGTCGCCCAGGTGCGTCCAGTGGAAGAAGTCGCAGACGATGGCCGACAACGGCAGCTCTCGGCGCTTGTACTCCCGTGCCACGGCGAGGAGTTCGGCCTGGGTGCGGTAGCGCAGCTTGCACTGCCAGAAGCCCGCCGCCCACGTAGGCAGCATCGGCGTACGGCCCGTCACCGCGCTGTAGCGGCGCTGGCCGTCGGCCGGGTCGCCCGCGGTGATCCAGTAGTCGATCTGCCGGGCCGAATCGGCCACCCAGCGTGTGCCGTTGCCGGCCAGCTCCACGCGGCCGATCGCCGGGTTGTTCCACAGCAGGGTGTAGCCGCGGCTGGAGACGAGCACCGGGATGCCGACCTCGGCGTTGCGCTGGACCAGGTCGAGGACCAGCCCCTTCTGGTCCAACCGCCCGTGCTGGTGCTGCCCGAGGCCGTACAGCTTCTCGTCCTCGTAGGCGGCGAAGCGCTGCTCCAGGCGGTGGTGGCCGTTGCCGACCGCCGTGTAGAGCCGTGAGCCGGGCCACCAGAAGTGGGCACGGGCCTCCGCGAGGAGTTCGGCGGAGTCCTCGGTGCGCAGAAAGCGGATCAGGCCCTCGGCGTCGACGTGGACGGTCAACTCGCCCACGGTCAGCTGTGCTTCACCGTCGCCGATCTTGACCGAGCCGTCCGCGGCGGGAGGTTCGTCGAGAAGGGCGCCGGGGAGCCCGTCGAGGATCGGTCCGCCGAGCCGGGTCCGGACCCGGACCGCGTCCGGACCCCAGGGTTCGATCCGTACGGTCTCCTGACGGCCGCTCCACTCCAGCGCGCCGTCCCGCTCACGGAACGTTCCGACGGTGGGGGAGGACTGCGCGAGACTGACCTCGGACTGGATTTCGGCAGGCAGATTCACGAGGAGTGCTCCTGGAGGAAAGCAGACAGGGGTAACCGCACAAACACGTGGAGCGTGGCTGGTCAGGACGCTGACGGCGCCGCCCCCGTACTCGCCCGCACCGTCAACTCCGGTGCGATCAGCACGACTTCGTCACTGCCGCGGCCGTCCAGCTTGGCCACCAGGTGCTCCACGGCGTAACGCCCCATCTCCTGGGCGGGGATGGCGACGGACGTCAGCCGCACCGAGGCCTGGGTGGCGACCTGGTCGGGGCAGACCGCGACCACCGACACGTCCTCCGGCACGGCCCGGCCCTGCTGGCGCAGCAGGGCGAGCAGCGGCTCGACCGCCGACTCGTTCTGCACGACGAAGCCCGTGGTGCCGGGGCGCTCGTCGAAGATCCGGGCCAGTGTCACCGCCATCGCGTCGTACCCGCCCTCGCACGGCCGGTGCAGTACCCGCAGGTCCAACTCCCTTGCCCGGGAACGGAGTCCGTCCAGGGTGCGCTCGGCGAAACCGGTGTGCCGCTCGTAGACCGCGGGCGCCTCGCCGATGACAGCGATGTCGTGGTGACCGAGCTTCGCGAGGTGCTCGACGCACAGCGCGCCGGTCGCCCCGAAGTCGAGGTCGACGCAGGTCAGTCCGGTGGTGTCGGCGGGGAGGCCGATGAGCACGGACGGCTGGTCGGTGCCGCGCAGCAACGGCAGCCGCTCGTCGGCGAGTTCGACGTCCATCAGGATCATCGCGTCGGCGAGCCCGCTGCCGGTGACCCGGCGTACCGCGTCCGGGCCCTCCTCGCCGGTGAGCAGCAGCACGTCGTAGCCGTGCAGCCGGGCGGTGGTGGCCACGGCGATGGCGATCTCCATCATCACCGGTACGTACATGTCCGTGCGCAGCGGCACCATCAGCGCGATGATGTTCGACCGGCTGCTGGCCAGGGCGCGGGCGCCCGCGTTCGGGTGGTAGCCCAGCTCGCGGATGCTCTGCTCGACCCGCTGCCGGGTGGCTCCGGAGATGGACCGCTTGCCGCTGAGGACATAGCTCACCGTGCTCGCCGAGACTCCGGCGTGCTGGGCGACCTCGGCGAGGGTGACCATCCAGCTCTCCAAGCTTTGTGAAGCGCTTCGACAGTGCGCGTTGCTGACAAGGGCGAGTGAGGGTGGTTCGACATTAGCTTCAGGCGGTGTGGGTGTCCATAGGTTGTCGAAGCGCTTCGACACTTTCTCGTTCGGGGCCGTCCGGCGAGATTCTCCGCGAGGGAAGGCAACCTCCGGGCGGGTCGGCGGCCACTGGAAGGTCGTAGCGGCCGCTGACGGGCCGTAGACGAACCGTCCCCCGGAAGGACCCCCGATGCAACACCGCAGACCCCGTCTCTCGAAGAAGGCGAAGGTGCTGGCCGCCGCGTCGGTCGCGCTCACGGCGCTCGCCGGTGTGACCGTCGCGCAGGCGGGCGAGACGAGCAAGAAGTGCGGGGCCTTCGACACCGTCACGCTCGGCAAGTACTACGTGAACAACAACCTCTGGGGCCAGGACAAGGCCACCGGCAGTCAGTGCGTGTGGGACAACTCCCAGTCGGGGTCCACGATTTCGTGGGGTACGTCGTTCAGCTGGGCGAACAACAGCAAGGGCACCGACGCGGACGTGAAGTCGTACGCGAGCACCGTCCTCGGCTGGCACTGGGGCTGGAAGGTCGACAGGGCGACCACCGGACTGCCGATCCGCGTCGGCGACCGCAAGCCGGTGAGGACCAGCTGGGACTTCTCGCTCAGCTCCAACCCGGGCACCCTCGACGTCGCGTACGACCTGTGGCTGCACTCCAAGAACACCGCCGACTGGGCCGACCAGCCAACCGACGAGATCATGATCTGGCTCGACCGGCAGGGCGGCGCGGGCCCGCTCGGCACCAAGTACGGCAGCGTCAGCCTCGACGGCGCGATGTGGGACATCTACCAGGGCAACATCGGCTGGAACGTCTACTCCTTCGTGCGTCGGGCCAACACCACCAAGGCCACCCTCAACATGGACGACTTCACCCAGGCCCTGGTCCGCCGCAAGCTGCTCAGCAACGACAAGTACCTCTCCGGCATCGAGTCCGGCACCGAGGTCTTCAAGGGCTCGGGCCGCCTTGACACAAAGGCGTACTCCGTCGACATCGGCTGAACGGACGCGCGAAGGGTGGCTGCTTCGCGGCGGATCGGGTAGATACGAACGGGTAGCACCCATCGGTAACCACCGAGGGCCGAGGGTCCGATTCGCGGCGAGGTGAGCCTCATGTCCGCTCCACCCAGCAAACCCACCGTCACCGAGCGAGAAGCCCGCCAGGTGGCGGAGGCCGCCCGGGAACAGGACTGGCGCAAGCCCAGCTTCGCCAAGGAACTGTTCCTCGGCCGCTTCCGGCTCGACCTCATCCACCCCCACCCGCTCCCGCCCGACGAGGACGTGCGGCGCGGCGAGGAGTTCCTCGCCGAGCTGCGCGTCTTCTGCGAGACGGAGATCGACGCAGCCCGCATCGAACGCGAGGCCCGCATCCCCGACGAGGTCATCGCCGGCCTCAAGGAGCTCGGTGCCCTCGGCATGAAGATCGACACCAAGTACGGCGGTCTCGGCCTCACCCAGGTGTACTACAACAAGGCGCTGGCCCTGGCGGGCTCGGCCTGCCCGGCGGTCGGCGTGCTGCTCTCGGCGCATCAGTCGATCGGCGTACCGCAGCCGCTGAAACTCTTCGGCACCGACGAGCAGAAGGCCGAGTTCCTGCCGCGCTGCGCCCGCACCGACATCAGCGCCTTCCTGCTCACCGAGCCGGACGTCGGCTCCGACCCGGCCCGCCTGGCGACCAGCGCGGTGCGGGACGGGGACGCGTACGTCCTCGACGGCGTGAAGCTCTGGACCACCAACGGCGTGATCGCCGACCTCCTGGTCGTGATGGCCCGGGTGCCGAAGACCGAGGACAGCAGGGGCGGCATCACGGCGTTCGTCGTGGAGGCCGACTCGCCCGGCATCACCGTCGAGAACCGCAACGCCTTCATGGGCCTGCGCGGCATCGAGAACGGCGTCACCCGCTTCCACCAGGTCCGGGTCCCCGCCGCCAACCGCATCGGCCCCGAGGGCGCGGGCCTCAAGATCGCCCTCACCACCCTCAACACCGGCCGCCTCTCGCTGCCCGCGTCCTGCGTCGCGGCCGGCAAGTGGTGTCTGAAGATCGCCCGCGAGTGGTCGGCGGCCCGTGAGCAGTGGGGCAGGCCGATCGCCGAGCACGAGGCCGTGGGCAAGAAGATCTCGTTCATCGCGGCGACGACCTTCGCCCTGGAAGCGGTACTCGACCTCTCCTCGCAGATGGCGGACGAGGACCGCAACGACATCCGTATCGAGGGCGCCCTCGCCAAGCTCTTCGCCTCCGAGATGGGCTGGCTGATGGCCGACGAGCTGGTCCAGATCCGCGGCGGCCGGGGCTTCGAGACGGCGGAGTCCCTCGCGGCCCGCGGCGAGAAGGCCGTCCCCGCCGAACAGGTCCTCCGCGACCTCCGCATCAACCGCATCTTCGAGGGCTCGACGGAGATCATGCACCTCCTCATCGCCCGCGAGGCCGTCGACGCCCACCTCACGGTCGCCGGCGACCTCATCGACCCCGACAAGTCCCTCCAGGACAAGGCGAAAGCGGGCGCCAACGCGGGCGTCTTCTACGCCAAGTGGCTCCCGAAGCTGGTCGCGGGCAGCGGCCAACTCCCGGGCACCTACGGCGAGTTCCGGCACGGCATCGACCTCTCCAAGCACCTGCGCTACGTCGAACGCAACGCCCGCAAACTCGCCCGCTCCACCTTCTACGCCATGTCCCGCTGGCAGGGCCGGATGGAGACCAAACAGGGCTTCCTGGGCCGGATCGTCGACATCGGCGCGGAACTGTTCGCGATGAGCGCGGTCTGCGTACGGGCCGAACTCCTGCGCACCCAGGGCGAACACGGCCGCGAGGCCTACCAACTCGCAGACGCCTTCTGCCAGCAGTCCCGCATCCGGATCGAGGAACTCTTCGGCCGCCTGTGGACCAACACCGACGACCTCGACCGCAAGGTGGTCAAGGGAGTCATGGGCGGCGCGTACACCTGGCTGGAGGAGGGCATCGTCGACCCGTCGGGCGAGGGCCCGTGGATCGCCGACACGACCCCGGGCCCCTCCAAGGCGGAGAATGTGCACCGACCCGTCAACTAGCCCCGGATCAGCAGTACTTGTCGCTCGGATCCCGCGTCGTCCAGGAACAGGTGTCGACCTTGCTGCCGGTCGCTCTGGTCAGCGTCGCCGTGTCCTTGGTGTTGTTCCAGACGTACCAGCCGCGGTTCTGGTACGTGTTCGACGCGGTGTCCGTGCCCTTGCCGGTGTGCACCTTGATGTACTTGCCGGCGCCGATCTTGATGTTCTTGAAGACGTAGCGGTGGTTCGAGACGTCCTTGAGGACCCACCCCTTGAGGGAGATCGCCGACCGGCTGGTGTTCTTGATCTGCACCCACTCGGCGTTGAGGCTCGCGTTGGAGCCGTGGTCCGAGCCGGGGCTGTCGAACCAGACGCGGTAGATCGTGACCCCGCCGGCGGCCTCGGCCGGGGTGCTCAGCAGTGTGCCGGTGAGTATCGCGGCGCCCGCGAGCGCGGGCAGAACAGCGCGTATCCGCATGGAGAATCCCCCCAGGATGTCGTCCACTGGCCGGTCGTCCACCGGCGCAGGACTGAAGTGTTATCACATGACCTTCACGCCGTATTCACAAAGGGGGATTTCCCTTCAATCACCGACGAGAGCCGATAAGCCACCCGCCCGAGGGAACCGCTGTCCACCTGGCCACCCGTTGCGGCAACAATGGAGGGATGAGCGACAGTCCAGCACCCCTCGCCGACCCACATCTCGTCTACGACCCCGTCGTGGGCGACGGTCCCAAGGCCCTGGTGATCCTCGGCTCCACCGGGTCCATCGGCACCCAGGCCATCGACCTGGTGCTGCGCAACCCGGACCGTTTCCGGGTCACCGCACTCTCCGCCAACGGCGGCCGGGTCGGACTCCTCGCCGAGCAGGCGTACCGGCTCAGGGTGCGGACCGTCGCGGTCGCCCGCGAGGACGCCGTACCGGCACTGCGCGAAGCGCTCGCGGCGCAGTACGGCACCGGGGAGCCGCTCCCCGAGATCCTCGCCGGACCGGACGCGGCCACGCAGGTCGCGGCCTCCGACTGCCACACCGTGCTGAACGGCATCACCGGCTCCATCGGTCTCGCGCCCACCCTCGCCGCCCTGGAGGCGGGCCGCGTCCTCGCGCTCGCCAACAAGGAGTCGCTCATCGTCGGCGGCCCGCTGGTCAAGGCGCTTGCGAAGCCCGGCCAGATCATCCCGGTCGACTCCGAGCACGCGGCCCTCTTCCAGGCCCTCGCGGCCGGCACCCGCGCCGACGTCCGCAAGCTCGTCGTCACCGCGTCCGGCGGCCCCTTCCGCGGCCGTACGAAGGCGGAACTGGCGAACGTGACCGTCGCCGACGCCCTCGCGCACCCCACCTGGGCGATGGGCCCGGTGATCACGATCAACTCCGCGACCCTGGTGAACAAGGGGCTCGAAGTGATCGAGGCACACCTGCTGTACGACATTCCCTTCGATCGCATTGAGGTGGTCGTGCACCCGCAGTCGTATGTCCACTCGATGGTGGAATTCACGGACGGATCTACGATCGCCCAGGCGACGCCCCCCGACATGCGCGGGCCGATCGCCATCGGGCTCGGCTGGCCCGAGCGGGTCCCGGACGCGGCGCCCGCGTTCGACTGGAGCAAGGCCTCGACGTGGGAGTTCTTCCCGCTCGACACCGAGGCCTTCCCCTCCGTGGGCCTCGCCCGGCATGTGGGACAGCTCGCGGGCACGGCCCCGGCGGTGTTCAATGCGGCGAACGAGGAGTGCGTGGAGGCGTTCCGCGCGGGCGCGCTGCCGTTCAACGGAATCATGGAGACGGTGACACGGGTGGTCGAGGAACACGGGACACCGGCCACGGGAACCTCGCTCACCGTGCCGGACGTCCTCGAAGCGGAGACCTGGGCGCGCGCCCGGGCCCGCGAACTGACAGCGCAGACGACCACGGCGAACGCGGAGGCGCGTGCATGACAGCCCTGATGATGATCCTCGGCATAGTCGTCTTCGCGGTCGGCCTGCTGGTCTCGATCGCCTGGCACGAGCTGGGGCATCTCTCGACGGCGAAGCTCTTCGGCATCCGGGTGCCCCAGTACATGGTCGGCTTCGGCCCGACCATCTGGTCCCGGAAGAAGGGCGACACCGAGTACGGGTTCAAGGCCATCCCGTTCGGCGGCTACATCCGCATGATCGGCATGTTCCCGCCCGGCGACGACGGCCGGATCACCGCCCGCTCCACCTCGCCCTGGCGCAGCATGATCGAGGACGCCCGCTCGGCGGCCTTCGAGGAACTCCAGCCCGGCGACGAGACCCGCCTCTTCTACACCCGCAAACCCTGGAAACGGGTCATCGTGATGTTCGCGGGCCCGTTCATGAACCTCATCCTGGCGGTGGCGCTCTTCCTCACCGTCCTGATGGGCTTCGGGATCTCGCAGCAGACCAACACGGTCAGCTCGGTCTCCCAGTGCGTCATCGCGCAGAGCCAGAACCGCGACACCTGCAGGTCGACCGACCCGGCCTCCCCGGCCGCCGCGGCAGGCCTCAAGGCGGGCGACAAGATCCTCAGCTTCAACGGCGTCAAGACGACCGACTGGAACAAACTCTCCGACCTGATCCGCGCGGCCCCCGGCAAGACGGTCCCGATCGTCGTCGAGCGCAAGGGCCAGGAGGTCACCCTGCACGCGAAGATCGCGAGCAACCAGGTCGCCAGGAAGGACTCCAGCGGCCAGATCGTCCAGGGCAAGTACGTCACCGCCGGCTTCCTCGGCTTCAGCGCGGCCACCGGCATCGTCCGCCAGGACTTCGGCGACTCGGTCACCTGGATGACCGACCGCATGGGCGAGGCCGTCGACTCCATCGCGGCACTCCCCGGCAAGATCCCGGCCCTGTGGAACGCGGCCTTCGACGGCGCCCCCCGCCAGGCCGACTCCCCGATGGGCGTCGTAGGTGCGGCCCGCGTCGGCGGCGAGATCTTCACCCTCGACATCCCGCCCACCCAGCAGCTGGCCATGGCCCTGATGCTGGTAGCCGGCTTCAACCTCTCTCTCTTCCTCTTCAACATGCTCCCGCTGCTCCCGCTCGACGGCGGCCATGTCGCGGGCGCCCTGTGGGAGGCCCTGCGCCGGAACCTGGCGAAGGTGCTCAAGCGCCCGGACCCGGGCCCGTTCGACGTGGCGAAGCTGATGCCGGTCGCGTATGTCGTGGCAGGGATCTTCGTCTGCTTCACCCTGCTCGTCCTCGTGGCGGACGTGGTTAACCCGGTGAAAATCTCCTAGTCATCCGTAGTTTGTGGCGGCCTCACATCCTTGATGTGGGGCCGCCCTCCATTGAGTGGGTTTACGGCCGGGATGTGCTCGGGCCCGCACGGTTGACGTAATCTCGAAGCCTGGAGCCCGTTGTTCCGGGACCGGGGCCTTGATCCACGACTTGGGGTTGCACAGCAGATGACTGCGATTTCTCTCGGCATTCCGTCCGTTCCGACCAGGCTCGCCGAGCGCCGCAAGAGCCGGCAGATCCAGGTCGGGTCCGTGGCGGTCGGCGGCGACGCGCCGGTGTCCGTGCAGTCCATGACGACCACCCGTACGTCGGACATCGGAGCCACGCTCCAGCAGATCGCCGAGCTGACCGCGTCCGGCTGCCAGATCGTCCGCGTGGCCTGCCCGACCCAGGACGACGCCGACGCCCTCGCGACGATCGCCCGCAAGTCGCAGATCCCGGTGATCGCGGACATCCACTTCCAGCCGAAGTACGTGTTCGCCGCGATCGAGGCCGGCTGCGCGGCCGTCCGCGTGAACCCCGGCAACATCAAGCAGTTCGACGACAAGGTCAAGGAGATCGCGCGGGCCGCGAAGGACCACGGCACCCCGATCCGCATCGGCGTGAACGCGGGCTCGCTGGACAGCCGACTCCTGAAGAAGTACGGCAAGGCGACCCCCGAGGCGCTGGCCGAGTCCGCCCTCTGGGAAGCGTCCCTCTTCGAGGAGCACGGCTTCCAGGACATCAAGATCTCGGTCAAGCACAACGACCCGGTCGTCATGGTCGAGGCCTACCGCCAGCTCGCCGCCCAGTGCGACTACCCGCTCCACCTCGGCGTGACGGAGGCGGGCCCCGCGTTCCAGGGCACGATCAAGTCGGCGGTGGCTTTCGGCGCGCTGCTCAGCCAGGGCATCGGCGACACGATCCGCGTCTCCCTGTCGGCCCCGCCGGTGGAGGAGATCAAGGTCGGACTCCAGATCCTGGAGTCCCTGAACCTCAAGCCCCGCCGCCTGGAGATCGTCTCCTGCCCCTCCTGCGGCCGCGCCCAGGTCGACGTCTACAAGCTGGCCGAGGAGGTCACGGCGGGCCTGGAGGGCATGGAGGTCCCGCTGCGCGTGGCCGTCATGGGCTGCGTGGTGAACGGCCCGGGCGAGGCCCGCGAGGCCGACCTCGGCGTCGCCTCCGGCAACGGCAAGGGCCAGATCTTCGTCAAGGGCGAGGTCATCAAGACCGTCCCCGAGTCGAAGATCGTCGAGACCCTCATCGAGGAAGCGATGAAGATCGCCGAGCAGATGGAGGCGGACGGGGTGGCTTCGGGGGAGCCGACGGTCGCGGTGGCGGGCTGACAGGCGTGACTTCGTGATTGTCAGCCCGTCCGGCGCTTGAGGACGAGGCCGTCCAGGCCGAAAGCGGGGGCCTGGGGGCGGCAGCCCCCAGACGCCCACTTTCCCCACCCCCACTGAGAAGCGAGCCCCAACACAAGGCGGCACCGCTCAGCTTCCGCAGGTACAGTGCGGAGATCAGCAGACCCTCAGGGTGAGGTCCCGTACGTGTTGACCCAGACCACCTCTCGGGTGCTCGAACCGAGCGACCTGGAAGCCGCGCTCGCCGTGCTGGACCGCGAGCCGGTCACGAACGCCTTCGTGACCTCGCGGGTTCAGGTCGCCGGCCTGGACCCGTGGCGCCTCGGCGGCGAGATGTGGGGCTGGTACGAGGACGGCATGCTGACGTCCCTCTGCTACGCGGGCGCCAACCTCGTCCCGATCTGCGCCACCCCTCGCGCGATCCGCGCGTTCGCGGACCGCGCCCGCCGGGCCGGCCGCCGCTGCTCCTCGATCGTCGGCCCCGCAGAGGCCACCGCTCAGTTGTGGCGCCTGCTGGAACCGAGCTGGGGCCCGGCCCGAGAGGTCCGCGCTCACCAGCCCCTGATGGTCGCCGACCGCATGCCCACCGACATCGCTCCCGATCCCTACGTCCGTCGCATCCGCAAGGACGAGATGGAGACGATCATGCCGGCGTGCGTGGCGATGTTCACCGAGGAGGTCGGAGTCTCCCCGCTGGCAGGCGACGGCGGCCTTCTGTACCAGGCCCGAGTGGCCGAACTCGTGGGCTCCGGCCGCTCGTTCGCCCGCCTCGACGAGTACGGCAAGGTCGTCTTCAAGGCCGAGATCGGCGCCGCGACGACCCAGGCCTGCCAGATCCAGGGCGTGTGGGTGGCCCCCGAGTACCGGGGGATGGGGGTGGCGGCTCCGGCGATGGCATCGGTACTGCGCTACGCCCTCGCGGACGTGGCCCCGATCGTCAGCCTCTACGTCAACGACTTCAACACCCCGGCGAGAAGGGCGTACTTGAGGGTGGGCTTCCAGGAGGTCGGCGCCTTCATGAGCGTCCTGTTCTGAAAAGTCCTTCAGGGGCGCGGGGCTGTATCGATATGCGGCTCGGCCGCGTGGGCGCGATCAGCCACACACGGCCCGCACCCGAACGACAACCGCCACCCCCCTGTACTCTCCCCACATGCGATTTCCCGGTCACGGCCACCGCCACCCCGAAGACGTCGTGATCGGCCCCTTGGACCTTTCGGCCCGTGTGGACGAGGCCCTCGCAGTCCAAGCCATCGCCTTCGGCCTCGGTGCGGACGAAGTGGCAGTACGTCGCCAGATCGTCCTGCGCCATATGACCTACCCCGGTGCAAGAGCCCTCGGCGCCACCTCGGCGGAGCGTCTCGTGGGTTTCGTCTACGGCATGCCCAACAACCGCACCCACTGGTGGTCCACGGTCGTGGAGCCGTACCTCCGCTCCGGCGGTCACGACAGCTGGCTCGACGACTCCTTCGTGATCACCGAGCTGCACGTCCACCCGCACTTCCAGAACCGTGGCCTCGGCCGTTCCCTGATCACCACGATCACGGACGCCGCCGCCGAACCCCGCTCGATCCTCTCCGCGATCGACACGGACAGCCCGGCCCGCGGCCTGTACCGCTCCCTCGGCTACGAGGACCTGGCCCGCCAGGTCCTGTTTCCCAGCGCCCCGAAGCCGTACGCAGTGATGGGCGCCCCACTCCCGCTCCGCCGTCGCTAACCGATTTCCACCGGCACAGCGAGCCCGGCTAACCTCCTAGCCATCACCCTTTCCCGGCAGGAGTACAGGAACCATGGCGAACGCACCGGTCCAGCGCATGTCCCAGTTGATGGCGAAGACGCTGCGCGACGACCCGGCGGACGCCGAGGTCCTCAGTCACAAGCTGCTCGTGCGGGCCGGCTACGTCCGCCGTACCGCGGCCGGGATCTGGTCCTGGCTGCCCCTGGGCAAGAAGGTGCTGTCCAACGTCGAGCGGATCGTCCGTGAGGAGATGGACGCGATCGGCGCCCAGGAGGTGCTGCTTCCCGCGATCCTGCCCCGGGAGCCGTACGAGGCGACCGGCCGCTGGGACGAGTACGGCCCCGAGCTGTTCCGCCTCAAGGACCGCAAGGGCGGCGACTACCTCCTCGGCCCCACCCACGAGGAGATCTTCACGCTGATCGTGAAGGACCAGGCGTCCTCCTACAAGGATCTGCCGGTCATCCTCTACCAGATCCAGCACAAGTACCGCGACGAGGCCCGCCCCCGCGCCGGCATTCTCCGTGGCCGTGAGTTCCTCATGAAGGACTCGTACTCCTTCGACACCGAGGACGAGGGCCTCGCCCACTCCTACGCCCTGCACCGCCAGGCGTACCAGAAGGTGTTCGCGCGTCTGGGCCTCGACTACCGCATCTGCGCCGCGACCGCGGGCGCGATGGGCGGCTCCAAGTCGGAGGAGTTCCTCGCCCCGGCCGAGGCCGGCGAGGACACCTTCGCGGACTGCCCGAACTGCGACTTCGCCGCCAACACCGAAGCGATCACGTATGAGTTGACGTCCGTGGACGCGACCGACGTGCCCGCGCTCGAAGAGATCCCCACACCCGACACCCCCACCATCGAGACCCTCGCCGCCCACCTCGGCGTCGAGGCCTCCGCCACCCTGAAGAACCTCCTCGTGAAGGTCGACGGCGAGATCGTGGCCGTAGGAGTGCCCGGTGACCGCGAGGTCGACCTGGACAAGGTGGAGGCCCATTTCGCCCCCGCCGCAGTGGAGTTGGTGACGGCGGAGGACTTCACCGGCCGTCCCGACCTGGTGCGCGGCTACGTCGGTCCGCAGGGCCTGGGCGAGAAGGTCACGTACATCGCCGACCCGCGCGTGGCCCCCGGCACTTCGTGGATCACGGGCGCCAACAAGGAGGGCACGCACGCCAAGAACGTCGTCGCGGGCCGTGACTTCGAGGTCGACGCGTACGTCGACGTCGTGGTCGTCAACGAGGGCGACCCCTGCCCCAAGTGCGGCACCGGCCTCAAGCTCGACCGCGCCATCGAGATCGGCCACATCTTCCAGCTCGGCCGCAAGTACGCCGACGCCCTCAAGCTCGACGTCCTCGGCCAGCACGGCAAGCCGGTCCGCGTGACCATGGGCTCCTACGGCATCGGTGTCTCCCGCGCGGTGGCCGCCCTCGCCGAGCAGACCGCCGACGACAAGGGCCTGTGCTGGCCCGCCGAGGTCGCCCCGGCCGACGTCCATGTGGTCGCCGCGGGCAAGGCCCTGCAGACCGAACTCGCCCTGGACGTCTCGGAGAAGCTGCGTGAGGCCGGTCTGCGCGTCCTGGTCGACGACCGCGCCGGGGTCTCCCCGGGCGTGAAGTTCACCGACTCGGAGCTGATCGGCGTACCGAAGATCCTGGTCGCGGGCCGCCGTTCCGCCGAGGGCGTCCTGGAGCTCAAGGACCGCAGGACCGGCGAGCGCGAGGAACTGACCGTCGACGAGGCGATCGCGCGTCTGACCGCGCGGCCCGCCCTGTAAGAGATCTCTCAGGGAGTTCTGCGCAGGCGTATGGGCGCCTCACAGACTTCTCTCAGGCTGGTCCCCGACCGTAGTACGTGACAGAGCGTCACTGCGGAGGGGAACGGTCATGACAGTCAAGGAGCGTGGGGCCGCTACGGCGGTCCGCAGAGGCAAGCGGCGCATCGCGGCCGCCACCGCAGCGGTCACGCTGGCGGCGGCGGCCGGGGTGTTCGCCCTGGTCGGCACGTTGCAGTCGGACGCGGAAGCGGACACGACGGCGAGCAACACCGGCACGACGACCAGTTCGTCGTCGCCCTCGCCGTCGGCCTCTTCCACCGACTCGTCCAGCTCTTCCAACTCTTCCACGTCGGACAGCTCGTCCTCATCGTCTTCATCCTCCTCGTCGGACCTCCAGTCGTCCTCGTCCGGCGTGACGTCGTCCTCCGGCGGCTCCACCGACTCCACGTCGGGAGCGTCGTGATGACCACAACGACCCTGCGTACGACGGCCGCCGCCGACTGGCGCGCCCTCGGGACCGGCGTCCGGCTGGTCGTCACCGACCCGGCCCTCCTGGACTCCTGCAACCTGCTCCTCGCCCGGCATCTCGCCGAGGTCGACGCGGCCTGCAGCCGCTTCCGCGCCGACTCCGAACTGGCCGCGCTCGACGCGTCGTCGGGCCGCCCGGTGACGGTGAGCCCACTGCTCGCCGAGGCCCTCGCGGTCGCCCTGCGCGCCGCCGAGGCGACGGACGGCGCGGTCGACCCGACCGTCGGCTCCGCGATGAACGCCATCGGCTACGACCGCGACTTCACCCTCGTCCGCGAGGACGACCGCCCGGTCCGGCTCACCGTGAAACGCGCCCCGGGCTGGCGCATGATCGACCTCGACCGTACGACGGGCACGGTCTCCGTTCCGGCCGGCGTCCGCCTCGACCTCGGCGCCACGGCGAAGGCCTGGGCCGCCGACAAGGCAGCCGCGATGCTGGCCCAGGTGGCGGGCTGCGGAGTCCTGGTGAGCCTCGGCGGCGACACGGCCGTCGCGGGGGAGCCCCCGGCAGGCGGCTGGAACATCCGCGTCCAGGACGTCACCGGTTCCGTCGACGAGACGCCTACGCACGGCACGTACGCCACGATCGGCCTGCGCTCCGGCGGCCTCGCCACCTCGGGCACCTCCGCCCGCAACTGGCGCCGCAGCGGCCACGAACTGCACCACATCGTCGACCCGCGCACCGGCCTCCCCGTCCGCAGCCCCTGGCGCACGGTCTCGGTGGCGGCCGCCACCTGCGCCGACGCCAACGCGGCGAGCACGGCATGCCTGGTCAAGGGCGCGGGCGCCGAACGCTGGCTGACCCGCCTCGGCCTGCCGGCTCGCCTGGTCGCCCAGGACGGCACGGTCGTCACGACCCCGGGCTGGCCGACCTCGCTGGCGGCCGCCGCATGAACTCCGAAACCCTCTGGTACGCCAACCGCGCCACCGGAGCCGTCTGCCTGGTCCTGTTCACGGTCGTCGTCCTGCTCGGCATCGCGGTCCGCCTGCGCACCCGGCTCCCCGGACTGCCCCGCTTCGGCACGGTGAATCTCCACCGCGCCCTCTCCCTCTCCGCGACCGCCTTTCTGGCCCTGCACATCGCGGTGGCGGTGATCGACGGCTACGTGAACATCACCGTCCTGGACGCGGTCGTCCCCTTCGTCTCCGACTACCAGCCGCTCTGGCTCGGCCTCGGCACGGTCGCCCTGGACCTGCTGCTCGCGGTCCTGATCACCAGCCTCCTGCGCGAACGCATCGGCCACCGCACCTGGCGGGCGGTCCACTGGCTGGCGTACGCCTCCTGGCCGATCGCCCTGATCCACGGCATCGGCATCGGCACGGACACCGGCACCGACTGGATGACCTGGCTGACGGTCTCCTGCGTGGCCGCGGTGGTCGCCGCCTTCGCCATCCGCGTGGCCCACTCGTCCCGCGCCGCCCGCCGCACCCCCGCAGCCCTGCTCCGCACAGCCGAAGGAGCCCGCTCATGACCATGACCTTCACCGACGTCTACATGTCTCCCCGCCTCCTCGCCCCCGGCGGCACCGCGGCCGACCTCGCCACCCACGAACAGCGCTACGGCCCACTGTCGTACGGCGATCCCGACGGCCTCCTGAGAACCGTCGCCGAATCCGGCCTCACCGGACGCGGAGGCGCCGCGTTCCCGATGTACCGCAAGCTCGTCGCGGTGGCCGACGCGAGCCGCCGTACGGGCCGCGCACCCGTGGTCGTGGCGAACGGCGCGGAGGGCGAACCGGCCAGCCGCAAGGACAAGACCCTCCTGCGCCTCTCACCCCATCTCGTCCTGGACGGGCTGCAGTTGGCGGCCAGGGCGGTCGGCGCGGGGGAGGCCCACCTGGCGGTGGAGGACGGCGCGTCCTACCTGGAGTCGGCCTTGTCCCAACGCAACGACCCGCTGAACGTGAAGGTGATCCGCCTCCCCAAACGCTTCCTCTCCGGCCAGGCCTCGGCACTCGCCCAGTACGTCTCCGGGAACGCCCCGCTGCCCCGCCACCAGCGCCCACCGGTCCGCGAACGCGGGGTGCGCAAGGCGCCGACGCTCGTCCAGAACGTCGAGACCCTGGCCCACCTCGCCCTGGTCGCCCGCTACGGCGCCGACTGGTTCCGCAGCGCGGGCACCCCCACCCAGCCCGGCAGCACGCTCTGCACCCTGCATGTGCCGGGCCGCGAAGTCCGGGTCGTGGAAGCCCCGTTCGGACTCCCGCTGGACCGCCTGCTCCCGCTCCAGGGCATGTCGGCGGTCCTCGTCGGCGGCTACCACGGCACGTGGGTATCAGCCACCGAAGCAGCCCAACGCACGCTGGACGCGGGGAACTTGGGGGCGGGCGTCCTGGCCGCACTCCCCACCACCCGCTGCGGAGTGGCCGAAACCGCCCGCGTCCTGCGCTACTTGGCCCTCCAGTCGGCCGGCCAGTGCGGCCCCTGCCTCAACGGCCTCCCGCGCATCGCCTCCGCGTTCCGCACCCTGGCCACACCTGGCCCGCAGTTCAACACCCGCCAGGACGTGGCCCGTTGGTCCGGCCTGATCGAGGGCCGAGGCGCCTGCCACCACCCCGACGGCACGGTCCGCCTGGTCCGCAGTGCGTTGACCACGTTCGCGACCGAACTCGACGCCCACGCAAGGGGTTTGTGCACGGCGACCGACCCCACCCCCCTGCTCCCGATCCCGAACGAGGCCCACTGACCATGGACCAACAACAGATCGACATCGACTGGACGGCATGCCAGGGCCACGGCCTGTGCGCGGAACTGCTCCCCGACCACATCACTCTCGACGAGTGGGGCTACCCCCTGGTGGATGGCTCTCCCATTTCACCGCGAGCTTTGAAACGAGCCCGCAAAGCAGCGTCAGACTGCCCGGCCCTGGCTTTGAAACTAACGGTGACTGGGGCGCCCCGATAGGGGCGCGGGGCTGTATCGATTTGCGGCTCCGCCGCGTGGGCGCGACCAGCCACAACGGACCCGCAGCCAAAGAACTGCCCTAAAGCCACCCAGCAAATTCCAGCAACAACTCAGCATCCCGAGGCCGCCCCACCCGAAGCGCCCGCACCCCGGACTCAACGGCCCGGAACAACGTCCACCCCCGCAACCGCTCCTGATCCACATCCAACGACTCGGCAAGTCGCTTGACCCGCCGCCGAGTTGTAGACGCTCCCGAAGGCGTGGCGATCAGATCCTCCACCCGATCCCGCACCAGCCGAGCCAGATCGAACGCACACTCACCCACCACAGGATCCGGCCCCACGGCCAACCACGGCACCCGATCCCCGGCCAGCACCTTGCTCTGCCGAAACGTCCCGTGCAGCAACCGCTGCTCCGGCGGCGCGGCCAACAACTCGTCACGAGCATCCAGTGCCGCCGAGACCAGCGCGGCGACCTCCGCCCCGCCGCCCTTCATCGCCGCGGCCTGCCGCCCGGTCCGCTCGGCCACCGTCTCGAACGCGTGATCCCCCGGCGGCTCCACCCACAGCCGCCGCAACGTCCCCGCCGCCTCCAGCAACGCCTTCGCCTCCGGCAACGACCGCACCGACACATCGGGATGCAACCGCTCCAGCAGCAGCACGCCTTCACCGGGCGCCGCCGTCTCGACCAGCTGCACGGCCCCCCGCCCGCCCCAGTGCGCGAGCGCGGCCCGCTCGCTCTCCGGCCGGGCCCGGCGCGGGGCCAGCTTCAGCACCGCAGGGGTCCCGTCGGCCCGCCGTACCAGCACGACCAGGCTGCTGCGCCCGCCGGGCACCTGCACCCGTTCGGCGGTCAACTCGCGTAGATCGACGGCCTGTTGGGCCACCTCGGGCAGCTTCTCCAACCAGTCGTCACCGCTCGGTGCCGTCTCACCGAGCGCCCTCACCAGACGCTGCGGCGGTTCGAAAGCCATGCGCGAGTTGTTCCCTTCAGCTGGTCCTGCGGCCCGGTGCGGTGTTACGCCGTGGGTGTCGCCGAGGCCGTGGGGGTCGCGGCCCGCTCGGCGAGACCAGGGAAGGGTACGCTCCCGCCGCGCCAGCGCACCGCGCGGACCGCCGCTTCCCGCAGCGCCTCCGCGGCCGTACCGCGCACCCCGCCCGTGGACGCCCGCACCAGGTCGGAGTAGACCCCGGCGACCCGTTCCTCCAGCTCGGCGGCGAGCCGTACCGCGGCGGCCGAGTCCGGCACCGGGAACGGCAGCGCGTACGCGGCCGACGCGGCGACCGGCTTGCCGCCCAGGTCCCGTACCTCCCGGACCAGGGCGTCCCGCCGGGCCCGGTGACCGTCGTAAGCCGCCTTGGCCTCGGTGCGCCGGCCCTCACGGATACGGCCGCCGACCACGCCGTAGCCGTAGACCGCCGCGTGCTCGGCGGCCAGTGCCGCCTGCAGTGCGGTCAGTTCCACGGCCTTCTCCTCGCTCACTTGGCATCCTCCGTCAGCAGATACGCGTGCCCGGCCCCGGCCGCGGCCACCGAGGCCAGCAGCCGGGCCAGCTCGCCCGGTACGTCGAGCAGGGCCTTGGCCCGCTGGTCGGCGAGGCTCCGCTCGGCGGCGGCCAGCCCGGCGAGGGCCTCGCTCGCGGTCGCGGGAACGGCGGAGGCCGACGCCGACGCCGTAGCCGTAGCCGACGGCGCGGCAGTGGCCGTAGAAGATGGCGTGGAACCGCTGCCCCCGAAGGCCGTCGCGTGTCGGACGACCTCCGCGCGGAGCGGGTTCAGGCGCTCCGCGAGCGTCGGGTGGGCGGCGAGTACCGCGTCGTAGTGCTGGAGCAGGGTCTCGCTGTCGGTGGTGGCCCGCGCGCGTGCGCGTTCCGCGGCCGAAGGGCTGCCCGCGGTGTTCTCGGTGTCGTCGCCGTCGGTGGAGCAGCCCACCAGGAGCGCGGCTCCGGCGGCCGAGGCGAGCAGGCTCCTTCTGCGCGGTCCCGTGAGGGTGCGCGGAGGTGGGGGGAACGGCACGGCGGATCGTCCTCGGGGGGCTCGTACGAACGAAAACACGGGAAGGGCTGCGCGCCCGTGATCACGGTACCCGCGCACCCGCCCGGTGGCAGTCACCGGCACCGGTCGGCCAGCAGGTGGGCGGCAACAGGCTCTGGGACCGGATACCCTTTGAGCAGACACGCGCCCTACCCACAACAGCACACGCGGCCGAGGAGTCACCCGGATGAGCACGACCCAGAGCGAGAGGCTGCGAGTACTGCTGGAACCGCTCGTCAGCTCCCAGGGACTCGATCTCGAAGAGGTCGAAGTGGACTCGGTGGGACGTAAGCGGGTGCTGCGCGTGGTCGTCGATTCCGACACGGGTGCTGATCTGGACCAGATCGCGGATGTGAGCCGCGCGCTCTCCGCGAAGCTCGACGAGACCGACGCGATGGGCGCGGGTGAATACACCCTTGAGGTCGGGACGCCCGGTGCCGAGCGTGAACTCACCGAGCACCGTCACTACGTGCGCGCCACCGACCGGCTGGTGAAGTTCCAGCTGGCCGAGAGCGGTGAGCTGGTCGCCCGGATCCTCGACGTGGACGACGACGGCATCGCTGTGGAAGTGCCCGGCGTGAAGGGGCGCAAGCCCACCGCCAAGCGGCTCGCCTTCGCGGATGTCGTCAAGGCCCGCGTGCAGGTCGAGTTCAACCGTAAGAACAAGAACGACGACAACGAAGACAACGAAGAGAACGCAGAGGAGGCGTAGCCGTGGACATCGACATGAGTGCCCTGCGGGGCCTGGTACGGGAGAAGGAGATCTCCTTCGACCTGCTGGTCGGAGCGATCGAGTCGGCCCTCCTCATCGCCTACCACCGCACCGAGGGAAGCCGCCGCCACGCGCGCGTGGTGCTCGACCGTGAGAACGGCCATGTGACGGTCTGGGCGAAAGAGGACCCCGAGGACCTGGAGGAGGGCGAGGAGCCGCGCGAGTTCGACGACACCCCGTCCGACTTCGGCCGGATCGCCGCCACCACCGCCAAGCAGGTCATCCTGCAGCGGCTGCGGGACGCCGAGGACGAGGTGACGTTCGGCGAGTTCGCCGGCCGTGAGGGCGACATCGTCGCCGGTGTGGTCCAGCAGGGCCGCGACCCGAAGAACGTGCTCGTCGACATCGGCAAGCTGGAGGCCATCCTGCCGGTGCAGGAGCAGGTGCCGGGCGAGGAGTACCCGCACGGGCTGCGGCTGCGGTCGTACGTCGTCCGGGTGGCGAAGGGCATGCGCGGTCCGTCCGTGACCCTGTCCCGTACGCACCCCAACCTGGTGAAGGCGCTGTTCGCCATGGAGGTGCCGGAGGTCGCCGACGGGTCGGTGGAGATCGCCGCCATCGCGCGCGAGGCCGGCCACCGTACGAAGATCGCCGTCCGCTCCACCCGCAGCGGTCTGAACGCCAAGGGCGCCTGCATCGGCCCGATGGGCGGCCGGGTGCGCGCGGTGATGGGCGAGCTGCACGGCGAGAAGATCGACATCGTCGACTGGTCGGACGACCCGGCCGAGATGGTGGCCAACGCGCTGTCCCCGGCGCGGGTCTCCAAGGTCGAGGTGGTGGACCTCGCGACCCGCTCCGCGCGCGTCACGGTGCCGGACTACCAGCTGTCCCTCGCCATCGGCAAGGAAGGGCAGAATGCCCGGCTTGCGGCCCGCCTCACCGGCTGGCGGATCGACATCCGTCCGGACACCGAACAGCCGTCCGACCAGCCAGGGGAATAGTTCTCGGCCGCCAGTGGCTTAGATCACGACAACAGCCGTTCGATTCTTGCCCCGAAGGGGTGAGGTCGGTGCGGGGAGGTAGACTTAGACGTGTCTGGCCGGACGCGAGCCCGCGCATGCCCTGAACGCACCTGTGTGGGGTGTCGGGAGCGAGCGGCCAAGAAGGAACTGCTGCGCATCGTGGCGGTCGAGGGCGAATGCGTCCCCGATCATCGCGGTACGCTGCCCGGCCGGGGCGCATATCTGCACCCCGCCCTGGTCTGTCTCGACCTGGCGGTACGCCGCCGGGCGTTCCCACGGGCGCTGCGTGCCCAGGGGACGCTCGACACAAAGGCGTTGCGTCTCTCCGTCGAGCAGGCAACACCGTAAGAGCGAGTCGTACGGAACCTCCGTACGGCCCGGTATTCCGCGAGTTGGAAGTAGGTCGAGATTGCGATGAGCACTCGATGAGCACGCGATGAGTACGCCCATGAAGTAGCGACGGTCCGGACGCACCCGGACCTAAAAGGAGCGAAGTGGCTAAGGTCCGGGTATACGAACTCGCCAAGGAGTTCGGGGTGGAGAGCAAGGTCGTCATGGCCAAGCTCCAAGAACTCGGTGAATTTGTCCGTTCGGCGTCCTCGACGATCGAGGCGCCCGTTGTACGCAAGCTGACAGACGCCCTCCAGCAGGGCAGCGGAGGCGGCAAGCCCGCCCCCGCACGCAAGGCTGCCCCGGCCCGTCCGGGAGCCCCCTCTCCGGCGCAGGGTGCCCGTCCGGGTCCTGTCGCCCCGCGTCCGCCGGCCCCGAAGCCGGTCGTCGCCGAGAGCACCGCCGCGGCTCCCGCAGCCCCGGCCGCGCCCGCCGCACCGGCCTCCGCCGGTGGTCCCCGTCCGGGCCCGCGGCCCGCGCCGCGGCCCGCCCCGGTCTCGCCGGCGCCCACCGCGCCCGAGTTCACCGCGCCTCCGGCGGCACCCGCGGCGGCTCCCGCCGCTCCTGCCTCCACCGGCGGCTCCGGTTCCGCACCCCGTCCGGGCGCCCCGCGTCCGGCGAGCCAGGCGCCCCGTCCGGGCGCTGCCCGTCCGGCCGGTCCCGGCCAGGGCGGCCAGGGTCGTGGTGACCGCCCCGAGCGTGGTGGCGACCGTCCCGGCGCTCCGCGTCCGGGTGGCCAGGGCGGCGCACGCCCCGGTGCTCGTCCGGCCGGTCCCCGTCCGGGCAACAACCCGTTCACCTCCGGCGGCTCCACCGGCATGGCGCGCCCCTCGGCGCCCCGTCCCGGCGGTGCCCCGCGTCCCGGTGGCCAGGACCGTCCCGGTGCTCCCGGCGGCGCTCCGCGTCCGCAGGGTGCCGGTCAGGGCGGTCCCCGTCCCCAGGGTGCTGCGGGCGGTGCCCGTCCCGGCGCTCCGGGTGGCGCGCGTCCGACTCCGGGCGGCATGCCCCGCCCGCAGGGCGGCGCTCCGCGTCCGGGCGGTGGCCCCGGTGGCAACCGTCCGAACCCCGGCATGATGCCGCAGCGTCCCGCTGCGGGCAGCCCCCGTCCCGGTGGCGGCCCCGGTGGCCGTGGTCCCGGTGCCGGCGGCGGTCGTCCCGGCGGTCCCGGTGGCGGCGGCGGTCGTCCCGGTGGCGGCGGCGGTTTCGCCGGTCGTCCGGGTGGCGGCGGTGGCGGTTTCGCCGGTCGTCCCGCGGGTCCCGGTGGCGGTGGCGGCGGTTTCGCCGGCCGTCCGGGTGCTCCGGCGGGTGGCGGCGGTGGCCGTCCCGGCTTCGGCGGTCGTCCCGGTGGTCCGGGTGGCCGTGGTGGCACACAGGGCGCCTTCGGTCGTCCCGGTGGTCCCGCGCGTCGTGGTCGCAAGTCGAAGCGGCAGAGGCGCCAGGAGTACGAGGCCATGCAGGCCCCGTCGGTCGGCGGTGTGATGCTGCCTCGTGGCAACGGACAGTCCGTCCGTCTGTCGCGCGGTGCCTCGCTCACCGACTTCGCCGAGAAGATCAACGCCAACCCGGCGTCGCTCGTCGGCGTGATGATGAACCTCGGCGAGATGGTCACTGCCACGCAGTCCGTCTCCGACGAGACGCTGAAGCTCCTCGCGGACGAGATGAACTTCGTCCTCGAGATCGTCAGCCCCGAGGAGGAGGACCGCGAGCTGCTCGAGTCCTTCGACATCGAGTTCGGCGAGGACGAGGGTGGCGAGGAGTTCCTCGTCGCGCGTCCGCCGGTCGTGACGGTCATGGGTCACGTCGACCACGGTAAGACCCGACTCCTCGACACCATCCGCAAGACGAACGTCGTCGCGGGCGAGGCCGGCGGTATCACGCAGCACATCGGCGCGTACCAGGTCACGACCGAGGTCAACGACGAAGAGCGCAAGATCACCTTCATCGACACCCCGGGTCACGAGGCGTTCACCGCCATGCGTGCCCGTGGTGCCAAGTCGACCGACATCGCGATCCTCGTGGTGGCGGCCAACGACGGTGTGATGCCCCAGACGATCGAGGCGCTGAACCACGCCAAGGCGGCCGACGTGCCGATCGTGGTCGCGGTCAACAAGATCGACGTCGAGGGCGCCGACCCGACCAAGGTGCGCGGTCAGCTCACCGAGTTCGGTCTGGTGGCCGAGGAGTACGGCGGCGACACCATGTTCGTCGACATCTCCGCCAAGCAGGGTCTGAACATCGACCAGCTGCTGGAGGCCGTGGTCCTCACCGCGGACGCCTCGCTCGACCTGCGGGCCAACCCGGAGCAGGACGCGCAGGGCATCGCGATCGAGTCCCACCTGGACCGTGGCCGCGGCGCCGTCGCGACCGTCCTGGTCCAGCGCGGCACCCTGCGGGTCGGCGACACCATGGTGGTCGGCGACGCCTACGGCCGTGTCCGCGCGATGCTCGACGACAAGGGCGACAACGTGGAAGAGGCGGGTCCCTCGACCCCGGTCCTCGTCCTCGGACTCACCAACGTCCCGGGCGCCGGCGACAACTTCCTCGTCGTCGACGAGGACCGTACGGCCCGTCAGATCGCCGAGAAGCGGGCGGCGCGCGAGCGCAACGCCAACTTCGCCCGGCGCGGAGTCCGGTTCTCCCTGGAGAACCTGGACGAGGCCCTCAAGGCCGGTCTGGTGCAGGAACTCAACCTCATCATCAAGGGCGACGCGTCCGGTTCGGTGGAGGCTCTCGAGTCCTCGCTGCTCCAGCTCGACGTCGGCGACGAGGTCGACATCCGCGTCCTGCACCGCGGCGTGGGTGCGGTCACCGAGTCGGACATCGACCTGGCGACCGGCTCCGACGCGATCGTCATCGGCTTCAACGTCCGCGCTGCGGGCCGCGCGGCGCAGATGGCGGAGCGCGAGGGCGTCGACGTCCGGTACTACTCGGTGATCTACCAGGCCATCGAGGAGATCGAGGCGGCCCTGAAGGGCATGCTCAAGCCGGAGTACGAGGAGGTCGAGCTCGGTACGGCGGAGATCCGCGAGGTCTTCAAGTCGTCCAAGCTGGGCAACATCGCCGGTGTCCTGGTCCGCTCCGGAGAGGTCAAGCGCAACACCAAGGCGCGCCTCGTCCGCGACGGCAAGGTCATCGCGGAGAGCCTCACCATCTCCGGTCTGCGTCGCTTCAAGGACGACGTCACCGAGATCCGCGAAGGGTTCGAGGGCGGTATCAACCTCGGCAACTTCAACGACATCAAGGTCGACGACGTCATCGCGACGTACGAGATGCGCGAGAAGCCTCGCGGCTGATCGTCACAGCACGCGATCGGGGCCGGTCGGCGGGAGAGAATTCCGTCGATCGGCCCCGGCCGTTGCGTGTACGGTTCCTGTATCGGCGTCCGAGACCGGCGCCCATACCCCGAACCGGCGGGACATCCGGACACACATGTATGTGGGGACTCTGTCCTTCGATCTGCTCCTCGGCGACGTCCACTCGCTGAAGGAGAAACGCTCTCTCGTCCGTCCGATCGTGGCCGAACTCCAGCGCAAGTACGCGGTGAGCGCGGCCGAGACGGGCAACCAGGACCTTCACCGCAGGGCTGAGATCGGGCTCGCGGTGGTCTCCGGGGACACGGGACACCTCACCGACGTACTGGACCGCTGCGAGCGACTCGTCGCCGGGCGGCCCGAGGTGGAACTGCTCTCGGTTCGACGCAGGCTCCACAGCGACGAAGACTGAAGCAAGCGGCAAGACGTAGTTACTAAGGAGACGGACCAGTGGCCGACAACGCGCGTGCCAAGAGGCTGGCGGACCTCATCCGAGAGGTGGTGGCCCAGAAGCTGCAGCGCGGGATCAAGGACCCGCGGCTCGGCACTCACGTCACCATCACGGACACCCGGGTCACCGGGGACCTGAGGGAGGCGACCGTCTTCTACACCGTGTACGGGGACGACGAGGAGCGCGCGGCGGCCGCCGCCGGTCTGGAGAGCGCCAAGGGCGTGCTCCGCTCCGCCGTGGGTGCCGCGGCCGGCGTGAAGTTCACGCCGACCCTCACCTTCGTCGCGGACGCCCTCCCGGACACCGCCAAGACCATCGAGGACCTCCTCGACAAGGCACGGCAGTCCGACGAGAAGGTGCGCGAGGTCTCGGCGGGCGCCGCCTACGCCGGTGACGCCGACCCGTACAAGAAGCCGGGCGAGGACGACGAGGACGACGCCGCCGAATGACGCAGAAGACCCAGACGCCCGACGGCCTTGTCATCGTGGACAAGCCGTCGGGCTTCACCTCGCACGACGTGGTCGCCAAGATGCGCGGCATCGCCCGCACCCGCCGCGTCGGGCACGCAGGCACCCTCGACCCCATGGCGACGGGCGTGCTCGTCCTCGGTGTCGAGAAGGCGACAAAGCTCCTCGGCCATCTCGCGCTGACGGAGAAGGAGTACCTGGGCACGATCCGCCTGGGCCAGAACACCCTGACCGACGACGCCGAGGGCGAGATCACGGGGTCGGTCGACGCCTCGAAGGTCACCCGGGAGGCCGTCGACGCCGGGATCGCCAAGCTCAGCGGCGAGATCATGCAGGTCCCGTCCAAGGTCAGCGCCATCAAGATCAACGGCGTGCGCTCCTACAAACGGGCCCGCGACGGCGAGGACTTCGAGATCCCCGCCCGCCCGGTCACCATCTCCTCCTTCGCGGTCTACGACGTCCGGGACGCCGTCGCCGAGGACGGCACCCCCGTCCTGGACCTGGTGGTCTCGGTGGTCTGCTCGTCCGGTACCTACATCCGGGCGCTCGCCCGCGACCTGGGCGCGGACCTCGGCGTAGGCGGTCACCTCACCGCTCTCCGCCGCACCCGCGTCGGCCCGTACAAGCTGGACTCGGCCAGGACCCTGGAGCAGCTCCAGGAGGAGCTGACCGTGATGCCGATCGCCGAGGCGGCCGAGGCCGCGTTCCCGCGCTGGTCGGTGGACGAGCGGCGGGCCAAGCTGCTGCTCAACGGAGTCCGCCTGGACATCCCCGAGGAGTACACGGGCGTCGGCGCGGTCGGCGTCTTCGACCCCGAGGGCCGCTTCCTGGCGCTCGTGGAGGAGCAGAAGGGCAAGGCCAAGAGCCTCGCCGTCTTCGCCTGAGCACACCCCCGGGGACCTCTTCGGAGATCTCCCGGGGGCCCGACTCCCGCCCGTGGAGCGGCGGTCACGGGGTCCACGTTCCCGCCGCTCCACGGTCCCCCCTCGGTTCCCCCACCCCTAGGGTGTATCCAACGCTCCTCGTCTATTCACCCACCTGGGCAGGCGCTCGGAGTGAACCGAGGGAGCGGAAGGGGGCGCGTTCACCGCGCGATCTGTCCCGCTGATCACGACCCGCCTACCGTCGAACACAGGGCAGGGGTACAGCGGGGAGGTTCGACCATGGTGGGACGGGGCCCGCGGCGATCCACCGGGGGCGATGCGACAGCGCCCCAAAGGGGCGCGGGGAACTGCGCGACCCGCCACGACGGCGCCGCAGATGAACGACGGCACATCGCGGCCCAGGCGGAGCGCCTCGTGCGGATTCGCGATCTGGCCGGACGCCCACGCGGTACCGGATTCGTCGCCGACCACCACGGCACGGTGATCACCAGCCACGAGGCCGTCGACGGACTGCCCCGGCTCGTCCTGCACGCCGCCGGCGACCGCAGCTGCCTGGTGACCGCCGACGCGGTGACCCCGCTGCCCGACCTCGACCTGGCCCTCGTCCGCACCGAAGGACTCGGTGTCGATCCGCTCCCCGTCACCGTCCGGGACCGGGTCGAGACCGGCACCTACGTCCGGATCGCCGCGGGCGGCTGGCGCGAGGCCCGCGTCCTGGGCGCGACCTCCGTCACCTACACGGCCACCGACCGTTTCCATCTCCTCGACGACGCCCTGGAGTTGGCGATCGGCACGTCCGGCCGGGACGCGCTGCGGCTGGGCGGCGGAGCGGCCGGGGGACCGGTCCTCGACACGGAGACCGGAGCGGTGGTCGCCGTCCTCGGCACAGCACTCCAGTCCGGCCAACGCGACACGGGCTTCGCCGTACCCCTGCGCGCACCCGACGGCCCCCTCGCCGAACTCCTCGCCCGCAACGCGGCGACCGTGCCCGCGTACGGCGCCGATCTCAACCTGGCGGGCGTGTTGGAACTGACGGCCACCTCGGTGGGCTCGGACGGCCCGCCCGGCACCCTCGCGGGCTTCGTCGGCCGCAACCGCGACGGCTCGTACGCGCCACAGCCGGTCGAACGCCTCGCGGTGGCAAGGGAGTTCGCCGCATTCGCTTCGGGCCCGGCCGCCGTCCTCGGCCTCGTCGGACCCCCGGGCAGCGGTCGTACGACGGAACTCGCGGCGTTCGCCGCGCGGCGCGGCGGCGGTGCGGAACCGGCGCCCACGCTGTGGTTGCGCGGTGCCGATCTGCGCGACGGCGACGCGTCGGTGGCGGACGCGGTACGGCGGACGGTGGAGCGGGCCGCCCGCATCCTGGCCGCGTCCGTCGCCCTGCCCGGCGGCCTCGGTGATGTCGGCCCCGAGCGGCTGGCGCGGGTCGCGGGCGACGCGGGGAGGCCCTTGCTGCTCCTGCTCGACGGCCCCGAGGAGATGCCGCCTGTGCTGGCCCACCGGCTGGACGCGTGGACCCGGGGGACGGGGGAGTGGCTGCGGGAGAGCGGGGCGCGGTTGGTGGTGGGGTGCAGGGTGGAGTACTGGGAAGGGGCGCGGTTTCCAAGGGAGTTGCTGTACGGAGGGGACACCTCGGAGAGTTGTGTGCACCTGGGTGACCTGCGGGACGACGAAGCCCGCCGAGCCCGCGCAGCCTACGGCGTCCCTGAGGACGTCCTCACCGATCCCGACGCCCGTCACCCCCTCACCCTCCGCCTCCTCTCCGAGGTGCTCGCCGCGCTGCCCGCCGCCCCTGCCGCCCGCACAGCCCGGCTCCACCGCGACGACGTGTTCTCGGCCTACCTCGACCTCATGTGCCTCCGCATCGCCGTCCGGCTCGCCGCAGAGAACGGCCTGCGCGGCACCGCCGTACGACGGCTCGCCGCCAAGGTGTCCGGGCAGGTGCACGAAGCGGCGCGGCGCAGTCTCGGGCCCGGGCAGGGGGAGTTGGGCCGGGAGGCGTTCGAGGCGGTGTTCCCGTGGGGACAGGCGCCGGCGCGGCTCGGCGGCGGTACGGGGTGGGCGTCCGCCGTCCTCACCGAGGGGCTCCTCGTGCCGGCCGGCAGTGGATACCGCTTCGCCCACGAGGAGTTGGCCGACTGGATCCAGGGCACACACCTCGACCTCGACGAGGCGCTGCACGCTCTCGTGCACCGCCCGCGCACCCAGCGGGCCGCGCATCTCCTCCCCGTCCCGCACCACCGCATCGGACCCGTCGTCCAGGCACTCCTGCTCCTCGCCCGCGAGCACGGTGCCGGTCAACTCGCGCTCCGGCTGAAGGAGTTGGCGCAGGCTCTGGACGCCGACCCGCACTCCTGGTGGGCCGCGCGGCTGCTCGCCGAGGTGCTGGCGCGGGTGCCCGACGCGACGCCGTACGGCGGTGTACTGCGGCTGCTCGCCGACCAGTTGGTGGCGCGACGGCAGCAACAGGGCGACGTACCCGCGGAGTTCGCGCCGGAGTTCTGGACCTCGCTGGCGCTGCCGCAGGCCGAGCGGTTCGAGTTGCTGCGGCGGCTGGTGCTCGCCGACGGTGCCCCGCAGGACGGCGGCGGGCCCCGATTCCTGGACGCCACCGCCGAGTTGCTCGCCGCCGGCCCCGCCGTCGTACAGCCGCTGCTGACCCGGTGGTTCGACGACGAGCGGCCGTTGCCCGCGACCCCGCACGCGACCGTGGCGACGGCCGCGCAGGCGCTGCTGCACACGCATCGGCGGCGGGCGCTGGACGATCTGACCGAGGTGCTGGTCGGCTGTGCGCACGGGCGGGCCGACGAACTCCTCGCCGTACTCGCCGAGGAGGAACCGTCGGCCGTATGCCGGGCCGTGGACCGGTGGGCGCACGACGAGCGGCCGGGGCGGCGGGTGGCTGCGGTGGCGTACGGGCTGCGGGCCGCACCGCACGTACGGACCGAGGCCGACCGTGAACTCCTGCGCTACGCCGCCCAGTTCCTGCTGGCCCGCCCCGCCGACCGCTCCCTGCACGGCGGCGCGCTCGCCCTTCTCGTCCGCGATCCGCACACCCGCGCCCGCCATCTCCCGCAGGCGCTGCGGCACTTCGCGTCCGGCGACCCGCAGTTCCCGCCGAGCGCGCTGGCCGCCGCCCTCACCACCCACTCCGACCCCGTCCTCGAAGCCTTCCGGGCCCGGCTGCACGGACCGGACGCGGGCGAGGCGGTCCGCACACTCGCCGACGTCACGACCCCCGCCCTCGCCCGCCGGGCCGCCGCCCTGGTGCGCGAGACCGTCGTACGGTGGCCGGAGACGGCCGCCCACCTCGGGGTCTACGTCGACCGGCGCCTCGACCACGGCCCCACCGCGCGGGCCGACCTCCTGCCCCTGGTCACCGGCCTCCTCGACGGCGGCCCGGAACCGGTGCGGACTGCCCTCGCCGCCGTGCTCGCCGCGCCCGGCACCCCCGACTCCCGGCCGCTGCGCCGCGAACTCCTGGAGTTCCTGCTCGCGCACGAGCACGACCCCGCGGTCCTGGACGCGCTGCTGCACGCGGCGGCCCGGCGCGACGACGACGGGCTCCGCGACCTCGTCCACCGGACCGGGCGGCTGCTCGTCCGGACCCCCGCCGGAGCGACCCGTTTCGACCGCGGGCTCGTCGACCTCGGCCGCCAGGTGCCGGGCTTCGCCGCGCTGATGGCCCGCTGGCTGGCGGACACCCCGGAGGACTGGGCGGCGGTGGTCGGACCCAGCACTCGGCGCATGATCGAGAACCTGGCCGGGGTGGGGGTTCCCGCATAGGCCGCGCGGCGCGTCCTTCGTACGTGCGCCCGGTCACAGCCTCCATGCCGATGCGGGCCGAAAGCCCCCGGCATGGCACCCTTAGACCTGCGTAAGAGGTCAACGACACAGGTCTACATACGGGCACGGGTTCGATGAGGAGCGGTCACAGTGCAGCGCTGGCGTGGCTTGGAGGACATCCCCGAGGACTGGGGGCGCAGCGTCGTCACCATCGGTTCTTATGACGGGGTCCACCGCGGGCACCAGCTGATCATCCGGCATGCCGTGGAACGCGCCCGTGAGCTGGGCGTTCCCTCCGTCGTCGTCACCTTCGACCCGCACCCCAGCGAGGTCGTGCGCCCCGGCAGCCACCCCCCGCTGCTCGCCCCGCACCACCGCCGTGCCGAACTGATGGCCGAGCTGGGTGTCGACGCGGCGCTGATCCTGCCGTTCACCAAAGAGTTCTCCAAGCTGTCCCCGGCCGACTTCGTGGTCAAGGTCCTGGTGGACAAGCTGCACGCGAAAGCGGTCGTCGAAGGCCCCAACTTCCGCTTCGGCCACAAGGCCGCGGGCAATGTGGCCTTCCTGATCGAGCAGGGCCGGACATACGACTTCGAGGTAGAGGTGGTGGATCTTTACGTGAGCGGTGCGGCGGGCGGTGGCGAGCCCTTCTCCTCCACACTGACCAGGCGGCTGGTCGCCGAGGGCGACGTCGAGGGCGCCCGCGAGATTCTCGGCCGCCCGCACCGCGTCGAGGGTGTCGTGGTGCGCGGCGCCCAGCGCGGTCGCGAAATGGGTTTCCCGACGGCCAACGTCGAGACCCTGCCCCACACGGCGATCCCGGCGGACGGCGTCTACGCCGGTTACCTCCATGTCGAGGGCGAGGCCATGCCGGCCGCGATCTCCGTCGGCACGAACCCGCAGTTCGACGGCACCGAGCGCACGGTGGAGGCGTACGCCATCGACCGCGTCGGCCTCGACCTCTACGGCCTGCACGTCGCCGTCGACTTCCTCGCCTTCGTGCGCGGCCAGGCGAAGTTCGAGTCGCTGGAGGGCCTGCTGGAGCAGATCGCCCAGGACGTGAAGCGCTGCCGGGAGCTGATCTCGGCGGACGCGGGGTAACCACTCTCTTTTCTACGACGCCGAAGGGCGGCCGGTGCCTGATGGGCACCGGCCGCCCTTCGCGTTCGGCGGTGGGTTACTGCTGCGGGGGTGCGGACGGCGGAGGCGGGGTGCCCTCCGGCGGCTGGGGATAGCCGGGGTGCTGCGGGTAGGGCTGCGCCTGCTGTCCCGGGTGCTGGGGGTAGGACTGCTGGCCGTACGGCTGCTGGCCCGGCTGCGGTTGGGGTTGCGGTTGCGGTTGCTGCGGGGGGTACGGCTGCTGCTGACCCGGAGCGGGCCGGCCCGGGTACGGCTGCTGCTGCGCCGGATAACCCTGCTGACCGGGGTAGCCCTGCCCTCCCGGGTAGCCCTGCTGGCCCGGCATCGGCGGAGCCAGCACCGGCGGGGGGTTGCCGTCGCTCGTCCACAGGCCGTGCATCTGCTGGTGGCGGACGAAGTCCTCGGCGACCAGGGCCGCGAGGTGGAAGTACGACTCCCGGACCTTCGGCCGCATCATGTCGAGGTCGACCTCCGCACCGGCGGCGAGGTGCTCGTCGAACGGCACGACCACGACACCCCGGCAGCGCGTCTCGAAGTGGCTGACGATGTCCTCCACCTTGATCGTCTTGCCGGTCTCGCGCACCCCCGAGATGACGGTGAGCGAGCGCGAGACGAGGTCCGCGTACCCGTGCGCCGACAGCCAGTCCAGCGTCGTACTCGCGCTGCTCGCACCGTCCACGGACGGCGTCGAGATGATGATGAGCTGGTCGGCGAGGTCCAGGACACCGCGCATGGCGCTGTAGAGGAGACCCGTACCGGAGTCGGTGAGGATGATCGGGTACTGCTTGCCCAGCACGTCGATCGCGCGCCGGTAGTCCTCGTCGTTGAACGTGGTCGAGACGGCCGGGTCGACGTCGTTGGCGATGATCTCCAGACCGGAGGGCGCCTGGGACGTGAACCGGCGGATGTCCATGTACGAGTTGAGGTACGGGATCGCCTGGACCAGGTCGCGGATGGTGGCGCCGGTCTCGCGGCGCACCCGGCGGCCGAGCGTGCCGGCGTCCGGGTTGGCGTCGATCGCGAGGATCTTGTCCTGGCGTTCCGTGGCGAGCGTGGAGCCGAGCGCGGTGGTGGTCGTGGTCTTGCCCACACCGCCCTTGAGGCTGATGACCGCGATCCGGTAGCAGGACAGTACGGGCGTGCGGATCAGCTCCAACTTCCGCTGCCGCTCGGCCTCTTCCTTCTTGCCGCCCAGCTTGAACCGCGAGGACCCGGCACCCGGCCGGCCGCTCTTCGCCTTCTGCTTCTTGTTGCTGAGCAGCCGGTCCGACGACAGCTCCACGGCGGCGGTGTAACCCAGCGGCGCGGCACCGGGGTTGACCGGCTGACGGTGGTCGTGCTGCATGGGCTGCGGCCAGGCCGCACCGGTGCGGGGGTCGATCGGGGGCGCGGAGGGAGCCTGCGGGTGAGCAGCCTGCGGCGGCAGCGGTTGTGGCTGCGCCTGCGGGGGTTGGGGTGACTGCGGGGGCAGACCGGGCTGACGCGGGTCGCCGGCCTGCTGCGGGTTGTGCTGTGGGTTGTGGGGCGCGTGCGGGGGCTGCGCCTCGTCGGACCAGGACTCCGGGGCGAAGGCCGGGCGGGGCGCCTCCTGCGCGGGGGCCTGGGGGAAGCCGTAGCCACCCTGCTGACCGGGCGGCGGCGGGAAGCCGTAGCCGCCCTGCTGGTCCTGAGGGACGGGGGCGGGCCCGGCGTGCGGGGCGTCCTGCCGGTCCTGCGGCGCGGGCGGCGGGAAGCCGTAACTGCCCTGTTGGTTCGGTGAGGTGCCCGGCTGGTCCTGCGGTGCCGGGGGCTGCTGGGCCTGGGGGAAGCCGTAGCCACC
>NZ_JAEQAZ010000077.1 GCF_016654115.1 Streptomyces sp. MBT53
ACTCCCCGCGCGTCCACCGAAACACCCCCGCCCGGCCTCGACGCGACACCCCGGATCAGGCCCGCCTCCTTCGCCCAGCAGCGGCTGTGGTTCCTGTCCCAACTGCCGGGCGCGAACGCCGCGTACAACGAGACCATCGCCTACACCCTGACCGGCCCGCTCGACGCCGACCTGTTGTCCCGCGCCCTCGACACGCTGACGGATCGTCATGAGTCGCTGCGGACACGGCTGGTGGCCACGGACGGCGACGTACACCAGCACATCGACCCACCGGGCGGCGGATTCACCCTGACCCGTGAAGACCTCACCGACGCCGAAGCCGACGACGCGGACGCGCGGGTGGCCGCCCGCCAACTCGACGAAGCACAAAGCCCGTTCGACCTCGAAGCCGGCCCGCTCGGCAGAGGCCGCCTGCTCGCCACGGGACCCGAACGCCACGTACTGCTCCTGACGTTCCATCACAGCATCTACGACGGCGTCTCGATGAACGTCATGATGGACGAACTCGGCCAGCTCTACGAAGCGTTCGGCGCGGGCGCCCCGAACCCCCTGCCGCCGCTCACGACGCAGTTCGCGGACCATGCGCGCGCCCAGCGCGAAGCCGACCTCGGCACTCAGGAGGGCTACTGGCGGCGCGCACTGCACGACGCCCCGCCCGTCCTGGAACTGCCCACCGACCGTCCACGACCGGCGGAACAACAATACGACGGCGGGCGGGCCGAGTTCACCCTCGACGCCGAGGTCACGGCCGAACTCCGGAGTCTCGCGAGACGGCACGGCGCCACGCCCTTCGTGGCCCTGCTGACCGGATGGGCGATCCTCATGTCACGGCTCTCCGGGCAGGAAGACATCGTTGTCGGCAGCCCGTTCGCGGGCAGGCGCGGCCCAGGAGCGGCCGGCCTGATCGGCTTCCTCGTCAACTCCCTCCCGCTGCGCGTCGATCTCTCCGGATCCCTCACCGCCGCCGAGGCACTGACCCGCACCCGCGCCGTCGTACGCGAGGCCCTCGCCCACCAGGATCTGCCCTTCGAGCGCATCGTCGAACTGGTCAACCCGCCGCGCAGCGCCTCCCGCACACCTCTGTTCCAGACCATGCTGGCCTGGCAGCCCGACCGGCGGGGCCTGCTGCACCTGCCCGGAGTCGAGGCCGAGCCGCTGCCGATCGCCCACGCCCCGGCCAAGTTCGACCTCGCCCTGTCGGCGACCGAGTCCGACGGCCGGATCACCGGACACCTGGACCACGCGACCGCGCTCATCGACCCCGACACCGCCCGGCGCTGGTCCGGCCATCTCCGGCAGTTGCTCACCGACATGGTCCGCCACCCCGAACGGGACATCCGCGCACTGGAGTTGATGACACCGCAGGAGCGCCGACGGGTGCTCCTCGACGGCGACGCCACGCGACCCGACACCGCCCCGCCGCCCGACCCGGTGGAAATTGCCCTGCGTTCGGCGTCCGGACTCGTCGAACTCTTCGAGGCACAGGTCCGCGAGCGCCCCGCGCGGACCGCGGTCGTCGACCGGGACGGCTCGCTGGACTACGCGGCACTCGGCCGCCGAGCCGACCACCTCGCGCACGCGCTGGTCGCCCGGTCCGTCCGCCCCGGCGACGTGGTGGGCCTGCACGCGCAACGCACCCGCGACCTGGCCGTCGGCATCCTCGGCATCCTCAAGGCCGGCGCCGCCTACCTCCCGCTCGACCCGGGCCAGCCCGCCGAACGCCTCGCCCGCATGATCGAGGACGCCGCCTGCCCGCTCGTGCTGAGCGACCACGACACCGCCGAACGCGCCCCGGAATGGCTCGACTTGGCCACCGTAGAGGCCGAGGGAGCGACCCGGCAGGGACCACCGGCGGACATCGACCGCACGCCCGACCAGCTGGCCTACGTGATCTTCACCTCCGGGTCCACGGGACGGCCCAAGGGCGTCGCGGTCGAACACCGCAGTGTCCTCGACCTGTTCGCGACCTGGCACGCCCGCATGGGCACCGCCCCGGGCGAGGTCGGCTCCGCCTGGTCCGGTATCGGCTTCGACGCCTCGATCCACGAACTGCTGCTGCCCCTGACCACCGGCGGCGAACTCCACATCGTCCCCGAGGAGTTGCGCGGCGACCCCGAGGCCCTGCTGGCGTGGATGCGCGAACACGCGGTCACCCAGGCGTTCCTGCCGCCCGCCTACGTCAAGTGGATCGACGAGGACCCCGCCGTACGACTGCGCGGACTGCCCCTGCGCAAGCTGCTCACCGGAGTCGAGTCGCTCACCGAAGCCGCACTCCACCGCATGACACAGCACCTCCCCGGCCTGCGTATCTGCTTCGGCTACGGCCCCACCGAGGCGACCCTCTACAGCACCGCCCACTACGACCCCCGCCCGCTCGAACGGCCGTGCCCCATCGGCCGCCCGCTGCCGCACACCCGCATGTACCTGCTCGACGGCCGCCTGGAACCGGTCCCGCCCGGAGTGGTGGGCGAGGTCTACCTCGGCGGAGCGTCGCTGGCCCGCGGCTATCTCGGCCGCCCCGACCTCACCAAGGAACGCTTCCTGCCCGACCCGTTCGTGCCCGGCGAGCGGATCTACCGCACCGGGGACCTCGCCCGCCGACTGCCGGACGGCCAGGCCCACTTCATGGGACGCGCCGACGACCAGATCAAACTCCGCGGCTTCCGGATCGAGCCCGCCGAGGTCGAGGCGGCGCTCACGGCCCTGCCCGGCGTACGCGAAGCGGCGGTCCTCGTCGACCACGACCCGACGGGCCAGCCCCGGCTGATCGCCGGCATCGGCCGCGGCACGGCACCCGCCCGCACCGCACACGACTGGCGCGCCGCCCTCGCCCGCCGACTGCCCGACTACATGATCCCCGCCGTCTTCCTCGACCTCGACACCCTCCCGCTCAACCGCAGCGGCAAACTGGACCGCCCCCAACTCCTGCGCCAGGCCCAGGAGTCGACCTCCGACCAGGTCAACACGGCCAGCCCGCGCGACCACGTCGAACACGGCCTGTACCGGATCTGGCAACGCACCCTGCTCCACCCCGACATCGGCGTCAGCGACAACTTCTTCGAGATCGGCGGCACTTCACTGTCGGCCATCAAGATGGCCCACGCCGTCACCGAGACCTTCGGCCGCCGACTCCCCGTCGGCGAGGTCATGACCCGCCCCACCATCGAGGCCCTGGCCGCACTGCTCCGCGAGGACGGCAGCGCCCGCGCCCCCGGCAGCCTCATCGAGTTCCGCCCCGGCACCGGCCCGCGCGTGGTCTGTGTCCACCCCGCAGGCGGCACCGCGTTCTGCTACCTGCCCCTGGCCACCCTCCTGCCCGAAAGTGTCGGGCTCTACGGCATCCAGTCCCCGGGGGTGAACCCCGACGAGGATCTCCTGCCCAGCGTGGAGGCCATGGCCGAGGCGTACCTGCGCCTCCTGGAACCGCTCGGCGACCACCCCCTCGTCCTGACCGGCCTGTCCTACGGCGGCCTCGTCGCCCACGAGATGGGACGCCTGCTGGCCGCCGCCGGACACCGCGCGGTCAGTGTCGTCCTCCTGGACACCCAGGCCACCGACGACGCGACCGCCCGCGCGGAGATAGGCGCCGTCGACGCGACCGAGTTCCGCGACAAACTCGTGAGGTTCAACGGGATGTACCCCGGCATCGACGACGCCCAGGTCGACCGCTACTTCCGCCTCTACAACCACAACCGGCTCACCGCCCGCGAACACCTCCCGGCAGCCTCCCCGGCCCGGCTGATCCTCGCCCAGGCCGTACCAGACGGCACCGACACCCCCTTCCACGCGGAGGTCCGCGACTTCTGGCAGCGCAGGGCCGAGGGCGCGTTCCGGGTGGAGACGCTGGAGTGCGACCACTGGGAGATCCTGGAGGGCGCCGGAGCGGCCCGGGTCGGCACCCTGCTGGACGCCGAACTCGCCCACCACACCGCCCAGTCGGCCCTGCAGGTACGGGAGGCGTGATGGACCTCGGACCTGCCTCCAGCATCTTCCCGGCACCGCTCGACACGGCCCGCACGCGGACCGCCTCCCTCGCCGAGACCGTCCTCGCCCAGGCCCGCCGCACCCCTGCCGCCCCCGCCGTCGAGGACGGCGACCGGGTCCTCGACTACACGGAACTCGAACGGGTCAGTGGCCTGGTGGCAGCGCGACTGCACGCGGCCGGAGTACGCCCAGGGCACGCGGTCGCCGTACACCTGCCGCGCTCGTGGCAGTTGGTCTGCGTCATGCTCGGCATCCGCCGCGCCGGAGCCACCGTCGTCCCCCTCGACCGCCTCAGCCCGCCCGACCGGCAGCGCCACATCCTCGACGACTCGGGCGCCGTGGTCGTGGTCCATGGGCGAGGTCCCCAACTGCCCGCGCATCTCCCGGTGTTGGACGTCGACCTGCTCCTCAGCGGCGAGGGCGGCACCGACCTGCCCGCCGTGTCCGCGGTCCAACCCGGTGACACCGCCACGGGCTTCGTCTTCTACACCTCCGGCAGCACCGGGCACCCCAAGGGTGTGGAGGTCACCGACGAGGGAGTGCTGCGACTGGCCCGCCCCGGCTATCTCGACCTCAGACCCGGCACCCGCTTCGCCTCGCTGGCCAACCCCGCCTTCGACGCGCTCAGTTTCGAGGTATGGGTCCCGCTGCTGACCGGTGGCGTCTGTCTCGTACTCGACGACAGCCAGGTGTACAGCGCACCCGGACTCGCGAGGGCGCTCGACGAAAGGCGCGTCGACACACTCTTCATCACGACGGCACTCTTCAACGCGGTCGTCGAGCAGGTACCGCACTCCTTCGCCACCGTCGGACAGGTCCTCGTCGGCGGCGAACAGCTCAACACCCGTATCGTCCGCCGCTGGTACGAGTCCAACCCCGAGGCCCGGACTGTCCTGCACAACGTGTACGGGCCGACCGAGGCGACGACCTTCGCCCTCTGCCACCCCATCCCGCGCGACTTCGCCGGCGACACGATCCCCATCGGCACCCCGCTCCCCGGCACCGGCATCCTCCTGCGCACCGAGGACGACCGCACCGCCGAACCGGGGGAGGTGGCCGAACTCCTGCTCTCCGGTCCGGCGTTGGCGCGCGGCTACCGCAACCTCCCCGAGCGGACCGCCCACAGCTTCGTACGGCTCCCGAACGAAGGGGCCGGGCAAGGGCGTTGGTATCGCACCGGTGACCTCGTGCGCCAGGACACCGAGGGCCGGATCACCTACGTCGGCCGGGCCGACCGCCAGGTCAAGGTGCGCGGCTTCCGCATCGAACCGGGCGAGGTGGAACGGCAGATCCTGTCCCGGCCCGCCGTCCGCCAGGCCTACGTCTGCACCCGCCGCGACGCCGAGGACCGCAACGAACTGCTCGCCTTCCTCGTCCCGGGCGACGAACTCTCCTACGACACCTACGACCGCCACCTCGCCGCGACCCTGCCCTCGTACATGCGCCCCCACCACACCTACCTCGTCGCCGAACTGCCGCGCAACGCCAACGGGAAGGTCGACCGGGAGGCCCTGCTGCGCGATGCCCGTACTCCGTGGCGCGGCACGCCCGAGGACGACGCACCGCCCGTCAGCGCCGGACAGCGCCGGGTGTTGGACATCGCCGAGGACATCCTCGCCGTCGACGGCCTGCGGCCCGGGGACCGTTGGGCGGCCAGCGGCGGCGACTCGCTCAAGGCGCTGCGCTTCCGCTTCGAGATCCTCGACCGCTACGCCGTCGACCTCCCGCACGACCTGGTCCTGCGGGCCGACTTCGCCGCCCTCGCGGACGCCGTCGACGCCGCCGACACGGCCGTAGGAGAACACCCACCTATACCCGGCCCCGCCGGGGAAACGACCGCGCCGGCCACCAGTGAGCAGGAGCGGCTGTGGCTTCTGCAGCAGCGGGCGCCCGAAGACCGGTCCTACGACGTGCCGTTGGCGTTCCGGGTGCGCGGTGATGTCGATACGGGCGCTCTGCAGCGCGCGGTGCGTGGTCTGGTGGAACGGCATGTCGCCCTGCGCACCCGGCTGGTCCCCTCCCCGGACGGGCTGCTCCAGCGGACCGGCGATCCCTACGACCCCTGGCAGCATCTCGAAGCCCGCCCGGGGGAGGAGTGGCAGGACACCGCCGACCGGTTCTTCGAGCACCGCTTCGACCTCGCCGAGGGGCGGATGCTGCGCGTCGCCTGGGTGCCACGGGCCGACGGTGGACTGCTTCTGCTGCATCTGCACCACGTCGCCGTGGACGGCTGGTCGCTCAACCTCCTCCTCCGCGACCTGACCGACGCCTGCGTCGCCGACGGCTCGACCCGTACGCCCCTGGATTTCGCCCACTGGCAGCGCAGTTGGCACACCAGTCCCGCCTACGCGGACCGGCGGGCACGGCTGCGCTCCCACTACGGCCGCGACGGCGAACCGTCACCCGCACAGCCGGTCCCCGACACACCACGGGCCCGCCTGCTGCGCACCACGCTCGACGTCGTCCGCCGCGGCGCACTGGACCGGCGTGCCGCACAACTCGGCCTGACCCGCTTCCAGTTGCTGGTGTCCGCGTTCGCCGCGAGCGTCTACGGCGTCACCGGACAGGGCCGCCCGCTGATCGCCACGCCGGTCGCGAACCGGGCCCGGCCCGAATTCGCCGACACCGTCGGCATGTTCGCCAACACCGTGCTCCTCGACCTGCCGATGGAGCCGCACCGCCCATTGGATGCCCAGCTGTCCGAGCACGCCGACGTCGTGCACGCCGTACTGCGCGACCAGGAGGTCGCCCTCGCCGACGTCCTCGCGGACCGCGCCTTCGGCGAGCGAACCCCCTTGTTCGACTACCTGTTCGTGCTGGAGAACACCGACTTCTCCGCACTGCGGCTCGACGGCTGCGACGTACGGCCGGTGTGGCCCGAGCCGCTCGGCGCCAAATGCGCCCTCACGCTGTCGGTGGTGGAGCACGAGGGCGGCTTCGACTGCCTGTGGGAGTACCGCGACGACATCGGCGCCGAGCGCGCCCAGGCCGCGGCCCGCCTCTTCCGCCAGGCCCTCGACCAGCTGACCGGCGGCGACGACACCACCCTGCACGAACTGGTCGCCGACTACCGCCGCACCCTGCCCGACCACGGCCAAGGCCCCACGCGGCCAACGGACTTCGCGACCGTCGCCGAGGGCTTCGCCCGGAAAGTCGCCCGTACCCCGCACGAACCAGCGGTCACAAACGGCGAGTTGACCCTCACCTACGCCGAACTCGATGCGCAGGCAGCAGGGTTGGCTACCGCCCTCGCCGCCCGCCTTCCGGCGGATCCCGCCGCCCCGGCGGCCGTGGCGCTCCATCTCCGGCCCTCCGCCGAGCACATCGTGGCCCTCCTGGCGGCGGCCCGGCTGAACCTCACCGTCGTACCGCTCGATCCGGCCTATCCGCCGCCCCTGCTGCGGCATGTGCTCGACCAGGCCGACCCGTTGTGCGTACTCGTGGCGCCGGAGGACGAGGACGCGCTCGTAGCGATCGCGCCGGCGTCCCTGCCGCGGCATGTCCTGACCCTCGCGGACGCTCCCACCGTCGGGCTCGAAACTCCCGCGCACCAAGGAGCGCGTCCGCTCTACACCCTGTTCACCTCCGGCTCCACCGGCGCTCCCAAAGGCGTCCGGGTCTTCGACCGGACCCTGTGCAACCTGCTGACCTGGCAGCGCACCGACGGCGGACTGCGCGGGCCCGCCGTCACCCAGCAGTTTTCCATGCTGTCCTTCGACGTCTCCTTCCAGGAGATCTTCACCACCCTGTGCTCCGGGGGCCTGCTGCGCCTGGTCGAACCCGCCTGGCGGCACGATGTCCCGTCCCTGTTGCGGGAGTTGGAGACCGGGGGAGCGGAGCGGATCTTTCTGCCGTACGTCGCCCTGCAACTGCTCGCCGAACACGGCGTGCGGACCGGCCGGTTCCCGTCGCGGTTGCGTGAAGTCGTCACGGCCGGGGAGCAGTTGGTGTGCACGGACGCGATCCGCCGCTGGTTCGCCGGACTGCCGGACGCCCGCCTGTTCAACCACTACGGCCCCACCGAGACCCATGTCGTCAGCGGTCTGTGCCTCGACGGTGATCCCGCCGCCTGGCCGCTGCGGCCCGCGATCGGGCGGCCGGTGGCGAACGCCGTCCTGCGGGTCGTCGACGAGGGCGGGCACCCCGTGCCGCCTGGCGTCACGGGCGAGTTGCTGATCGGCGGCCTCATGGCCCACCGCTGCTACCTCGGCGACGACACACCGCACCACGACCGCTTCACCGACGACCCCGGCCTCGGCACCTTCTACCGCACCGGCGACCTCGCGCGCTTCGACGCGGACGGCCTGCTGCACTACGCGGGTCGCGACGACAGTCAGGTCAAACTCGGCGGGCACCGGCTGGAGTTGGGGCAGGTCGAGGCCGCGCTGCTGCAGTACCCGGGCATCACCCACGCGGTCGCGGCGGTGGCGGACGGACTGCTGGTGGCCTGTCTGAAGTGCCGGGGCGGCGACCCCGACCCGAAGGATCTCGCCGACCATCTGTCCGGGCTGCTGCCGGGGTATGTGCGCGTGAGCAGGTTCCGCCGCCTCACCGAACTGCCGCGCACCCCGAGCGGCAAACTGGACCGCCGGGCGGCGCTCACCGCCCAGGGGCGTGAACTGCGCCCGGTGGGTGCGACCGTCCGGGCCGCCCAGTCACCTCTCGAAGCACGGCTGGCCGAGCTGTTCGAGACGGTGACGGGCAAGGCCATCGGTGTGGAGCAGCGGTTCTTCGACGCCGGCGCCACCAGCCTGGACCTGATGCGCTTCCAGCTCCGGTGCGCGGGCGAGGACCAACTCGCCTTCGGCGTACCGGAGTTGTTCGAGCACGTCAGCCTTCGCGCACTCGCCCGCCTCATCGAGGGGCGCGCGTCGGAGGGCGGTACGGATGATTCGACGCACCTTGACGCGCCACGACCCGTGGGCGAACCCGTCGCCGTGATCGGGATGGCCGTACGACTGCCGGGCGCCCCCGACCTGGCCGCCTTCTGGGACCTGGTGGTCTCCGGCGGCCGGGGCATCGAGCACTTCCCGACGGCAGACGGCCGGGTCGGCGCCCGCAGCCAGCTCGCCGGACCGCTCGACTTCGACCCGGGCCACTTCACCATCAGCCCGCACGAGGCCCGGCTGATGGACCCCCAGCAACGGCACCTCCTGATGAACTGCGTCGAGGCACTCGCCCACGCGGGAATCGCGGACCCGGCGGCCCACCGGGTCGGACTCCTCGCCGCCTGCGGCGAGAACACCTACTTCCAGCGCATGTTGCGCGAGGCCGAACCGGACCGACTCCCCGACACCTTCCGGCTCGCGCTGCACCACGAGAAGGACTTCCTGGCCACCAAAGCCGCCTACCACCTCGGACTGACCGGGCCCGCCTTCACCGTGCAGTCCGCGTGCTCCAGCTCGCTCGTCGGCGTCCACGTGGCCGCCGGGATGCTCCGGCAGGGCGACGCGGACGTGATGCTCGTCGGCGGTGTCCTCGTCGACATCGACCTGACCGACGGCTACACCTACCGGCCGCAGCACATCTTCTCGCCGGACGGCCACTGCCGGCCGTTCAGCGCGGACGCCGCCGGTACCGTCGGGGCGAGCGGCAGCGCCGTCGTCGTGCTCAAACCGCTCGCCGCCGCCCGCCGGGACGGTGACACCGTCTACGCCGTCGTCACCGGCTCGGGAATCAACAACGACGGTTCGGACAAGCTCAGTTACAGCGCCCCGGCCCTGGCGGGGCAGCGCGCCGCCATCCGTACCGCCCTGCACCGCAGCGGCCGTAGCGGCGCCGACCTCGGCTATGTGGAGGCGCACGGGACCGGTACCCGGCTCGGGGACCCGGTGGAGACGGCCGCGCTGCGGCAGGCGTACGGGCTCGCGGACGACGCGCGCGTGGCGCTGTCCTCCGTGAAGAGCCAGGTCGGACACCTGGGCGCCGCCGCAGGTGTCGTCGGCCTGGTGCGGGCCGCGCTCGCCGTGCACCACGGGGTCGTTCCGCCGACGGCCGACTTCGACCGGCTCAACCCCGAGATAGAGGACGGGCCCTTCCGGATACCGGTCACCGCCGAAGCCTGGCCCTCCGACACCCCGCGAGTGGCCGCCGTCAGCAGCTTCGGCATCGGCGGGACCAATGCCCATCTGCTGCTGGAACAAGGGGAGTTGGCCCACCACGGTGCTGTTCCGGCCGAGCCGGTGGCGTGCCTGGTGCTGTCCGGCAGTTCCGCGTCCGCCGTACGCGCGGACGGGCGCCGTATCGCCGCCTACCTGAGGGCGCACCCCGACACCTACCCGCGGGTGCTGCGCCACCTCCAGGCCGGACGGCCCGCGCTCGCCCACCGGGCTGCGGCCGTCTGCCCGGACGTCGACTCCGCCGTCGCGTGGCTCGACACGCTCGGTGAGGTCGGGGAGATCGGCGAGCCGCTCGCGCGGACCGCGCTCGAGGCACCGGACCGGGACCCCCGCGCCCTCGCCGAGGCATGGACGGCCGGACACACCCTCGTATGGCCCGAGGGGCCCGCCCCCGCGCCCTGGGACTTCCCACCGCCCGCCTTCGACACGGCGGAGTACGACTTCCAACGCGCGCCCGGAGGCGATGACTCCGAGTCCGAGTCCGCGCGGTCGGCCGCCCCGCGACGGCTGCCCGCAGGCGAGTGGCTGCACCAGCCGCTGTGGACACGACTGCGCCGCGCCCGCACCGGCGCCCACCCGCCACGGCGCACCGCCGTCGTGGTCACCGCGCCGGACGCGGACGGCACGGCGTGGCGGTTCCTGGAACGGCACTACGCCCGCGTGGTGACCGTGCGCGCCGGACAGGGACTCACCCGGCTCGACGAGGACCGCTACGAGGCCGATCCCGCCGACACTGACCAACTCGCCGTCGTGCTCGCGGAGATCACCCGGCGCACCGGCCCCGGCGTCGACTGGCTGCACACCCTCCCGCTCACTCTCGACGGCAGCCTCGACGACCCTGCGCTGGAGGCGGCCCAGTTGGCCTGTCTCGACACCGTCGCGGCGCTCGCCCGCGCCCTCGCCCAAGTCCCGGACGCCGAACGGCCCCGCGTCTGGCTGCTGTCCCACGGGGCGCAGCCGGTCACCGGCCCCGTCCGCACCCCCGAGGCGGGCCTCCTCGCCGCCGCCCTCGAAGTCCCCCGGCAGGAACTGGGCGTGACCCTGCGCTGGGCCGACCTGCCCGGACCGCGCCCGGCCGACTGGGCGGCCCAGCTGCCGGACCTGCTCCTGGACGACACGATCACCGAACCGGCCACCGGCCTGCGCGACGGCTTCTGGTGGCAGCGCACCCTTCAGCCGGTGCTCGCTCCCGAGTCGCCAACTGCCGCCGTCCGTACGGCCGTTCCGGGTACCCACCTGGTGCTCGGCGGCACCGGCGGCATCGGCACCACCCTCGCCGCCCGCCTCCTCGAACACCCCGGCAACCGCGTGGTCCTCGTCGCCAGGGGGAGCGCGACACCGCCCGCGCTACGCGCGCACCAGGACCGCGTCACAGTGGTCCCGGCCGACCTCGCCACCGACGACCTGGACACGGTCGGGGACCTGCTCGCCCCGCACCTCGACGGCCTCGCCGGGATCGTCCACGCCGCGGGCACCGCCGCCGGCGGGCTCCTCGTCCGCCGCGACCCCGCCACCGCCCGCCGGGCCACGGCCGCCAAACTCCGCGGTGCCCTGCTCGTCGAGCGGATCATCGCCGAGCACGACCCGGACTACGTGGCCTACTGCTCGTCAATGGCTGCCCGGTACGGGGGAGTCGGGCAGTTCGACTACGCGGCGGCCAATGCCTGTCTGGACGCCTACGCCCACCACGCACCGCCCGGCGCCGACGACGCGACCGTCCGCATGACCATCGGCTGGGACGCCTGGCGGGACGTAGGCATGGCACAGCACGCCCTGACCACCGACGCCCGCCACCAGGAACACCTGAGGACGGCGCTCACCCCCGAGGACGGCGCGGCGGTCTTCGAACGGGCCCTGCACCTGCAACTGCCGCACCTGCTGGTCAACACCACGCCCCTGGCGGAGGCCCACTACTTCTACGAGCACGGGCATGGGCACGAGAACGGGCACGGGTCCGTCGTCGATTCAGTGCCGGCGCCCAACGACCCCGCAGCCGATCTCGCCGAGATCCTGTGCGACCTCCTCGGCGTGGACACCGTCCACCCCGAGGAGGCGCTCTACGACCTGGGCGCCGACTCGCTCACCCTGCTGGAACTCATCGACGAGGTGAAGCGCCGCCACGGCACCGACATCGACCTGTCCCGGCTCAGCCACCGGGTGAGCCTCGCCGAGATCCTCGGCCACGTCGACACCGGAACTCGCCGCGCGACAGCCGAGGTTGCCGTCGAAGTGTGGCAACGCGGGCCGGGCCCGGACGTGTTGTGCCTGGTCCATCCGGTCGGCGGCGACATCCAGGCCTACAGACCGCTGGTGGCGGCCCTGCCCGCCGAGTCGACCGTCTGCCTGATCGCCGACCCGAAACTGCGCGACCCGGGACTGCCCGCCCGTTCGATCGCCGACCGGGCCGCGCACTACCTGGAGGCCGTGCGGGCCGCTTTCCCGGACCCCAACCGCCGTCTGAGCCTTGCGGGTTGGTCGTTCGGTGCCTGGACCGCCCTGTCCATGGCCGCACTCGCCGAGGCCGACGGCCGACCCGTCGACGCCGTCCACCTCCTCGACCCTCCGCCACCCGGCGCCGGCCAACGCCTCGCCGCCTACGACGAACAGCAGGTGGACGCCGTCTTCGCCCGCGAGCTCAGCGGCAACGCCGGCGGACCGCTGTCGGAGTCCGGCCGCGCCTACGCCGAACGCCTCGCGCACTGCTGCCGAACCAACCTCGCGGCCATGGCCGAACACCGGCTGCCACGGCTGCACCGGACACCGGCCGAGATATGGCTCGCCGAACGCCCCGTAGAGGAAGGGCTGTTGACCCCGGAACCGACCGCGCCCGGCGCCTGGGACGCCCATCTGCCCAGCCCCTACCGCCTCCACCACATCGCCGCCACCCACTACGAACTCGTCGCGGAACCCCACGTACAGGCGATCGCCGCCGCACTCGCGACAGCCCCTTCCGAGGGCGCTCTGCTCCACTCCGCCGGACGATCCTGAGGAGGCCACCGTGCAGCACCCCTACACCCGCCTGCCCGAGCGGTCCTTCTGGCGCACCGCGGTCGCCGAACCCGATCCGCTCGACATCACCGACCTGTGGACGCCGAAGTTCACCATCGGCCAGGACGATCCCGTCGTCACCGCCGGATCCTGCTTCGCCGCCCACATCGGACGGGCCCTCCTGGAGGAGGGCATGCACTGGTACGACGCCGAACCGCCACCGCCGGGCCTCACCCGCGCGGAGCGGTCGGCGCGTGGCTACCGACGCTTCTCCTTCCGGACCGGGAACATCTACACCGCCGCAGCGCTGCGCCAGTGGATCGCCTGGGCGCTGGACGAGGAGAAGCCGCCCGAGGAGGTCTGGGCGGAGGACGGCGCCTTCCACGACCCCTACCGGCCCACCGTCGAACCGGACGGCTTCGCCTCACCCGCCGATCTGCTGCGCTCCCGCGACACCACCCTCGCCGCCGTCCGCACCGCGCTCACCAAGGCCGACGTCCTCGTCTTCACCCTCGGTCTGACCGAGGCCTGGCACGACACCCGCACCGGCACGGTGCTGCCGATGTGCCCCGGAACCGTACGCGGCACCTTCGACCCCGCCCGGCACGTCCTGCGCAACCACACGGTGGCCCAGGTCCACGACGACCTGACGGCCCTGCTCGCCCTGGCCCGCACCGTCAACTCCCGGCTGCGGATGGTCCTCACCGTCTCCCCGGTCCCCCTGACGGCCACCGCCACCGGCCGTCACGCCCTCGTCGCCACCACCCACTCCAAGTCCGTCCTGCGCGCGGCGGCGGGCCAACTCGCCGACGAGAGCGACGACTTCGACTACTTCCCGTCGTACGAGATCGTCACCGGCCACCCCTACCGGGCGGCCTTCTACGAACCCAACCTCCGCACGGTCAGCCCCGACGGCGTGGCCTTCGTCATGCGGCACTTCTTCGAGGCCGTCCAGGGCCGGACCACCACCACGCCCATCACCACCACCCCCGTCGACGGCGGAGAGGACAACCGGTGTGACGACGCAGTGCTCGACTACTACAACCCCCGCCCGCTTCCTCCTGCTCGGTGACTCGCACGCCGGTTGCATCGGACGCGCCGCCCAGGCGGCCGAACTGCCCTTCGTCGGCGGCCCGTTGGGATCGGGGCGCGACTTCCTGGGCCCCTTCTTCGACACCGACGCCGCTGGCCTCACCTTTCGGCAGGCCGAGACACAGCGGCTGTACCGCGAGTTCCTCGACACCCTCGACGTGCCCGCGCTCGCCGGACTGCGGGTGCCGCTGGTGTGCACCTTCGGCCTGAGTGCGCACACCGTGGCCACCCGGCAGAACTGGGACCTCTACCGCGACCGGCACGGATCCGTCCCCGACACCTTCCTGCGCAGCGGCCTCTTCGCCGACCTGATCCGCGCGACCGTCCGGGGCGCGCTCGCCTTCTACGACCATGCCGCCGCCCTGGGACTACGAGTCCTGGCACCCCTGCCGCCCCAGCGCGTCCCCGGCATGTCCGACCCGGACGTCTTCTTCGCCGCGCAGGACATCCTCCTAGCCGAACTCACCGCAAGGGGCGCCGAGTTGGTCGACCTGCGGACCCGCGTCACCGACGAGAGCGACCTGCAACGCCCAGCCTTCTCCCAGCCGGACGACACCATCCACGGCAACCTCGCCTTCGGCCGCCTCGTCGTGTCCGAACTCCTCGACCGAGGCCTGTAAACCCCCACCGCACCTACGTCACGGAGGTCCCCCATGGAGGACTACGCGCTCAAGGCCGTCGAGCGGCTCACCACCCGCCCCGCCGAGCCCTACGACACCCTGTCCGTCGAGCCGATCACCCCGCTGCTGGGCGCCGAGGTCACCGGACTCGACCTGTCCCAGGAGCTGACGCCCCAGCAGGAGAAGGAACTCAAGCACGCGTTCCAGACCTACCATGTGCTGGTCTTCCGCGACCAGGACATCACCCCCGAGGAACACAAGCGGTTCGCGGGCGTCTTCGGCGAACTGCACCCCGTCGCCCTCGCGCCCGAGGGATCCGACCCGTACATCCTGGACATCAAGGCGAGCAAGGAGTCCCGCGCCGTAGTCGGCAACGGCTGGCACGCCGACGGCACCGCCGACCCCGAACCCTCCCTCGGATCACTTCTCTACATCACCACCGTCCCCGAGGGCGGCAGCGGCGGCGACACCGTCTTCGCCAACATGCACCTCGCCTACGAACTGCTCTCACCCGCCATGCGGGGCTTCCTCGAAGGCCTCACCGCACTCCACGACGGAGCCCTGCCGTGGACCGCCGCCGGACAGACCCCGCCGCCCGAGTACGACGTACCGCGCACCGAACAGCCGGTCGTCGTCCGGCACCCGGAGACCGACCGCAAGCTGCTGTTCGTCAACGCCCCCTACACCTCCCACATCACCCAACTGTCCCGCCCGGAGAGCGACGCCCTGCTCGACCTGCTGTACGCGCACATAGCCCGCACCCCGCTGCTGCACTGCCGGGTCCGCTGGCAGGAGCGGACCCTCGTCCTCTGGGACAACCGCAGTGTCCAGCACCACGCCGTCTGGGACTACTTCCCGCACACCCGCGAGGGCCGCCGCGTGGCCGTCAACGGCAGCTCCCTGCAGGCCTGAACGATGCCCACGACCGACATCGCTCCGGCTTGGCTGCGGCACGTCGCCACGGACCTCCACGAGCAGTTGCCGACAGACGTCCGCGACGACTGGACGGCCCGGCTGCACGTCCTTCTCGACGAAGTCCCTTACACAGAAGGCCTGTTCGCCGTCCATGTCTGGCAGGTCGAGACGGTCCTGCCGCTCCTCGCGGAGGCTGCGAAGGGTGGAGAGGCAGCCGTGTTCGTGGCTCCGCGGGATCTGCACCGTGCGGCGACGCGCGGCAGGACACCGGACCAGGACACCTGGAGAACGGCGCTCACCCCGATGCTCCTCCACCTCTACGACGCCGCCTACGACCGGGCCGGCGCGTACAGCGAGGCCCATACGGGCGCCCGCGACTACGCCCTGGGCAACGGTTTCTCCGCGGCCGACGCGGACGGATACGGCCACGAGTACGCACAGTTGAGCAGCGACGCGAACGCGCGGGCCTGCGCCGAGGCCCACGCGGAGGCGCTCGGTCCCGCACTGGCACGGGCCTACGCGGACGACGGGTGCGAGGCGTACGCCGACACGTTTCCCGCCGCCCAACTCCGGGCTGTCGTACGGGTCTTGACCGGGCGCGGTGACCCGGACCCGGCCGTGCGACTGGCGGAGGGGCTTCTCTCGGCGCTGGCGACATCGCCGCCGTAGACACTCGGGCCGTCGATCGCAGAGAGTGTTGATTCGCAGCAAGATCGGCGGCGCGCCACGACGGGAAGGGGCCATACCTCATGACACAGCTTCGGATCGGTGTGATGTACGACCGCGACTGGGCTCCGGAGGAGTTGCCCGGATTCTCGCGGCAGGTCGAGGCTCTTGGCGTGGACGATCTCTGGGTGGTCGAGGATCTGGGATGGAACGGAGGGGTGTCGGCCGCCGCCATCGCGCTGGGAGCGACACAGCGGCTGCGGGTGGGCATCGGGATCATGCCGGCCCCGTTGCGCAGTCCGGCACTGCTGGCGATGGAGGTGGCCACGGTGGCGCGGGTGTTCCCCGGTCGGCTCGTCGCCGGGATCGGGCACGGGGTGACCGAATGGATGGCCGACGTCGACGCGGTCGCGAGGTCACCGCTCGCCCTGTTGGAGGAGACGATCAGCTCCGTGCGCGCCCTGCTCCGTGGGGAGCGCGTGGTCATGGAGGGGCGGGAAGTGCGGCTGTCCGGCGTGCAGTTGGTCCATCCGCCGACGGAGCCGCCGCCAGTGGTCGCGGGCGTGGTGCGGCCCCGTTCGCTGGAGCTGTCCGGGCGAGTCGCGGACGGGACGGTGATCGCCGAGGGGCACGGGCCGTCCGATGTCAGGAGCGCTCGGGCGTCGGTCGAAAAGGGCGGTGCCTCCGCGGATCACACCATGACGGTGTTCGCCTTCTGCTGCGTGGGGGACAGCGCCGATCAGGTGCAGCAAGAGCTGCAGCCGCATGTCGACGGCCACGGTGCCTGGCTCGGGCGCCCGGCGGAGCAGGTGTACACCGTCTCCGGTACGGCGGAACAGGCCGCCGAACGGGTCCGCGAACTGGAAGCGGCCGGCGCGGACACGGTGGTGCTGCGCATGATCGGCCCGGAGCCGGTGGAACGGCTGGGGTCTCTGCTGAAAGCCCTTGGCCGCTGACTCCGGTGGCGGCGAGGCGATCATTCCGGTCCGGCACTGGACACGGCGGCCAGGTCCGTACACGATCCCGTCCATGACAGTCGAGGACGCCATCACCGCAACCGCCGACCGGATCGCCGCGCTGCTCCCGGCGGGGACCGACCCGGGGACGCCGCTGCCGGGCGCCGAGTGGACGGTGGGTGAGGCGGCGGCGCACCTCGCGCTGGCGGGGAAGCTGATGGGAGACATCGGGGCGGGCAGGACACGGCCCTACGGCGACGGGACGCCCGGTGGGCTCGCGGCGGCCAACAGGGCGTCCCTGGCCGCGTTCCCGGAGCGGGATCCGGTGGTTCTCGGCACGGTGATAGCGGAGCAGGCCCGGGCCTTCGTCACGGCCGCCGCCGGCCGCTCTCCGCAGGAGCAGGTGCTGACACCGATGGGGCCGATGGACCTGGCCACCCTGGGCTCGTATCTGCTCACGCATCTGCTCGGGCACGGCTACGACATCGCGGTCGCGCTGCGCAGGCCGCACATGGTGAGCCGGGAGGTCGTCCCGTTCACGCTGCCCTTCATGCGGCTCGCCATGCCACGCGTCGTGAGCGCTGCCGCGGCCGGTCACCACGCTTGTTACGTGGTGCGGACCGGCCGCGAGCGGTTCGCCGTCACCTTCGCCGACGGCGTTCCCACGGTCAGCGACGAGCCGCCCAGGCGGCCCGACTGCACGATCGCCATCGACCCCGTCGCCTTCCTCCTCCTTGCCCTCGGCCGCTGGAGCGCCCCCGCCACCATGGCCCGCGCCAAGGTGATCGTCTGGGGGCGCAGACCGTGGCTCGGGCCGCGCTTCCCGGCGCTCTTCACAGCGCCGTAGCCGACGGCCCGAACGCCCTTACGCCCAGCAGCCGTTGACGGTCGCGGCGAGACCGTCGAGGGCGTCCTTGGTGTCGGCGGGGGCAGCGGTGGAGTTGTTCTCGATGAAGGAGAAGATCTTCCAGTTCCCGTCCGCCGCCTTCGTCAGTCCGCTCAGCGCGATCGCACCGGTGAGCGTGCCCGTCTTGGCCATCACCTTGCCGACCGCGCACTGGGAGTCGGCGGTGTCGAACCGGCCCCACTCGGGTCCCAGCGTCGAGCCGGCCTCGCCCGCGACGGGCAGTCCGTCGATGATGTACTTCAGCGTCGGCGCGTTGGCCGGGTTGTCGGCCACGTCGAGGATGTCGGCGATGGTCTGCGCCGGGATGCGGTTGGAGCGGGACAGCCCGCTGCCGTCGTGGATCTCGTAGTTGGTCAGCGAGATGCCGTACTGGGTGAGGACCTGGCGGACGACGGCCGTGCCGTCCTCGAAGGTGGCCGGGCGGCCGGAGGCGAGCGCCGTCATCCTGAGCAGGGTCTCGGCGATATCGTTGTCACTCACCTTGAGCATGTGCTCCACGATGGCCGACAGCGCAGCGGACTGGTGTTCCGCCACGGGGACGGCTCCGGTGCCCGCGACGCCGTGGGTGACACTGCCGGTGACCGTGACACCCTGCGCGGCGAGGAGCTTCGCGAAGGTCTGGCCGGCGTCCAGGGACGTGTCCGTGACGTGGTGGCCGTCGACCACCAACGCCCGTACGGGAGCGATGGAGTCGGGGTAGTAGCCGTCGTTCCAGCCGACGGCGAGGGAGGGCTCGGGGAAGAGGCTGTCGTCGACCTGGACCTTCACCGAGGTCAGGCCCGCGCTCTTCAGGCCCGCGACGACGGTCGTGACCATCGCGCTGAGGTCGGCGGAGGTCAGGGTGCGGTCCCCGCCGCCGACCAGGGTAACCGTGCCGGCGTCGTAGACGACCTTCGTGGTGAAGCGGTGGTCGGGGCCGAGGATCGTGAGCGCTGCCGTCGAGGTGCCGAGCTTGGTGTTGGACGCCGGCATCAGCGCGGTGGCCGCGTCATGGCCCCACACGACGTTGTTGGACTGCGCGTCGATGACCACACCGCTGAGCGTGGTGCCCAGCCGGGTGTCCTGGATGCGGGTGTCGAGATTGGTCGCGATCTGCTGCTCGGCGGGGTCGAGCGTGGCGGCGGTCTGCCCGGCGGCGAACGCGGACGTACCGAACAGGATCGTCCCGGCGACGGGGGCGGTCACCGCGATGACGGCGACCCTGCGGAACATCGGACCGACCGTTCTGCTCTTGCGGTGGCGTCCGCTCGCGTGGTCGGTGGAGGGGGAGTTGGGCATGGCCGCCTCGGTGCAGGGGAGTGTGAGTGGGGACGTGCGAGAGATCCGGGGATCTTGAAAGGGAAAGTAACAGCTCCAACTCACGTTACCCATGGGTACGTTGTGAAGAACGGGAGCCTGGCTGATTTGCGACGGTGTCCGTCAGTCCTCGTCCCCGAAGGGCAGCGCGTCGAGGTCCCCGGTGAAGTCCTCCAGGCTCGGGAACATCAACTCCAGGGCGTCGTCCGGGAGTTCCTGCCGGGCGCCCGAGGCGGTCAGCGCCTGCTCCGTCCAGATGCACTTGCCCGTCGACGTATAGCGCGTGCCCCAGCGCTGGGTGAGAGCGGTGATCAGCTGCAGGCCGCGCCCACCCTCGTCCGTGTCCGTCGCGCGCCGTATGCGCGGCATCGTCAGGCTGCCGTCGAAGACCTCGCAGATCAGCTCGGCGCCGTGCAGGAGGCGCAGACTGACCGGGCCCTTGGCGTGCCGCACCACATTGCCCACCAGCTCACTGGCGAGGAGTTCCGTGGTCGGGGCCAGTTCCTCCAGACCCCAGGTGCTCAGCTGCTCCCGCACATGACGGCGGGCCTGCCCGGCCGCCCGCGGATCCTCGGGCAGCGGCCAGGACGCGATCTTGTCGGGGGTCAGGGCGTGCAGCCGGGCGACGAGCAGCGCGGCGTCGTCGGCCGTCGGATGCTCGGCGGGGAGCAGACCCGCCGTGAGGGTGTCGCACAGCCGCTCCAGGCCCGCTCGCCCCAGGTCCGCCTCCCCGCCGGACCGGTGCGCCGCGCTCAGCAGCCGCGCCAGATCCGCCATGCCCTCGTCCATCTCTCGCTTCGCCGACTCCACCAGACCGTCGGTGTAGAGGACCAGCAGACTGCCCTCCGGCACCTTCAACTCCACCGTCTCGAACGGCGGTTCAGCCGCGCCGAGCGGTGGGTCGGCCGACAGTTCCGGGAAGTGCACCGTGCCGTCCGGGTGGACCACGGCCGGCGGCGGATGACCGGCCGCGGCGATGGAACAGATCTGGGTCGTCGAGTCATAGAGCGCGTACAGACAGGTCACGTACGACTCCTCGCCCATCCCGGCGACGAGTTCGTTCAAGTGGCTCATGATCTCGTCGGGCGGCAGCTCCAGGTCGGCGAGGGTGTGCAGCGCGGTGCGCAGCCGGCCCATCGTCGCCGCCTCCGGCAGACCGTGACCCATCACATCGCCCACCACCAGCGCCACCTGCCCGCCCGACAGCGGGATGATGTCGTACCAGTCGCCGCCCACGTCCATGCCCTGGCCCGCCGGGAGGTAACGGGCGGCGGCCGTGCACGCCGGCAGCTCGGGCAGCGCGCGGGGCAGCAGACTGCGCTGCAGCTCACGGGAACGGTCGTGTTCGGCGTCGTAGAGCCGGGCCCGTTCCAGTGCCTGGGCGACGAGGGCGCAGATCGTGGCGAGGAGGGTGCGCTCCTCGTCGGTGAGCCGGCGGGCGTGGTCGAAGGCCACGACGCAGACACCGAAGGTGTGGCCGGACGCGGTCAGCGGGAGGAACGCCCACGCCTGCTTCTGGGCCCTGGCCGGTCTGGCGGCCAGTTCGGGGTAGCGGGCCGAGTACTCGCCGACCGAGGAGAGGAACAGCGGCACACCGGACGCGATCACGTCCCAGGACGGCTCGCCCGGGGTCCGGGCGCGGCCGTCGACGACGGAGAGGAACTCCTCCGGGTAGCCGTCCGCGCCCACGGTGTGCAGCCGGTCGCCCTCGATGGCCTGCACCAGAAGCCCGGTCGCGGCGAACGGCGGCAGCACCCGGCGGGCCACCGCGGCCACCACGTCCTGGGAGGTCGTCGCCTTCGCGAGGGCGGCCGTCAGCTCCCCGATCCGGGCCGCGCGCCGGCCCGCCGCCAGCTCGGACGCCCTGCGCTCCTCCTCGTGCTGCCGCTTCTCCGTGACGTCGGTGAGATAGAGAGTGACCCCGTCGGGACCCGGGACCAGCCGCAGGTGGTGACGGCGGCCGGTGCCCTCCAACTGGGCGTCGAAGCCGACCGGCGTCTCCTCGGCCGCGGCCTTCCGGCAGCGGTCCTCCAGGCCCGGGACGTTGCGTACCGTCGGCAGCTCCCACAGGAGGCGCCCGAACAGCTCCTCCTCGGACAGGCCCAGCGTGCGCTCCGCCTCCAGGTTGGCGAAGGTGATCCGCCAGTCGTCGTCCACCGCGAGGAAGCCGTCGCTCATGTGGCGCAGGGCCCGGCTGAGGGAGTCCCGCGCGGACCGGGACTCGTTGCTCTCCCAGCCCACGCCGATCATCCGCAGGGGCTCGCCCTGTTCGTCGTAGGTCGCCCGGCCGCGGGCCCGGGTCCAGCCGTAGGTACCGTCCAGGCGGCGCACCCGGTACTCGGCCTCGAACACGTCGTGCTCGCGGATCGCCCGGTCCACCGCGTCCAGCGTCGGCGGCAGGTCGTCGGGATGGACGCACACCATCCAGTTCTCGACCCTCGCCGTGTAGTCCTCGGGGCGGGTGCCGTAGAGCTCCAGGGCCGCCTCGTCCCAGATCAGCTCGCCGCCCTGGATGTCCCAGTCCCACGAACCGACGCTGACCTGCTTCAGCGCCTGCCGCAGCCGCTCACGGTGGCCGGCCGGCGCCGCCGTGGAGGGGCCGGAGGGCGGCGGCGCCTGGCTCATGCGCTCCTCGGTCCAGGCGACCAGGTCCCGCAGGAAGGCCCAGTGCCGCTCTGTGGGCTCACCCTGCTCGCCCATCAGGACCGTGAGCGCGCCGATGCTGCGGTCCCCGCCGGACACCGGCACGGCGGCCAGACCGGTACCGGGCCACGAGCGCTTCTGGCCCGGGGACCCGCTCACGGGCGCCGGCTCCGCCGGAACCCACGGAACCCACACACCACTGCCCTGGTGCAGTGCCCTGGCCGGGGCCGTCGGGCCCTCCTGGTCGATGATCTCCCACGGGCGGGTCAGGGCGGGCGGCAGGCCGGTCGACGACACCAGCCGCAGCGCGGACATCGGGCCACGCAGATGAATCGCTCCACCAAGAGCCCCCAGCTCGCCCACCGCGTGCTGCAGTGCCAGCCGGAAGACCTCGCTCTCGGTGACGCCGGGGTCCACCGTGCCGAGCAGAGCCAGACGTGCGTTCATACCGTAAATTTTACCGTTCCCGCCTCACATGACACTGTCTCCGCAGGACTCCCACCCTTGACTCAAGCTGTCGCCCAGGGCTCCCAACAGCCAGCGTTCCAGGCCGAGTTGCATCGGAGTTCCGCCGACGTTCCCGTGGGTGACAATACTCGGCATCCGGGGCGCCCGCGCCCTGTGCGACAGCAGGGACCGCAGACATCGCGCAGTTCACGGAAGGGGTGGGGAGCGGTAACGGCCGACGACTACGTTTGTGGTCGTCCCGGAAACCCTTGATCATGCCCGCGCGTTGTCACCCCGTCAGGCTCACCGCCCACCCGCCAACGAGGAGCGGCATGGACATCGGCGTATTCATCCCCATCGGCAACAACGGCTGGCTCATATCGAAGAGCGCGCCCCAGTACCGACCGAGCTTCGAGCTGAACAAGGCCATCGTGCAGAAGGCAGAGGAGCACGGGCTCGACTTCGCGCTGTCGATGATCAAGCTCAAGGGATTCGGCGGTGAGACGGAGTTCTGGGACCACAACCTGGAGTCGTTCACCCTGATGGCGGGCCTGGCCGCCGTCACGGAGCGGATCAAGCTGTACGCCTCCACCCCCATCTTGGTGCTGCCCCCGGCGATCGTCGCGCGCATGGCCACGACCATCGACTCCATCGCCCCCGGCCGCTTCGGCATCAACATCGTCACCGGCTGGGCCCCCGGCGAGTACGCCCAGATGGACCTGTGGCCCGGCGACGAACACTTCGGCAACCGCTACGCCCGCGCCGCCGAGTACGTCACCGTGATGAAGGAGCTGTGGAGCGAGGGCATCAGCAACTTCAAGGGCGAGTTCTACGAGATGGACGACTGCGTGCTGTCCCCGCGCCCGGCGGACGGCCACATCGACATCGTCGCCGCCGGACAGAGCAACACCGGGATCCGGTTCGCCGCCGAGCACGCCCAGTACAACTTCATCCTGGGCAGCGGCGTGAACACCCCCCTCGCGCTGTCGGGCACCACGGCCACGCTCGTCGAGGCGGCCGAGGAGACCGGCCGTGACGTCGGCGCGCTCTCCCTCTTCATGGTCATCGCCGACGAGACCGACGAGGCCGCCCACGCCAAGTGGCAGGACTACCACGACAACGCCGACCACGCGGCGCTGGCGTACATGGCGGGGGAGACGGCCACCGACACGACCTCCGACGGCACCTCGACCGCCCGGACCATCGCGCTGCCCGAGGGCGCGGTCAACTTCAACATGGGCACACTGGTCGGGTCCTACGAGACCGTCGCGAAACTCCTCGACGAGGTCGCCGAGGTCGAGGGCACCAAGGGCATCATGCTCGTCTTCGACGACTTCCTCGAAGGCCTGGAGAACTTCGGTACCCGCATCCAGCCGCTGATGAAGTCCCGGGCACAGTCCCGCTGACCCCTTTCGCACGAAGGCGGCCCCGGAGGGTCGGACACCCCACTGTCCGACTGCTCCGGACCACCAGGACAGGAAGGACGCCGCCATGACCCGTCGTTCCCGACAGGAGGAGGACTACGAGCGTGCCGGGCTCGACGGGCGGCTCAGCCCCGGCACCTCCCCGGCGCTGATCCTGGTGGACCCCGCCCGCGCCTACGTCGACCCCGACTGCCCGCTCTACGCCGGCGTCGAAGCGGCGGCCGACGCGATGAGGACCCTGCTGGCCGACGCGCGCCGGGCCGGGATTCCGGTCGTCGTCACGCGGGTGCTGCTGAGGGCGGACGGCAGTGACGGCGGGGTCTTCTTACGCAAGGTGCCGAGCCTGCGCGTGTTCGTCGAAGGCAGCCCCTTCGGCGAGTTCATCGACGGACTGGCACCGGCGACGGACGAACTGACCATCACGAAGCAGTGCCCGAGCGCCTTCTTCGGCACCGGGCTCGCCGAGCACCTCACCGCGGCCGGCGTCGACACGGTCCTCATCGGCGGACTCTCGACGAGCGGCTGCGTCCGCGCCACCGCCCTCGACGCCATGCAGCACGGATTCGTCCCGATCGTGGTCGAGGAGGCGGTCGGCGACCGCGATCCCGACATCCACGCGGCGAACCTCTTCGACATCGCGCACAAGATCGGCGAGGTCTGGCCGATCGGACGCGTCCAGGAGTACCTGGAGCCGTTCGGCTGACCGGGCATCGGATGCTACGCCGCGCGGTGCCGCCCCATGACGGGCTCGGCCAGCACCCTCGCCACCGGGCACAGGGTCTGACCGTGCCGCGCGAAGAGTTCGTCGCGCGAGTCGAAGCGGCCCAGATCCGCCACGACGTAGGCCGAGAGGTCGCACCCGGCGCCCGCCGTCGGGCAGAGCGTCGTCGTGCCGTCCCAGTCGACCGCCGTTCTGGACAGCGCCTCGAAGAGCGTCTCCGAGCCGGAGTTGGTGAAACCGGCCTCGCCGCTGCCGCCCAACTCCCCAAGGCTGCCGAAGAGTTCGGAGACCGCAAGCCAGGAGGCGGACGGCGCGTCGTCAAGACGGAATTCCGGCCAAGCCAGCAACACCCGGTCCGGGACGATCCGGCGCAACCTGGGAAAGCGCGGATACCAGAACGTCCCGTCCACCAGCAGACCGCGCACCCGGGTGGCCGTCCCGGTGGCCCGCGCCACGGCTTCGAGCACGGCGAGCCGCTGGCTGCACGATCCACGGCCGCGGCGCAGCACCTCGGACACCGGCCGCTCGTCCTGCACCGAGTACACCGGCCGTACCGCTTCGGTGATCCGGCGGTGGGCCCGGCGCAGGGTCTCGATCCGGCGGACGGTGTCCGCGTCCGCCGTCACGTCGAGCCCGTCGAGCAGTGAAGCCACGAGCGGATCCCGCCAGTCGAGGATCCGCGTCGGGGCCGTGCTCCCCGTCGCCGCCACACCGCCGGTTGTGCCGGCACGGGAACGCCTTCGCGGTGTGAGCAGCGAACTGGTCATGATCGTGGTCCTCTCGTCGGACAGCCCCGACCATCAGGGCTGTCCTTCAGCGGTCACCATCATGACGGAGAAATTGAACGTGTTCAACACCGGGTTTGTTGTCCGGCTCCGTCAGTTGCTGCCGTCGGTGAAGACCAGGTCGACGGCGACGCAGGTGCTGTTCTCGGAACCGGCGTCCACCCAGGGGGTGGTGGCATTGGACTGCGGGAAGATCCAGTAGCTGAGCTGGGTGTCGCCGCGGACGGTGAGGGGCGCGCCGTTGAAGCCGTAGACCTGTATGTAGGCGTGGAAACGGCTGCGATAACGTTATTCGAGACGGCGACGAGATCCACCCACGAAGGGTCTCCAGGACGACGATCCCGCTCTGCGGTCAGGACGCGAGCGGGCCCTGCATCACGAGGGCGAGGCTCTGTTCGGCGTCGTTGTTCAGGGCGTTGCGGAAGGCGCTGTCGTAGGCGTCGTCGCCTACCGCCTTGCGGGCCTGGTGCTCCCATTCCTCGCGGACGGCGGAGAGTTCGGGGGTGCCGTGGTTCGGGTGGCCGAGCATGCGCCAGAAGGTGTTCCCGGTACCGGACGTGCGCGCCGCCGCGATGCCGTTGCCCTGGACCGCGTTCGCCCCGGTGAGGAGATCGAGCGCGAGCGCGATGCCGAGGTTGTCGTTGAGGTTGTGCTTGCTGGTGAGCATGGCCCGGGCATGGAGTTCGGCGTCGTGCGCGCGCCCCTGGAGGAGGTCTATGAAAGCGAGTTGGTGGAACGCGTACGACCGAGCCCAGTGCTCGCCGTACCGCACGCTGAGGCGGCGCAGGGCGACGGCCGCCTCGTAGGCCTCGGCCAGCCGGCCCAGCGCGGAGTGCGCGAAGGTGCGGATCACCATGCAGCAGAGCTGCGGGGCGCCCGACGGCGGCGACTGGCCGTGGGTGATCAGGGCGTGGTCGCAGACTTCGTACGCGTCCTGGGGGCGGCCCGCCATGAGGTGGGTGAGGCCTACGGTGTGGGCGGCGAAGAGTTCCGACTGCGGGTCGTCGTCCTGGTGTGCGGCGGCGGTGCATTCCTCCCCGATGCGCAGGGCGCTGCGGTGGTCTCCCTGGAGGGTGAGGGTGATGCCCAGGGCCCACAGGGCGCGGGTACGGGAAGGGCCCTTGGGTGTGTCGAGGGCCAGGGTGCGTTCGAGGTAGTCGCGGGATTCGTGGAGGTGCCCGCAGCAGGGCCAGAACAGGCCGGTGCGGCCGGCCATCTCCACGGCGGACTCGGGGTCCGTCTCGATGAGGTGGTCGAGTGCCGCGCGTACGTCGCTGTGGCTGGCCGAGATCCGCGCGTACCAGGCGACCTGCTGTTCGCTGAGCCAGCCGGCCTCGGCCTCTTCCAGCACGGTGGCGAAGTGCGCGGCGTGGAGGTGGACGAGTGTCTGCTCCTCACCGAGTTCCGCGAGCCACATGGCGCCGTACTCGCAGAGCGTGTCCAGCATGCGGTAGCGGACGCCCACTCGTTGCAGCACGGACTGGTCGGCCAGCCGGTCGAGGAGCCGGGGGACGGCGTCGGCGTCCAGCGGGCCGCCGGCGCAGACGGACTGCGCGTCCGCGGCGTCGAAGGGGCCGCGGAAGACGGAGAGCCTGGCCCAGAGCAGGCGTTCCAGCGGGGAACACAGTTCGTGGCTCCAGCCGATCGCCGTGCGCAGCGCCCGGTGGCGCCGGGGCCACACCGTCTCGTCGACGAGCGTGTCGAGGCGTGAGGCGAGGCGCTCGGCGATCTCGCCGAGGCTGTTCTCCCGCAGCCGCGCGCAGGCCAGTTCGACGGCGAGCGGGATCCCCTCCAGGCGGTGGCAGATGGCGGCGACGGTCTCGGCGGAGGCGGGGGAGTCGAGGGACACGTCCGGGGCGGCCGTGGCACAGCGGTCGCGGAACAGGCGTACGGCATCGCTCGCACCGCCGTCGTCCATCGACAGCGGAGCCACCTCGACGAGCTGCTCATCCCGGACACCGATGGGCTGCCTGCTGGTGGCCATGACCGTCAACCCCGGTGCGGAGGCGAGGAGTTCGCTCACCAGGAGGAGACAGGCGGGCAGTACGCGCTCGCAGCAGTCGAAGACGAGCAGCACCTGCCGGCCGGACAGCCACTCGCACAGCGCCTCGACGGGGGCGCGCGGATTGTGGTCCAGGAGATCGACGGCGTCGCAGACCGTGGCGGTGAACAGCCGGTCGTCGTAGAGGTTCGACAGGTCGACCCACCAGACCCCGTCGGCGTACCGGTCCCGGACCTGCTCCGCGACGCGCAGCGCCAGCCGGCTCTTGCCCACACCTCCGCCACCGGTGAGAGTGACCGACCGATGCTGCGTCAACGCCGTTCTGACTGCGTCGAGTTCGCTTGCGCGGCCGACGAAGCTGGTCGTCACGACGGGGAGGTTGCCTACCACGGTCCCATCCTGCACGGCCTGAGCACGGCACTAAACCCTCTCGCGGGAAACGGTCACAGGTGATCTGGCCTGGTAACCAATCGGTCGTTCCGTGTCTCGTGGTCGGTCCGCCGTGACGCCGTCGGTTCACAGGCTCCCGGGGCGGACCAGACCGGTGCGCTTGACCCCGCTCAGCAGGGGCGTGACCTCCAGGGTGGAGATGCGGGGGAGGGCGCCGATGGTGTCGCTCACGAAGCGGTAGAGCGCGTCGAGATCGGTGGCGGCGACCGCCACGAGGAGGTTCGTGGCGCCGGTGATGGCGGAGGCGAAGCGGACCTGCGGATGGCGGCTGAGCCGGCGGCCCGTCTCCTCCAGACCGCCGGGTGCGACGGTGATCCACAGCAGCGCCTCGGTACGGATGCCCAGCCGGGCCAGGTCGACCTCGGTCGCGAGCCTGAGCACCTGGTTGTCGACCAGCGCCTCCAGCCGGCGCCGGGCGGTCAGCGGGGTGGTGTCGGCGCGGTGGGCGAGATCGGCGTAGGAGGCCCGCCCGTCCTCGACCAGTGCCGTGACCACGGCGTGGTCGACGGGCTGGAGACCCTGGCGGACGGCCGGGACGGAGGGTTCCGACCTCAGGCTGGCCAACTCGCCCTCCGTCAGCAGGCCGCCGCTCCAGTCGAAGGCCGCAGGGAAGACCCGCAGCAGGATGTGCGAGGTCCACGACTGGACGGCGGGAGTGGCGGGAAGGTCGCGCAGCAGCAGCGAGTTGCGCGCGTCCGGCCCGTCCAGGAACAGGATGGTGCAGATCTCGTCACCCCCGCCGAGGACGTCCACCCAGACGGTGTCGGAGCGGCGGGCCAGGGTGGCGGCGATGGCGCTGATCTGGTTGGGCCGGCACTTGATGCGCAGGGCCAGCGGAATCAGATCGGGAAACCACAGGGGGTTGCGTACGGCGGTGGCGCGCAGCGTCCGGTCGTGGAACAGCGGTGCCGCGCGACGCACCACGGTGCGCTCCGAGATGCCGAGGACACGCCCGACCGTGCGCCAGGATGCCCGCGGGGAGGCGAGCAGCGCGGCGGCGATCCGGCTGTCCGTCTCGTTCAGCGGTTGGCCTGCCTTCGCCGGATTCCTGGATCTGCTGTCTTTCACTCGTCGTTCCAACCTCTCCTTCTGGCCCAGGGTACGAATCAATCCACTTTGTTGCGGCCGGCCCTGTCCTCCTCGCGTACTCGCCCGCTGAGATGGCGCAGAAACCGCCGCCGCAGCCGCTCGAAAGGCCCTTGATGACCATGCCGCGCACCCGCTCGTTCGTGCAGGTCGACGTGTTCTGCACCAGCCCCTACTCCGGCAACCCGGTCGCGGTCGTCCTGGACGGGACGGACCTCACCGACGACGAGATGCAGCGCCTCGCGCGCTGGACGAACCTCTCCGAGACCACGTTCGTACTGCCCCCCACCGCCCCGGAGGCGGACTACCGGCTGCGGATCTTCACGCCCGGGGGAGAGCTGCCGTTCGCCGGCCACCCCACCCTCGGCTCCGCGCGCGCCTGGCTGGACGGCGGCGGCACACCGCGCGACGCCGACCGCATCGTGCAGGAGTGCGCCGCGGGCCTGGTGACCGTGCGCCGCGGCGAGGACACCCTGTCCTTCGCCGCTCCACCCCGGGTGCGCGAGGGCGCGCTCGACGACGAGTACCTGGAGCGGATCACGGCCGCGTTCGGCATCGCGCGGGACCGGGTCGTGGCCCACCAGTGGGTCGACAACGGTCCGGGCTGGGCCGTGCTCCAACTCCCCACGGCCGAGGAGGTCCTGGCCCTCGAACCCGACCTCTCCCTCATCCCGGGCGCGATGGTCGGCGCGATCGGCGCCCACCCCGAAGGGCATCCGTACCGCTACGAGATGCGCACCTTCGCCCCCGCCGTCGACGTGCCCGAGGACCCGGCCTGCGGCAGCATGAACGCCGGCGTCGGCCAGTGGCTCACCTCCACCGGCGCCGCGCCCTCCTCCTACCGCGTCTCCCAGGGCACCCGAGTGGGACGGGCGGCGAGCATCGAGATCACGGCCGACCCGGACGGCACGGTGTGGGTCAGCGGCGCCGCCACGATCCGCATCCGCGGCACCGTCACCCTCTGACCGTGATCCTCACGCGCTGTCGGCCGAGAGCGTCTTCATGCTGACGTAGCTCGTCACGGTGGCCACACCGGGCAGGCTCGCCAACTGGTTGGCGTGGAAGTCCTCGTAGGCCGGCAGGTCGGCCACCTCGACCTGGAGCAGATAGTCGAAGTTGCCGGTGATGTGGTGGGCGTGGACCACCTCGGACAGCCGGGTCACCGTGCTCTCGAACGCGACCACGTCCGCGCGGGTGTGCCGCATCAGCCGCACCCCCGCGAACACCCGCAGACCGCGCCCGACCGCGGCGGGATCGATCAGCGCACGGTAGCCGCGGATCACCCCGGCCTCCTCCAGCTGACGCACCCGCCGCAGACAGGGGGACGGCGACAGCCCGACCCGGGCCGCGAGCTCGTTGTTGCTGATCCGGCCGTGCTGTTCGAGTACGGCCAGGATCGACCGGTCCACCTCATCCATGCTGGCAGATTATTGCTCCTGGAGTTTGCCTAGCACAATCCTGCGCCCTTGCTGCGCGCAATTTGCTGCCAAAGTTGCCGAGATCCGGATCCATCGGAGCTCCGGTCGGCCACGCTTCTTGGAGTTGGAGGCACACCGACGGTCCACGGAGGGCAGCCATGCCGGGCAGCAGCACCATCACCGTTCACGCCGATCGCGAGGTCCACCCCAGCCGTGCCGTGGCACCGCCCATCTACCAGACGGCGGCGTTCTCGGCCGAGGACGCGGAGACGTTCGCACAGGGCGCCGTCGCCCCACGCGGCACGGACTTCTACACCCGCTTCGGCAACCCGAACCACGCCCAGGTCGCGACCGTCGTCGCCGCACTGGAGCACACCGAGGCGGCCATGGTCACCGCGTCCGGCATGGCCGCGCTCACCACCGCCGTCCTGGCCCTGGTGTCCGCCGGCGACCACGTCGTCGGGCAGAAGTCCACCTACGGCGGTACGGCGTCGGTACTGCTGAACCTGCTGCCGCGCCTCGGCGTCTCGACCACCCTGGTGGACCAGACCGACCCCGAGGCGTTCGCGCGGGCACTGACCCCGGAGTCCCGCCTGATCCTGGTGGAGACCCCGAGCAACCCGCTGCTGCAGATCACTGACCTGCGCGCCGTGGCGGACCTGGCCCGCGCACACGACGTACTGACCGTCGCCGACAACACCTTCGCCACCCCGCTCAACCAGCGCCCGACCGACTACGGCATCGACTTGATCTGGCACAGCGCGACCAAGTACCTCAACGGCCACTCGGACGTCTCCGCCGGAGTGCTCGCCGGGGCGGCGGAGATCCTGGACCGCGTCTGGGACGTAGGCCTGCTCACCGGCGCCACGCTCGGCCCGATCGACGCGTGGCTCCTGCTGCGCGGCATCCGTACCCTGCCGCTGCGGATGCCCCGGCACAACGCCAACGGCCTGGCGCTCGCGGAGGCCCTGGCCGTGCATCCGGCGGTGGCGAAGGTGCACTACCCCGGTCTGGCGACCCACCCCCAACACAAGCTCGCAGCCGACCAGATGAGCGGATTCGGCGGAGTGCTCGGCATCGAGTTCACCGGCGGCTTCGAGATGGCCGACGCCTTCCTTGGCCACCTGCGCTACCCCCGCCGGGCCGCGAGCCTCGGCGGCGTCGAGTCGCTGGCCGTGCACCCGGCGTCCATGTGGCGCGGAATGCTCAGCGAGGAGCAGATAACGGAGTCGGTTCCGCTCGGCCTGGTCCGGCTCGCCACGGGCACGGAGGACACGGCCGACCTGGTCGCCGACGCGCTCGCCGCGGCCGACGCGGTGCTCGCCGATTGAGCAGCCCGCACCCCAACGATCCCCACCTGAGCCGGCCCCACTTGAACAACCCCCACATGAACAACCAGCAAGCGTCCGTGAAGGAGATCCCCCGATGAAGACCAAGACCCTGCTCGCCGGCGGCACCGTGGTCAGCATGGACCCGGCCGTCGGCGACCTCCCGCGCGGTGACGTGCTGATCGACGACGGTGTGATCGTCCAGGTGGCCGAGCGCATCGACGCGCCGGACGCCGAGGTGATCGACGCGACCGACCGGATCGTCATGCCCGGCTTCGTCGACAACCACCGCCACTCCTGGCAGACCGCGTTCCGGGGCGTCGGCGCGGACTGGACGTTCCCCGAGTGGGCGGTGGCCATGCACGGCACGGTCAAGCCCCACTACCGGCCCGAGGACGTCTACGCCGGCACCCTGCTCGGCCGCCTGGAGGCCCTGCACTCCGGGGTGACCACGATGCTGGACTGGTACCACGTCGCGCAGAGCCACGCGCACGAGGACGCCGCCGTCGCCGCGCTGCGGGACGCGCCGGGCCGCTCGGTCTTCTGCCTCGGCGCCGGCTGGGGCACCGCCGACTCCGTCGACGCCGACGTCCGCCGCGTCCGCGCCGACCTGGACGGGGACGGCCTGGTCACCATGGCGCTGGGGCTGCGCGGAGCCGAGGACACCGGCATGGACACCGTCGCCCGTGAACTGAAACTCGCGGCCGAACTCGGCCTGCGCACCAGCCTGCACGTCGACGGCGACGGTGCGAGCGGCGGCGACGGAACACGGCGACCGGTCGCCGATCTGCACGAGCACGGCCTGCTGCGGGACACCACCACCTTCGTCCACGCCAACGGCCTCGGCGACGAAGAGCTGCGCATGCTCGCCGACGCGGGCAGTTCGGTGTCGATCAGCCCGGACGTCGAGCTGAAGATGGGCTTCGGCTGGCCGATGACCGGCCGGGTACTGGCGGCGGGCCTGCGACCGACGCTGTCCGTCGACGACGTCCCGTCCGTCGGCGGCGACATGTTCTCCACGCTCCGCACCGCCTTCGCCGTACAGCGCGGCCTGGACGGCGGCCTGCGCTCGCGCGACCTGCTGGAGTTCACCACCGTCGACGCCGCCCGGTCCTGCGGACTCGACGCCCGGGTCGGCAGCATCACGCCCGGCAAGGACGCCGACATCATCCTGCTCCGCACCGACGACCTGACCGTCTTCCCGGTCACCGACCCGGCCGCCACGATCGTCAGCGCCGGTCACCCCGGTCTCGTGGACACAGTCCTCGTCGCGGGCCGCGTGGTGAAGCGCGACGGGGTCCTCGTGGGAGTCGACCTGCCCGCCCTGCGGTCCCGCCTCCTCGCCTCCCGCAACCGGATCGCCGAGGCCGCCGGCATCCCGCTCGACGGCACCTGGCGCCCGCGCCCGGAAGCGCAGTAGGAGCGTTCGGGGGGCATGTCGTACGACGCCCTCCAAGCGCGGAGACAGCGCGGGCCCCGGGGACGGACATCGTCCCCGGGGCCCGGTCGCGTGGTTACCGAGTCCGGCTCAGCCCTCGACGACGCCGGAAGCGGCGATCTCGATCTTCGCCTTGGTGGAGCCCGACTGCGAGCCCAGGGACTCGATCTTGTCGATGATCTCCTGGCCCTCGACGGCCTCGCCGAAGACGACGTGCTTGCCGTCGAGCCACGAGGTGACGACGGTCGTGATGAAGAACTGCGAGCCGTTGGTGTTGCGGCCGGCGTTCGCCATCGACAGCAGGTAGGGGCGGTCGTGCTTCAGGTCGAAGTTCTCGTCCGCGAACTTCTCGCCGTAGATGCTCTTGCCACCGGTGCCGTTGTGGTTGGTGAAGTCACCGCCCTGCAGCATGAACTGCGGGATGACGCGGTGGAAGCCGGAGCCCGCGTAGCCGAACCCGTTCTGCCCGGTGGCCAGCTCGCGGAAGTTGCGGGCGGTCTTCGGGACGACCTCGTCGAAGAGGTTGAAGACGATGCGGCCCGCGGGGGCGCCGTCGATGGTGATGTCGAAGTAGACGTTGCTCATAATAAATTCTGTCACTTTCGGTGTGATGCACACTGCCCGGCGCGGCCATGTGCCGAACGCCGGACCGTTACCTCAGATAGCCCTGATAGCAGAACTCTATCCACAGACCCGATGTCCTCACTGTCGGTACCCGCAGCGCGCACTGTGCGGGGCAGGCGGACCGGCGGGTGCCGTGGGTGGCCGCTGATAAAGTGGGACAACGCTTCGAGATCGCCGGGGCCCGTACCAAGGGGTGCGGGCCCCGGCGCGTTGCGGGCAACAGACCGAGGAAGGTTCCCATGAACGCGTCGCCGCCGACCGCCTCCTTCGCCACGCTCGGACTGCCACCCGAGTTGGTCGCGACGATGACGGACCTCGGGGTGACCGAGCCCTTCCCGATCCAGGCGGCGACCCTGCCCGACGCGCTGGCCGGCCACGATGTGCTGGGCCGGGCACGGACCGGCTCCGGCAAGACGCTCGCCTTCGGGCTCCCGCTGCTCGTAAGGATCGCGGGCCTGCGCGCGGAGCCGAAGCGGCCGCTCGCGCTGGTCCTGGTGCCGACCCGGGAACTCGCCCAGCAGGTGAGCGACGCGCTCGCCCCCTACGCGCGGACAATGGGCGTACGGCTGGCGACGGTGGTCGGCGGTCTGTCGATCAACCGGCAGCAGGCGCTGCTGCGGACCGGAGTCGAGGTGGTCATCGCGACTCCGGGGCGGCTGACGGACCTGGTGTCGCGCCGCGACTGCCAGCTGAACCAGGTACGGATCACGGTGCTGGACGAGGCGGACCAGATGTGCGACCTGGGCTTCCTGCCGCAGGTCTCGGACCTCCTGGACCAGATCCCCTCCGACGGGCAGCGGCTGCTGTTCTCGGCCACGCTCGACCGCGACGTCGACCGGTTGGTCCAGGACCACCTCCACGACCCCGTTCTCGCATCGGTCGACCAGGTGGCGGGCTCGGTTCCGGCGATGGAACACCACGTGCTGAACATCCACGGCGCCGACAAGTACGCCACGGCGACCGAGATCGCCGCCCGGGACGGCCGCGTGCTGATGTTCCTGGACACCAAGGCGGGCGTGGACCAGTTCACCCGTCACCTCCGGGCCGGAGGGGTACGGGCGGCGGCCCTGCACAGCGGCAAGTCACAGCCGCAACGCACGCACACGCTCGCCCAGTTCAAGAACGGCGAGGTCACCGTGCTGGTGGCCACCAACGTCGCCGCCCGCGGCATCCACATCGACGCGCTCGACCTCGTCGTCAACGTCGACCCGCCCGCCGACGCCAAGGACTACCTGCACCGAGGCGGTCGTACCGCGCGCGCCGGGGAGTCCGGGAAGGTGGTCACCCTGGTGACGGCCGGCCAGCGGCGCGATGTGAACCGCATGATGACCGAGGCCGGCATCCGGCCGACCGTCACACAGGTGCGCTCCGGCGAGGAGAAACTGACGGCCATCACCGGAGCCAAACGCCCCCCGGCGGGGACGAAGCCCACCGGCAACGCCCCCTTCCGCGGCATGGGCACCCGTCCGGGCCGCCCGGCCAAGGAGTCCCGCAAGGCGGCCGAGGCCCGCAAGACCGCGGAAGCCCGCGCGGCGGCCCGGGTACGCAAGGGCCGCTGACCCCACGGACGATCGTGCCGAGTCCGTGAGGCCCGGCACCGGGTTCACGCGCCGCCGACGACTCCGGGCGGGACGAACCGGCGATGCAGTGGCCGGAACTCACTTTCGGGCTGACCGCTGATACCGGCCTTCTCGACGGCGGGAGCGAGTCGTTCGGCGAAGAACGTCTGGAAGGCCTCCTCGGAGTCCCAGACGTCGGTCACATTGAGTGCCTCGTCGTCGAACCAGGCCACGTGCACCTGTGAGCCCGCGGGGGCCACCTCCTCCCAGCCCACGGTGTCCCGCACGGTGTCGTACTGCTCGGGGGTGACACCCGTCCAGCGCATGAACATCACCACAGCCAATGTCCGCTCCTCGCTCGTGTCGTGTGCGTCCGGCCATCGTCCTGCCCGACGGGGACCGGGCGAAGAGCGTACGGAGGTGCGGCACGGCCGCGGTTCACTCCTCGCGCCCGGTAGGCAGGAGTCCGCATGTCCGTGCGGAGATCTCCTTCGGTGGCGGGGAACGGTGACCTGTCCGGGATTCACTCGTTTGACGCAACGGCACCGCGCCCCGTCCGCTCCCGTCCCGGAAAGCGTTCCGTTCCATGAAACTTCGTTCGCTCCGCCCCCATGCCGGGGGTGTCAGGTCTCGGGTCCGGGAGGCCGAGTCCGTCCTCGTCGAGCAGTACGGCGATCTGGTCCGTCTGGCGCACCTCGTCCTGCCGGCCTCGCTCGGCCGACACCGACGGGTACTGGTGGCACACGCCCTCGTCCAGCGGGCGCTGCGCCACGCCGGCACGACACGCACCGGGCCCGCCGTCCCCTCGCCGCGCGGGGAGTCCCGCGCCGGGGACTCCGTCGAGCGCCGTCTCCTGGCCGAGGTGCTGCGCGCCGCGCTGGCTCATGGGCGGCGCCCGCGCATGTGGCCCGCGCGGTTCGTCCCGCCGGGTGCTCTACGGCCCCGGCTGCCGCTGGTCCTGGGGTTGCGGCTCTTCCCGCGTTCGGGCGGGGCGGACGAACTCGCCCTGGCGCAACGGCTGTCAGCGGCCCCGCCCGCTGCCCGCGCCGCCTTCCTGCTGCGTACCGTCCACGGCCTGCCCCTCGACGCCGTACGCGACCTGCTGGAGTCGGCGGACGCACCTGACCCGGACGCCGCCCTGCGCACCGCGGGCCTCCTGGAGGAGAGCTCGCGCAGATCGCCCGCCGCGCTGCTCGCCTCCCAGGAGTTCGACGCCTGCGCCCTCCAGGCCGGCCCCACCGACCTGCTGCGCCGCACCCGGCGGACCCGCCTGCTCCTCGGGGCCGCCGCGATCGGACTGGTGACGGTGGTGACCCTGGCCGTCGCGGATGACGGCACGGCACACCGCTCGGACCCCGGGACACCGGCGGCACACGGCATGCCGCGTCCGGCGGACCTGGTGCGTACGTCCGCCGGGCTGTGGGACAACACCTCCCGGGTCGACTTCACCGCCTGGCCGACCCGAGGCCCCCGCGTCCACGACCAGAACCTCCTGGACCGCGCCCTGAACGCATGGACACACCCACAGGCCCGCACCCGCCGCCACCTCGCCCCCGCCACCACCGCGACCCCACCGGCGACCGCACCACAACTGCTGTACGCGGGCGACGTCGGCGACCGCGAGGTGGTGCTCTTCTACGACGGACAGCGCCTCGCCCGCTACAGCGAGCCCCGTTCCGGGGCGCGGGACGCGGAGTTGAGCATCGCCCGCGTAGACGACGCGGACGTCACCACGGCGGCGGCCGTCACCCTCACCCCGGCGGGCGGCACCGCCCGCTACCTGTTGGCCCCCTGGGTGGCCGAGGCAGGGATCCGCGACCTGCTGCGCCCCGATGTCCTCGCCCACGCGCTGCACGTCTCGAAGGACGGCGTCACGGACCCGATTGCGATCCCGACCCTGCCCGCGACAGCGCACTGCGACAGCCGGCCGGTCCTGCAACTCCGTTCCTCGCCACGCATCGCCGAACACCACGCGTTCCTCCTCGCCCCCCTCGGCGACCTGTCCCCGGTCCACCTCACCTACACCCCCCTGCCCGGCCACGGCACACCGCCCGCCCGCCAGCCCCGCGAGGCCACCGGCCCCCAGGCCCTGACGGCCTGGGCCCACCAGGCTTGCG
>NZ_JAEQAZ010000078.1 GCF_016654115.1 Streptomyces sp. MBT53
TCCTCGCACCTCCGTCCCCTTGCCCTGGAGGCCCCGTGTCCCTCGCCGACCGTGCCGAAGTCACCGGCACACCAGCGTTCGTCCCCGACCCCCGGCTCACCAACGAAGACCTCGCCCCCGCCGACAAGCGCAACTGGAAGGTCTTCGACCTCTTCGCCATGTGGATGTCGGACGTCCACAACCTCGGCAACTACACGTTCGCCGCAGGCCTGTTGGTCCTCGGCATGAACGTCTGGCAGGTCTTCACCTCCCTCCTCGTCGGCTTCGTGCTCATCTACGTCGGCATGAACTGGATGGGGAGGATCGGCCAGGCGCACGGCGTCCCGTTCCCGGTCGTCAGCCGCATCAGCTTCGGCGTCTGGGGCGCCAACATCCCGGCCCTCATCCGGGCCGTGATCGCCATCATGTGGTACGGCATCCAGACCTATCTGGCCTCCGTCGCCGTCAACGTGATGCTGCTGGCCGCCTGGCCGGGCCTGGAATCCTGGACTCACCACTCCTTCCTGGGACTTGACGCCCTCGGCTGGGTCTCCTTCGTGTCCCTGTGGCTGATCCAGGCGGTGATCATCAGCCAAGGCATGGAGTCGGTACGGAAGTTCCAGGACTTCTGCGGCCCGGCGATCTGGCTGGTGATGATCGCGCTGGCCATCTGGGTGCTGGCGAAGGCCGGTTGGTCGATCTCGCTGACCTCGACCCCGCACCCGGTCTCGTTCGGCGAGCAGTGGCGCCAGTGGTTCGGCGCGATCGGCCTGATCCTCGCCACCTACGGCACGCTGATGCTCAACTTCTGCGACTTCTCCCGCTTCGCGCCCGACTACAAGACCGTCCGCCGCGGCAACTTCTGGGGCCTGCCCATCAACTCCACGGCGTTCGTGGTCGTTTCGGTGATCGTCACGGCCGGTTCGCTGGAGGTCTGGGGCCAAGCCATCACGGATCCGGCCGAGTTGGTGGCCAAGGTCGGCAACACCTGGGTGATGGTGCTGGGCGCGTTCACGTTCGCCGTCGCCACCATGGGCGTCAACATCGTCGCCAACTTCGTCTCCCCGGCGTACGACCTGGCCAACGTCTGGCCGCAGAAGATCACCTTCAGGATCGGCGGCATGATCAGCACGGTCGCCGCACTCGTCGTCACCCCGTGGAACCTCTTCTCCAACCCCACGGTCGTCAACTACTTCCTCGGCGGCCTCGGCGCCTTCCTGGGCCCGCTGTTCGGCGTGATCATGGTCGACTACTACTGGGTCAAGCGCGGCCGTGTCGACGTCGACGAACTCTTCGACGCGACCCCCGGCTCCCGCTACTACTACCGCAAGGGCGTCAACCCCAAGGCCCTGTGGGCGTTCCTGCCCTCGGCGGGCGTCGCGGCCGTACTCGCACTGGTGAAGACGTTCAGCGACGTCGCCCCGTACTCGTGGTTCATCGGTACGGCCCTGGGCGCCGGCCTGTACCTGCTGATCTGCCGCTCCGAGCGGACCGCTGCCCCGCCTCTGGAGGTCTGACGAGCGTGCGCATCGTCGTCACCAACTGCAACACCACGCAGGAGATGACCGAGGAGATCGTACGAGGTGCCCGGGCCGCCGCAGGCCCGGGCACCACCGTGACCGGACTGACCCCCGCGTGGGGACCGGAATCGGCGGAGGGCTGGCTCGACAGCTACCTCTCGGCCGCGGCCGTCATGGACCTGCTGCGGACGTACGACGGCCCGCGCTACGACGCCGTCGTCATGGCCGGCTTCGGGGAGCACGGACGGGAAGGCGTCCGGGAGTTGGTGGACGTACCGGTCGTCGACATCACCGAGGCGGCTGCCCATCTGGCCTGTCTGCTGGGCCGCCGGTACGGCGTCGTCACCACGCTGGAACGGTCCTGCGGCCAGATCGAGGACAGCCTGGAGTTGGCCGGTGTGGGCCGCAACTGCGCGGCGGTGGTGGGGACCGGGCTGAGCGTCCTCGACCTCGGCGGCGACGAGGACCGTACGACGGCGGCGTTCCTCGCGGCGGCGGAACGGGCGTGCGCGGCCGGCGCCGAGGTGCTGGTCCTGGGCTGCGCGGGGATGACGGGACTGCAGCGGGCGGTGGGGGAGAAGCTGGGGCTGCCGGTGGTCGACGGGGTCGGCGCGGCGGTGAAGCTGGCGGAGTCACTGGTCGGGCTGGGGCTGAGGACGAGCAGGGCGGGGGGTTATGCGAGCCCGGTGCCGAAGAAGAGGTTGTGGGGCAGCGCCCCTTCAGGGGCGCGGGAAACTGCGCGACCAGCCACGACGCCGCCGCAGTCGCCCAACAACACATCGCGGCACTCTCGATAGCGCATCCATCGGGGTGATCTCGCAGCGACCTGACCGACGCTACGGCGACTCGTCGACGCGTGCACCGCAAACTCCCGGAAGGACGAGCTCTCACCGGCAAGAACGGAGCCTCCCTTGCCCACACCGGTACAGCGAGCCCTCCTCGCCACGCTCCTCGCAGGACTCTGCTGCGCCGGGGCGACCCGCGACGTACCGGAACCCTTCTGGACCACCCCCGACTCGCGCGCCGCGCGCCAGGCGGCCACCTGGCGCGAGGACGGCCGAACAGCCGACGCCACGCTGATGGACCGCATCGCCGCCAGACCCGAGGCCGAGTGGCTCAACGGCCCGAACCCCGGCCCGGTCGTCCGCGCCCGCACCACCGCCGCAGCCCGCGCCGGACAGACCGCCGTACTCGTGGCGTACTACATCCCGAACCGAGACTGCGGCCAGTACTCGCTGGGCGGCGCCCCCAACGGGACCGTCTACCGCACCTGGATCGACGAGTTCGCGACCGCCCTCGGCGACCGGGGCGCCTACGTCGTCGTCGAGCCGGACGCCGTCGCCCAGGTGGTCGCCGGCTGCACCCGGGTCGTGGCGAACGACCGCTACGCCCTGCTCGCCTACGCCGTCGACCGCCTCGGACGCCAACCGCACACCCACGTCTACCTCGACGCCGGCAACTCCGGCTGGATCCCCGAGGCCTGGCGCCTGGTCGACGCACTGAAGGCGTCCGGCGTCGCCCGTGCCGACGGGGTCGCCCTGAACGTCTCCAACTTCCAGACGAACAAGGCGAGTTCGGCATACGGCGACCAGCTCTCCAAGGACCTAGCCGGCACGCACTACGTCATCGACACCAGCCGCAACGGCAACGGCCCCTACGCCGACACCGACGCATGGTGCAACCCGCCCGGCCGCGCCCTGGGCACCCCGCCGACGACCCGCACGGGCAACCCTCTCCTCGACGCCTACCTGTGGATCAAACGCCCCGGCGAGTCCGACGGCACCTGCCGGGGCGGTCCGGCGGCGGGCCGGTGGTGGCCGGCGTACGCCCTGGAACTGGCCCGCAACGCAGGCCCCTGACCTACGACTCGGGCTTCCACACGTACCGCACGTCCGGCTCCCGCTCCTCGTTGGTGCTGCCGTCCGTGAACTCGACGGCGACGAAGCCGTGACGTTCGTAGAACCGGTGGGCGGGCTTGTTGACCTGGAAGGTCCACAGGTGCAGTCCCTCCGGGCTCCGCGCCTTGGCCAGTTCCACGAACCGGTCCCCGAGGCCGCGCCCGCGCCAGTCCGGGTCGAGGTAGAGCTGCGACAGCAGATCGCCGTTGAGCACCATCAGCCCCACGATTCCGGCATCGTGCCCGGCGTCGGCCACCCAGACCTCGCGCAGAGGCACGACGACGTCCCGGAAGTAGTCGCGCACGTCGTCGGCGGACCGCGGGCTGACGACGGTCGGCAGCGCGGCGGCGAAGGACCGCAGCCACACGTCGGCGGCAGGTCGAGCGTCCGGGGCGGTCGCGCGACGGAGGATGACGCGGGACTCGGGGACGGGATTCACGGCTGCGCCACCTCTTCAGGTGCGGACGGTGCGGAGGGTGCGGACGGTGCGAAGGGTGCGGACGGAACTGGCTGCGCGGGCGGTACGACGGCCGTCGCCGTGATCTCCACGAGTTGCCCGGTGTACCCGAGGCAGGCCACGCCGACGAGCGTGGACGAGTGCGGCCCCGCACTCAGCCCGGACGCCTCGACCACCTCCCACACGGCGGACAGCACCGAGGGCTCACTGCTCACGACGTACACGTCCGTCGCCACGACATGCCCCAAGTCGCTGCCGACCGCCCGCAGTTGCTCACCCAGATTCGCGAGTACCTGCTCGGCCTGCCGTACCGGGTCCCCCTCACCGACCACCTTGCCACCGGCGTCGAGCGGCACCGCTCCGGCGAGAAAGACAAGCGTCGTACCGGCTTCGACGACGGTGGCGTGCGAGTACGTGGGTGGCGGGAAGAGGGAGGGGGCGGTGACGCGTTCGAGCATGGGGTCTCCCAGAGGCGGGGGTTGGCGGCGGGCTTCGCCCTGCGGGACGTCAGCGGATCACGTGGACGGCGGCACCCGCATCCGAATTACCGGCGGACCGCGGCCAGCCGGCGTTCGCACTCCTCCGCAAGGAGCGGGTATGCCTCGCCGATGGCCGCGTAGAGCCGGCGCCGGAGCAACTCCTCCGCCGCGGCGCGGCCGGTGCTGCCGTACAGCCCGTTCAGGAGTTCGTCGTAACGGGTCAGGCGATGGCGCAGATAGTCGACCTTCCACCGGTCGAGCGCGAGGGGGTCGGCGCTCTCGACCGTCGCGGGAGGCGACGGCGGCTGCGGCTTGGGGTCCCGTCGCTCGTGGGTCCGCTCCTTGTCCCGGCGGTTGCGGTGCTCGACCGCCAGCGCCGCCAGCTGCTGCGGGGGCAGACGCGGTACGTCGATCGGCTCGGCCGTGATGCGCGCCAGTACCTCCCGCCGCCTGCGTCGAGCGGCGGCCCGGGCCGCGGCGGACCGCCGCGCGGCAGCCGCCGCGACAGCCCGGAACGCGTCGCTCCGCTCGGTGGCCTCGACCCGCTCGACGCAGTACAGGCGGGTCGGCGGGGACGACGACCCGGCATACGGGTTGACCCGCAACAGATCAGGTTCGCCGAGCAGTTGACGCACCATGCCGGCCGTCCATCCCCGCGCCCGCAACCCGGCCGCCGAGAGATGCGTACGTGCGGCCCGCGAGCCGCCGCCATCCTCATTGGTCTCATGTGCTGTCATCGACCGCTCCCCCGTGGTGACTCTCAGTGACCACTCCATTGAAGCGCGCACCACTGACAATCGGCCCGAGGGCCTGATCTCAGGCCGCGAGAGTGACCTCAGCCGGCGGGATCCGAGAGGGAAGCGAGGGTGCCGAAAGTGTCAGGACCCTTCGCCCGTTGGCGTGTTCTCGGGACCCCGTGGTGCGGGCAGGTCGATGAGGTCGCTGACTCCCGCCACCTCCTGCAAGGTCCGGGCCAGTGACATCAGCGAACTCCGTACCTCGGAGATCGCCCGGCGCAGCGCGTCCTCGTGTTCCCACTCCCGCTCCCACGCCACCGGGTCCCGGCCTTCGGGCCGCTGCGACTCGTAGGCCGCGAGGCGGGGATGCCAGGACGCGAGCAGGGGACGCAGGACCCGGTTGAGGACGGTGACCGCGAGGACGGCGAAGCTGATGTGACCGGGAGCCAGCGGCGGGGCGATGTCGGGGCCGTAGCGGCGGAGTATGTCCCGGGTGGTGCCGAAGAAGGTGTAGAGGGAGGACAGTGCCTCGCGCAGGAAGCCCTCGTCGGCGGCGAGTTCCTCGACCGAGACGCGGGTGACCAGTTCCAGGTACAACTCCCATGCCGCGCTGCGTTCCGCGTCGGCCGGTTCCCAGGTCCCCGAGATCTCGCCTACGAACGGGATCGTCAGCCTGGCCGTGATCTGCGACGGACCGCTCGGACGCCGCCGCCTGCGCTGCCTGTTTCTCATGATCGCCCTCCCCGGTACCCACAGTAGGGTAAGTCGCCGCGTGGGACGTCTTTCTCGGCTACAGCTGCGGTGACGTGGAGCGGGCTCGACGTGTTCACGGACGAGACCGGGGTCGCGTCCTTCGCCGGCACCAGCGACACCGTCCGGCGCGAACTGGCCCCGCTCCAAAGCACTGCTCGCCTACTACTCCGTCGGCCACCCCGAACGCGAGGCCTGCCAGCGGGAGTTGATGACGGCCTATCTGGCGGGCCCGCGCGAGGGCGATCCGCGCGGTCGCGTCATGGTCGTCAATCCCGAGGCGACCACCGGCCACATCCACCCCGTCGAACTCCGCGACGCCTGACACGCTCCGGCTCACGACCTCACCGCCCTGGTGGCCGACGTACGCGAGCACGTCGCCCGCCACGGCGGACGCCGCCGATGTGCTGCGCTGCGCCGCCGTACTTCATCCACTGCCGTTGACCACGGAGGACGCGGAGCGGGTGCTTGCAGCCGGTGACCGGGTGCCCAGGGCCGTTGCCGCCCGGCGGGCCGCGAACGGCGTCGCCGAGCTGCCAAGCCTGTGCGTCCACCGTGACCCGGTTACGCTGGCCTTCCCCGGTGGCCGGAGGGAGGCACCCATGGCAGCACCCAGCGAGGCGGAGCGGATGGCCGCCTTCGACATCCAGGTCGAGCTGGTCACCCGGATCGGCGTGCAGGAACTGACGCCGGGCACCGGCAGTCTGCGGGAGGCGCTGGCGTCCCTGAAGTCGCTGATCGACTTCACGCGCGGGACGCTGCACACATACAGCGTCGGTCTGGAGCGAGGCTCCGGCGCACCGACCGTCCAGAGCCTCGCCTGCGCCCTCGTCAACGACACCGTCCGCCCCTTCACCGGCACCTGGCATCCCCGCCTCGCCGCCTACGAGGCCCGCTGCCCCGCCGACACCGCCCCCCTCGACCACGAGGCCGCCTGGCCCCAGGCCGAGGCGATGCGCACCGAACTGACCGCACTGCGCGAGCCGTTGCTCCGCATCACGGAGGCGCTCGGGGGAATCTCGGGGGCGGACTTCGGGGTGGCGGCGACGGGTTGACCAGTGCTCACTCGTCGATCAGAGGGGGGTGAGGACGCGACTCGGTGTGCCGTGCCGGAAGACGGTCGGCGCATCAGGGGATCGTGCAGTCGCGACGGAGAGAAGAGAGCGGGTACGCAGATCGCGACCTGCTCCGAAGGGACGTCGCCCCACTGGGCGACCGATCGGCTCACGTGCAGGGAATGAGACATTCCAGGATCACGAACCCGCCACATGGGAACGTCGCATTCGAAGGGGATCTCTTGATTGCAGGCTGACCCCGACCAGTCAGCTCATGATCACAGGGGGTTCCATGCGCACCACGCACCTCAGACACGTCGTCGCAGCGACAGCTGCGGCGACTCTCGCGCTCGTCGGTGTGCCCGTCGGCGCCCAGCCGGCCTCCGCCGCCGAGCCGGCCTCCGCCGCCGAGCCGGCCTCGGCGGGCGTCGACACCTCGGTGCTGGCCGGGCTCGCCGAGGGGTATCTGCAACAGCGGGCCGACATGCTGATCACGTCTCCTCCCCAGGTGCGGACCGCGCTCGCCCATGTCCGGGCCACACGCTCCATGGCCGCCCAGACGCAGGACGATCTCGCCGCGCTCGCCGAGAAGGGCAGGCGGTACAAGGAGGTCGACGGCGGCTACACGCAGGCGCTGGTCGACGTGAAGGTCGACGACACGGTTGTGGAGGGCGGGACGGCGACGCTCCAGCTGACCGAACACACCCGCCTCCGGCTGCCGTTCACGCCCCAGGAGGTCGAAGAGGGAGCGCCGGAGTACGAGGAACTCTCGCTTCCGCACACCGTGAAGTTCACCCAGGGCTCCGACGGCGCGTGGCTGCTGTCGTCGGACAAGGCCGATGCCGAGGGCGGGCCGACTCCGACGACGCAGGTGGCCGACACGGACGCCGACGCCACCGCCGATGACGGGGGCGGCGCACCGGACGAGGACGAGGGCGGCAAGGACGACGCGGCCGACACCACCCCGCTGCCCGACAGCGGCGCGTCCGGCGCCGTCAAGTCGGGGGTCTCGGCCGCCTACAGCTACAACAAGATGGTGGCCTACGCCGACAAGTACTGGGATCACCACAACGACGCGTACCGCACCTACGGCAACGACTGCACCAACTTCATCTCCCAGGCGATGCTGGCCGGCGGATGGGGCCCCAAGGGCGGCGCCCTCATCCAGCGGACCAGCAACAAGTACTGGTTCTACGGGCCGACGAAGTTCACCACCAGTTACACCTGGGCGGGCGCCGAGAACTGGTACTGGTTCGCGAAGAAGCACGAGAAGAGAACCAGGATCCTGGGCAACGTGTGGCAACTGGCCAAGTCGGACGTGCTCCAGGCGGACTGGACCCGCAACAACAACATCGACCACTCGATGATCGTCACCAAGAAGTACCAGGGCACGCCGTACCTGACCTACCACACCGGCGACACCCACAACAAAAGCCTGAGCAAGCTCCTGTCCGACCACCCTCGCGCCTGGTGGTACGCACACCGCACCTGACAGGCTGCCACCCCCCACAGGAGAACCTGTAGACGAACAAGGAGCGCACTGTGGAACGTCGACGTCTCTTGGCTGTGCTGGCCACCCTGGCCGTCGCCACCGGCTGCTCGACCCACGACGACAAGGCCGAACCCTCCCACTCGGCGTCGTCCGAGTCCTCCGACGGGGCACGCCAGGCCGTCGAGGCCTACGTGGATGCCCTCAACTCCCGCAGTGCCACCGGTCTGATCAAGGTCGGCGGGGTCGAGGACGAGAGCTGGTCGCGGCAGGAGGCCGCGCAGATCCTCGAGGACCGAGGTGGGCAGGAGTGGAAGATCAAGGATGTGCAGATCGACCACGACATGGGTCCTGACACCGGGTCGGCTCGCCTTCTGGCCGACGGCAAGGCGGGCAAGTCCCTGAGTGACACCTTCACCGTGACGCGGGAGAAGGGCGTGTGGCACCTGGCTGTCTTCACCCACCAGCCGAACGGGAAGGACAAGGAGTCCTCCTCGACCGACAAGCCCGCTTCCTGACGCCACGGAAAGGGCTGGACTCGGTGGATGCGAAGAGCGGGCCATGGAGTACGTTCAGTGATCATGGACGATGAGACGTTCCTCGGCGAAGTCGCGGACCTTCTCGCCGAGTTGCCGGCCGTCCGGGCCGTCGCTCTCGGCGGTTCCCGGGCCCAGGGCAGCCACCGGCCCGACAGCGACTGGGACTTGGCGGTCTACTACCGCGGACCCTTCGACCCGGCCGACCTCCGCGCCCTCGGCTGGGACGGTGAGGTGTCCGAGGTCGGCGGGTGGGGTGGCGGGGTCTTCAACGGGGGTGCGTGGCTGACCGTCGACGGGCGGCGGGTCGATGTGCACTATCGCGATCTGGCCGTGGTGGAACGGGAGTTGGCGGAGGCGGAGGAGGGGCGCTTCCGGGTGGAGCCGTTGCTGTTCCATCTCGCCGGAATCCCCAGCTACTTGGTGGTCGCCGAACTCGCGATCAACCGTGTGCTGCGGGGCGAACTGCCGTGCCCCGACGCCTATCCCGAGAAACTGCGGCGCTCCGCCGCCGAACGCTGGCACGGCACCGCCCGCGCCACCCTCTCCTACGCCCGGGCCAACCACGCCCCGAAGGGCAACCTCACCGAGGTCGCCGGCGCGCTCGCCGTGGCCGCCGTACAGGCCGGGCACGGTGTGCTGGCCGGGCGGGGGGAGTGGGTGACGAACGAGAAGCGGCTGCTGGAGCGCGCCGGGCTGCGGCGCATCGACGACATCGTGGCGGGGCTGAGCCCGGACCCGGATGCGCTCACCCGCGCCCTCTCCGACGCGGAAGTCGCCCTCGCGGCGTCGCGCGGATAAAGAAGCGGAAGTCGCCCTCCAGGCGTTGCGCGCATAAAGAACCGGACGCTGTGTTCCGGGCGTTGCGTTCATAAAGAAAGCGCCCCTACGGCCAACCTTCACACCCCCGAAATACCACCGGCCCGTTCCGCACAAGTCCCCGGACTACCGTGGACACACAGCCCCAGTCTCCGCCCCGGCCACCGTCGCCCGAAGGCCCGCCCCGCCCTCGCCACGACAGGAGCCCCGTGTCCCGACGTACCGTCGCGCTGTCCCTTCCGCCCTGGCTCGCCCACGCCCTGCGCGCCCAGCGTGGGCCGGTTCCGTGGAGCGCGGTCACGCGAGGGGCGCTGTCCGCCGGGCCGTTGCTCCTCGTCGCCGTACTCGTCGACAGGACGTCCCTCGGGGTGCTGGCCGCGCTCGGGGCCATGCTCGCCGGGATCAACGACCGGCCCGGCAGTCGGCGGGCCTCCGTCAAGCGGCTCGGTGGGCCCGCCCTCGCAGGCGCTTCAGGGCTGCTCGTCGGGACGTACGCCGGGGAGCACGTCGGAGCTGTCGTGCTCACGCTGCTCCTCACCGGGATCGGGCTGTTCGCCGGCGGGTTCAGTGCCGTCGGACCCGTCGCGTCCGGCGCCGGTACGCAACTGCTCGTCGCCTCCGCCATCGGCGCCGGGATGCCCCTGCCCGAACCGGGCTGGCAGCGGGCCCTCGCGTTTCTCGCCGGGGCCGCCTGGCTGGTCGGGCTGCGGCTGGCGCTGCCCACGCCCGGCGCCATCGCCGGTGACTACCGCTTCGACGGCGAGCGGGACGCCGTAGCCGCCGTGTACGACGCGATCGCCGCGCTGCTCGACGCCACCGGTGGTCCGGAGGCGACGGCCCGGCGCGCCGCGCTCACCGCCGCTCTCGATCACGCGCAGGACGCGCTCGCCGGGCCCCGGCTGCGGCGGTACGCCAGTTCCGCGGCCGAGCGGCGGCTGCACGGGCAGTACGCCGCCGCGCTGCCGCTCGCCGAGGCCGCGACCGCGCTCGCGTGGGCGGGGGAGGCGGTCTCGGCCCGGGTGGGCGAAGGGCCGCGCCGGCTCGCCGCCGCCGTGCGGGACAACGCCCACACCGGGCCACTGCCCGCGCCCAACCGTTCCGCGCCCGCCCTCCGCGCCCTCGACGACGCCCTGCTGCACGCCGCCGACGCCTTCGACCAGGCGGAGGGGAGTGATCTGCACACGCGGAGGCGGACGGCAACGGATCTGTTCCGTACGGCATTTGGGGCCGGGGGGCGTGAGTACGGGTTCCGGGTCGCCCTCTGCTTCGGGGCCAGTGTCGCCGTCGCGCAGGCGCTGCACCAGGCCCGTTGGTACGGGCTGCACGAGCACTGGTACTGGCTGCCCGCCACCGCCGTCTTCCTCGTCAAGCCGGACCTCGGACCGCTCGCCTCCCGGGTGCTGTGCCGGGCGGCGGGGACCGTGCTGGGGGCGGTCCTCTTCGCGGGGTTCGCCGCCGTGCTGCCCCGGCCCGAGGGGCTGGTCGCACTCGTGGCGCTCAGCGGGGCGCTCATTCCCGTCGCCACCCGGCACTTCGCCGCGCAGACCGCCGTCGTCACCGTCCTCGTGCTCTCGCTCGTGATGGTCGGCGGCGAACCGCAGGCCTCCGCCGGGCGGATCGGGGAGACGCTGATGGCCTGCGCGATCGTGCTGATCGTCGGGCATCTGCCGATGCCGGGGAAGAGGGGCGGGGGAGTGCGGGCCCGGCTCGTGGCCGCCGGTGATGCCGCGCGCGCCTATCTCGTGCACGTACTGAGCGAGTCCGGCGATCGCGCCGAGCGCTGGACGTTGCGCCGCGAGGCCTACCGCACGCTCGCCGAGGCCCGGGGCGCCATCGCCGTCTCGGCCGCCGAACTCCCCGCCCTCGCCCGGCACACGGAGGGCACCGACGAGGTCGCCGCCGTCCTCGAACGGCTCGTCGACACCACCACCGCCTGCGCCGTCCACCTCGACGACACAGGACGGCTCACCCGTCGGCACATCGAGCAACTCACCGAACTGCTGCAGGAGTTCGAGCGGGGGCGGGGACGGGTCGGGCTGCGTGCCATCGAACTCCCCGTCGCCGTATAGCCAGTTCGGTACGTCGGCGGCTACTCCACCCGTACCCACACCGGCGCGTGGTCCGACCCCGGCGCCTCGCGGCGTGCCGCCGGATCCGGTCCCACGGACGGCAGTCGGGGCGCTTCCGCACCGGGCAGTCCCGTCCCCGCCGCCGTCACCCGGTGCACCAGATGATGGCTGGCCAGAATGTGGTCGATCAGTTCGCGGCGCCCGGAGTTGATCCGGGAGTAGCGCTGGTCGGCGGGGATGAGCGGGGCCACGTCCCACAGCCGGACCGCGTCGCCCTGGTCCGGGCGGTCGTAGCCGGGGGTGCCGATCTCCGAGCCGGGCGGGCCGAGCAGGATCTGTGTGGTGGCCGCCTGCACCTCGTCGTTCATGTCGCCGAGCACGGCCACGTCCCGGGTACGGCCGTCACCGGCCAGCAGTTCGTCGGCCAGCGCCCGCAGAGTCGCCGCCTCGGCGGCCCGCCGGTAGAGGGCGTAGGTGCCGTAGCGGGCCCGTTCGCCCTCGTCGCGGGGGAAGAAACGGTCCCCCGGGTAGGTCAGCAGCTTGGACTTCAGATGGGCGACCGCCACCGTCAGCGGCCCGGTCGCCGTCGTGACCTCCACCGCCAGCAGACCGCGCCCCGTGGCCGACTCCTCGGCGCCCGAGTCGTCGGACTGCACCGGACGCAGCTGAGCCGGGAAGGCGTTCGTGTCGGCGACGACCCGAGGTTCCGTACGGCTGAGGAAGCCGACCCGGATGCCCCTGACGTCCGGATGCGCGGACAGGGCGATGTGCCACTCGCCGCCCAGCATCCCGGCCAGATCCTGCAGCGCCTCGGGTTCGCCCACCTCCTGTACGCCCAGCAGGGTCGGGTCCAGTTCCGTGATCACCGCGGCGAGGGAGGCGAGCTTCGCCTCGTAGGCGGCCTTGTCCTTGGGGCCGAACGGGCCGCCGGGACGGTACAGGTTCTCCAGATTCCAGGTGCCGAGGAGCATGCGGGGCTCCTTCCAGAAGCCTTGGTCCAGAAGTCTCGTGAAGGTCCAGACGTCCTGTGAAGTCTTATGCGGCAAGGTGAAGTCTCATGAGGCAAGCGTGCTGGTCCGGGGCGGCTCGCGACAGCGCCACGCCGGGATGCGCGGTTCGGCTCACACGGGGCGAGGACGGCGTCGTACGTTGGGAGAGTGAGTGACTCTCCCGCAGATCTGCTGATCACCGGCTGCGCCGTCCTCGTCCACGACGACCAGGAGCGGATCGGCTTCGAGTCGGACGCGGCGATCGTCGTACGGGACGGGCTCGTCGCGTCGGTGACGAGCGCGGCGGACGCGGCCGGACTCGCCGCCGTCGAACGCCTCGACGCGCGCGGGCAGGTCGCCCTGCCGGGGCTGATCAACTGCCACACCCACGCGCCGATGGTCGCGCTGCGCGGGCTCGCCGAGGACCTCCCCACCGAGGAGTGGTTCAACGACGTCGTCTGGCCCGTCGAGTCCAACCTCACTGAAAAGGATGTCGAGTTGGGGGCGCGGCTCGCGTGCGCCGAGATGATCCGCGCCGGGGTCACCTGCTTCGCCGACCACTACTTCTCGATGGACACGGTCGCCGCCGTGGTCACCGAGTGCGGAATCCGCGCCCACCTCGGCGAGGCCTACTTCTCCTCCCAGGGACCTCAAGGCCGGGAGAAATCGGCGGAGTTCGCGCTACGGCACCGGGGCGCGGCCGACGGCCGCATCACCACCGCCCTCGCCCCGCACGCCCCGTACACCGTGACCGACGCCGACCTCGCCGCCACCGCTCAACTCGCCCTGGAACACGGCCTCCCCGTCCATCTCCACGCCGCCGAGAACCGCGACCAGACCGACACCAGCCTCGCCCGCCACGGCGTCACACCGATCGAAGTCCTCGACCGCGTCGGCCTGTTGGCCACCGACCTGCTCATCGCCCACGGGACCGGCATCATCGACCGCGACCTGCCCGTCCTGGAGCGTGCGAGCGGCCGTGTCGCGGTCGCCACCGCGCCCCGCGGCTACCTCAAGTTCGGCTGGCCCAGCACCACTCCGATCCGCGCCCTGCGCGCCATCGGCATCCCGGTCGGACTCGCCACGGACGGCGCCGCCTCCAACAACTCCCTCGACGTGTGGGAGTCGATGGCCCTCACGTCCCTCGTCCAGAAGTCCACCGAGGGCGATCCGCGCTGGCTGACGTTCCGTCAGGCGCTGCACCACGCCACCCTCCAGAGTGCCCGGGCGGTCGGACTGGGTGACTCGATCGGGTCCATCGCGCCGGGCCGTTGGGCCGACATCATCCTGGTCGATCTCACCGGGCCGCACACCCAGCCCGTCCACGACCTCGCCGCCACCCTCGTGCACAGCGCCCGCTCCGCAGACGTCCGCACCACGATCGTCGACGGCCGCGTCCTGATGCGCGACCGCGAGCTGCTGACCCTCGATGTGCCCGCCGTCGTACGGGAGTTGGGGGAACGGCTGCCCGCACTCGTCGACCGGAGTCACGGTCGGCGCATCCAGGAATACGACACCTGAGCCGCGCCTCTACGCTAGGTTCATGGATCTCGCGGACGGCCTTCTCGACCACCCGTACGACGTGTACCGGCGCCTGCGCGACAGCGCCCCCGTGCACCGCATCGCCGGCCCCGACGGCACCCCCGCCTGGCTCGTCACCCGGTACGAGGACGTCCGGGCGGCGCTGGCCGACCCGCGGCTCTCGCTGGACAAGTCGCATGCCACGGCCGGGACTTACAAGGGGTTCGCGCTGCCGCCCGCGCTCGACGCGAACCTCCTCAACATGGACCCGCCGGACCACACCCGTATCCGCCGCCTGGTCGGCCGCGCCTTCACCCCACGCCGAACCGAGCAGCTCCACGCACCCGTTCGACGCACCGCCGACCAACTCCTCGACGCACTGGGCGAGAACGGCGAAACCGACCTCATCGCCTCCTACGCCGCGCCCCTCCCCATCACCGTCATCTGCGACCTGCTCGGCGTGCCCGACCGGCACCGGCGGGACTTCCGGGTGTGGACCGACACCCTGGTCGCGCCCGCCCCCGGGACACCGCCCGAGGCGGGCAAGCACGCGGTCGTCGCGATGCTCGGCTTCTTCACCCAACTCCTCGCCGACAAACGGGAGGAGCCCGGCGACGACCTGCTCTCCGACCTGATCGCCGTACGCGACGAGGGCGACCGGCTCAGCGAGGACGAGCTGATGTCGCTGGCCTTCCTCATCCTCTTCGCCGGGTACGAGAACACCGTCCAGCTCATCGGGAACGCGGTGCTCGCCCTGCTGCAACACCCGGAGCAGCTGGCCGCGTTGCGCAAGGACCCCGGCCAACTCCCGGCCGCCGTAGAGGAGTTCCTGCGCTACGAAGGGCCCGCGCTGCTCGCCATCCGGCGCTTCCCCGTCGAGGACGTCACCATCGGCGGGGTCACCATCCCCGCCGGCGAGACGGTCTGGGTGTCCCCGTCCGCCGCGAACCGTGACCCGGACCGCTTCCCCGACCCCGACCGGCTCGACCTCGCCCGCGACACCACCGGGCATCTCGCGCTCGGCCACGGCATCCACTACTGCCTGGGCGCCCCGCTGGCCCGCGCCGAGACCGAGATCGCGCTCGCCGCACTGCTGGAACGCTTCCCCCGGCTGGAGTTGGGGGAGGGCGAGGTGCGGTGGCGGCCCTCGCTGCGCGCGCGGGGACTGCTCACGCTCCCGGTGTCGTACGGGAAGCACTCGGCCTGAAATTCTTTTTCGCGGCAGCGATGAGTTCCGGTCCGTGCCCCGGTCCACCCCTCAACGGACCGTTGTCACAGGAGGGCCCATGTCGCTTCCGGAGATCGTCTCGCGTGCGCAGTGGCGCGCGGCGCGCGAGCAACTGCTGGTCAAGGAGAAGGCGGCCACGCGCGCGCGGGACGCGCTCAACACCGAGCGGCGCGGGCTGCCCATGGTGGAGATCGACAAGGAGTACCTCTTCGAGGGCGGCGACGGGAAGGCCACCCTGCTCGACCTCTTCGACGGGCGCGGCCAACTCGTCGTCTACCACTTCATGTTCGCGCCCGAATGGGACGCGGGCTGCCGCAGCTGTTCGGCGTTCCTCGACCAGATCGGGCATCTCGCCCATCTGCAGGCGCGGGGTACGACGTTCGCCGCCGTGTCGAGGGCGCCGTACACCAAGATCCTGCCGTTCAAGGCGCGGATGGGGTGGACGGTGCCCTGGTACTCGTCCTTCGGCGGGGAGTTCAACTGGGACTTCGACGTGACGCTCGTCGGGGACGGGGAGCCCGTCGAGCGGCCGGGTGTCAGCTGCTTCCTGCGGGACCGCGACCGGGTGTTCCACACCTACTCCACCTACGAGCGCGGGCTCGACGGGCTCGGCTCGACCACCTCCTTCCTCGACCTGACCGCGCTGGGGCGGCAGGAGGAGTGGGAGGAGCCGAAGGGGCGTGCGTCGGTGCTGGGGGCGCCCGCCGGCAGCGCACGCGTTCTCTACCACGACGAGTACGAGGACTGATACGTAAACCTGTGTTCAAGATGTGTGGCCAGGTGTCGACTATGTCTCAGTACCGTCACTTCGCGAGCCGTTCACCGTACTGTCGGCGTTTAACTCTACGAGGCTTCACGAAGCTCTCCGAGTTCAGCACGACAGGGAGGTACAGGGTGAACGGGCGAACGGTGCTTCAGCGTTTTCCCGCCGGCGGGCCGCGTGGTTCCTGGCCGGCGGAGGAGTTCGCGCAGGCACGCCGTCTTGAAGGGCTGGCCGCCGAGGTCGTCATGGACATCGCGACCGACATGTTCCTGGTGATCGTGCGCAGCGCCGACACCGTGGACGTGGCCGCCTGACCCGTCAGCCCGCCTTCGGGGCGGGCACCTTCGCCGTGAACTGGTCCGCCTGGAGCGCGTACAGCTCCGCGTAGACACCGCCGCTGAGCAGGAGTTCGTCGGGCGTCCCGGACTCCACCAGCCGCCCCTGGTCCAGGACGTGCACCAGGTCCGCGTGACGTACGGACGCCAGCCGGTGGGTGATCAGGACCACCGTCTGGCCCGTGCCGGCCAGCGCGCGGATCTTCTCGAAGACCTCCAGCTCGGCGCGGGCGTCGAGGGCCGCGGTCGGCTCGTCCACGATCAGGATGCGGCCCTTGCGGTAGGCGGCCCGGGCGATACCGAGCCGCTGCCACTGGCCGCCCGACAGCTCGTGCCCGCCGCTGAAGTTCCGGGCCAGCAGCGTGTCCAGGCCGCGCGGCAGATCCGCGACCACGTCCTCGGCGCCGGCCTCGGCGAGCGCGCCCGCCAGCCGTTCCTCGGTGAGCGGCGCGGACGAGCGCCCGACGGCCACGTTGACGCGGGCCGTGAACGGCCAGCGCTTGAAGTTCTGCGCCACCATCGCGATCCGGTCGGCCAGTTGGTGCCGGTCGGCAGTCGCCGCGTCGACGCCGTCCCACAGGATCCGGCCCCGGTCCGGCCGGTACAGCCCGGCCAGCAGCTTGACCAGGGTCGTCTTGCCGGAGCCGTTCTCGCCGACCAGCGCGATGATCCGGCCGAGCGGCAGCCTGAGCGTGACATCGTCGAGGGCGGGGTGGGTGGACTCACCCGGATAACTGAACGTGACGTTCTCGAAGCGGATCTCCCGCGGCTCCTCGGGCAGCGCCGCCCCGCCGACCGGGATCGCCCGCTCGGCCGCCTCCTTGTACAGCTTCTCCAGATCGCCCACGAACAGGGCCTCCTCGTGCAGCTGGTTCACCGCGAGCACCAGCGTGTCGAGGCTCCCGGAACCGGTGCGGATCGCGATGACCGCCGTACCGGCCACCGACAGCGCCATCGCACCTGACAGCAGCAGCCCGCCCAGCGTCGCGTACGTCGCCGCCGTCGCGAGACCCGTCCAGGTCGCCGCGATCAGCCCGGTACGGGCCGCGAGCCGGGCCAGCCGGGCCTGCTCCGCCTCCGCGCTCTCCGACATCGCGTGGAAGTGGCGCAGCAGGAACGGGCCGACGCCGTGGACGCGGATCTCCGGCGCCGCCTCCGGTTCGGTGAGCAGGCCGCTGATGAGATGGCCGGCGCGGGCGTGCTGCACCCAGATGTGGAACGACTCGTAGCGGCGGCGCGCGTTCGTCAGGGCGCCCCACGCGCTCGGCAGGGTCATCGTCACCAGCAGCGGGAGCAGCGCCGGGTGCAGCACGGTCAGCACACCGGCCGCCGCGATCAGCGAGATCACCGCGTTCATCACCCGCGTCGCCAGCGAGATCATGCGGCGGGCCGACGAGGCGCCGTACTGCGCGGTGTCCAGCAGCTTGTGGAAGGCGTGGTCCTCGATCGCGGCCAGCTCCACGGCCGCCGCCCGCTCCAGATACAGCTCGGTGGCGACCCGCTCCACCTTCGGCTCCAGCCGCCCCGTCGCATACGTCGACGCGGCCCGCAGCAGCGCGCCCACCAGCAGCACGGCGGCCATCGTGACCAGCGCGGGCACGGCGCCGTGCAGCCGGTCCGCGATCGCGCCGCCGGTGATCAACCGCCCCAGCACGCTGTTGACCGCGAGCAGACTCACCGCCTGGGTGACACCCCGGCCCGCCTCGGCGGCCAGCACGATCCGCGCGGCCCGACGATCGGCCTGCCGGGCCAGCCGGAAACTCGACCCCAGCATCGCCGGCAACCGCGTCACCATGGCCCGGAAACTCAGCTCCAGGAACGCATCCGTGTGCTGGTTCCACCCCATGTCGTACCGCAAGGGCCCACCGAACAGCAGCTGCTCCGACGCGGACGGCCCCGCCTGCCCCGAGTCACCCTTGCTTCCCACCGTCGACCTCCCCCGATAGCGGACGAACGGCCACTATCGCGGGGGTGGGGCGGTGCGGGGGAGAGCGCGAGGGAAAGGGGGTGCGGACGCGCGGGCGTACGCCGGGAAGAGCGCGCCCCAAAGGGGCGCGGGGCTGTATCGACATGCGGCTCCGCCGCGTGGGCGCGACCAGCCCCCACCGGCCCGCAGATAAAAACAATCCGCTACGCGCTAATCGGCCGAGACCAGGAAGGCGTAGCCCCCGTGACCCGGCAGACAGCCAGATACAACGGTATCGGCGGCGTATACGGCAGCTTCCCGTCAGGCCGATGAATGAGCCCGGGCGCGCGCGGCGCGTCCGGCACCAGCGCCCCGGCGGTGTACCGCGCCGGCGCCGGCCAGTCCAGCGCGTAGTCGGAGTCGGACGGCACGATCCACCACCAGTGCGTCTCGTCGGCGTAGACACAGCCGACGCGCGGCAGGCGGGGCAGGACCAGCGGTCCGAAACGCGCGGGCACCGCCACCGCGTCGCAGCCGAGCGGAGCCGTCATGCCCTCGGGGACGGGCAGTCGCCGGGGCGTGCCCGGTCCGTGCAGCGCGCGCCCCAGACGGACCAGTGTGTCGAGACTGAGTACCTGGCCGGGACCCGAAGCGCCGCTCAGACCCATTCGACCCCCGACCCGAAGTCCCCGAATCCGCTGGAACCGCCCAGCGCGCCCGGATTCACGAGCCCACCGGAATCCCCGGTGTCCACCGTGTCCGCGGAGTCCGGGAGGTCGCCGGCGTCCAGGTGGCCCCGGCCTCTGGAGGATCCTGTTTCCTCCCGGCCCGGCTCCCCGAAGTGTCCGGCGGCCTCCCGGCTCCGGTGCACGGAGCCGGTCCCGCTGCCGGGACCCACCCCGTTTCCGTGCTCCCGGCCCCCGAAGCCGCCGAGATCCAGGCCTCCGAACTCGCCGGCACCCCCATGCCCGCGGGAGGCATCCCCATGCCCCCGTGCCGGATATACGCCCAGATTCTCGAAGGCCCCGAAGTGTGCCGTCGCCTCGTCCTCGTCGCCCGAACCGCCCGACGGCACCGGTTTGGGTCGTGCGCCCCACCCCAGGTCGTTGCGCGGTACGGAGCTGTCGTGGCCGGGGGCCGGGTGGTGGCCGTGGGTCGGGTCCGCCTGCCGGGGCAGGTCGGCCCAGACGAGCAGGCCGGGGCCGTGTTCCTGAGCGCCCCAGGCCCGGCACAGCCCGTCGATGAGAAGCAATCCCCTCCCGTGCTCCTCATCGGGCCGCTGCGGGGACGGATACGACTCGCCAGGAGCGCAGCCCTCGTCACGGACGGCTATCCGCACCAGGTCGTCGCCGTCGTGCAGCTCGCAGACTATGTGGCTGCTCGCGGTGTGCACGATGGCGTTGGTGACCAGCTCGGAGACGACCAGAACCGCCGTGTCGCAGGTGTCCTCGCACACGGACCAGCCGGACAGCCGGGCCCGCGTCAGGCGTCTCGCCTGGGCAGGGGAACCCGGATGGGCGGCCAGCTCGAACCGGAACCGGCGCTCGGCAGCGGCGCCACCTGGGGCGGCTCCCGTGGCGGCACCGAGGCCGAGGCGGCCTGCGGTGGCGTCTGTTCCTAAGGGCGCGGACGGAATCACGCTTGCCACTATCGCCCCGCCGTGAACACTTGGCAAGTGTCACAATGAAAAATGCAGAGTGCCGTATGACGCTCTGCACGGTCGTGGCACACTGCTCGCAACAGAACGTCGCGCGGCGCCAGTTGGAATCTCCGGAGGTCTGTCCCGATCTTCGAATGAGTCTTCGAATGGCGCCGCAGGGCTGTCGGGATTCGACCGCCGGGCTCATTCGCCGTACGGGACTCAACGGGACTCATAGGGGGAGGTGGAGCGTGAGCGAGCCGCGGTCCGCACCGACGGTCGGCCAGGTCGTCCTCGGCCGGCGCCTGCTGGACCTGCGGGAACGTGCCGGGCTCAAGCGCGAGGAGGCCGCCAAGGTCCTGCGCGTCGCGCCCGCCACGGTCCGCCGTATGGAGATGGCCGAGGTCTCCCTCAAGATCCCGTACCTCCAGCTCCTCCTGAAGTCCTACGGCGTCTCCGGCGAGGAGGCCGAGGCCTTCGTCCGGCTGGCCGAGGAGGCCAACAAACCCGGCTGGTGGCAGCGTTTCCACGACATCCTGCCCGGCTGGTTCTCGATGTACGTCAGCCTGGAGGGCGCCGCCGCGCTCATCCGGTCGTACGAGCCGCACTTCGTGCCCGGACTGCTGCAGACCGAGGAGTACGCGCGCGGTGTGCTGCTGTCGGGTGCCATCGGCCAGACCGAGCCCGACGAGATCGAGCGCCATGTCGCGCTGCGCATGCAGCGCCAGGATCTGCTGACGCGTCCCGACGCGCCCCGCTTCTGGGCCGTCATGGACGAGACCGCCCTGCGCCGCCCGGTCGGCGGCCCGGAGGTGATGCGTGCCCAGATCGACAAACTGCTCGACGCCACGAAGCTGCCCAACGTGACCCTGCAGGTCGCCCCGTTCTCCTCGGGGCCGCACCCGGGCACGTACGGGCCCTTCGTGCTGTTCCGATTTGCCATGCCGGAACTGCCGGACATGGTCTACAGCGAGTACCTGACCGGCGCCGTCTATCTGGACGCGCGCGAAGAGGTGGCGACCCACCTCGAGGTCATGGACCGCATGGCGGCGCAGGCCGCTACGGCACATCGCACGAAGGAGATCCTCAAGGATCTCCGCAAGGAGCTGTGAATGGATCGCATCAAGCCGCGTATGAGCGTCTACAACGGTATGCCCGCGCGGGACTTGGGAAGCGAAGGCTGGCACAAGCCGTGGAGCGGCGGCAACGGCGGCAACTGCCTGGAGGCGATGAAGCTCGCCGACGGCCGGATCGCCGTCCGCCAGTCCACCGACCCGGACGGGCCGGCCCTGATCTACACCACCGACGAGATGACGGCCTTCATCGAGGGGGCGAAAGCCGGCGAGGCGGATTTCCTGCTCTCATGACCCGGTCTGTGACCCAGCTGTGCTGAATGCTTTTTCCTTAACGAACCTGCTTTTTCCTTAACGAACCCGCTCATTTTGCTATCAGTCACCATTGGTTCTGACCGAATCCCTTGATTCCGATGGGATGGGATGCGCCCCATCGCTGTCCGCGCCCAGGCTCCCGAGCAGGCGCAGCCCGTCCTCGGCGGGGCTGCCGGGAGCCGCGGACAGCACCAGCAGTTCCATGCCCGACTCGTCCGGCAGCGCGAAGTTCTCCTGGTGCAGTTCCAGCAGTCCCACCAGCGGGTGCCGGTACACCTTGCGCCCATGGGTGCGGGCGCGCACGTCCGCACGGGCCCAGAGGCGGCGGAAACGCTCGCTGCCCATCGCCAACTCACCGATGAGTGAAGCCAGTCGGGGGTCCTCGGGATATTTGCCGGCGGCCAGACGCAGATGCCCGACCACGTCGAGGGTGCACTGCTCCCACTCCGCGTAGAGGCCGCGCTCGGCCTCCTCCAGGAAGATGTGCCGTGCCGTGTTCAGGCCCGGCAGCGGCCGGTCGAAGAGAAGCCCGGCGAGACGGTTCCCGGCGAGCACGTCCAGGCGGTGGTCCATGATCAGCGCGGGTGCGCCGGCGACCAGGTCGAGGACCCGCAGCAGCTCCGGCCGGACCCGTCCGCCCGGCGTCCTCGCGCGCCGTCGGCGCTGCCGGGCGAGCCGGTGGAGATGTCCGCGTTCGGTCTTGTCGAGGCCGAGCACGCGGGCGAGCGCGTCGAGGATCTGCCCGGAGGGCTGGGTCGCGCGGCCCTGCTCCAGGCGTACGTAGTAGTCCACGCTGACCCCGGACAGGTGCGCGACCTCTTCACGGCGCAGCCCCTCGACCCGGCGACGGCTGTCGGTGGGGACACCGACGGACGCCGGGTCGACCCGGGCACGCCGGGTCCGCAGAAAGCCCGCAAGATCATCCATGCCCCCGACGTCCATGCCCCCAAGTATCGCCTCGGCCATGGCACTTGAAGGTGGCCCTGCTGATACCAGGAAGTCCCGTCCGACGGAAGAGGCGCCCCTGTCGCCACGCGACCCCGGCGGCCGAGCATCTGTGGCGACACACCTTGCCGAAGGCCTTGTCGAAGGGAACAGCCATGAAGACGCTCATCGTCCACGCCCACCCCGAGCCGCGTTCGCTGAACGGCGCACTGAAGGACCTCGCCGTGTCCACGCTCGAAGCCGCCGGGCACGAGGTGCGGGTGAGCGACCTGTACGCGATGAACTGGAAGGCCGTGGTGGACGCGGCGGACTTCGGCGAGCACGCCACGAACCCGCTGCGGGTGGTGGCGAGTTCGGCCGGGGCGTACGACGCCGGTGCGCTCACCCCCGACGTGGCGGCCGAGCAGCAGAAACTCCTGTGGGCCGACACCGTCGTCTTCCAGTTCCCCCTGTGGTGGTACACCATGCCGGCGATCCTGAAGGGCTGGGTGGACCGGGTGTTCTCCTTCCACTTCGCCTACGGAGTCGGCGTGCACGACGAGACGCGGTACGGCGAGCGTTTCGGTGAGGGGACACTGCGGGGGCGCCGGGCGATCCTGTCCGTGACCGTCGGGGGCCCGGAGTCCCACTACTCCGATCGCGGGATCAACGGCCCGATCGAGGACCTGCTGTTCCCCATCCACCACGGGATCCTGTACTACCCGGGTGTGGAGGTGCTGCCGCCCTTCGTGCTCTACGGCACCGACAAGATCACCGGCAGCGACTTCGAGGACGCCGCGAAGGCCTGGCAGGAGCGGCTGCTGACGCTGGAGACGACCGAGCCGATTCCGTTCCGGCGCCAGAACTTCGGTGACTACGAGATCCCGTCGCTGCGGTTGAAGGAGGGCCTGGAGGTGCCCGGCCGCAAGGGGTTCGGCCTGCATGTGCGCGGCTAGCCGCAGGCGAGGGGCGCGTCACAGGCCATGGGCGGCTTCGCCGGGCGGGAGCACCTCGCACAGCGCCTCCAGCGCGGCACCGAACGCGGCCTCCGAGGGTGTCGCGTACCCTACGACGAGACCGTCCTGAACTCCCGCCCCCGGAGCCGTGGTTGCCGCGCCCGGATGCCGGAACGCGGCCAGCCCGTCCAGCGCCACGCCCTGCCACGCGGCGGCCTTCAGCGCTGAGCGCTCCGTGCCGGGCGGCAGCCGCAGCACCGCGTGCAGGCCCGCGGCGACCCCGGTGACCTCGATGTGCGGGGCCCGCGCGGCGAGCGCCGCGACCAGGCGGTCACGGCGGCTGCGGTACCGCTGCCGCATCCGCCGCACATGACGGTCGTAGGACCCCGAGGTGATGAAGTCGGCGAGGCTCAGCTGGTCGGGGACGCTCGCCCAGGCCTCGCGTTCGCCCTTGGCCGCGAGCACGCCCTCGACGTACCGCTCCGGCAGGACCAGCCAGCCCAGGCGCAGTGCGGGGGAGAGGCTCTTGCTGACCGAGCCGAGGAGGATCACCCGCTCCGGGTCGAGGCCCTGGACGGCGCCGACGGGCTTGCGGTCGTAGCGGAACTCGCCGTCGTAGTCGTCCTCCAGGACCACACCGCCACGCGCGCGTGCCCAGTCGATCACGGCGGCCCTGCGCTCGGCGCCCAGCGGACCGCCGGTGGGGAACTGGTGCGCGGGCGTGAGCAGTACGGCCCGCTCCTTCGCCAACTCCCCGACGCGCGCGCCGTGTTCGTCGACCGGCAGCGGCACGGTCCGTACACCGGCCGCGCGCAGCAGCTCCCGGTGGAAGCCGAGTCCGTACGCCTCCACGGCCAGCGGTCCGCGCAGCAACCCTCCGCCGCCCTGGCCGAACAGCAGCCGCAGTCCGTGTGCGAAGCCGGAGCAGATCACGATCCGGTCGGGTGCGGTGCGTACGCCACGCGCGCGTGCCAGGTATTCGGTGAGCGCCTCCCGCAGCTCGATCCGGCCGGCCGGGTCGCCGGGCCCGAACACCTCGTCGGGCGCCTGCTGGAGCGCCCGCCGGTACGACGCGAGCCAGGCCGTGCGCGGGAACGCCGACGCGTCGGGCGTGCCCTGCCGCAGGTCGTGCCGGGGCGCACGCGCGCGTGGAGGGGCCGTAACCGGGCCGTTCCCGGCGTGTCGCGTCGGCTGCTCCCGTAGGGGCCGGGTTCGGTCGGCGACCCGGGTGCCCGAGCCCTGGCGCGCGGTCAGCCAGCCCTCCGCGACGAGTTCCGCGTACGCGTCCGCGACCGTGTTGCGGGCGACCCCGAGGTCGGCGGCGAGCGAGCGGTACGGCGGCAGCCGGGTGCCCGGGGCGAGCCGCCCGCCACGTACGGCCTCCCGCAGCGCGTCGATGAGAGCGGCCCGCCGGCCACCACCGCCCGACAGCTCAAGATGCAGATCGGCCCCGATCCGCTCCGCCGAATTGACCCACGATTCTGCCATGGAAATGCACCCTACAGGGGGTCTTTCCGACTCGTAGATTTGTCACATGACGACGAACACGAACACAAACGCCCAGGTCACCACCACGACGCCCCGCCTCGACCTCGCCCGCACCGCCCCCAAGGTCTTCCGCGCCCTCATCGGCTTCGACGCCGCCGCCCGCGAGGGCCTCGACCCGGCCCTCGTCGAGCTGATCCAGATCCGCGCCTCGCACCTCAACCACTGCGCGTACTGCCTCCACATGCACACGAACGACGCCCGCAAGGCCGGCGAGAGCGAGGACCGGCTGCACATGGTCGCCGTCTGGCGCGAGGCCCGGCACTTCTTCACCGAGCGCGAGCAGGCGGCCCTCGCCCTCACGGAATCGGTGACCCTGGTGGCCGACGGCGGTGTCCCGGACGACGTCTACGCGCAGGCCGCAGTCCACTTCGACGAGCAGGAACTGGCCCATGTCCTGTCCCTGATCCTCACGATCAACACCTGGAACCGGGTGGCCCTGGCGACCGCCAAGGTGGCGGGCACGGACCAGCGACGCTGACGCGGTCCGTCACACCGCCATCGGCCGGTCGTACGGCCCGATCGGCGCCGGCAGCTGCGAACTCCCCGTCAGATAGCGGTCGACGGCCGCCGCCACGGCCCGCCCCTCCGCGATCGCCCACACGATCAGCGACTGGCCCCGGGCGGCGTCCCCCGCGACGAACACGCCCCGCGCGCTCGTCGCGAAGTCCGCGTCGCGGGTGATCGTGCCGCGCGGTGCCATCGCCAGCCGCAGCTGATCGATGAGCCCGTCCGCCCGGTCGGGCCCGGAGAACCCGAGGGCGAGCAGCACGAGATCGGCGGGCAGGCTGCGCCCGGAACCGTCCAACGGGCGCCGCTCCGCGTCCACTTCGACCAGGTGCAGCGACCGCACCCGCCCCTCGGCGTCCCCCTCGAAGCGGAGCGTGGACGCCGCGAACAGCCGGGCGTCCGCGTCCGCCGCGGGTGCCGTCTCCAGGTCTCGTGCCTCCTCGTGCGCGGCCGACAGCCGGTAGATCTTCGGATACGTCGGCCAGGGCTCCGCGTCCTCGTCGCGCTCGGCGTCCGGCTGGGCGTAGATGTCCAACTGCGTGACGGACGCGGCCCCTTCACGCACCGCGGTGCCGAGACAGTCGGCCCCCGTGTCACCGCCGCCGACGATGACGACATGCTTCCCGGCGGCGGACATCGGGGACTCGGCCAGGTCCCCCTCGCACACCCGGTTGGCCAGCGGCAGATACTCCATCGCCTGGTGGATGCCGGTCAACTCCCGCCCTGGCACGGTGAGTTCACGCCATGCCGTCGCTCCCGTGGCGATCACCACCGCGTCGTAGCGCGCCCGCAGTTCGGCCGCTCCGACATCCCGCCCGACCATGGTCGACGTACGGAACTTGGTGCCCTCGGCGCGCATCTGCTCCAGCCGTCGTTCCAGATGCCGCTTCTCCATCTTGAACTCGGGGATGCCGTAGCGCATCAGCCCGCCGAGCCGGTCGTCCCGCTCGTACACGGCGACCGTGTGTCCGGCGCGCGTCAACTGCTGTGCCGCGGCGAGGCCGGTGGGCCCGGAGCCGACCACCGCGACGGTCCGCCCGGACAGCCGGTCCGGCGGCCGGGGTGGCGTGAAACCGTCGGTCCACGCGCGGTCGGCGATGGCCACCTCGACGTTCTTGATGGTGACCGCGGGCTGGTTGATGGCGAGCACGCAGCCCGCCTCGCACGGTGCCGGACACAACCGCCCGGTGAATTCGGGGAAGTTGTTGGTGGCGTGCAGCCGGTCGGCCGCCGCCCGCCAGTCCTCCCGGCTGACCAGATCGTTCCACTCGGGGATCAGGTTGCCGAGCGGACAGGCGTCGTGGCAGAACGGGACACCGCAGTCCATGCACCGGTCGGCCTGTCTGCTCACGATCGGCAGCAGCGCGCCCGGGACGTACACCTCGTCCCAGTCCCGTACCCGCTCGTCGACGGGCCTGCGGGGCCACTCCTCGCGCGGAGTGGTCATAAAACCCTTGGGATCGGCCATGGCGGTCTTCCTCGCGTCCGCATGCGACAGGCCGTGCGTCATCGAGCGGCACTCTTTCAGCCACGATAAGGCCCCCCGGCCGAGCGCGCAGAGTGGGCGAGACCGCTTTCTCACGGGGTCTTCCGCGTGCTCCCGTCGCCTTTTCCCGGTGCTCCTCAGCCCGCGCCCAGTTGATCTTGGGGGTTCGCTCAGGTGAGGGCCAGCATGTAGACCAGCGCGGCGGCGGCCGAGGCCGTCGCGCGGACGTGATTCCACATCGTCCACTCGCGTATGTACGACGGCCAGTACGCGGCGGCCTCCGGGGTCCCCGGGTCCAGCTTCAGCAGGGCGTCGTTGCGGGGCACGTTCGCGACGAGGGTCAGCCCGAAGGCCCCGAACAGATACAGCGCGCTGCCCAGCAGCAGCTCCGCGGTCCCCTGGTCCGGCCACAGCACGAACGTCACCACCGCGATCACCGCGCACACCAGCGCCGAACCGGCGAACAGCAGCATGAACGCGGGAGTCATCGCCGCCCTGTTGATCGCGTTCATCGCGGCGACCCCCTGCGCGGGCGGCAGTTCGGCCAGCCCCCGCATGACCAGCACGGAGAAGGCACAGAACACTCCGGCCATCACCCCGGTCGTGAGCACCCCCAGAACCGTCAGCGCGAAATACGGTTCACCGATCATGCCGATACCAACTCCCGCCCGTAGAGCCGAGATCCTGCCCACCACCAACCATCACGACAAGTCGAACCCATCCCCGCCCGCGCGACCATGGCCGAGAATCGCCGGACCATGCGCGAGCGTCCACGACACCGCTCACCGACGCCGACGGACGTCATGACGGGACGTCCCGCCAGTCCCGCAGCACCCGTTCCACCCCCACCGCGATCCGCCGTCGTGCCTCGTGCCTCGGTACCCCGCTCATCAGCAACTGGTCGTACGGCGTGTCCACATGCCGTACGGACGCCACCACCGCCGAGACCACCGCGCCCTCGGACAACGCCTGTCCCGCCGCGCTCCGCCCCACCCGTCCGCTGCCCCGCAGCGAGGCGTGCGCGGCGATCGTCCGGGCCCGCTCCTCGGGGCAACCGGGGAACAGCCGTCGTATCTCCGCCGTGAACGCCTTCGCGAACCGGACGTCCTCCACGGCCCGCCGCCCCGCGTCCCGCACCCGGCGCCGCCGTCGCGCCTCCGCGTCCGCGAGGCACCGCTCCTCCGCCCGGGCGAGCCCCGCCTCCTCGACGAGAACGCCCTGCCGCTCGTACCGGCCCCGACGCCGGTTGAACCGCACCACCACCGCCGACAGTGCGCTCTCCTCCCGCGCCCTGCGCGTCAGCGCCGTGTCGCCGCGCGGCAGGAACACCAGATGTCCGAGGTCCACACAGTCGAGACACCGCGGCACCCCGCCCTCGACGACCAGCAGCGCCAACGGCCCACGCCGACAGCCCGCACAGTGCCGTTTCCTGAGCGGCTGGACGACCACGAGTCCGCCGACGGGCACAAGTCCGTTGCGGATCGGGGGAGTCGAGAGCGATGCCATACGAGAGACATTCCCTGCCACCGACCACCTCTCTCCTGTCCTCGCGCTGTCCTGACCTTGTACGTCCGCCGCACCCGCGCCTCTCGCGGGCCGCCCGCGCGACACCTGCTGACCGAGGCCTGACGCATCATGGGCCCTGTGCGACTGGAAGCGATCACCTGGGACCGGCTCGGCGACCTCCTCGCCGAGCGTCTGCTCGACCTGAAGCCGGCCGACGGCAGCCCCTGGCCGCGCATCGCCTTCGACGGCGCCCCGGCGGCCCGCCCGGGCGACCTCGCCGAACGCGTCGCGGAGGCGCTGCGCGTCCGCGGCCGTCCCTCGCTCGTCGTCGGCACGGAGGGCTTCCTGCGCCCCGCCTCGCTGCGCCTGGAGTACGGGCACCAGGACGCCGACGCCTACTACGACGGCTGGTTCGACACCCGGGCCCTGTGGCGCGAGGTCTTCGGCCCCCTCGAACCGGACGGCGACGGCCGCGTCCTGCCCGACCTGTGGGACCCGGCCACCGACCGCGCCACCCGCACCCCCTACGTCCAACTCCCGCCCGGCGCCCTCCTGTTGCTGCACGGCCCCCTCCTCCTGCGGCACTGGTTCCCCTTCGACCTGACCCTCCACGTCCTCCTCTCGCCGGGCGCCCTGCGCCGCCGCACCCCCGAGACCGAGCACTGGACCCTGCCCGTCTTCGAACGCTACGAGGACGAGACCGACCCGGCCGGCACGGCGGACGTCCTGGTGCGCGCCGACGATCCACGGCACCCGGCGTGGGGCGGGCTGCCCAAGGGTTGAGCGACCTGGCGTCGCGCAAAGGCTTTTATATGCGTGTGCATTTAGTTAGGGTGTCGCCATGCCGATCTTCGACGACTCCGTCCGTGCTCTTCTCGACGGCAAGAACTTCGCCAGTGTCGCCACGCTCCGCCCCGACGGCGCCCCGCAGACCTCGGTGGTCTGGATCAAGCGCGAGGACGACACCGTTCTCTTCTCCTCCCTCCAGGACCGTCAGAAGGTGCGCAACCTCCGCCACGATCCCCGCGTCAGCCTCTCGGTGTTCGACCTCGCCAACCCCTACGCCTCGGTCGAGATCCGCGGCACCGCCGAGATCCTCCCCGACCCGGACAAACGGCTCCCGCGCGAGCTCTCGCACAAGTACCTCGGCATCGACCCGCCCGGTGAACGGGACGACCAGGTGCGGGTGATCGTCCGCGTCGTGCCGCGGAAGATCGTCGGCTTCCAGGTCTGAGCGCCGCCCGAGGGCAGTCCCGGATCTCCCGTCGGCGCACCGGAAGTCCCGACCGCCCGGGTGCGTTCGTCCCGCCGCGCGGCGAGAATGTAGGGCGCCGGGACTAGCGGAACGTTCTGTGCCGCGCCGGCCGTCCGGCACCGGGAGGTACTTCATGACCACCGCCGGAGACATCATGCACCGGGGCGCCCAGTGGATCCCCGCCCATGAAACCCTGGACCGCGCCGCCCAGCTGATGCGTGAACTGGGCGTCGGAGCCCTGCCCATCAGCGACGAGAACGAACGGCTCTGCGGCATCCTCACCGACCGGGACATCGTCGTCGGCTGTGTGGCCATGGGCCACGATCCGGCGAAGATCACCGCGGGCGAGATGGCCCAGGGCACGCCCCGCTGGATCGACGCCGGCGCCGATGTCGGCGAGGTGCTCCAGGAGATGCAGGGACACCAGATCCGCCGGCTTCCCGTCATCGAGAACAAACGCCTCGTCGGCATGATCAGCGAGGCCGACCTCGCCCAGCATCTGACGGAGGACCAGCTCGCCACCTGGGTCGAGAACGTCTACGCCCGAAGTGCCATGCGCTGAGCCCCTGGACGGTTGCGCTCTGGGCCGCCGGGTGGTTCAGAGCCAGCCGTTGCGCCGGAAGCCCCGGTACAGCGCCAGACAGGCCACGGATATCACGCCGAGGATCAGGGGATAGCCGTACCGCCAGTGCAGCTCCGGCATGTTGTCGAAGTTCATGCCGTACACACCGCACACCATCGTCGGTACGGCGATCACCGCGGCCCAGGCCGTGATCTTCCGCATGTCCTCGTTCTGCGCGACCGTCACCTGGGCGAGGTGCGCCTGCAGAATCGAGTTGAGCAGTTCGTCGAAGGACGCGATCTGTTCCTTCGCCCGCAGCAGGTGGTCGGAGACATCGCGGAAGTAAGCCTGTATCTCCGGTCCGACCACCCGCATCGGCCGGGTGGACAACGCCTCGAGCGGGCCGCTGAGGGGGACCACCGCCCGCTTCAACTCCAGCAGTTCTCGCTTGAGTTGGTAGATACGGCCCGGGTCGGCCCGCGCGCCGTTCTCCGCGAACACGTCCGTCTCCACCTGGTCGATGTCCGCCTGCACCGAGTCCGTGACGCTCAGGTAGTCGTCGACCACGTGGTCCGCGATCGCGTGCAGCACCGCGGCCGGCCCCTTGGCGAGCTGCCGGGGGTTCGACTCCAACTCCTCGCGCAGCGGCCCCAGCGAGCCGTGGCGTCCGTGCCGCACGGTGATGACGAACTCGGCGCCGACGAACACCATGATCTCGCCGGTGTCCACGACCTCGCTCGTCGCCGTCAGCTTCTCGTGCTCGACGTAGCAGACCGTCTTGAACACCGCGAACAGCGTCTCGCCGTAGCGCTCCACCTTGGGGCGCTGATGGGCCTCGATCGCGTCCTCGACCGCCAGCGGGTGCAGGTTGAACAGCTCGGCGATGCCCGCGAACTCCTCGTTCGTCGGCTCGTGCAGACCGAGCCAGACGAACCCGTCGTCCTTCTTGCGCACCCGCTCGACGGCGTCCACCAGATCGCCGCCGACCGGGACCCGGACACCGTCCTGATACGTGACGCACTTCACCACCGAGGAGCCCAGGGGCGACCGGGCGTGGTGGCTCAGGTCGACCCGCGGGCGCCGTCGCGCCAGCCGCGCCACCTTGCGGAGGCCGCCGACCCTGCCCAGGCCCGTGACCTTCCGAAGATTCCCTGCCATGGACATCCGGATCTCCTTGCGTGGATCCCCTCGCATCGCATTTCTGCGCCTTGGCGTGCCAGTTTGCCAGGCCGACGTGAGCGGCGGGTAAGCCTGTGGGAACGGAATCCTCCGCTTTGTTCCCGGCTGTGGACGAAGCCGTGCGAGGGCGTTCCGAACCGGAGCGTCGACCCCTCCGGACAAGCGGGGCAACTGGGATGATCGTCGCATGACGCGATCCGACGGGTATCTCCTCGACAACCGGCAGTCCGAGGCGGGGCAGCGCTTCGACGCCTTCGCCACGCTCTTCGACCCCACGACGTTCCGGCACATGGAGGGGTTCGGCGTCGGACCCGGCTGGCGGGTCTGGGAGGTCGGCGTGGGCGGCACCTCGGTGGTGTCCTGGCTGGCCAAGAAGGTCGGACCGACCGGGAAGGTCATCGCGACCGACATCGACACCTCCCAGGTCGCCTCGGTGGCCCGCCCGCCGATCGAGGTGCGCGTCCACGACGTCGGCGCCGAGGAACCGCCGGGGGAGGGCTTCGACCTCGTGCACGCGCGGCTCGTCCTGGTCCATGTCCCGGACCGGGAACGGGCGTTGCGCTCGATGATCAAGTCCCTGCGCCCCGGCGGCCGCCTCCTGATCGAGGACGCCGACCCCGCCCTGCAACCCCTGCTCTGCCCCGACGAGCACGGCCCCGAGCAGCAACTGGCGAACCGTCTCCGCAACGGCTTCCGCGCACTCCTCGCCGACCGCGGCGCCGACCTCTCCTACGGCCGCAGACTCCCGCGCCTGCTCCGCGAGGCCGGTCTGCGCCGGGTGGAGGCCGACGCGTACTTCCCGGTCACCTCACCGGCCTGCGCCGCCCTGGAATCCGCCACGGTCCGCCAGATCCGCGACCAGCTCGTCACCGCGGGCCTCGCCACGGACGAGGACATCGACCGCCATCTGGCCAACGTCGCCTCCGGCACGATGGACCTGGCGACGGCACCGATGATCTCGGCGTGGGGGCGGAAGGCGTAGGCGGTGGGCGAGAGTTGACGCCGGGTGGGTGCGGCACGCGGGGTCGCTCCGTCACTGCCGCCCGGGCGGTCGCCCTCCCACCCGTTCCACCGCTCGTGCTCCCGCTCGGCACCCTTCCCGCGCCGCCTCCTCCGGATCGGCGCCCGTCAGCAGCGTCGCGAGGAACGCCCCCGTGAAGGCGTCGCCCGCGCCCGTGGTGTCCCGGGGCGTGGCGGGCTCGGCCGGCACGCGCGCGTGGACCGTGCCGGAGTGGGCCACCAAGGCTCCCTCGGCGCCCTGCTTGGTGACCACCAGGGGGACATGACGGCTCAACTTGGCCGCCGCGTCCGCCGGATCGGGCAACCCGGTGAGCAGACACGCCTCGTCCCGGCTCGGCAGCAGCACGTCCACCCCCTCGACGAGCGCCAGGAAACGGTCCACACCCAGCTCCGCCAGGAACCCCGCCGACGCCGGATCCAGACTCACCGGCACCCCACGCGCGCGTGCCGCCTCCACCGCCGCGGCCACGAACGCCCGGCTGGGCTCGGAGAACAGCAGATAGCCCGACAGATGCAGCCGTACGACGCCGTCGAGCAGCGAGTCCGACCAGTCCTCGGGGCCGAGCCGTAGCGCCGCGCCACTGTCGGTGAGGAACGTCCGCTCGGCCGACGCCCCCGTGTCGACCAGGCAGATCACCGTCCCGGTCGCCGCCTCCGGATCGACGACGAGACGGGGCCGTACGCCGGAGGCGACCAGCTCCCGCTCGTGCCACGCCGCCGCGTCCGCGCCCACGCGGCCGAGCAGCCGTACGTCCGCACAGCCCCAATGGGCCGCCCAGCACGCCACGTTGGCGCCCGCGCCGCCCGGCACGGTCCGGATCACGGCGGCCGTGTCGGTGCCCGGGGCGAGCGGGTCCCGATGCCGGGCCACGATGTCCGTGATCACGTCCCCGACGACCAGGAGCGCGCCGGCCGGCCCGGTCGTCACGCCTCCTCGGCCCAGGCCGCCGCGATCCGCCCCGCCAGCCGTACGTTGCCGCGCACGGCCGCCAGGTTGGCGCTCAGCGAGGCACCGTCGGTGTGCTCCACCAGGTAGCCGAGCAGGAACGGGGTGACCGCCTGCCCGGTGACCCCCTCCGCCTCGCACGCGTGCAGCGCGTCGGCGAGCACGCGCGCGTGCAGCTCGGGATCCAACTGCTCGTCCTCGGGCACGGGGTTGGCGATGATGAGCGTCGACTCCGGGGCGTCGAGCGCGTCCTGCGCCCGCATCACGGCCGCCACCTGCTCGGGGGTCTCCAGCGTCCAGTCCACGGGGTATCCGGAGTCGGAGAGGTAGAAGCCGGGGAAGCGGTCCGTGCCGTATCCGGCGACCGCCACACCCAGCGTCTCCAGGCGCTGCAAGGTCGCCGGCACGTCCAGGATCGACTTCACGCCCGCGCACACCACCGTGATCCGGGTGGACGCCAGCAGCCCCAGGTCGGCGGACTCGTCCTGCGTCACCGTCCACTCCCGGTGCACCCCGCCCAGCCCTCCGGTCGCGAACACCCGGACGCCCGCCCGCGCGGCCAGGAGCGCCGTCGCGGACACCGTGGTCGCCCCGCTGGCCCCCGCCGCCACCGCGAGCGGCAGGTCTCGGTGGCCCAGCTTGCGGATCCCGTCCTCGTTGGCGACCCGCTCCAACTGGTCCTTGTCCAGGCCGACATGGGGCCGCCCGTCGAGCACGGCGATCGTCGCGGGGACGGCTCCCTCCTGGCGTACCGCCGCCTCCAGCTCCAGCGCCACCTGCAGATTGCGCGGGCGCGGCAGCCCGTGCGCGATGATCGTCGACTCCAGGGCCACCACGGGTCGACGCGCGTCGATCGCCTCGCGTACTTCCTCGGACACCACCAGCACCACGCGCCTCCTGTCGTTCGGTCTTCCCTCATCCCTGGCGGGCTCGGTGCCCGGTCAAACCCTCGCGGGCTGTGGGAGACATCATCGGCGCCCGACATGGAAAACGGGGGCCACGCGTGCGTGGCTCCCGTTTTCCCTCCCGGGTCTCAGACGGGGCTGATGCCCGCCAGCGTCCCGTGCGGATCGAGCACGTACTTGCGGCCGGCGCCCTGGTCGAACTCGGCGTAGCCGCGCGGTGCGTCCTCCAGCGCGATCGGGGTCGCGTTGACCGCCTTCGCGATATGCACGCGCCCGTGCAGGATCGCCATCATCAGACTCCGGTGGTACGTCATCACCGGGCACTGACCGGTCGTGAACCGGTGGCTCTTGGCCCACCCGAGGCCGAGCCGCACCTTCAGGGTGCCGCTCTTCGCGTCCTCGTCGATCCCGCCGGGGTCGGCGGTGACGTACAGCCCGGGGATGCCCAGGGCACCGCCCGCGCGCGTGACGCCCATCAGCGAGTTGAGGACGGTCGCCGGCGCCTCCGGGGCGTTCGGGCCGTGCGCCCGTGCCTCGAAGCCGACCGCGTCGACCGCCGCGTCCACTTCGGGCTCGCCGACGATCTCCGCGATCTGCTCACCGATGTCGCCGCGCGAGACGTCGACGGTCTCGCAGCCGAAACTCCTTGCCTGGCCCAGGCGTTCGGGGTTCAGGTCGCCGACGATGACCACCGCGGCGCCCAGGAGCTGCGCCGACGCCGCCGCCGCGAGACCGACCGGCCCCGCTCCGGCGACATACACCGTGGACCCGACCCCGGCGCCCGCGGTGACCGCGCCGTGGAAACCGGTCGGGAAGATGTCGGAGAGCATGGTCAGATCGAGCAGCTTCTCGCGTGCCTCGTCCCGGTCGGGGAACCTCAGCAGGTTGAAGTCCGCGTACGGGACCATGGCGTACTCGGCCTGACCGCCGACCCAGCCGCCCATGTCGACATAGCCGTAGGCCGCTCCCGGCCGGGCCGGGTTGACGTTCAGGCAGATGCCGGTCTTGCGTTCCTTGCAGTTGCGGCACCGCCCGCAGGCGATGTTGAACGGTACGGAGACGATGTCGCCCACGTCGATGAACTCGACGTCCGGACCCCGTTCGACGACCTCTCCGGTGATCTCGTGTCCGAGGACCAGTCCCTCGGGCGCGGTCGTCCGACCGCGCACCATGTGCTGGTCGCTGCCGCAGATGTTGCTGGCGAGCACCTTCAGGATCACCCCGTGCCGGACCTTGCGGCCGACGTTGGCCTGGGCGACTCCCGGCCCGTCCTGCAGTTCGAGCGTCGGGTAGTCGATGGTCCTGACTTCCACCGCTCCCGGCTTGAGATACGCGACTGCCCTGTTTCCGCTTCCACTCATGCGTGATCGCCGTCCCTTCGGCTCCGATCCCCCGGATGCCAGTGGCTGTGCGCGCGCATGGCGGAGTCTGCTACCGGCTCGGCCTCCCGGCCACCCTTCGCGGGGCATCGGAAACCGGGCTTTTCCGGGAGCGGGCGAGCAGCGCCGTCACGACCGCCGTCCGGCCCAGCCCCCCTGCCCGAGCGCTCAGAACAACGGCTCGGGCAGAACACCCTCCAGTGCCAGCAGTTTTCTCTTCGTCTCCAGGCCGCCGCCGAACCCGCCGATGCCGCCGTCGCTCTCGACGACCCGATGGCACGGCACGACGACCGGCAGCGGGTTGGAACCCATCGCCACCCCCACCGCCTGGGCCGCGCGCGGCTGGCCGACCCGCCCGGCCAGGTCGCCGTAGCCGACGACCGAGCCGTACGGGACGCCGGACGCCAGCTCGCGCAGTACCTGGCGGTTGAAGCCCGAGATCAGTGACCAGTCGAGCGGCAGGTCGAAGTCGCGCCGCGCTCCGGCGAAGTAGGCCTCGAACTGGCGTATCGCCTCGGCCAGCAAGGGGGAGTCGGGTGCCTCGACCGGCTCGGTGCCCAGCCGGGACGCCAGCCGGTCGAGTGTCTTCTCGCGCACCGCGTCCGTGGCGTGGAACACGACGTTGACCAGGCCGTCCTGTGTCGCGGCCAGCAGCAGCGGACCGATGTCGGTGCCGACGACGGTCCACACGACCCGCTGCTCGTTCTGCCCAAGGCTGTCCATGCGCCCACCGTACGACCCGGCACTGACAACGCCCCGCGAGCGGTCTCAGAACCCGCTCAGCGCGGACCGCACCACGTCCGGTCTGTTGGTGATGAGGCCGTCCACGCCGTACCCCGCGACCTTCCACGCCGTGGGCGCGTCGTCGACGGTCCAGGCGTACACCTCCATCGGAGTGCCGTGCGGACCGGTGAACCCGTGCACGGCGGAGACGTAGCTCGTGGAGATGGAGCCGTACGACGGGTTGATCAGGTCGGTGAAGCCGGCGTACTCGTGCAGGGCGGAAACGGAGGGTGTGCCGAGGAAGCCGGTCCTGATGCCCGGGGCGAGGTCGTGCACGATCCGGATGCTGGCCGCGCTGAAGCTCTGCACGATCAGCCGGCTGCCGAGGTGGGACTGGTCGAGCCATCCCTCGTTGCCCAGGACCTTGAGGGTCTGCTGCTCGATGCCGGGGTACAGCTCCGGGTTCTTGATCTCCAGGAGCAGGCTCTGGTGGTTGTGCTCCACCTCGCGCATGTACTGCGTGAGCGTGGGCACGCGCGTGCCGGTGTACGCGGGGCCGAACCAGCTGCCCGCGTCGAGGCGGGCGATCTCGGCGGCGGTGAAGTCCTGCACCTTCCAGGGGGCCCGGTCGGGGAACACCTTCGCGACGTCGGTGGTGCGCTTCAGGCTGTCGTCGTGGATGACGACGAGTTCGCCGTCCTTGGTGCGCTGGACGTCGTTCTCCACCCACTGGAAACCGAGCCGGGCCGCCTTGTCGATGGAGGCCAGGGTGTTCTCGGGGGCGTAGGCGGACGCGCCGCGATGGGCGACCACGACGGGCCACTGGGCGGCGTCACCGGCACTGGCCCGGGGAGAGGGGAGCAGGAGGGCGGCGGCCCCCAGGAGCGCGGTGGTCGAGGCGGCAACTGCGCGCAGGTGCATACGTACTCCTCGCGTCGAGCGATCACATACAGCTCAAGAGTGACGGCGGAACGTCACTACCCGTCGGGTACAGGATGGACACAGAATGAATGGAGTTGCCCAAGTCCGCTCACCGGTGCCGCACAAGTGGGGCAGGGCCGTGTTTCTTTGCCGGAAAATCGTTCGACCATTCCGGTGGGGGCCATACTCTCTGCGTCGACCCTGACCGTTCCTGCGGTCCTGGGGCCGGGCGGGTTTCAGGAATTTGCGGGACGGAACAGGGCGGAAGGGTTACTGCGCATGCGGGGCACGGTCGACGGTTTCAGCTACGGACTCGTCACACCCCTGGTGGCCTATCTCATGGCCTGCCTCGGCGGTGCGCTCGGCCTGCGCTGCACCACCAGATCGATGCTCGTGACCCAGTCCTGGAGGCCCGGCTGGCTCGCCCTGGGATCGGCGGCGATCGGTTCCGGCATATGGACGATGCACTTCATCGCGATGATGGGTTTCTCGGTCCGCCAGACACCTGTCCACTACGACAAACCGATGACCTTCGCGAGCCTCGCCGTCGCCATCGTCATGGTGGGCGTCGGGATCTTCATCGTCGGCTACCGGGGAGCCAGAGGGACGGCCCTGTTCACCGGCGGCACCCTCACCGGCCTGGGCATCGCCTCGATGCACTACCTGGGCATGGCCGGCATGCGCCTCAACGGAAAGCTCGAATACAACACCTTCACCGTCGCCGCCTCCGTCGTCATAGCGGTCGTCGCCGCGATCAGCGCCCTGTGGGCGGCCGGACAGGTCCGCGGGTTCCTGTGGAGCGTGGGCGCGAGTCTCGTCATGGGACTCGCCGTCACCGGCATGCACTACACCGGCATGGCCGCCCTCACCGTCCACGTCCACGGCACGACCGCGACCACCGACGGAGTCTCCGCCGCGTCACTGCTCGCGCCCATGATGATCGGCCCCCTCGCCTTCCTCCTCCTGGCCGGTGTCGTCGTGATGTTCGACCCGCTGATGGTCATGGGCAAGCCCGCCCGGCTCCCCGTCGAGCACAAGCCCGGCGTCCCGGCCGGCGCCGTCGTCCCGCACCCCCGGCGCACCCCGGTCCGCGCCGACCGCGACCTCGGGCACCGCCGCTCCCGCACCCCGCAGAACCGCTGATCCGACCCCGTTGTCAGTGGCGGGTCGTACGGTTGGTTCCATGCGGCCCGTTTCCCACATCGAACGCACGGTGGCGCCTTTCGAGGTCGTCAGTTCCTACCAGCCCAGCGGCGACCAGCCGGCGGCCATCGCCGAGCTGGCCCGGCGCGTCGAGGCAGGTGAGAAGGACGTCGTCCTGCTCGGCGCGACCGGCACCGGCAAGTCGGCCACCACCGCGTGGATGATCGAGAAGCTCCAGCGCCCCACCCTCGTGATGGCGCCGAACAAGACCCTGGCCGCCCAGCTGGCCAACGAGTTCCGCGAGCTCCTGCCGAACAACGCGGTCGAGTACTTCGTCTCGTACTACGACTACTACCAGCCCGAGGCCTACGTCCCGCAGTCGGACACCTACATCGAGAAGGACTCCTCGGTCAACGAGGAGGTCGAGCGCCTGCGCCACTCCGCGACCAACTCGCTGCTGACCCGCCGCGACGTCATCGTGGTCGCCTCGGTCTCCTGCATCTACGGCCTCGGTACTCCGCAGGAGTACGTCGACCGCATGGTCCCCCTCAAGGTCGGCGACGAGATCGACCGCGACCAGCTGCTGCGCCGCTTCGTCGACATCCAGTACACGCGCAACGACCTGGCCTTCACCCGGGGCACCTTCCGCGTCCGCGGCGACACCATCGAGATCTTCCCGGTCTACGAGGAACTGGCCGTCCGCATCGAGATGTTCGGCGACGAGATCGAGGCCCTCTCCACCCTCCACCCGCTGACCGGCGAGATCATCAGCGAGGACGAACACCTCTACGTCTTCCCGGCCTCCCACTACATCGCGGGCCCCGAGCGCATGGAGCGGGCCGTCAACGACATCGAGAAGGAACTCGCCGAGCGGCTGGCCGAGATGGAGAAGCAGGGCAAGCTCCTGGAGGCCCAGCGCCTGCGGATGCGGACCACGTACGACCTGGAGATGCTCCGCCAGATCGGCTCCTGCTCCGGCGTCGAGAACTACTCGATGCACTTCGACGGCCGCGAGCCCGGCTCCGCGCCGAACACCCTGATCGACTACTTCCCCGAGGACTTCCTGCTCGTCATCGACGAGTCGCACAACACGGTCCCGCAGATCGGCGCGATGTACGAGGGCGACGCCTCCCGCAAGCGCACCCTCGTCGACCACGGCTTCCGGCTGCCCTCCGCCCTGGACAACCGCCCCCTGAAGTGGGAGGAGTTCCAGAAGCGCATCGGCCAGACGGTCTACCTGTCGGCGACCCCCGGCAAGTACGAACTGTCGCGCGCGGACGGCGCCGTGGAGCAGATCATCCGCCCCACCGGCCTCATCGACCCCGAGGTCGTCGTCAAGCCCACCGAGGGCCAGATCGACGACCTGGTGCACGAGATCCGCAAGCGCACCGAGAAGGACGAGCGCGTCCTGGTCACCACGCTCACCAAGAAGATGGCCGAGGATCTCACCGACTACTTCCTCGAACTCGGCATCCAGGTCCGTTACCTGCACAGCGACGTCGACACCCTGCGCCGCATCGAGCTGCTGCGCGAGCTGCGCTCCGGCGAGTTCGACGTCCTGGTCGGCATCAACCTCCTCCGTGAGGGCCTCGACCTGCCCGAGGTGTCCCTGGTGGCCATCCTGGACGCCGACAAGGAGGGCTTCCTGCGCTCCGGCACCTCCCTGATCCAGACCATCGGCCGCGCGGCACGCAACGTCTCCGGTCAGGTCCACATGTACGCCGACCGGATCACTCCGGCGATGGAGAAGGCCATCGAGGAGACCAACCGCCGCCGGGAGAAGCAGGTCGCGTACAACACGGAGCGCGGCATCGACCCCCAGCCGCTCCGCAAGAAGATCAACGACATCGTCGCCCAGATCGCCCGCGAGGACGTCGACACGGAGGAGTTGCTCGGCTCGGGCTACCGCAAGAACAAGGACGGCAAGGGAGCCAAGGCCCCCGTGCCCGCGCTCGGCGGCAAGGCCGCGAAGGGCGGCAAAACCGCCAAGGGGAAGGCGAAGGACGGGGCGCCCACCGACCGTCCCGCGGCCGAACTCGCCGAGCAGATCGAGGAGATGACCCAGCGCATGCGGGCCGCCGCCGCCGACCTGCAGTTCGAGGTCGCGGCCCGGCTGCGCGACGAGGTGCACGAGATGAAGAAGGAGCTGCGTCAGATGAGGGAGGCGGGCATCGCCTGACCTCCTCGGGGGAGTGCCGGACCTCGGGATATGCGCTCTGTGTTGCAAGACCGACACAAAGTCCGATGCGGGGTTCGGCACTGTCAGTGCCGCTGCGTAGGGTTCTGGGCAGCCGCGGATTCCGCGGCAACAGGGGACAGTTCGAGAGGGGAACAGCCGTGACCGTCAACATGACCAAGGGTCAGGCCATCAGTCTTGAGAAGAACGACGGGACCGGCCTGACCGCGGTGCGCATGGGTCTCGGCTGGCAGGCGGCACCCCGGCGCGGTCTGTTCGGCTCGCGCACCCGGGAGATCGACCTCGACGCGTCGGCCGTGCTGTTCGCCGACAAGCAGCCGGTGGACGTGGTGTTCTTCCGCCACCTGGTGAGCGACGACGGCTCCGTCCGGCACACCGGCGACAACCTCGTCGGCGGTGTCGGCCAGGGCGGGGACGACGAGGCCATCCTCGTCGACCTCGCGCGCGTGCCGGTCCACATCGACCAGATCGTCTTCACCGTGAACTCCTTCACGGGCCAGACCTTCCAGGAGGTGCAGAACGCGTTCTGCCGCCTGGTCGACGAGACCAACGGCCAGGAGCTGGCCCGCTACACGCTGGCGGGCGGCGGCCAGTACACGGCCCAGATCATGGCGAAGGTGCACCGCTCCGGCTCCGGCTGGACCCTGACGGCCCTCGGCACACCGACCAATGGCCGCACCTTCCAGGACCTGATGCCGGCGATCCTGCCGCACCTCTAGGGCGGCCCGGCACACGAGACGACACGGCTGAGCAGGGGGACGAGAGCGATGGCGGCCGAGCTGGTGCGAGGGCAGAACCACCCGCTCTCCCAGATGCGTCTGGAGATCCGGGTCGCGGCCGGCAAGCCGGTCGTGGCCGCCGCCACGCTCGGCGACGAGCGCGGCAGGATCCACGGCGTCGAGTGGGTGGCCCACCCGGGCACACCCACCCTGCCCGGCCTCGAGGTCTCCAAGCAGGCCGCCGCCGACCACCGCCTCGCGGTGGACCTGGGCGCCATGCCGGAGGCCGTGCACCGTGTCAGCGTGCTGCTCGCGCTGCCCCTCGGCGCCGACGGCCCCACCCGCTTCGGGGCCGTCGCCGCACCCTTCGTCGCGGTCACCGGCCTCGACGGCACCGAGGTCGCCAGCTACACGATCACCGGCCTGGACGCCGAATCGGCCGTCGTGGCCCTGGAGTTGTACCGCAGACAGGGCGCCTGGAAAGTGCGCGCCGTCGGCCAGGGCTACGCGGGCGGCCTGGCCGAGCTCCTCACCGACCAGGGCCTGCCCCAGGCCGCCCACCTCGCGGGCGGCATCAACGAAGCGGTGGCCCGGGGACTGGCCCGTTCCGTGGCGGCACCCCCGCCGCGCACCGCGGACGGCGACCGCACCCGCCAGACGGCCACACCGGGAATCGGCCCCGAGGGGAGCGGCACCACGCAGGGCACACCCGGCGCGGTCGCTCCGCAACCCACGTCGCCGTACGACACGCAGGGCGCCCCCAGCGCCGTGGCGCCGCAGTCCACGTCCCCGTACGGTCCGCAGGGCACCCCGGGTGCCGTGGCGCCGCAGTCCGGATATCCCGGTGCCGGCGCGCCCGCGGATCCCGCCGCCCAGGCCGCCGGGCCCGCCGCCGGTGGCCCTATCGACTACAGCCACCCGCGTCGGCATACGGGAGCGCCTCCGTCGCCCGCGCCGACCGCGCCCCCGGCTCCGCCCGGACAGGCCGCGCAGCCCGTCGCCGGTGACGCGACCGGGTGGTCGATGGAGGAGCGGCTCTACAACCAGGTGTGGGGCATGTTCGAGGATCTGGCCCGCACGATGGCCGCGTACCGCAGCGCGGTCGACTTCGCCGACTCGCGCATGGAGAAGGAGCTCGACCAGGCGCTGTCCGACCCGCGCAGCCGGATCGGCGGCCAGGGCGACGCGGCCCGGGAGACGGCCCAGGCCAAGCACGCTCAGCTCGTCGACCAGGCGCGAGCGGCCCTCGACCGGGACCTCGCCCAGCTGGCCGCCGAGTCGGAGGTGGTCGAACCCGCGCTCCCGCTCGCGTTCGCCGGCTGGGACAACCCCGTCTGGCACGGCTACCGCGTCCCGATGGAGATCCCCATGGCCCTGCGCCTGGGCGACCTCCATCTCCCGGAGAGCCCCGACCTGCGCATCCCGATGCTGGTCCGGCTGCCGTTGGAGCGCGGTCTGTGGATCGACAGCGGCAGCGGGGAGTCCCTGGACGGCTCGTTCGCCGACTCGCACGAGCTGCGGCGCCTCGCGCTCGACACGGCCGTGGCGCATGCGGCCCGGCTGCTGGCCGTCTATCCGGTGGGCGAGTTCGCCGTGCACGTCATCGACCCGGCCGGTTCGGCGGCGCAGGCGCTGGTTCCCCTGGTCCACACCGGTGTGCTGGCGGCGCCGCCCGCCGTGGGGGCCGCCGGGGTGGCGGACGTGCTGGCCCGGCTCACCCAGCGGGTGGACCTGGTGCAGATGGCGGTGCGCGGCGGAGCCGCCGACGCGCTGCCGCCCGGCCTCGACACGGCCGAACAGCTGCTGATCGTCAACGACTTCCCGCACGGCTTCGACGACCGTGCCGTGACCCAGCTGCGCTATCTCGCGGACGAGGGACCGGCCGTCGGCGTGCACCTGATGATGGTCGCGGACCGTGAGGACGCGGCGGGCTACGGCCCGTTGCTCGACCCGCTCTGGCGTTCGCTGATGCGACTCACCCCGCTGCCCGACGACCATCTCGCCGACCCGTGGGTCGGTCATGCCTGGACGTACGAGCCCTCGTCCGTGCCGCCCGGCAGCCAGGTGCTCCAGCGGGTGCTGACCGAGGTCGCGACGGCTCGCACCAAGTACAGGTAAAGAGCCTTCACCTGCTGGTTTGTCTTTCTTTTGCCAATCTCTTTACCTTTCCTTGGTGATTGGGGTAAGCTCTTCCGTACGGAGGGGAGTACTCCCTATCTGCTGCGGCGTACCCGTCAATACGGATCAGGCCAGATCCCGGGGCGTCGGCCCTGGACGCCCGTCCACGGTGGAAGAGACCTCCGGTAGCGACGACGCTGACCATTTGCCGTTAATACCGCCGGAGGAGCAGTAGTGGATGTTTCCGTGACCCTGTGGGTCCTGACCATCGTGGGGCTGGCCGCCCTCATCGCCGTCGACTTCTTCATCGGCCGCAAGCCGCATGACGTGTCGATCAAGGAAGCCGGAATCTGGACCGTCGTCTGGATCGCCCTCGCCGGACTCTTCGGACTCGGCCTGCTCCTCTTCGGAGGCGGCCAGGCCGGCGGCGAGTTCTTCGCCGGATTCATCACCGAGAAGTCGCTGAGCGTCGACAACCTCTTCGTCTTCGTCCTGATCATGGCCAAGTTCGCCGTGCCCTCGCAGTACCAACAGCGGGTGCTGCTCGTCGGCGTCCTCATAGCCCTGGTCCTGCGGGCCATCTTCATCGCCGCGGGCGCGGCCGTCCTCGCCAACTTCGCGTGGGTCTTCTACATCTTCGGCGCCTTCCTCATCTGGACCGCCTGGAAGCTCATCCAGGAGGCCCGGGCCGACGAGGAGGACGCGGAGTTCGAGGAGAACAAGCTGCTCAAGGCCGCCGAGCGCCGCTTCGGCGTGGCCGACCGGTACCACGGCACCAAGCTGTGGATCCGGGAGAACGGCAAGCGGGTCATGACCCCGATGCTGGTCGTGATGCTCGCCATCGGTACGACCGACGTGCTGTTCGCCCTCGACTCCATCCCCGCGATCTTCGGCCTCACCCAGGACCCGTACATCGTGTTCACGGCCAACGCGTTCGCCCTGATGGGCCTGAGGCAGCTGTACTTCCTCATCGGCGGCCTGCTCAAGAAGCTGGTCCACCTCAGCTACGGCCTGTCGGTCATCCTCGGCTTCATCGGCGTCAAGCTGGTGCTGCACGCGCTGCACGAGTCCGGGGTCCATGTCCCGGAGATCTCCATCCCGGTCTCGCTGGGCGTGATCTGCGGGGTCCTGATCGTCACCACGATCACCAGCCTGATGGCCAACAAGAAGACGGCGGCGGCCGAGGCGGCGCAGGCGGGGACCGAAGGCGCCCCGAAGGACAGCATCGACGCCTGACCACGCCCGACGTAGGAACAACAAGCACCGGGAGCACCGCACGATGAATTGCCGACCTCCGCTCCCGGTGCTTCGTTGGATACCGAGCGCCCCCGCCCCGGGGGTGGCACGGCCGGGTGGAGGCAGCCATGGACACATCGATGAAGTTCGTGCAGATCGTCGACTTCGAGACCGACCGCTTCGACGAGATGCGAGCGGTGGCGGAGGAGGCGGACAAGCGCTTCGCGGGCCGGTCCGGCGGACCGACGCACCGCCTCGTCCTGCGGGACCGGAGCAATCCCGGCCACGTCCTCGTCGTGATCGAGTTCGACTCGTACGAGGACGCCATGCGCAACAGCAACGATCCCGGTACCACCGAATTCGCCCAGCAGATGGCCGCGCTCTGTACCAGGCCGCCGTCCTTCACCGACTGCGACGTACTGGACATGACCGAGTTCAAGTAGTGCGCGACGGGCTCCGCGACGCCGGAGTGCGGGGCCCGTACGCCTCTGCGAGGATCTCTTCATGATCACTCGGCTCAGGTCGCTCACCACCCGGTGGACGACCTTCGTACCGGTGCTCGCAGCCGTCCTGCTGATCTTCACCTGGGGGCGCAAGGACCTGCCCGGTGTGGTCGTCGCTCTGGTGACCCTGGTCCTCGCCGGGGCCGTCCTGGCCGCGGTGCATCACGCCGAGGTCATCGCCCACCGGGTCGGCGAACCCTTCGGCTCCCTGGTCCTGGCCGTGGCCGTCACGATCATCGAGGTCGCCCTGATCGTCACCCTGATGGCCGACGGCGGCGACAAGAGTTCGACGCTGGCCAGGGACACGGTCTTCGCGGCCGTGATGATCACCTGCAACGGCATCGTCGGCCTCGTCCTCATCGTCGCCTCGCTGCGCCACGGCACGGCCGTCTTCAACCCCGAGGGCACCGGCGCCGCCCTCGCCACCGTGGCGACGCTGGCCACGCTCAGCCTGGTCCTGCCGACCTTCACCACCAGCAAGCCGGGCCCGGAGTTCTCCGGCGCCCAGCTCACCTTCGCCGCACTGTCCTCACTCGCCCTCTACGGCCTCTTCGTGGCCACGCAGACCGTGCGGCACCGCGACTACTTCCTGCCGATCTCCCGGCAGGGCGAGGTCATCACCAAGGACCGCCACGCGGACGCGCCGACCGCCCGCACCGCCCTGATCAGCCTGGGCCTGCTCGGTCTCGCCCTGATCGGCGTCGTAGGACTGGCCAAGGGCGTCTCGCCGACCATCGAGTCCGGCGTCGAGGCCGCCGGGCTGCACCACGCCGTGGTCGGCGTGATCATCGCGCTGCTCGTCCTGCTCCCCGAGACCATCGCCGCCCTGCGCTCCGCCCGCCGCGACCGCGTACAGACCAGCCTCAACCTCGCGCTCGGCTCGGCGATGGCCAGCATCGGTCTCACCATCCCCGCCGTCGCCCTGGCGTCCATCTGGCTCTCCGGACCGCTCGTCCTCGGTCTCGGTTCGACCCACATGGTGCTGCTGGCCCTGACCGTGGTGGTCAGTTCGCTGACCGTGGTGCCGGGACGGGCGACACCGCTCCAGGGCGGGGTCCATCTGGTGCTGTTCGCGGCGTACTTGGAGCTGGCGATCAACCCGTAGCCTTATCACCCGGTGGCCGGCTCGGGGACCGCCATCCGCACCGGTCGCGTCTCCGGCAGCAGCGCGAAACAGCCCAGGCTGAACAGCGCGACCCCCGTCAGATAGGCGCCCACACTCCAGGGAACGCGCCCGCTGTGCTCGGCGAGCGCCGTCGCCACGATCGGGGTGAGCGCACCGCCGAGCACTCCGCCGAGGTTGTAGCCCACGGCGGCGCCCGTGCAGCGCACCCGCGGCTCGTACAGCTCCGGCAGATACGCGCCCAGCACGGCGAACATCGTCACGAACGCGAGCAGCGCCCCCAGGAAGCCGAGGAACATCAGCAGCGGTGCCCCCGTGGCGAGCAGCGCGACCATCGGGAACATCCACAGCGCGGCGGCCGTGCACCCCAGCAGACACAGCGGTCGGCGCCCGTAGCGGTCGCTCAGCAGCGCCACCAGCGGAGTCAGCGAGCCCTTCACCACCACGGCGGCCATGATGCAGGCCAGCATCTCGGTACGGCCGACCCCGAGCCGCTCGGTGCCGTAGGCGAGGGACCAGGTCGTCACCGCATAGAAGATCGCGTAGCCCACGGACAGTGCTCCGGAGGTCAGCAGCACCAACCGCCAGTGATCGCGCACGACTTCGGCGAGCGGCACGCGCGCGTGGTCGTCGATTTCGAGGAACCGGGGGCTCTCCGCGAGCGACGAACGCAGCCACAGCCCGCCCAGGGCCAGCACCCCGGCCACCCAGAACGGCACCCGCCACCCCCACTGAGCGAACTGCGCGTCGGTCAGGGTCGCCGACAGCGCCAGCATCACGCCGTTGGCCAGCAGGAAGCCGACCGCCGGACCGATCTGCGGAAAGCTCGACCACAGTCCACGCCGGCCGGCGGGCGCGTGCTCGGCGGTCAGCAGCACCGCCCCGCCCCACTCCCCGCCGAGCCCCAGGCCCTGCAGAAAACGCAGCACCAGGAGGAGCACGGGAGCGGCCACTCCGATCGAGCCGTACGACGGTACGCAGCCGACCGCGACCGTCGAGGCGCCGGTCAGCAGCAGCGAGGCGACGAGCACCGGCCGCCGCCCGCGCCGGTCCCCGAAGTGCCCGAACAGGATCGAGCCCAGCGGCCGCGCCACGAAGCCCACGCCGAACGTCCCGAAGGCGGCCAGTGTCCCCGCCACCGGCGAGAACGTCGGGAAGAACAGGGGCCCGAGGACCAGGGCCGCCGCCGTGCCGTAGACGAAGAAGTCGTAGAACTCGATCGCGGTGCCGGCGAGCGAGGCGGTCGCGAGGCGGAGCATGGACGGGGTGCTTACGGTGGGTGCATCACGCATGCCGCGTCAACTACCCACAGTGAACGTCGGTTACGGGGGCGCGCGGTGGTGCGGAGGCGGCGTGATAGACCGGGTCCGAGCAGCGGCCGTCGACCGGCGGCCCCGCCCGCGACGACATGTCCGAACGGACCGGAGGAACCGTGCCCCGCACCCTGGCCAACGCCCCGATCATGATCCTCAACGGCCCCAACCTGAACCTCCTCGGCCAGCGCCAGCCGGAGATCTACGGCTCCGACACCCTCGCCGACGTCGAGGCCCTGTGCGTCAAGGCGGCGGCCGGGCACGGCGGCACGGTGGACTTCCGGCAGTCCAACCACGAGGGCGAACTGGTCGACTGGATCCACGAGGCGCGGCTCAACCACTGCGGCATCGTGATCAACCCGGGGGCGTACTCGCACACGTCCATCGCGATCCTGGATGCCCTCAACACCTGTGACGGGCTACCGGTGTTGGAGGTCCACATCTCCAACATCCACCAGCGCGAGTCGTTCCGGCACCACTCCTACGTCTCGCTGCGCGCCGACGGCGTCATCGCGGGGTGCGGTGTGCAGGGGTACGTGTTCGGCGTGGAGCGCGTCGCCGCGCTGGCGGGGGCGGGGAAGGCCGACGCGTAAGGCGTAAGCACCGGCCCCCTGGCGTACGCCCCTTACAGACCACCAGTTACAGACGACCCGTCAGAGGCCCCGACAGAGGCCCCGTCACGGACGACGGCCGGTCACAGCCGGCCCGCCTCCACGATCCGTCGCAGGAAGCGTTGCGTGCGCTCCTGCTGCGGGTCGCCGAAGATCTGCTGGGCGGTGCCGCGCTCCAGGACCACGCCTCCGTCCAGGAAGCAGACCTGGTCGGCGACGTCCCGGGCGAAGCCCATCTCGTGCGTGGCCAGCACCATGGTCATGCCCTCGTCCTTCAAGTCCCGGACCACGGCGAGCACTTCACCTACCAGCTCGGGGTCGAGCGCCGCGGTGATCTCGTCGAAGAGCAGCAGCCGGGGCCGTACGGCAAGGGCGCGCACGATCGCCACCCGCTGCTGCTGACCGCCGCTGAGCCGGTCCGGGTAGGCGCCCGCCTTGTCCCCGAGCCCGAGCCGCTCCAGCAGCTCACGCGCGTGTGCCTCGGCCTCCGCGCGGGACGCACCGTGCACCCGGCGCGGGGCGAGGGTGATGTTCTCCAGGACCGTCATGTGCGGGAACAGGTTGTACGCCTGGAACACCACGCCGATACGGCGCCGTACCGCGTCCTGGTCGACGCGCGGGTCGGTGATCTCCTCGCCGTCCAGCCAGATCGCGCCGTCGTCGATGTCCTCCAGGAGGTTCGCGCACCGCAGCAGCGTCGACTTGCCGGAGCCGGACGCGCCGATCAGCGCGGTCACGGTGTGCTGCGGGACCTCCAGGTCGACGTCCCGCAGGACGACGGACGTGCCGAAGGTCTTGCGGACGGACTCCATGCGCAGCACGGGAGCGGCGGCGGACTTGTCATCGGTGCTCATGTCGTGCCTCCCTGGGCGCGCTGCCGGTCCATCCTGGCCGTCACCCAGTCCGTGAAGCGGGTCATCGGGATGGTCAGCGCCACGAAGACGAGCCCCGCGACGATGTACGGCGTGTAGTTGAGGGCGCGCTGCGCGATGATGTCGGACGCCCGTACGGCGTCGATCGCGCCGCCGATGGACACGAGCCCGGTGTCCTTCTGGAGGGACACCAGATCGTTCAACAAGGGCGGTACCTGTCGGCGTACGGCCTGGGGGAGCACCACGTGCCGCAGCGCCTGCCGGTTGGTCAGGCCCAGCGAGCGGGCCGCCGCGCGCTGCGAGGGGTGCACGGACTCGATGCCCGCGCGGAACACCTCGGCGACGTAGGCCGAGTACGTCAGCACCAGCGCCGTACCGCCCAGCCACACGGGGTCGACGGTCACGCCCTGGAGGCGCAGCGCGGGCACTCCGAAGACCACGATCATCAGGTTGATGATCAGCGGCAGCCCGCGGAAGAAGTCCGTGTAGGCCGCCGCGAGCACCCGCAGCGGGAAGAACACCGGCCCGCGCAGGGTGCGCGCGATGGCGATCAGCATCCCCAGGACGAGCACCAGGACACCGCAGATCAGCAGCAGCCGGATGTTGAGCCACAGTCCTTCGAGGACCTTGGGGAACGCCTCGCGCGCGTAGTGCCCGTCGAAGAACGTCTCCTTGGTGCGCTCCCAGCCGGGCGCGCTGACCACGACCAGGTACAGGACGACGGCCGTGACCAGGGTCGACACCGCGGCGATCGCGGTCGCGCGGCGGGCACGCGCGCGCTTGTGCCGCTCGCGTTCCAGGCGGCGCTCGGAGGGGACGTACGTGTCGCCCCCTCCGGGCATGTCGCCCTTGTCGTCCGAGCCCTCCTGGCCCGACTCGTCCTTCACCACGGTCACTTGAGGACCGGGGCGTCGACGGCGTCGGACAGCCACTGCTTCTCCAGCGCCGCCAGGGTGCCGTCCTTGCGCAGGGCGTCCACGGCCGACGTCACGCACGACGTGAGGTCGCTGCCCTTGTCGAGGACGAGCCCGAACTGCTCGGGCGTGCCGCCCTGGTTCTCGAACTGGCCGACGATCTTGGCGTTGGTCACCTCGGCCGAGGTGATGTAGAAAGCGGTCGGCAGGTCAACGACGATCGCGTCGACCTGGCCGTTCTTGAGCGCGGAGACGGCCTGGTCGTTCTTGGAGAACGCGGCCTCCTGCTGCGTCGGCTTCACCACGTCACTGATGTAGTTCAGGCTCGTGGTGCCGACCTGGGCGCCCAGCTTGAGGCCCTTGAGGCCCGCGATGGTCGTCGCCTTGGCGGCCTTGCTGCTCTTGAGCGCGATGACGGCCTGGCGCACGTCGTAGTAGCCGGACGAGAAGTCGACGGCCTTCTTGCGCTCGGCGCTGATCGACACCTGGTTGATGTCGAAGTCGAAGGTCTTCACACCGGGCGCGAAGGCCTTGTTGAAGGGGACGCTCTGCCAGACGACGGCGCTCTTGTCGTAGCCGAGCTGCTTCGCCACGGCATAGGCGACCGCCGACTCGAAGCCCTTGCCGTTGGCCGGCTTGTCGTCCTCGAACCAGGGCTCGTACGCCGGTTCGTCCGTCGCGATCGTCAGCTTGCCGGAGGTCTGGGTGGCCAACTTGCCCTTGGCACAGGTGGTCCCGGTCGACGTGGAGGCCTGGTCGGAGGCCTTGTCCTCCGGTTGCGGAGCACAGCCGACGGCGGTGGCGAGGAGGGCTATGGTGACGGCGGCTATCGCGCGACTCGGTACGCGAGGGGCAAGGTGCATGGCGGGAGAGTGACAGCCAAACGTCCTGTTTGTCGAGGTCACAGCCCCGAATGTCCGCATATTGGGAACGGGCGTTGCGTTCTTGTGAACAGGCGCTGTGCGATCCCGCCCGGGACGCGTTTGCCGGGGCCGCCGGTCGAGGGCGGGGATCGATGGACCGGCGGCCCATCCGCGCAGGAGCCGTCGTCCTGAGCGGGGCTGCTTCCAGTTGACCGCGCAACCATGTGTGCCGGGAGCGCGCGTACGACACCGGCGCGTGCGAAGGATTCACACGGGGCGCGCACGAATCGATTCGCGCCCCGCGTTCACTCCCGGCGGACGCTCACCACCCGCGCGCGTGCCACTCCGGCAGATGCGGGCGCTCGGCGCCCAGGGTGGTGTCGTTGCCGTGGCCCGGGTACACCCAGGTCTCGTCCGGGAGCGTGCCGAAGATCTTCGTCTCGACGTCGTGGATCAGACTGGCGAACGCCTCAGGATCCTTACGGGTGTTGCCCACACCGCCCGGGAACAGACAGTCCCCGGTGAACACATGGGGATGCCCGTGCGGGTCGTCGTAGACGAGCGCGATCGAACCCGGCGTATGGCCCACCAGGTGGCGCGCGGTGAGCTCCACCTGTCCCACCCGGATCGTGTCGCCGTCGTCGAGCAGGACATCGGTCGGTACCGGGATGCCGTCGGCGTCCTCGCGGCCCGCGTACGTACGCGGGCGCGTGGCCGTCACGACGTCGGCGAGCGCCTGCCAGTGGTCGCCGTGCTGGTGGGTGGTGACGACGGACGCGATGCCGTCGTCACCGATCGTGCCGAGCAGGGTCTCCGCGTCGTTGGCCGCGTCGATCAGCAACTGCTCGTCCGTGGCCCGGCAGCGCAGCAGATACGCGTTGTTGTTCATGGGCCCGACCGCGATCTTGGTGATCATCAGGTCCGTGAGTTCGTGCACATCCGCCGGTCCGCCGACCGTGACCTCGCCGCTGTACGTCATGACGGTCAGCCTAATCCGTTTCCGGAGGACGTTCCGAAGTGGCCGGTGTCCACCGGACGTTCGGGTGCGGAACCGGGACGCCTTGAGCGCGGCGGCGACGGAGGCCGATCATGCCCCCATGAGACCCGAAGTGCGCACGTTCCTCGTCGACGGACCGCTTCCCGACCAAGACGCGAGCGAGGAGGAGATCGAGCGGCGGGACCGCCAACTCGCCGCGATCCCGAAGCCGGTCACGGCGGAGGAGGCCCTGGCGCTCGTCTCCTGCTTCGGCCCGGACGACTGCTACGGCGTCGCCTGGACGCTCCTCCACCTCATCGAGACCGGCCCGAACCCGGTGCTCACCACCCGGCCCGCACGCGACGCCGACGAATGGCATCGGCGGCTCTACGACAGGGCCGGTGGCCTATAGCGGGGGAAGCGCCGGCAAGGAGTCGCCGTCGACCGTCAGGCCGGACCCGTCGCGGCGGCCGCAGAGCCAGCCGAGCAGATCCGCCGGGCTGCCGGTGACGGTGACTTCGGGCTTCTCGGCGGGGCGGCCCGTGCTCCACGCGCGCGTGCCGTCCGAAAGGTGTGTCGACGGCACCTCGGGGTGCCCGGTGAACCGCTCGGCGAGGAAGTCGGTCTCCCGCTGGGTGAACTCCTCGGGCAGGTTCTCCAGTTCGTACCCGATCCCCATGTCCACGTGGTGCAGCTCGACCTCGACCCACCGCCGGAACGGCACGCGCGACGCGGTGTCGACGACCCCGTTGCGCAGCTCCACGGTGCGCGACCAGTCCGCCGGAACGGCGCCCACCGCCTGGAAGCGGGCCCCGCTCTCGCGTACGTCGGCGAGCTGGACGTCGAGCGGGCGCGGGGCGTCGCGCTCGATGTCGGCGTCGCGGACGCTCGCCGTCGCGTACATGGGGCGCCCTTCGAGGACGTTCACGAGGGCGTCCGCGTTGCGGGCGATGTGGGCGAGGACGTGATTGCGGCTCCAGCCGGGGAGCCGTGACGGCTCGGCGGCCGAGGCGTTGTCCAGTGCGGCGGCTGCGGTGAGGAGCCGTTCGGTCGCGTCATGTACAGAGGCCAGGTCATGAGCGTGATCAATCATGCTGCTGACCCTAGTCCCGCCACACCTTTGGGTGAAGGTGGTGAAGCAGTGCCGTAAATCGAATGCACGTGCTATATCGTCGGGTGCGGCGTCGGGCATGCTGGAAGGCCGGAGGTTGTTATGCCTCGGCCGGGATTCCGACCGGCGTTGTCAGTGGCTCCCCCTAGTCTGAGAACGACGGGGGCCCCGCCCCTGTCACTTCTCTCAAGAAAGGTGCGGACCGGCGTGGCCGACCGTCTCATCGTCCGTGGCGCGCGCGAGCACAATCTGAAGAATGTCTCGCTCGACCTTCCACGCGACTCGCTCATCGTGTTCACGGGCCTGTCCGGGTCGGGCAAGTCCTCCCTGGCCTTCGACACGATCTTCGCCGAGGGCCAGCGGCGCTACGTGGAATCGCTCTCCTCGTACGCCCGCCAGTTCCTCGGCCAGATGGACAAGCCGGACGTCGACTTCATCGAAGGTCTCTCCCCGGCCGTCTCCATCGACCAGAAGTCGACCTCGCGCAACCCGCGCTCGACGGTCGGCACCATCACCGAGGTCTACGACTATCTGCGGCTGCTCTTCGCACGCATCGGCAAGCCGCACTGCCCGGAGTGCGGCCGTCCGATCACGCGCCAGTCGCCGCAGGCCGTCGTCGACAAGGTCCTCGCCCTGCCGGAGGGCAGCCGCTTCCAGGTCCTGTCGCCGCTGGTGCGCGAGCGCAAGGGCGAGTTCGTCGACCTGTTCGCGGACCTCCAGACCAAGGGCTACAGCCGCGCGCGCGTGGACGGCGAGACCATCCAGCTCTCCGAACCACCCGTCCTGAAGAAGCAGGAGAAGCACACCATCGAGGTGGTCATCGACCGCCTCACGGTGAAGGACTCCGCCAAGCGCCGCCTCACCGACTCCGTGGAGACCGCCCTCGGGCTGTCCGGCGGCATGATCGTGCTCGACTTCGTCGACCTCCCCGAGGACGACCCCGAGCGTGAGCGCATGTTCTCGGAGCACCTCTACTGCCCGTACGACGACCTGTCCTTCGAGGAGCTGGAGCCGCGCTCCTTCTCCTTCAACTCGCCCTTCGGCGCCTGCCCCGAGTGCTCCGGCATCGGCACGCGCATGGAGGTCGACGCCGAGCTGATCGTCCCGGACGAAGACAAGTCCCTGGACGAGGGCGCCATCCACCCGTGGTCGCACGGCCACACCAAGGAGTACTTCGGCCGTCTCATCGGCGCCCTCGCGGACGCCCTGGGCTTCCGCACCGACATCCCCTTCGCGGGCCTCCCGCAGCGCGCCAAGAAGGCCCTGCTGTACGGCCACAAGACGCAGATCGAGGTGCGGTACCGCAACAGGTACGGCCGTGAGCGCGTCTACACGACGCCCTTCGAAGGCGCCGTCCCCTTCGTGAAGCGGCGGCACGGCGAGGCGGAGAGCGACGCCAGCAGGGAGCGCTTCGAGGGTTATATGCGCGAGGTGCCCTGCCCCACCTGTCACGGCACGCGCCTGAAGCCCGTCGTCCTCGCGGTCACGATCATGGACAAGTCGATCGCCGAGATCTCCGGGATGTCCATCAGCGACTGCGCGGAGTTCCTGGGCGGGATGAAGCTCGACGCCCGCGACAAGAAGATCGCCGAGCGCGTGCTGAAGGAGTGCAACGAGAGGCTGCGCTTCCTGGTCGACGTCGGCCTCGACTACCTCTCGCTGAACCGCGCGGCCGGCACCCTCTCCGGCGGCGAGGCCCAGCGCATCCGCCTGGCCACCCAGATCGGCTCCGGACTCGTCGGCGTCCTCTACGTCCTCGACGAGCCGTCCATCGGCCTGCACCAGCGCGACAACCACCGGCTGATCGAGACCCTGGTCAGGCTGCGCGACATGGGCAACACGCTCATCGTCGTCGAGCACGACGAGGACACCATCAAGGTCGCCGACTGGATCGTCGACATCGGCCCCGGCGCGGGCGAGCACGGCGGCAAGGTCGTGCACAGCGGCTCCCTGAAGGAGCTGCTCGCCAACGACGAGTCGATGACCGGTCAGTACCTGTCGGGCAAGAGGGCCATCCCGCTGCCCGAGATCCGCCGCCCGCTCGACCCCTCCCGCCGGCTCACGGTGCACGGCGCCCGCGAGAACAACCTCCAGGACATCGACGTCTCGTTCCCCCTGGGCGTGTTCACCGCGGTCACGGGCGTTTCGGGCTCCGGCAAGTCGACCCTGGTCAACGACATCCTGTACACGCACCTGGCCCGCGAGCTGAACGGCGCGAGGAACGTACCGGGGCGGCACACGCGCGTGGACGGCGACGACCTCGTCGACAAGGTCGTGCACGTCGACCAGTCGCCCATCGGCCGCACGCCCCGGTCCAACCCGGCGACGTACACCGGAGTCTTCGACCACGTCCGCAAGCTGTTCGCGGAGACGACCGAGGCGAAGGTGCGGGGCTATCTGCCCGGCCGTTTCTCCTTCAACGTCAAGGGCGGTCGCTGCGAGAACTGCGCGGGCGACGGCACCATCAAGATCGAGATGAACTTCCTGCCGGACGTCTACGTCCCGTGCGAGGTGTGCCACGGTGCCCGCTACAACCGGGAGACGCTGGACGTCCACTACAAGGGCAAGTCCATCGCCGACGTCCTGAACATGCCGATCGAGGAGGCCACGGAGTTCTTCGAGGCGGTCCCCGGGATCGCCCGCCATCTCAACACCCTCAAGGACGTCGGCCTCGGCTACGTCCGCCTCGGCCAGTCCGCGACCACCCTGTCCGGCGGTGAGGCACAGCGCGTCAAGCTCGCCAGCGAGCTGCAGCGGCGCTCCACCGGCCGTACGGTCTACGTCCTGGACGAGCCCACCACCGGCCTGCACTTCGAGGACATCAGCAAGCTCCTCACCGTCCTCGGCGGACTGGTCGACAAGGGCAACACGGTCATCGTCATCGAGCACAACCTCGACGTGATCAAGGTGGCCGACTGGGTCGTCGACATGGGCCCCGAGGGCGGCGCGGGCGGCGGACTCGTCATCGCCGAGGGCACCCCGGAGCAGGTCGCCGCGGTAGGGGCCAGCCACACCGGCAAGTTCCTGCGCGAGATCCTCGACGCCGACCGGATCAGCGACGGGGCTCCGGTGAAGGCCCCGCGCAAGGTGGCGGCCAAGAAGACGGCGGCCGTCGCGGCGAAGAAGGCCGCGCCCGCCAAGAAGGCCGCGCCCGCGAAGAAGACGACGCGGGCCCGCAAGGCCTGACAGGCGCGGAGCAAGGACACCGATGCGGCGCCTCGCGGGGACTCCTCGCGAGGCGCCGCATCGACGTCCGTCAAATATCGCCCAGTTCGGAGGCGTACGGCGGCTCCGCACCCGCCCGTGAACAGGTGATCGCCGCCGCCCGCGCCGCGTACCGCAGCAAGCTGGTCCAGCCGTCGCGGCCGAGGCCGGTCAGCCCCTCCGGCGACAGCGCGTCCCGGGCGGACAGACCGTGCAGCAGCGCCGCGTTGACGGTGTCGCCGGCCCCGATCGTGTCCACGACATCGACCTTCTCGCCCGGCACCGGAAACACCTTGCCGTCCCGGGTGAACGCGGTGAGACCGTCGCCGCCCTGGGTGATCACGACGGCCGAGGGACCGGCGGCCAGCCACTCGACGGGATTGCCCCCGAGCCACATCGCGTCCTCCTCGGAGAGCTTCAGCAGCGACACGTGCGGCAGCCAGCTCTTGAAGCGCGCCCGGTAGGCGTCCGCGTCGGGGATCAGACCGGCCCGGATGTTCGGGTCGAGCGCGGTGAACACGCCCTGCGCGGCAGCGGTCCGCATCAGCTCCTCGTAGGCGCTCGCGCCCGGCTCCAGGACGAGCGAGCAGGTGCCGAAGGACACCGCCTCGGTCTCGGCGGGGAGCGTGTAGGGCATCGCGAAGAGCCGGTCGGCGGTGCCGTCGACGTAGAAGGAGTAGGTGGCCGAGCCGTTCGCGTCGAGCGTGGCCGCCGCGAGCGTGGTCGGCTCGGGGCCGCGCTGTACGTCCAGGACGTCCACGTCGGCCTGTCGCAGTCCGGCGAGCAGGGCCTCGCCGAAGGCGTCCTGGGAGACGCGCGAGCAGAAGGCGGTGGCGGAGCCGAGCCGGCCGAGGGCGACGGCGGTGTTGTAGGGGCCGCCGCCGAGCGCCGGCTTGAGGACCGCGAGGGCGCCCGGGCCCTGCGGTACCAGATCGATCAGGGCCTCACCGGCGACGACGATCACGAGACGTTTCCCTTCGTGGACTTCTCGGGCTGGTCGGGGCAGCCGCACGAGGTGCGGTGGACGAACGCGCAGGGGAGCCGCAGCACACGGGCGGGCCGGTCCGGCGCGGCGAGCCGGTCCAGCAGCAGCCGTACGGCCTCGGCGCCGATCTCCTTGCTTGGCTGGGCGATCGCCGTGAGCCGGGGCTCGAACAGGTCGGCCCAGGCGAAGTCGTCGAAGCAGCACAGCGCGAGGTCGCCGGGGACGGACAGACCGCGCTCGCGCAGGGCGCGCAGGGCGCCGATGGTCATCGCGTTGTTGGCGGTGACCAGGGCCGTGGGCGGAGCGGCGAGGGACAGCAGGGTTGCGGTGGCCCGCTCGGCGGCTGCCGACTCGGAGTCTCCGTGCGCCAACAGCCGCTCGTCGTAAGGGAGTCCGGCGGCGGCGAGGCCGTGCCGGTATCCGGCGAACCGCTCGCCGGTGGTGCTGAGCCCGGGCCGTCCCGCGACGAGGCCGATGCGGCGGTGGCCGAGTCCGGCGAGGTGGGTGACCAGCTGTGCCGTGGGTTCGACGTTCTCGGCGCACACCTGGTCGAAGGCGCCCGCTCGATCGGAGGCGCCCGCCCGGCCGGAGGGGGACGGGTCGTCCGGGGGCGCCTCGACCACCCGGTCCAGGAACACCGTCGGTACGGAGTGCCGCCCGAGGTAGGCGACCAGGGCGTCGGGGTCCGCCGAGGGCGCGACGATCATGCCGTCCACCCGGCGCTCGTGCAGGAGTTGGCCGACCTTGAGCTCGTGCTCCGGGTCGTCGTGCGGGTCGGCGATGAGCAGGCTGTAGCCGTGCTCCAGGGCGCCGGCCTCGACGCCCTGGAGAATCTCAGTGAAGTACGGGTTGCTGATCGCCGACACCGCGAGGCCGATGGAGCGGGTGCGGGACGTCACCAGGGAGCGGGCGAGGGTGTTGGGGATGTAGCCCAGCTCCTCGATCGCGCTCAGCACGGCCTGTCGGGTGCCGGGCAGCACGGGGCGGGTGTCGTTCAGGACGTGCGAGACGGTCGCGACGGACACACCGGCGCTGCGTGCGACGTCCACCATGGTGGCCACCGTGAATCCCCCTGTCTGCGGCACGGCAGGTCTTCCGGCCGGGAACCTATCCCATCCGGTGCCTGACGTAAACGCTTGCGCAAACGTTTACGTACCGTGAGCGGTCATGGGGTGAACCCGGCTCAAAGCGGGCGGAACCTCACCGGTATCGTGCGCCGTGCACCGACCTCCGAACGGTCGCGCACCGCCCCTGAGCAGCCCGAACGGCTCGAACAGTTGGAGACCTCCATGCCCGGCCGCCCCGTCCCGAGCCGTCGTACCGTCCTGCGCGGAGCGGCAATCGCGCCCGTCGCCGGACTCGGGCTCGCCGCCTGCTCGGGCGGCGGCTCAGGGGCCTCCGCGACGCCGACCGCGCCCGTGGACCTCGGAGCGGAGAGCGAGGTCGCCAAGGGGAGCGCCAAGCTCTACCGGGACAGCAACGTGGTCGTCAGCCGGGCCGCGAACGGCACTCTCAAGGCGTACAGCACGATCTGCACGCACGCGCAGTGCCCGATCAACAAGCTGGACGGCACGACTCTCATCTGCCCGTGCCACGGCAGCCAGTTCGACGCCACCACGGGCAAGGTGCTCCAGTCCCCGGCCACCGAGCCGCTGACGGAGCTGAAGGTGACGGCCGAGAACGGCAGGATCGTCGCGGGACCGGGCGCCTGACCCCTGGGGTGTCCGCGCCGCGGCGGCTCACTCCCAGTCCCAGCCGATCCCCACGATCCCCGACCGCACCCGCGGCTCCACGAGATGCACCGAGTGGTGTCCGGTCAGGCGCAGCTCCTGACGGCCGCTGCGCGGGGCCGCCGCCGAGTGCTGGGTGAAGCGGTGGCAGCGCGTCGGCAGCGCGCTCTCGTCGAAGCTCACCTGGAGCGCGTACTGGCCGCCCGCGGACCCGAAGTCGCGGACGTACTCGCGGGAGGCGCCGGCGGTGCCGTCCTCGACGCCGTAGCGGAAGAGGAACGTATCTCCCGAGCGCAACCGGGTGCCGAAGAGGAACTCGGCGACCAGCATGCCGGTGTCGTGGTGGCGGCGGACGCGGCCCGTGCGGCAGTTCTCCAGGGCGTGCACGGTCATGTGCTCCGGGGTGCAGCCCGGGTCGCCGTAGTGGACGGCGATGAAGCGGTCGACGCCGTCCCGGTGGGCGCGCACGATGTGGTGCGACTCACGGCTCGCCAGCTCGCGGCGCGGGCCGACGCGCACCCGCTCGTGGTGCCCGAAGGTGTGCAGCCCGCTGTCGGGCGTGGACTCCAGTTCGGCCAGCAGCTGTTCCAGGACGCCCGAGGCCTCGACGAAGGAGCGGTAGGAGCGGGCCGCGGGGCGGGCGGCGACCGCGCGTTCCTCCGCCTCGGCGAGCAGCCGGATCAGGGACTCCTCCGGGAGCTGGAGGATCTCCTCCAGCGCCCGTACGGCTCGCAGCGACTCGGGGCGCTGCGGGCGGCGGGCGCCCTGTTGCCAGTAACTCAGGCTGGTGACGCCGACCTTGACCCCGTAGCGCGTCAGATGGTGCTGGACGCGCTGCAGTGGCAGTCCGCGGGCGGCGATGGCGGCGCGCAGTGCGACGTGGAAGGGGCCGCCGCGCAGGGCCGAGTCGAGTTCCGCGGTGGCGACATCCGCCTGCTGTGTGGCGTGCGGCATGCAGGGGCCCTTTCTGTGAATGTTCACAACGGCTGGTCAGACCGTTCACGCGGGTTGCTTCGGGGCCCCCGTCGGCATCGGAGAAGGGTCTTCACATCCGTACGCCGTCGTTCACGCCCCGAGTTCCCCCGCATTGAAGCGTGTTGACCAAGTCCCGACAACACCTGTCGCCCAACAGCCCGGTGTGACCTGGCCGAGTCGTGGTGGGTGGGCTCAGGGCGGTGCGGCCGGCCCGCCGTCGCTCAGGACGTCCCTGATCGCCCGCGCGGACAGGGACGACTTGTGCAGGAATCCGTGCGCGGGGCTGGCGGCGATCAGTTCCTGGAAGTCCTCCCGGGAGTGGGTCGAGATGAGGATCACCGCCGGTACGTCGCCCACCAGGCGGCGCGCGACGTCGAAGCCGTTCTCGCCGTCGAGGTCGAGATCGACCAGGACGACGTCGGGGGCCGTCTCCCGGGCCCGGGAGACGGCGTCCGCGCCCGTCGAGGCGATGCCGACGACCTCGACTCCGCCACGTTCCAGCAGGGCGCGGGCCGCCTCCAGGAACCGGGCGCTGTCATCGACGAGGAGACAGCGCAGCGACATGTCCACAGCTTGCCAACCATGTGGTCGGTCGCGCTTTCCAGCTAGCCGGAAAGTGCTGAAGTCCCGTGCCGTGAACGACGGTTCCCGTGCACACAGGGCGATGGCGATACGACGGGCGGTAGCATGTCGGGGCCCTGGGGAGGCCTGGTCGGCCGGTCGAGTGGGGGTGTGCCATGAGCGGTACGAGCGCCACGCGCGCGTGGCCCGCGATGCGCCGGGTACGGGGCACCCTGGTCCCCTGGGTGCTGTGCGCGGCCCTGCTGCTGGCCGCGTGCGACGGCGGCGGGAGCGACGCCAAAGGGGTGAGCGCGTCCCCGAAGGACACCACCTGCGACGGGAAGATCGACGGCACCGCACACATCACCGTGTGGTTCCACGCGGGCCCGAGCGGCGAACTCACCACGTTGCAGAGCCAGGTGAAGGAGTTCAACAAGCGGCAGAAACAGGTGCGGGTCGAGCTGGTCACCCTCCCGGAGAACCGCGTCTACAACGACCTGGTGCTCTCCGCCGCCGCCAGCGGGGACCTGCCCGACCTCCTCGACTTCGACGGGCCCAACCTCTACAGCTACGCCTGGTCGGGCAAGCTCCGGCCGATCGACTCCTGCGTGCCCGCGAGCGTCCGCGCCGACCTGCTGCCGACGATCCGTCAACAGGGCACCTACGCGGGCAGGTTGTGGGGCATCGGCACGTTCGACTCGGGCATGGGCCTGTATGTGCGCAGGTCCGTCCTGAAGAAGGCCGGAATACGTATCCCGACCGGCCCCGAGAACGCCTGGACGGCCACCGAACTGACCGGCATCCTGCGGAAGTTGCGCACCCAGGGCTACCAGGCGCCGCTCGACCTGCGGCTCGTCTACGCGCAGCCGGGCCAGGAGTGGAACACCTACGGCTTCGCGCCCGCCGTGTGGTCGGCGGGCGGCGACCTCGTCGAGCCCGGGAACCACCGCACCGCCGACGGCTATGTGAACGGCCCCGGCTCGGTCGAGGCGCTCACCACCATGCAGAACTGGGCCAAGGCCGGGCTCATCGACATGGTCAAGGACGACAAGGCGTTCGTCAGCGGCCGCAGCGCGATCTCCTGGTGCGGCCACTGGACCTATCCGGAATTCAACAAGGCCTTCCCCGGGGACGTCACGATCGTCCCGCTGCCCGATTTCGGCCAGGGCACCGTCACCGGCATGGGCTCCTTCCAGTGGGGGGTCCCGGCGGGCAACGCCGACGGCGACGCCGTGTGGCGCTTCCTGTCCTTCCTGCTCCAGCCCGCCCAGGTGCACCGGATGACGGTGGCCAACGGGGCGATCCCGGCCACCGAGAGTGCGATCAAGCTCTCTCCGCAGTACGCCCCCGGCGGCCCCGAGCACTTGTTCATCGAGCAGCTCCGGGACGGCGTGGCCCGCCCCCGGCCGCAGACGCCGGCCTACCCGGCGATCAGCGATGCCTTCTCCCGCGCCTTCGCGAAGATCATCTTCGATCGGGCGCCGGTCCGGGCCACCCTGGACGAGGCCGCCAAGGCGATCGACAAGGATCTCGCGGCGCACGACGGATATCCGATGAACCCATCGTGAAAACGGGCACCACGCGCGTGTGCCCGCCCCGAGCGCCACGCGCGTGGTGCCCGTTTT
>NZ_JAEQAZ010000079.1 GCF_016654115.1 Streptomyces sp. MBT53
GGTGTGGCGCGGAGGTTTCCGCGTGGGGTGGGCGGGCCGGCGGCTACTCCTCGCCGTGCGGCACCCGTTCCGTGGACGGTGCTACGGCCCCTTCGGGCGCGGCGGTAATCGGTGGGCGCGAGTGGTGGCAGTCCGTTGGCGCGAGTGGTGGCGGCACCTCGTGCTGGGCTGCACCGACCACATTCGCGCCGGGCCGACGCCCAACCGCAGGACAGCTCACGGGCACATGTGAGGGCCGTCGGCCGGGAGAACGCGGCGGCACTCCGTGGGCCGAGTGACGGCGGCGCCCCGCGCGGGAATGCCCCAACCACCGGGCACCTCGCGGGCACGCGTGAGCGCCTCCGGCCGGGCGGAGGACCGCCCCCGGGCCAGGAGATCCATCCCGGCCCGGGGCGCCCGCTCACATCCGCGACACGTTCCGCTCGTAGACCAGGCGCAGGCCGATCAGGGTCAGCCAGGGCTCGTGTTCGTCGATGACCGAGGCCTCGCCGAGGACCATCGGGGCGAGGCCGCCGGTCGCGATGACCGTCACGTCCTCCGGGTCGTCGGCCAGTTCCTTGGCCATGCGGGTGACGACTCCGTCGACCTGTCCCGCGAACCCGTAGACGATGCCCGACTGCATCGCCTCGACGGTGTTCTTGCCGATCACGCTGCGCGGCCGGGCCACCTCGATCTTGCGCAGTTGGGCGCCCTTGACGCCGAGCGCCTCGACCGAGATCTCGATACCGGGGGCGATGACACCGCCGACGTACTCCCCGCGCGCGGAGACCGCGTCGAACGTGGTCGCCGTACCGAAGTCGACGACGATCGCGGGGCCCCCGTAGAGCTCGACCGCGGCGACCGCGTTGATGATGCGGTCCGCGCCGACCTCCTTGGGGTTGTCGGTCAGGATCGGCACGCCCGTCTTGACGCCCGGTTCGACGAGGACGGCGGGCACGTCTCCGTAGTAGCGGCGGGTCACCTCGCGCAGTTCGTGCAGGACGGACGGCACGGTGGCGCAGATCGCGATGCCGTCGATGCCGTCGCCCAGTTCCTCGCCGAGGAGCGGGTGCATGCCCATCAGGCCCTGGAGGAGCACGGCGAGTTCGTCGGCGGTGCGGCGCGCGTCGGTGGAGATCCGCCAGTGCTCGACGATGTCCTCGCCGTCGAACAGGCCCAGGACGGTGTGCGTGTTGCCCACGTCGATCGTGAGGAGCATGACTACTGCGCCTCGCGGAGGTCGAGGCCGATGTCCAGGATCGGCGCGGAGTGGGTCAGGGCGCCCACGGCGAGATAGTCCACCCCGGTGTCTGCGTACACCTTGGCGTTGTCCAGGGTGAGCCGTCCCGAGGCCTCCAGGGCGGCACGGCCGTGGACGACGCCGACGGCCTCCGCGCACTCACCGGGGGTGAAGTTGTCCAGCAGGATCAGGTCGGCGCCCGCGTCCAGGACTTCGCGGAGCTGGTGCAGGGTGTCGACCTCGACCTCGATCGCCACGTCCGGGAAGGCCTCCCGTACGGCCTTGAAGGCCTGGGCGACACCGCCCGCGGCGACCACGTGGTTGTCCTTGACGAGGGCCGCGTCCGACAGGGACATGCGGTGGTTGACACCGCCGCCGCAGCGCACCGCGTACTTCTCCAGGGAGCGCAGGCCCGGCGTCGTCTTGCGGGTGTCGCGGACCCTCGCCTTCGTGCCCTCCAGGGCGTCCGCCCACGCGCGCGTGGCGGTCGCGATGCCGGAGAGGCGGCACAGGAGGTTGAGCGCGCTGCGCTCGGCGGTCAACAGGTCACGCGTGCGGGTGGTGACCGACAGGAGCTTCTGTCCGGCCTCCACGCGGTCGCCGTCCTCCGCGTGCCGCTCGACCTCGAACTCGTCGGTGCAGACCACGGAGATCACCGCTTCGGCGACCCTGAGGCCCGCCACGACACCGGCCTCGCGGGCGGTGAAGTCGGCGGTGGCGACGGCCCCTTCGGGGATGGTCGCCACGGTCGTCACGTCGACACCGCCGTCGAGGTCCTCCTGGACGGCGACGTTGGCGATGTCCTCGACCTCCACAGGGTCGAGACCTGCGTCGGCCAGGAGCTCGGCGAGCGCGGGGTCCAGGCCGCACTCCAGGTACTCCGCGTCGTCGCCCGCGCCACAGGCACAGCCGTCGCCGCAGCCGCCGCTGTCGGCGAGGGGAAGGTCGGGGGTGCTCACTTCTGTCACTGCTCCTGGGGACGGTGCTGCCGGGTCGGGGGGAAGTCTGCGGTGTCCGTGGTGTGCACGGCCAGCGTGCGGTCGGGATTCAGCCGTACGACGATGTGGCGGCGCCAGGCGCTGTCGTCGCGCTCGGCGTGGTCCTCGCGCCAGTGGCAGCCGCGGGTCTCCTCGCGCCGGGCGGCGGCGGTGACCAGGACGCGGGCCACGCACAGGAGGTTGGTGGCCTCCCAGGTGTCGACGCCGGGCTCGGCGGTCTTGCCGTTCTCGTCGAGCGCGTCCCGGGCGTCGGTGTGCAGCTGCTGGAGCTGTCCGGCGGCCCTGGCGAGGGAGTCCGCGGAGCGCAGGACGCCCGCGCCCTCGGTCATGATCCGCTGGATCGCGAAGCGGGCCTCGGGGGCGAGCAGGGGATGCGCGGGCTTCTGGGGGTGCGGGACCGGTTCGGGCACGCGCGCGTGGAGGGCGTTCTCCGTCTGGCCCGCGGTGATGTCGGCGACGATCCGCTCGGCGTAGACGAGGCCTTCGAGGAGGGAGTTGGAGGCGAGCCGGTTCGCGCCGTGCACCCCGGTGCAGGCGACCTCGCCGCACGCGTACAGGCCGGGGACGGTCGTACGGCCCCGGGAGTCGGTGCGGACGCCTCCGGAGGCGTAGTGGGCGGCCGGGGCGACCGGGACGGGCTCGGTGACCGGGTCGATGCCGTGGCTGCGGCAGGCGGCGAGGATCGTCGGGAAGCGGTGCTCCCACATGTCGGCGCCGAAGTGCCGGGCGTCGAGAAACATGTGCTCGGCGTCCTGCTCCAGCATGCGCCGCGTGATGCCCTTGGCGACGATGTCCCGGGGCGCGAGTTCGGCCAGTTCGTGCTGGCCCACCATGAAGCGCACGCCGTCGGCGTCGACAATGTGGGCGCCCTCGCCGCGCACCGCCTCGGAGACGAGGGGCTGCTGGCCCTCCGCGTCGGCGCCGAGGAACAGCACGGTGGGGTGGAACTGCACGAACTCCAGGTCGGAGACCTCGGCGCCCGCGCGGAGGGCGAGTGCGACCCCGTCGCCGGTCGACACGGACGGGTTGGTGGTGGCCGAGAAGACCTGCCCCATGCCGCCGGTCGCGAGGACCACGGCGGGCGCGTGCACGGCGCCCACGCCGTCGTGCTGGCCCTCTCCCATGACGTGCAGGGTGACGCCCGCCGTACGGCCCTCGGCGTCCGTCAGGAGGTCGAGCACGAGCGCGTTCTCGATCGTGCGCAGGCCACGCGCGTGTACGGCCTCGACGAGCGCCCGGGAGACCTCCGCTCCGGTCGCGTCGCCGCCGGCGTGCGCGATGCGGCGCCGGTGGTGGCCGCCCTCGCGGGCCAGCTCCAGTCCACCTTCGGAGGACTCGTCGAAGTGGGCGCCGGTCTCGATGAGCCGCCGTACGGCGTCGGGGCCCTCGGTGACGAGGATCCGTACGGCCTCCTCGTCGCACAGGCCCGCGCCCGCCACCAGGGTGTCGTCCAGGTGCTGTTCGGGGGTGTCGCCCTCGCCGAGGGCGGCGGCGATGCCGCCCTGGGCCCAGCGGGTGGAGCCGTCGTCGAGGCGGGCCTTGGTGACGACGACCGTCCGCAGGCCCGCCGCCTCGCAGCGCAGGGCCGCGGTCAGCCCGGCCACTCCGGAGCCGACGACCACCACGTCCGCGTCGATGGACCACCCGGGGGCGGGGGCGTGCAGTCGTATGCCTGTGCTGGTCACGAGGCGGCTCCGAGGGTTCCGAAAGCGAGTGGGATGTTGTCGATCAGCCGGGTCGTCCCGACCCGGGCGGCGACGGCGAGGACGGCCTCGCCGGTGAAGTCCTCGTCCACGTCGGTGAAGTCGGACGGGTCGACCAGGGCGAGGTAGTCAAGGGCGAGCGGCGGGTCGAGGCGGGCGGCGGCGTCGAGGACCAGGCGGGCGGCGGCGCGGACGGAGGCCGGGCCGCCGGGGCCGGGGGCGGCCTTGGCGACGGCGTGGGCGTCGGCCGCCGCGCGGGACTCTCCTATGGCGCTGAGCGCCTCGGCACGCGCGTGTGTGGCGGGCACTTCGAGGGCCCGCGCGCGCAGCGCCTCCTGGGCCGCGTGCCGGTCGCGGCCGGCGAACAGGGCCTGGGAGAGGGCGAGCGCGGTGCGCCGCTCCTGGGGGGACAGATAACGGTTGCGGCTGGACAGGGCCAGGCCGTCGGCCTCGCGCACGGTCGGCACGCCGACGATGTCGGTGCCGAAGTTCAGGTCGCGCACCATGCGGCGGATCAGGGCGAGCTGCTGGGCGTCCTTCTGGCCGAACAGGGCGGTGTCGGGGCGGGTGAGGTGCAGCAGCTTGCCGACGACGGTGAGCATCCCGTCGAAGTGCCCGGGGCGGACGGCGCCCTCCAGGCGTTCGCCCATGGGGCCCGCCGAGATGCGGACCTGGGGTTCGCCGCCCGGGTAGACCTCGTCCACGGAGGGGGCGAACACGACGTCGGCGCCCGCCTGTTCGGCGATCTTGAGGTCGGCGTCCAGGGTGCGCGGATAGCGGTCGAGATCCTCGCCCTCGCCGAACTGCAGCGGGTTCACGAAGACGGTGACCACGACCTCGCCGTCCGGTCCGGCGAGCTCGCGCGCGGTGCGGACCAGGGTGGCGTGGCCCTCGTGCAGGGCGCCCATCGTCATGACGACGACGCGTCGGCCCGCGCGCGTGCGTGCGTGCAGTTCGTCGGCGGTGCGCTGCAGGGTGGTGGTCATCCGGCATCTCCCTCGGTGCCGTTGGCGAGGACTCCGAGGAGATCCTCGGCGAGTTCCGGCTTGAGCAGCCCGTGGGCCAGGGCCCGGTCGGCGGTCGCGCGGGCCATCGCCAGATAGCCGGCGACTGTCTGCGGGGCGTGCTTGCGCAGCTCGGTGACGTGCGCGGCGACGGTGCCCGCGTCCCCGCGCGCGACGGGGCCGGTCAGGGCCGCGTCGCCGGAGCGCAGGGCGTTGTCCAGGGCGGCGCCGAGGAGCGGGCCGAGCATCCGGTCGGGGGCCTCGACGCCGGCCGTGCGCAGCAGCTCCATGGACTCGGCGACCAGGGTGACCAGGTGGTTGGCGCCCAGGGCGAGGGCCGCGTGGTAGAGCGGGCGGTTCTCCTCGGCGATCCACTCGGGCTCGCCGCCCATCTCGATCACCAGGGCCTCGGCGGCCAGCCGGAGTTCCTCGGGCGCGGTGACCCCGAAGGAGCATCCGGCGAGCCGCTGGACGTCCACAGGAGTGCCCGTGAAGGTCATCGCGGGGTGCAGGGCCAGCGGCAGCGCGCCGACGCGCAGAGCGGGGTCCAGGACTTTCGCGCCGTACCGCCCGGAGGTGTGCACGAGGAGCTGGCCGGGGCGTACGGCGCCGGTCTCGGCGAGGCCCTCCACGAGGCCGGGCAGGGCGTCGTCCGGGACGGTGAGCAGCACCAGGTCGGCGCGCTCCAGAACCTGTGCGGGCGTGAGCACCGGCACGCCGGGGAGCATCAGCGCGGCCCGTCGCCTGGAGGCGTCGGAGACCCCGGAGACGGCCACCGGGCGGTGCCCGGCGAGCTGGAGGGACGCGGCCAGTACGGGGCCCACCCGGCCGGCGCCGACGACGCCGACGGCGAGCCGCGCGGGGCGGTCCTTGGGCTCTGGCTGTTGGAATGTACTCACGCGAGTGCGGCCTTCCCGTTCCAGTCCGCTCCGGGTACCGGACGATTTCTCGTCATGTTAACGCGATCGGTTCGGGAGGCGTCCGGTTGTCCACAGGCTGTGGGTTGTCGCACAGTCCCGGCGGACCGGAAAGCCTGTGGAAACCCGGATGCTCGCACGCACGTACGCCAGGCATCATCCGGAGCATGAGCGATGCGGCCAGACAGAGTGACCAAGAGGCAGAGCCGGCGACCGACGAGGAACGGAACCTGGAGCGCCGCAGACGGCGTATCGCCGCGAACCGGAACGCCGAGCGGTCCCTCGCGCGCCTCGGGTTCCTGGACCCCCTCAGGGAGCGGCTCGCCTTCGTCCAGGAGGCGGCCGAGCTGTACGACCTGGACGAGGCGTCGGACATGTACGGCACCGAGATCGTCGAGACCTTGGAGAAGCGGGTCGCCGAACTGCTCGGCAAGGAGGCCGCGGCCTTCTTCCCCACGGGCACGATGGCGCAGCAGGTGGCCCTGCGCTGCTGGGCGGGCCGCACCGGCAACCCGACGGTGGCCGTGCATCCGCTGGCCCATCCCGAAGTGCACGAACGGAACGCCTTCAGCCAGGTCAGCGGCCTGCGCCCGGTCCATGTGACGAGCGAGCCCCGGCAGCCGACCGCCGACGAGGTGCACGACTTCCCGGAGCCCTTCGGGGCGCTGATGCTCGAACTGCCCCTCCGGGACGCCGGTTTCGTCCTGCCCTCCTGGGAGGAGCTCTCCGCCCTCGTCGACGCGGCGCACGAACGTGACGCGGTGGTCCACTTCGACGGTGCCCGCCTGTGGGAGTCCACCACCCACTTCGGCCGCCCGCTCGACGAGATCGCGGACCTGGCGGACAGCGTCTACGTGTCGTTCTACAAGTCCCTCGACGCCCTCGGCGGCGCCGCGCTGGCCGGCCCGAAGACCCTCATCGACGAGGCCAAGACCTGGCGGCACCGCTACGGAGGCGCGGTCTTCCAGCAGTTCCCCACCGTGCTGACGGCACTCGCGGGCCTGGACCGGGAGCTGCCCCGGCTGCCCGCGTACGTGGCCCACGCGCGCGTGGTCGCCGAGGCGCTGCGCGAGGGCTTCGCCGAGGCCGGCCTGCCGTGGACCCGCGTCCACCCCGAGCAGCCGCACACACTCGACTTCCAGGTCTGGCTGCCGTACGACCGCGACGCCGTCACGGAGGCCGCGATCCGGGCGACGGAGGAGACGCGGACCGCCCTGTTCTCCAATCCCTGGGACGCGAAGGGTCCGGGGCTGGCGGTGACGGAGGTCTACGTACGGGCCGCCGCCCTGGAGTGGACGGCCGAGGACGTGAAGGCGGCGGTCGCGGACTTCGTGGTCCGCCTGAAGGAGGAGACCGGGGGCTGAGGGGCGTCAGCAGGTGGGACGGGGTCGCCGCCCCGCCACCGTCGCGTCGATTGACGGGCCGCGTCAATCGACGGGGGCGTTGTCAGTGGCGGGGTGCACGATGGGGACATGAGCGTGCACATCGACATCACGGGGCTGCGGCAGGAGCAGGTCGTCTTCGCGCCCTCGCCCCTGGGCGAGCTGTGCATGGCGCTGCACGCGATGTCCGAGCCGGGGCACCATCCCGGTCTCCAGGGGTGGGTGACCGGTGTCACCGCGCGGCTCGACCCGCATCTGGCCGACCGGATGTGCGAGGCGGACTTCCTGTGGCGGTCGACGTTCTCCGACCTGTTCCTGCCGTACGCGGGCATCCCGGGCCGCAGCACGCTCCCCGGGGCGACCCTCGCCGAAGAGCTGGACCTGGTGGACAAGCTGACGGACGAGCAGTTCGTGGACGCGGCACTGGAGTTCACCACCTGCAACATCACCTACAGCACCGGTGGACCCGGCCCGCTCTCGGACGCCACGATCAGGCTGCGCGCCCTGGAGCAGGCCGCGACCCGCGGTCCGCGTCAACTGGCCTTCACCGAGCGGCTGTTGGCCGATCCGCCGCGGACCAGGGCCTGGCTGCGGCAGTTCCTGGAGGACTGCGACGAGGCGTTCTTCGCGGACACCTGGTCCCGGATGCAGCACCAGCTCGCGGCCGACGCCCGACACAAGACGGATCTCCTGCGGCACAAGGGCCTGGCGGAGGCGCTGACGTCGATCTCCACTGCGGTGACGCTCGACGAGAGCGCCACCCGCATCACGGTCGACAAGCTCGGCGACGGCCGTACGGCGACCCAGGACGGCGGCCTCCTCCTGGTCCCCACCAGCCTGGGCTGGCCGCATCTGACGGTCCTGTACCGCTACGGCTGGCAGCCCGTCGTGCACTACCCCGTGGGGTCGCCCAAGTTCACCGCGCCGACCTCCCTGGAGCAGCTGACCCTGCGGATGACCGCCCTGTCCCACCCGGTCCGTATGCGCCTGTGCCGCAGCCTGGCCCGCACCGCGTACACCACCAGTGAGCTGACCCAGGTGCACGGCATGACCGCCCCGGAGATATCCCGCCACCTCGGCGTCCTGAAGAGGGCCGGCCTGATCACCACCCGCCGCCGCGGCCGCTACGTCCTGCACCAGCTGGACGTCACGATGGTGGCCCGTCTGGGCAGCGACTTCCTGGAGGGCATCCTCAGGTAGCCGCGGTCACCGGGCCTCAGCCGTGCCCGCCGGCCCGCACCAGCCCCGTCTCGTACGCCAGGACGACCACCTGCACCCGGTCCCGCAGGCCGAGCTTGGTCAGGATGCGGCCGACATGGGTCTTCACGGTCGCCTCGGACAGCACCAGGCGGGCCGCGATCTCGCCGTTGGACAGCCCCGTGGCGACGAGGATCATGACCTCGCGCTCGCGCTCGGTGAGCCGCTCCAGCTCCTTGTGCTGGGGCTCCTTGCCCGCGGAGGGCAGCATCGGGGCGAAGCGGTCCAGGAGCCGGCGGGTCGTCGAGGGCGCCACCACCGCGTCGCCGCTGTGCACGGAGCGGATCGCGGTGAGGAGTTCGCCGGGCGGCACGTCCTTGAGCATGAACCCGGAGGCGCCGGCCTTCAGCCCGGAGAAGGCGTACTCGTCGAGGTCGAAGGTGGTCAGGATCAGCACCTTGGGCGGGTTGTCGCCCTGGCAGATGCGGCGGGTGGTCTCCACCCCGTCCAGCTTCGGCATACGGACGTCCATCAGCACCACGTCGACCGCGGTCGCGGCCAGCACCTGAAGGGCCTCGACACCGTCGCCCGCCTCCGCGACGACCTCCATGTCCGGCTGGGCGGCGAGCACCATCCGGAAACCGGTGCGCAGCAGCACCTGGTCGTCGACGAGCATCACGCGGATCGTCATCGGGTCCTCTTCCGTTCCGTCAGCAGGATCGTTCAACAATTCATTCAACAGGTTGAGGCCGTTCAACAGGTCGTTCAACAATTCGTTACAGGTGTCAGTAATCGGCGTACTAAAGATCAGTGGGCGGGTTTCAGCGGCAGCAGGGCGCTGATGCGGAACCCGCCGCCCGGGCGCGGACCCGCGTCCAGGGTGCCCCCGACCATGCCGACCCGCTCACGCATACCGATCAGACCATGCCCCTGGCCGTCGACCCCGCCCTCCTCGTACAGCTCGTGCGGGGCACCCTTGCCGTCGTCCTCGACGAGCAGCCCGAGACCGTCGTCGAAGTACACCAGCCGCACGCTGGCGCCCGTGTTCGGCCCCCCGTGCTTGCGGGTGTTGGTGAGCGCCTCCTGCACGATCCGGTACGCCGTCAGCTCGACGCCGCTGGGCAGCGGGCGCGGGGTGCCCTCGACCTTGAAGTCGACGGGCAGTCCGGACGTACGGCACTGCTGGACCAGGTCGTCGATCTGCTCGACGTCCGGCTGCGGAACGTACTCGCCGGCCTCCTTGTGCTCGCCGGTGCGTAGCACGCCCAGCAGGCGGCGCATCTCGGCGAGGGCCTGACGGCCGGTGGAGGAGATCGTCTCCAGGGCCTTCTTCGCCTGGTCCGGCGCGGAGTCCAGGACGTAGGCGGCGCCGTCGGCCTGGACCACCATCACCGACACGTTGTGCGCGACCACGTCGTGCAGCTCGCGGGCGATGCGGGCGCGCTCGGCGGCGACCGCGACCTTCGCCTGCGCCTCGCGCTCCTTCTCCAGGCGGGCGGCGCGCTCCTCCAGCTGCGCGAAGTACGCGCGCCGGGTGCGCATCGAGTCGCCCAGCACCCAGGCCAGCGCGAACGGCACCGTCTGGAAGACCGCGATCGCGACAAGACCGGCGGAACTGGTGTGCTCCTGGGGCCAGCGGATCTGCGAGAGGGTCGCCGCGCCCAGACCGGTGGCCAGGGCGAAGCGGGAGGCCCAGCGGGCGCCGACCGCGGCGACCGTGTAGACGATCACCAGCATGGCGAAGTCGGCCGCCACGGGCTCGATGTCGAGGATCAGCTGCGCGAGCCCCGTCACCAGGACCAGGACGAGCATCTTCTCCGGCCAGCGGCGGCGCAGCGCGATCGCCACACACATGACGGCGGACACCGCGAGCGCGCCCATGGCCGTCCCGTGCCGGCCCGACGCGTAGCTGGTACTCGCGATGCTCACGCCGCTCAGCCCCAGCAGGAAGACAGCCCAGAAGGTGTCGACCCATGTCGGGTGTCTGCGGAGGAAGTCGTAGAGGCGCTGCACGTAACCCAGCGTAGGGAAGCGGGAAGTGTGCGGGGGTCAACCGGAGGATCGATCCGTATACGCCCGGCGTACTCCCCAAGGTGGAGGCCCGGTTGTCCTGTGCACTTAATCTGGCTCCGTGACGGACGACACTGCGGCCGGGTGGCGCGGCTGGCGGGCGGCGGCCGAGGACACGCTCTACGGGCCCGAGGGGTTCTACCGGAGGCCCGAGGGACCCGCCGGGCACTTCCGTACGTCCGTGCACGCGTCAGCGCTCTTCGCCGGGGCCGTGGCACGGCTGCTGTGCCGGGTGGACGAGGCGCTGGACCGGCCGGCCGTGCTGGACCTCGTGGACCTGGGCGCGGGCCGCGGTGAGCTGGTGACCGGTGTGCTCACCGCGCTGCCCGCCGAAGTGGCGGCACGCGTGCGTGCCTGCGCCGTCGAGATCGCCGACCGCCCCGAGGGACTCGATCCCCGCGTCGAGTGGCTGACCGACTCCCCGAAGGGGATCACCGGGCTGCTGTTCGCCAACGAATGGCTGGACAACGTACCCGTGGAGGTCGCCGAGGTGGACTCCGCCGGGGTGCCGCGACTCGTGCTCGTACGGGAGGACGGGACCGAGCGGCTCGGGGAGCCGGTCGCCGGTGCGGAGGCCGAGTGGCTCGCGCGGTGGTGGCCGTTGGCGCCCGAGGAGGGGCTGCGCGCCGAGATCGGGCTCCCCAGGGACACGGCCTGGGCGTCAGCCGCCGCCACGGTCGACCGGGGGCTCGCGGTCGCCGTCGACTACGCGCACGCCCTGGACACGCGCCCTCCGTTCGGCACGCTCACCGGTTTCCGCGAGGGCCGCGAGACGGCACCCGTGCCGGACGGCTCGTGCGACATCACCGCGCACGTCGCGCTGGACGCCTGCGCGACGGCAGCGACTTCGGCGGGCGCGCTCCCCGGCGCACGCCTGCTCACCCAACGCGCCGCGCTGAGCGCCCTCGGCGTCACAGGCGCGCGCCCCCCGCTCACGCTGGCCTCCACCGATCCCGCGGAGTACGTCCGCGCCCTCGCGCGCGCCGGGGAGGCCGCCGAACTCACCGCACCGGGCGGCCTCGGCGACTTCGGCTGGCTCGTGCAGTCGGTTGGAATTCCGGACCCGATGGACGAGCCGTAGACGCCCTCTACTTGTCGCCCACTTGTCTCCTACTTGTCGATGTCCCCGACCACGAAGAACAACGACCCCAGGATCGCGACCATGTCCGCCACCAGCGTCCCCGGCAGCAACACCGCGAGGGCCTGGATGTTGTTGTAGGACGCCGAGCGCAGCTTCAGCCGGTACGGGGTCTTCTCGCCCTTGCTGACGAGGTAGTAGCCGTTGATGCCGAGCGGGTTCTCGGTCCACGCGTAGGTGTGCCCCTCGGGCGCCTTGAGGACTTTCGGGAGCCGCTGGTTGATCGGCCCCGGCTCCAGCTGGGCGAGCCGGTCGAGGCAGGCGTCCGCGAGATCGAGGGCGTTGTGGGTCTGCTCAAGGAGCACTTCGAAGCGGGCGAGACAGTCGCCCTCCTGGCGCGTGACGACCTTCAGGGTGTCCTGGAGCTCGCCGTACGCGAGATACGGCTCGTCGCGCCGCAGATCGAAGTCGACACCCGAGGCACGCGCGATGGGCCCGCTCACCCCGTAGGCGTGCACGGCCTCCGCGGACAGGGCGCCGACTCCCCGGGTACGCCCCCGGAAGATCTCGTTGCCGAGCACCAGGTCGTCGAAGCGGTCCATCCGGGAGCGCACGGCGGCGACGGCTTCACGCGCGCGGGAGGCCCATCCGGCGGGCAGATCCTCCTTGAGGCCGCCGACGCGGTTGAACATGTAGTGCATGCGCCCGCCGGAGACCTCCTCCATGACGTTCTGGAGAACCTCGCGCTCCCGGAACGCGTAGAACACCGGGGTGATACCGCCCAGTTCCAGGGGGTACGACCCCAGGAACATCAGGTGGTTGAGCACCCGGTTGAGCTCGGCGAGCAGGGTGCGCGTCCACACCGCGCGCGGGGGCACCTCCATGCCGAGCATGCGCTCCACCGCGAGGACGACGCCCAGCTCGTTCGAGAACGCCGACAGCCAGTCGTGGCGGTTGGCGAGCATGATGATCTGGCGGTAGTCGCGCGCCTCGAAGAGCTTCTCTGCGCCCCGGTGCATATAGCCGATCACCGGCTCCGCGTGCTGGATGCGCTCGCCGTCCAGGACGAGCCGCAGCCGCAGCACACCGTGCGTGGAGGGGTGCTGGGGGCCGATGTTGAGCACCATGTCGGTGCTCTCCGCGGCGCCGCCGATACCGACCGTGGTCTCCGTCGTGGGAGTCATGGACACAGTCTCTCGTACGTACGCTTGCGCCATGGAAACGGGGACTGCCGCTCAGGACGACGCGGCGCGCGAGCCGGTGTGGACCGGGCTGCCGCCGGGGCTGCTGAAGATGCGCCGGATGCTGCTGGTGGTGTGGCTGGGGGTGCTGACCGTCGCCCTAGGGGTGCCGCTGGGCCTGTTCGCCGGCCCGGGGTGGGCGGCGTTCGCGCTGCTGCCGCTCGGTGTCATGGCGTGGGGCTGGGTGGTCCTGGGCCGCAACTGGCGCTCCTGGCGGTACGCCGAGCGCGCCGACGACCTGCTGATCAGCAAGGGCGTGCTGTGGCACCACGAGACGATCGTCCCGTACGGGCGGATGCAGCTCGTGGAGGTGACCTCGGGGCCCGTGGAGCGGCACTTCGGGCTCGCGAGCGTGCAGCTGCACACGGCCGCCGCGGCGACCGACGCGACCATCCCGGGCCTCGACCCGGCCGAGGCGGAGCGGCTGCGCGACCGGCTCACCGAGCTCGGCGAGGCCCGATCGGCGGGGCTGTGACGACGCCGGGCGCCGACAAGGACGCACCCGGGGCCGCAGAGGTCGTGGCGGCCGTACGGGAGCAAGTGCCCGTCGTGGAGCGGCGGTTGCATCCGGTGACGCCGTTGCGCCGGGCGTGGGCGCCGGTCGCCGTCATCATCGGGTGGGCGGTGCACGACCCCAACCAGGCGCAGGAACAGCTGACCCGGCTGACCACCATCACCCTGCTGATCGCGCTGGCCGTGATCGTGCCGGCCGCCGGTCTGTACGGCTTCCTGACCTGGTGGTTCACCCACTTCGCGGTGACCGACACCGAACTGCGCATCCGTACCGGCCTGTTGTTCCGGCGCACCGCGCACATCCGGCTGGAACGCATCCAGGCGGTCGACGTGACACAGCCGCTCCTCGCGCGCGTGGCGGGCGTCGCCAAGCTGAAGCTGGACGTCGTAGGCACCGACAAGAAGGACGAACTGGCCTTCCTCGGAGAGGACGAGGCGCGGGCGCTGCGGGCCGAACTCCTCGCGCGGGCGGCCGGGTTCGCGCCCGAGACCGCCCACGAGGTCGGCGAGGCACCCTCCCAGCAGCTGCTGCACGTGCCGGCCGGGGTCCTCGCGGTGTCCCTGGTGCTGACGGGCGCCACCTGGGGGTCGCTGGCCGCCGCCCTCGTCGTACCGCCGCTCCTGTGGCTCGCCACCCACAGCGTGTGGACGGTCCTCGCGACCGCGCTGCCGCTGCTGGGCGCGGCGGGCGCGAGCAGTGTGGGGCGGTTCGTCGGCGAGTACGACTGGACGGTGGGCGAGTCCCCGGACGGGTTGCGCATCGACCACGGGCTGCTGGACCGCACGCACGAGACGGTGCCCCCGGGGCGGGTGCAGACCGTGCGGATCGTGGAGCCGCTGCTGTGGCGGCGGCGCGGCTGGGTGCGGGTCGAACTGGACGTGGCCGGATCGTCCAACTCCGTGCTGGTGCCGGTCGCCCCGCGCGAGATCGCCGAGTCGGTCGTCGCACGCGTGCTGCCCGGTGTGACGGTGCCGTCGCGCCAGGAGCTGTCCCGGCCGCCGCGCAGGGCGGGCCGCTGCATGCCGCTGTGGTGGCGGGGCTACGGCCTCGCGGTCACCGACACGGTGTTCGTGGCCCGGCACGGACTGCTGCGCCGCAGCACGGCGCTGGTCCCGCACGCGAAGGTGCAGAGCGTACGGCTCGCCCAAGGCCCCTGGCAGCGGCTCTGGGGGCTTGCCGAGGTGCATGTGGACACCGGTGCCAACGCGACCGTGACAGCCCGTCTGCGGGACACAGGCGAGGCCGCGGAGCTGCTCCGCGCCCAGGCCGAGCGCTCCAGGACGGGCCGCAGGGACGCCCGCCCGGACCGCTGGATGGCCTGACGGCCTGGTCCACCGCCCCCGCCGACGCCCGGTCAGGGCTCGTTCGGCCAGGACCCGTTCGGTCAGGAAGCCGCGCTGCGCAGTCCGGGAAGGTTGATCTGCTCGGTCTCGTCGTGCGCCGTCAGGTCGATGACCTGGACCGCGCCGACGCCACGGGACCGCTCGTCGGCCGGCTTGAACTGCGCCTCGGCCTCCGCCTTGTGCACCGCCAGGGCCTCCTGGCCCACGACGTCGGCGAGATCCTCGTTCTGCACGGCGTCCATCTCGGCGGACGCCGCGCCCTTCTGCATGCCGAAGAAGTCGAACCCGCCCTCGATCGGCCGCCGTACGGGAGACGCCGGTACGACCGCCACCGCGGTCGGCACGGTGAAGTGGCCCGAGGGATGCGCGGGTTGGGCGGACTTCGCGGCCGGGGGTACGGCGGCCGCGTGCTCATGCCCGTCGACCGCCTCGGGCTTCCCCTCCGCCTCGTCCTCCTGCGCGGCCTCCGACTCGGCCGCGGGGCCGCCGGTGGCCTCCACCGGGGCGGGCTCGGCCGACGCGGAGTCGTCGTCCTTCGGCGCGGGCGCCGCCGGCTCGGCGTCGTCGTCGAGCCGCACCAGTGCCGCCTGCGCCCGCAGGAACAGCTTGGACCCCTCCGGGGAGAACACCGGTGAAGTCGCCGGCTTCTTCTCCGCGACGGCCTCGGACTCCTCGTCGGCGTCCTCGGTCCCGTCGGTCCCGTCCTCGGCGTCCGTCCCGGACTCGACCGGGGCAGCCACAGCCTCGGTGTCGTCCGTCTCGGCGTCGTCCTCGTCGTCCTGGAGATCCACGAGGTCCAGGTCCATGTCCGCCGGGACCTCGTCGTCGTCCGCCGGAACGGGCGGCAACGCGTGCGTGGCGGGGTCCGCGGCCTCTATCTCCAGCAGGCGGCGGCCCTCCAGGGCGCTGGCGCGCTCGGTCTCCGCCGTGGCGTACCGGCGCAGCAGTGCCGCGTGTTCGTTGCGCAGTCCCGCGAGCTCCGTGCGCTTGGCGCGCAGCTTGTGCTCCAGCTTGACGCGCAGTTCGCGCGACTCGTCGAGGTCGGACTCGAGTTCGGCGAGCCGCTCCTCGTAGCGCCACTCGTCGCTGGTACGCGCGCGTACCAGGTCGGCGACCTGCTTGCCCGCCTGAGTGTCCCAGCGGCGCATGACGGCCGCCCCGACGAGCGCGGTCGCGGCGGCTATCGCGGCGACTATGCGCAGCGCGGCGGCTTGCGAGAAGACCCACGGCCCGAAGGCGCAGACGAGCGACACGCCTGCGATCGCCGAGGGTGGCAACAGCCGGTGCAACGGCGGGGAATGGCGGTGACGTCCACGTGGCATGGCCAGAAACTTACCGCGCGTAGGCGAATCATGGTGCCCCGCCCGGTAAAAACACAGCCACTCCTATTCCCTCACCTCAGTCGAACGGTCACTTTCAGCCGTTACCGAGCCGTCCGCTCAACCACTCCAGGGTCGCCGGGATCTCCCGTCGCCAGGTGTTGAAGTTGTGGCCGCCGCTGTCCAGGATGATCGACGCGATACGGGTGGAGTTGTTGGCCTTCACCTTGTCGATGAATTTCAAGGTGTCCTTGTAGTTGTGCTCCCCGGCCTTGCTGCTGGTGACGAGCAGTGAGGTGTCGGGCGCGGGCCGGTGCTTGAGGTACCACCACAGGTTCGCCTCGTTCCGCAGCGTCTCGTCGCCCTGGAAGAGGTCACCGGTGGTGGGGTCGGTCGGCGCCTTGTAGTACGGCGAGAGGCCCGCGCCCGCCGCGTACACCCCGGGGTGGTGCATGGCGAGTTTCAGGGCGCAGTAACCGCCCGTGGAATCACCGACGATGCCCCAGCTCCCGGGTTTTCTGCCCACCCTGTAGTGGGCCGTCACGGCGTCCGGGAGGTCCTTGGCGAAGAAGGACTCGGTCCGCGGTCCGCCCGGGACGTCCACGCACTCCGTGTCGCGCGGCGGCGCCACCGTGGGCCGCAGCATCACCAGGATCATCGGCCGCATCCGGCCGCTCCTGGCCAGTTGCAGTGCCGTACGCGGGTAGTTGAGCTTGTCGACGAGCGCCTGGGCGGTGCCCGGGTACCCCGTGAGGACGACCGTCGCCGGGAACGTGCGGGTGCGGTACCGCGGCTGGAAGTACTCCGGCGGCAGATAGACGTACGCCGGGGTGGCGATGTGGGTCGTACGGCCGACTATGTCGACGCGCTGCACCTGGCCCACGCTGCTCGGCAGGGAGGCGCCGCCCGGGGCGTCCACCCGCCGGGTGCCGACCACGTGGAGCGGGCCGCGGAGTCCCGTGTGGTCGACGACCACGCCCTGGTCGGTCTCCCGGCCGAACAGGTCGGACCAGCTGGCGTAGAACCCGAAGGCCTGGTTGGCGCCGAGGCCGACCGAGGCGAAGAGCACCAACTGCGTTGCCAGCAGCAGGCCGACGCGCCCGCTGACGGCCCGCCAGTTCCGCCGGGCAAGCCGCGGCCACAGCCATACCGTGCCGACGAACAGCAGCACGGCGCACACGAACGCCAGTGCCAGCACTTTGTTGCTCGTGAGTCCCATGAACTGTCCCCGCCTGCGCTTTCCGCCCTGGCGGCACGCAAGTTTCGCGTGCGTTTGCCTTGGGCTTTCCACTGCCTTTGAACCGGCTTTTCGCTGGGGAAGGAACCTCCTTCCCCTAGACACCGTCCTAGAGGGCGCAATGTCGCCGGATGCCCGAATCGGGCCCGGATCCAAGGTCTCTCGCAGAACTACGGGATGCGATGTCTGTCAGGATAGATGGGGAATTGTCGGGTGGGGTTCCGAGCCGGTCAGGCCGGGTCCGGCGCATAGTCCGAGGTCCGCGCCCCGAGGTCGTTCCCACGCTCGTCGCCAGGGCCTGCGCCCTCGTCGGCCTGCTGGACATCGCCGCGGGGGTGTTCCCGCGCTTCCGGCACAGCCGTATGCACACCATGGCGGAGGTGCTGCCGGGTGCGCTCGGCCCCTTCGCCGCCGCGCTCTCGCTCAGCGCCGGTGTACTGCTGCTGCTCCTCGCGCACGGGCTCAGGCGGCGCAAGCGCCGCGCCTGGCGGGCCGCGGTGGCGCTGCTGCCGGCGGGCGCGGTGGCGCAGTTCGCGTACCGGCACTCGGTCATAGGAGTCGTCATCTCGGCCGCGCTGCTCGCACCGCTGCTGATGCACCGCGACGAGTTCCGCGCGCTGCCCGACCCGCGCAGCAGGTGGCGCGCGCTCGCCAACTTCGTGCTCATGGGCGCCGGTTCCCTCGTCCTCGGACTGGTCATCGTCAGCGTCCACTCCAAGCGCATGGTCGGCGACCCGAGCCTGGCCGACCGGATCAGTCACGTCCTGTACGGCCTGTTCGGCTTCGAGGGACCCGTCGACTACGAGGGCAGCACCTCCTGGACGGTCGCCTTCTCCCTGGGCGCCCTGGGGCTGCTCACCGCCGTGACGACGATCTACCTCGCGTTCCGGCCCGAACACCCCGCCGCGCGGCTCACTCCTGAGGACGAGACGCAGCTGCGCGCCCTCCTGGAGAAGCACGGCCGCCGCGACTCGCTCGGCCACTTCGCGCTGCGCCGCGACAAGGCCGTCGTCTTCTCGCCCAGCGGCAAGGCGGCGGTGACGTACCGCGTCGTCTCCGGGGTGATGCTCGCCAGTGGTGACCCCATCGGCGACGTGGAGGCCTGGCCGGGCGCCATCGAGCGGTTCATGGACGAGGCGAAGGCCCACTCCTGGACGCCGGCCGTCATGGGCTGCTCCGAGACCGGTGGCGAGGTGTGGACCCGCGAGACCGGCCTCGACGCCCTCGAACTCGGCGACGAGGCGGTGGTGGACGTGGCGGATTTCTCGCTCGCCGGGCGCGCGATGCGCAACGTGCGCCAAATGGTGAAGCGCATCGAGCGGGCCGGCTACGAAACCCGGGTACGGCGTGTACGTGACGTCAGCGAGGGCGAGCTGGAGCGGATCCGGCTCGCCGCGGAGGCCTGGCGCGGCACCGACACCGAACGCGGCTTCTCCATGGCGCTGGGCCGCATCGGCGACCCCGCCGACGGCGACTGCTTCGTCGCGACCGCCCACAAGGCCGACGAACAGCCGGGCGAGTTCGGCGACCTGAAGGCGATCCTGCACTTCGTGCCCTGGGGCACCGACGGCATGTCCCTGGACCTGATGCGCCGCGACCGCGCGGCCGACCCGGGGATGAACGAACTGCTGATCGTCGCCTCCCTCCAGGCGGCACCGAAACTCGGCATCACGCGCGTGTCGCTCAACTTCGCGATGTTCCGCGCGGCCCTCGCCCGCGGCGAGAAGATCGGCGCGGGCCCCGTGCTGCGGGCCTGGCGCGGGCTGCTGGTCTTCCTGTCACGCTGGTTCCAGATCGAGTCCCTGTACAAGTTCAACGCCAAGTTCCAGCCCCGCTGGGAGCCGCGCTTCGTCGTCTACCGCGCCTCCGGCGACCTCCCCCGCATCGGCTTCGCCGCGATGCAGGCCGAGGGCTTCGTCAACCTCGCCCTCCCCCTGCCCCGCTTCCTCCGCCGCCGCAAGGCCGTGGCTCCGGCCTGCGCCCACGGGCTCGCGGAACGGGATGTGCGGGCCGCTTGACCGGCCGGGCCGGTCCGAGCGCGCACCCCGCCTCCGCGCGGGGCGCGATCCCTCGGACCGGCCCCTTTGCATTCAGAGCATTCGGCCCGCAGGACCGTCGCCCCTCCCCCAAGGCCTACGCTGAACGCATGAGCAAGCAGAGCGGGCGCGGGCGCGTCACGGGTCTTCCCGAATGGGACCGGTGCGCGGTCATGGGGGTCGTGAACGTCACCCCTGATTCCTTCTCCGACGGCGGTCGCTTCTTCGACACCACGGCCGCGGTCAAGCGCGGCCTCGGCCTGGTCACCGAGGGCGCCGACCTCGTGGACGTCGGCGGCGAGTCCACCCGCCCCGGCGCCACCCGCGTCGACGAGGCGGAAGAACTCAAACGCGTCATCCCCGTGGTGCGCGGTCTCGCCTCCGAGGGCGTCACCGTCTCCGTCGACACCATGCGCGCCTCCGTCGCCGAACAGGCCCTCACCGCCGGCGCCGCCCTGGTCAACGACGTCAGCGGCGGCCTCGCCGACCCCGCGATGATCCCGGTCGTCGCCGCCTCGGGCGCCCCCTTCGTCGTCATGCACTGGCGCGGCTTCCTGGAGGGCGGCAACGTCAGGGGCGTCTACGGCCACGTCGTCACCGAAGTCGTCGACGAGCTGCACGCGCGCGTGGAGGCCGTTCTCGCCGGAGGCGTCGCCCCCGACCGGATCGTCGTCGACCCGGGCCTCGGCTTCTCCAAGGACGCCGAGCACGACCTCGTCCTCCTCGCCCACCTCGACCGGCTGCTCGGCCTCGGCCACCCCCTGCTCGTCGCCGCCTCCCGCAAGCGGTTCCTCGGCCATGTCCTCGCCGGCCCCGAGGGAGCGCCCCCGCCCGCGCGCGAGCGCGACGCCGCCACCGCCGCCGTCTCCGCGCTCGCGGCGCACGCCGGCGCATGGGCGGTGCGCGTCCACGAGGTGCACGCCACCGCGGACGCCGTACGCGTCGCCCGCGCCGTCGAGGGAGCGCGCGCCCTCGGCGCCCGCCCGGCCTCGCGCACCGGCTCCGAGGGAGCCCGGTGAGCGCCCCCCACACCGACGTCGAGCAGGTCGAACTCGCCAACACGGCGTTCTACGAGACCCTGGAGCGCGGCGACTTCGACGAGCTGTCCGACCTCTGGCTCACCCCGGCCGACCTGGGCGTCGACGAGGAGTACCACGACCCGGCGGACACCGGCGTGATCTCCTGCGTGCACCCGGGCTGGCCGGTGCTCACCGGACGCGGCGAGGTTCTGCGGTCGTACGCGCTGATCATGGCGAACACCGAGTACATCCAGTTCTTCCTGACCGACGTGCATGTCTCGGTGACCGGCGACACCGCGCTGGTCACCTGTACGGAGAACATCCTCAGCGGGGGCCCGGCCCCCGACGACAGCGACGAACTCGGCCCGCTCGTCGGCCAGCTCGTGGTCGCCACGAACGTGTTCCGGCGCACCCCCGAGGGCTGGAAGCTCTGGTCGCACCACGCGTCCCCGGTGCTGGCCGAAAACGACGAGGACGAAAGCGACGAGTCACCCTCCTGAGTGGGGCAGCGCCCCTCCGGGTACTCGTCGGGACCAAGAAGTGGTTGGAATCACGAACCGGCGGGTAGGGGCGGCTACCGACCCATGAGCCGCCGGGTTCCCCGGGGGAAACGGTCGGCGAAACCTGCGGGCCCGGACGGCGACCGTGCCCTCGCGGCCCGGCACTGTCAGTGCCCGCAGGTAGATTCGTTCGAGGCCGGTGTACCGCCCGCACCCGGTACGAACCGGCCACCACCGACGATTGCAGGAGTGATTCGCGTGGATCGTGTCGCGCTGAGCGGCCTCAAGGCCCGCGGGTACCACGGCGTGTTCCCGAAGGAGCGCGAGGAGGGCCAGACCTTCATCGTGGACCTCGTCCTGGGCCTGGACACCCGGCCTGCCGCAGCCGACGACGACCTGACGAAGACCGTGCACTACGGCATCGTGGCCGAGGAGGTCGTGGCCGTCGTCCAGGGCGAGCCGGTCAACCTCATCGAGACCCTCGCCGAGCGCATCGCGCAGACCTGCCTGAAGCACGAAGGGGTGGAGGAGGTCGAGGTGCGCGTCCACAAGCCGGACGCCCCGATCACCGTCCCCTTCGACGACGTGACCGTCACCATCACCCGGAGCCGAGTATGACCTTCTCGTTCACCGAGAGTCACAGCGACCCGACCGTCCAGCCGGTACCCGCCTCCGTAGTACGGCAGGTGGACGCCGCCGACACCACCCTCAGCAACCCCAAGCGCGCCGTCATCTCCATCGGCGCCAACCTGGGCAACCGCCTGGAGACCCTCCAGGGCGCCATCGACGCCCTGGAGGACACCCCCGGCGTCCGCATCAAAGCCGTGTCACCCGTCTACGAGACGGAGCCCTGGGGCGTCGAGCCCGGCAGCCAGCCCTCGTACTTCAACGCGGTCGTCGTCCTCAAGACCACCCTGCCCCCGTCGTCCCTGCTGGAGCGGGCGCACGCGGTCGAGGAGGCCTTCCACCGGGTCCGCGAGGAGCGCTGGGGCGCGCGCACCCTCGACGTCGACATCGTCGCGTACGCCGATGTCGTCTCCGACGACCCCGTGCTGACGCTCCCCCACCCGCGCGCCCACGAACGGGCCTTCGTGCTCGTCCCCTGGCACGACGTGGAACCCGAGGCGCAGTTGCCCGGCCACGGCCCGGTCGCCGCCCTCCTGGACGACATCGCCCGTGACGGGGTCGCGCCCCGCAAGGACCTGGAACTCCGGCTGCCCGAGTAGTCGTTAAGGTCGAGACGACCACTACGCCCGGACAGGGCACGGGGAGCTGAAGGAACACCGTGAGAGAGCTGCGGATCAGGGTGCTGGCCGGCGTGTTCGTCATCGCCGGAGTGCTGTCCTGGGCGGGTGCGCGACTGTGGAGCGCGGTGGGGACCCTGCCCAGTGTCCCGCTGGCCGCGCCCGTCGTCCTCGCCGTGATCGCCGTCGTCCTGCTGGCCACGGCGCTCTCGCTGCGCGCCCGCCTCAAGGCACAGCGCGAGCGCCGCCCCGGCGCCAAGGGGGTCGACCCCCTGATGGCCGCCCGCGCGGTCGTCTTCGGCCAGGCCAGCGCCCTGGTCGCCGCCCTCGTCGCCGGCATGTACGGCGGCACGGGCGCCTACCTCCTGGAGTCACTGGACATCCCCGCCCGCCGCGACCAGGCCATCTACGCCGGCTTCTCGGTCCTCGCGGGCATCGCGGTCATAGCGGCGGCGATCTTCCTGGAGCGCGTCTGCAAGCTGCCCGAGGACGACGACAACAACACGGCGGGGGCGACGCCGGTCACGTGATGGGACAGCGCCGGTCGCTTGAGCGCCCCGAAAGGGGCGCGGGGCTGTGTCGATGTGCGACTCCGCCGCGTGGGCGCGACCAGCCACAACGGGGCCGCACCCGACAGACGACCTCAGCGAGCCATGATCAAGCTCATCGCCTCATTACGGGTAGCAGAATCCCGCAACTGCCCCCGCACCGCAGACGTGATCGTCTTGGCCCCCGGCTTCCGAACCCCCCGCATAGACATGCACATGTGCTCGCACTCCACGACGACGATGACCCCCCGCGGCTCCAGGATCTCCATCAGCGAATCCGCGATCTGCGTGGTGAGTCGTTCCTGCACCTGCGGCCGCCGGGCGTAGACGTCCACCAGCCGGGCCAGCTTCGACAGCCCCGTGATCTTGCCGTCGGCGGACGGGATGTAGCCGACATGGGCGACGCCGACGAACGGCACCAGATGGTGCTCACAGTTGCTCAGGACCTCGATGTCCTTCACCAGGACCATCTCGTCGTGCCCCAGGTCGAACGTCGTCGTCAGCACGTCCTCGGGCTTCTGCCACAACCCCGCGAATATCTCCTTGTACGCCCGCGCCACCCGCGCCGGCGTCTCCCTGAGCCCCTCCCGGTCCGGGTCCTCGCCGACCGCGATCAGCAGTTCGCGTACGGCGCTCTCGGCGCGCTTCTCGTCGAAGACGCCGATCGTTCCCTCGCCGTCGAGCGTCACGGGGTCGGTCATGTCGTGCCTCGTTCCTGTGCGGGTCTCGCGTGTGCGGGACACACGCCTCAGCTGCGGGCAAAACGAAAATGCCGCGTCCCCCAGGCTAAGACCAGGGGGACGCGGCATCCATTTCGGGCCGTGTGAGGCTCGCGTCAGTTCTCGGGGCGGTCCTCCGGAGCCTTCTCCAGCGTGGGAGAGGACTCGGCGGTCGCACCGGCGGTGATCGCGGGTCCCGCGCCGTTCGATCCGTTCGTCAGTGACAGCTCCTTGGGGGAGAGCACCGGCGGGCGGGTGGACGGCGTACGGCGGGAGGAGCCGGTCCACGAGGGGCGGGCCGGGCGCTTCACGATGGGAGCGAAGACCTCGGCGATCTGCTCCTTGTTCAGCGTCTCCTTCTCCAGCAGCTGGAGCACGAGCGCGTCGAGCACGTCACGGTTCTCGACCAGGATCTCCCAGGCCTCGTTGTGCGCGTTCTCGATGAGCTTCTTGACCTCTTCGTCGACGAGCGCGGCGACCTCTTCCGAGTAGTCGCGCGGGTGCGACATCTCCCGGCCCAGGAAGGGCTCGGTGTTGTCGCCGCCGAACTTGATCGCGCCGAGGCGCTCGGTCATGCCGTACTGCGTGACCATCGCGCGGGCCGTGGCGGTGGCCTTCTCGATGTCGTTCGCGGCACCCGTGGTCGGGTCGTGGAAGACCAGTTCCTCGGCCGCGCGGCCGCCCAGCATGTAGGCGAGCTGGTCGAGCATCTCGTTGCGCGTGGTCGAGTACTTGTCCTCTTCGGGCAGGACCATCGTGTAGCCCAGAGCACGGCCTCGGGAGAGGATCGTGATCTTGTGGACCGGGTCGGAGTTGGGGGAAGCCGCCGCGACCAGGGCGTGTCCGCCCTCGTGGTACGCGGTGATCTTCTTCTCCTTGTCCGACATGATCCGGGTCCGCTTCTGCGGGCCCGCGACCACACGGTCGATCGCCTCGTCCAGCATGGAGTTGTCGATCAGCTTGCGGTTGCCTCGGGCGGTGAGCAGGGCGGCCTCGTTGAGGACGTTGCTCAGGTCCGCGCCGGTGAAGCCCGGCGTACGGCGCGCGACGGCCGACAGATCGACGTCCGGTGCGACCGGCTTGCCCTTCTGGTGGACCTTGAGGATCTCCAGACGGCCCTGCATGTCCGGGCGGTCGACCGCGATCTGGCGGTCGAAGCGGCCGGGGCGCAGGAGGGCCGGGTCGAGGATGTCGGGCCGGTTCGTCGCGGCGATGAGGATCACGCCGCCCTTGACGTCGAAGCCGTCCATCTCGACGAGCAGCTGGTTCAGTGTCTGCTCGCGCTCGTCGTGACCGCCGCCGAGGCCGGCGCCGCGATGGCGGCCGACCGCGTCGATCTCGTCGACGAAGACGATCGCCGGGGCGTTCGCCTTGGCCTGCTCGAACAGGTCACGGACTCGGGAGGCACCGACACCGACGAACATCTCGACGAAGTCGGAACCGGAGATCGAGTAGAAGGGCACCCCGGCCTCGCCGGCGACGGCGCGGGCCAGCAGGGTCTTGCCGGTGCCGGGCGGGCCGTACAGGAGTACGCCCTTGGGGATCTTGGCGCCGACGGCCTGGAACTTCGCCGGCTCCTGGAGGAACTCCTTGATCTCGTGCAGTTCCTCGACGGCCTCGTCGGAGCCCGCGACGTCCGCGAACGTCGTCTTCGGGGTGTCCTTGGTGATGAGCTTGGCCTTGGACTTCCCGAAGTTCATGACTCGGGAGCCGCCGCCCTGCATCTGGTTCATCAGGAACAGGAAGACGACCACGATGAGGACGAAGGGGAGCAGGGACAGCAGGATCCCGACGAAAGCGTTCTGCTTCGTCGGAGAGACCGTGTAGCCGTCCGGAATCTGCTTGTCCTGGTATTTGGTCTGCAGCGTGGCCGCGAGGTCCACGCCCTGGTCGCCGATGTAGCTCGCCTGGATCTTGGAGCTGCCCTCGACCTTGGTGCCGCTCTTGAGCGTGACCTTGATGGTCTGCTCGTCGCCTGTGGTGATCTTGGCCGACTCGACCTTGTTGTCATTGATCGCCTGGACGACCTGGCCTGTGTCCACCGTCTTGTAGCCGCCGGACGAGCCGACGACCTGCATCAACACGACCACGGCAAGGACGGCCAGCACGATCCACATGACCGGCCCACGGAAGTATCGCTTCACGTCCATCCATACGGAGCGAATTCGCTCCGTCCCTCCTGCCATAGTGAGTTTGATAAAGACAGTTCTTCTGACCGTACCCCAGCAATGTTGCCCGAAGTCGCACGGGACGGCTGGGAGACGTGTCTGCATGCTCCAACGGCGCGAAACCCGCTGGGGTTCCCGATCGTCTTACAGGGCTTGGGCCGAGTGGGCCTAGCCGCCGTAGACGTGCGGCGCGAGCGTACCGACGAACGGGAGGTTGCGGTACTTCTCGGCGTAGTCGAGGCCGTATCCGACGACGAACTCGTTCGGGATGTCGAAGCCGACCCACTCCACGTCGATGGCGACCTTGGCCGCCTCCGGCTTGCGCAGGAGGGTGCAGATCTTCAACGAGTCGGGCTCCCGGGAGCCCAGGTTGGAGATCAGCCAGGACAGCGTCAGACCGGAGTCGATGATGTCCTCGACGATGAGGACGTGCTTGCCCTTGATGTCGGTGTCGAGGTCCTTGAGGATCCGCACGACACCGGAGGACTGGGTGCCCGCGCCGTACGACGACACGGCCATCCAGTCCATAGTGACGGGGGTGGACAGTGCCCGGGCGAGGTCCGCCATGACCATCACCGCGCCCTTGAGGACGCCGACGAGCAGCAGGTCCTTGCCCGCGTACTCCGCGTCGATCTTCGCGGCGAGCTCCACGAGCTTCGCGTCGATCTCTTCCTTGGTGATGAGCACCGACTGGAGGTCGTCACCCATGTCTTTCGCGTCCACCCGCATCACTTTCGGTCGTCCCACCGGCTACTACCTGGTCCCGCCCCCGGAGGTCCGGAGGGGGTGTCGATTCAGCCTTGCCGAATCACCAGTCTGCCACCCTGGCGCTGGGCGACGACTTTGCCCGGGAGATTGATGGCTCCCTGGCCGCGCCAGCCGGTGATCAGGCGGTCGACTTCCTCGATGTGCCGGGCGAACAGCGAACCGGCCGGCGCGCCCGCCTGGATGGCCGCCCGGCGCAGCACGCGGCGGCGCACGGCGGGCGGCAGGGCGTAGAGCTTGGCGCACTCCAGGAGGCCGGTGGCGTCCCGTACGGAGGCTTCCGCCTGGCTGGCCCAGGTGTCGAGGGCGTCGGCGTCGTCCCGGGACAGCTGCGCCGTACGGGCGAGCGCCTCTACGACGCCTTTGCCGAGGGCTTTCTCCAGGGCGGGCAGGCCTTCGTGGCGCAGCCGGGAGCGGGTGTAGGCGGGGTCGGTGTTGTGCGGGTCGTCCCAGACGGGCAGCGACTGGACCATGCATGCCTTGCGGGCGGTCTGCCGGTCGAGCTGCAGGAAGGGGCGGCGGTAACGGCCGTCGGCCCCCGAGACCGCGGCCATTCCGGACAGGGAGCGGATGCCGGAGCCGCGGGCGAGGCCCAGCAGGACGGTTTCCGCCTGGTCGTCGCGAGTGTGGCCGAGCAGGACGGCGGCGGCGCCGTGGCGGGCGGCGCAGGCGTCGAGGGCGGCGTAGCGGGCGTCCCGGGCGGCTGCCTCGGGGCCGCCCTCGCGGCCCACGGTCACGGCGGTGGCCTCGACGGGGTCCAGGCCCAGTTCGCGCAGGCGCAGGACGACCTCGTCGGCGCGCAGGTCGGAGCCGGCCTGGAGGCCGTGGTCGACGGTGATGCCGCCGGCCCTGATGCCGAGTTTGGGTGCTTCGAAGGCTAGGGCGGAGGCGAGCGCCATGGAGTCGGCGCCGCCTGAGCACGCCACGAGCACGAGCGGCGAGGGCGGGCGCTCGTGCGGGGTGTGCCGGGAGGCGCCGACGGTCTGCAGGGCCTCGTGGTCGGTGAGGATGTCGTGGAGGACGCGGCGGACCGCCAGGCGTATCGCCGCGACCGCAGGATGGGGACCCATGTCCGGTTCCCTTCATGAAGTTTTCGGGGGGTTGGCCCGAGATTCGGTCACTCAGAGTGTGTAGATGGTGACAGAACCGGGGCGTTCCCCGAGCATCGCACGCCTACCCATCGCTCACGGTCCCTCGGACGGGTGATTGCGGGGGCGTTCGCCTGCCGTCGGCCGAATCCGTTTCACCACATCCGCGACCGGTTCACGACTCGGCCTTGCGGTGCACCCGCGCGACCCAGTCCGCCGGTTTGGCGATCTCCGTCTTCGTCGGCAACGTGTTCGGGGAGGTCCAGACACGGTTGAAGCCGTCCATGCCCACCTGTTCGACGACCGCGCGTACGAACCGCTCGCCGTCCCGGTACTGCCGCAGCTTGGCGTCCAGTCCCAGCAGCTTGCGCAGCGCCGAGTCCAGCCTGGAGGCGCCCTTGGCGCGCCGCTGCTGGAACTTCTCGCGGATCTCCGCGACGCTCGGCACCACGTCCGGGCCGACGCCGTCCATCACGAAGTCGGCATGCCCCTCCAGGAGGGACATCACGGCGGTGAGCCGGCCGAGGATCTCCCGCTGCGCGGGCGTCTGCACGATCTCCACCAGGGACCGGCCCTCGTCGTCCTCCTCGCCCTCCGGCCGACCGCCGGCCAGCGACTGGGCGGCCTCCCGGATGCGCTCCAGAACGGTCATGGGGTCGACCTCGGTCTCCCCCAGGAACGACTGGATCTCGCCCTCCAGGTGGTCACGCAGCCAGGGCACGGCCGTGAACTGCGTGCGGTGCGTCTCCTCGTGCAGACACACCCACAGGCGGAAGTCGTGGGGCTGTACGTCGAGTTCGCGCTCCACGTGGACGATGTTCGGCGCGACCAGCAGCAGCCGCCCGCCCTTCGCCCCCGCCGGCAGCTCACGGGACGCCGGAGCGAACGTCTCGTACTGGCCGAGCACGCGCGAGGACAGGAACGACAGCAGCATGCCCAGCTCGACACCGGTCACCTTGCCGCCGACCGCTCCGAAGACCGCGCCCCCGGGGGTGTTGCCCCGCCGCTCCTGCATCTTGTCGAGCAGCGGCTTCAGGATCTCCCGGAACCCGGCGACGTTCGCCCGCACCCAGCCGGGGCGGTCGACCACCAGGATCGGGGTGTCGTGGATGTCGTCCGTACCCATCCGGGTGAATCCCCGGACGTGTTGCTCCGAGGCCTTCGCATGCCGGCGCAGCTCCGCGACGACGGCCCGGGCCTCGTCACGGCTCACCTCGGGGCCCGGCCGCACAAGTCGGGTCGCGGTCGCCACCGCGAGATTCCAGTCGACCATCTCGGCACCACCGATGCTCGTCATGCGTCAACCGTACGTGGTCGCTCCCGCTTGGGGCAGGGCACGAGGTCGGTCAGGTGAGCGTCAGTTGCGACGCCGGCCGCCGTCTAACTGCAGCCGCAGGCCGCCAACGCCGTCGCCGTGTGGTCCAGGGCCGCCTGTGCCTCCAGGGTGTTCGTCGTGTTCGACGTCAGGAAGGCGAAGGCCAGGAGTTGGCCGTCCTTGTCCACGACCGTGCCCGCGAGCGTGTTGACGCCCGTCAGGGTGCCGGTCTTGGCGCGTACGACCCCTGCCGCGCCCGTGGCGTCCGTGTAGCGGGTCGTCAGGGTGCCGGTGAAGGCGGCGATGGGGAGGCCGGTGAGGACCGGGCGGAGTTCGGGGTGGGCCGGGGCGCCGGCCTTGACGAGGAGGGCGGTGAGGAGGTCGGCGGTGAGGCGGTCGTCGCGGTTGAGACCGCTGCCGTCGTTGAACACCGCGCCCTTGACCGGGAGTTGAAGCTTCTTCAGCTGGGCGGCGATCGCTGCGGCGCCCCCGTCGAAGTCGGCACGCCTGCCGGTCGCGACGGCGGTCTGGCGGGCCAGGGCCTCCGCGATGTCGTTGTCGCTGTTGGTCAGCATCCGCTCGACGATGTCGGACAGCGGCGGCGAGGAGACCGTGGCGAGGGTGTCCGCGCGCGCGGTCGCTTTCGAGGGCCCCGGGGACGTCGTTTTGATGCCGTGCTCCTGGAGGAAGCCGGCGAATTTCCTGGCCGCGTCGGGCGCCGGGTCCGGCACGCGCCGCACCGGACCGCTGGACGAGTCGTCGGTACGGCCCTCGTCGGCCGTCAGGGCGCTGACCGGGGCGAGGTTCTCGTTGGCCCCGATCGGGTGGACTTCGGAACCGGCGTACAGGGTCGTGTCGTACGACAGCGTCACCTCGCGCACGCCGCGCTTCTTCAGGGCGGCGGCCGTGCTGTCGGCGAGCGTGCGCAGGCTCGCCCAGCCCTCGGCGTCCTTGTGGGCGGTCAGGGTGGGGTCGCCGCCGCCGACCAGGACGAGTTCCCTGGTGTCGGGCTCCAGGGCGGTGCGGGTGGTGAAGCGGTGGTCGGCGCCCATCGCGGAGAGCGCGGCCACGGCGGTGGCGATCTTCGTGGTCGAGGCCGGGGTCAGGGCGTCGTCGGCGCCCACTCCGTAGAGGCGCTTTCCGGTCGACACGTCCACCACGGCGGCCGTGTGGCGGGTGCCGAGCGCCGCGTTGTCCAGGAGGGGGTTCAGGACGTCCGCGAGGGCCGTGCCGGTCGGCGCGGACTTCACCGTGTTCGCGGAACCGCCGAGGGCGACCAGGACGGATGCGGCGCTGGGCGCGGGTCGGGGTGCCTTGGCGGACGTATCGGAATTACGGCCGTGATCTACGCCACCTGAACGTTCCTGTGCGACTGCGTGGTCCCGCTCGGCCGTACGCTGACCGGACGAGTCCCAGGGACCGGCGGCGGTCACCACGACGGCGGCCAGCGCCATCCCTGCGGTGGTGGCGACGGCGGTGAACCGCCAGGTCCTGTCGGGCCTAGGCAACTTCGCGACCTGCGGTGACACGGTTCGGACGAGCCGGGTGACCTTCGGTGACACGGCGTCAGTGAGCCGCGTCACCCGGGGTTTCACGGCTTGGGCGATCCGCGCGACCCGGGGCTGCACGGCCTGGTTGATCCGTTCAGCCCGCGGTCTCACGGCTTGCCTGACCCGTGTGACCTGGGGTTTCACGGATTGCGCGGCCCGCTCGAGACGGGGCCGGACGGCTCGCGCGACCCGCGCCACTTGCGGTCTCGCGGCCCGCCAAGGCCTCAGCTCCGGCACGACCACCAGCCCCTTTCGCGATCACACACCTGCGTGAGGGACACTTAACCACCAGAACTATGTGCTGATCATGGAGGAGCCACCGGTGGAGTTCGACGTCACGATCGAGATCCCGAAGGGTTCGCGGAACAAGTACGAGGTGGACCACGAGACCGGTCGGATCCGCCTGGACCGTCGACTCTTCACCTCGACCAGTTACCCGGCCGACTACGGCTTCGTCGAGAACACTCTCGGCGAGGACGGCGACCCGCTGGACGCGCTGGTCATCCTGGAGGAGCCGACCTTCCCCGGCTGCCTCATCAAGTGCCGCGCGATCGGCATGTTCCGGATGACCGACGAGGCCGGCGGCGACGACAAGCTGCTGTGCGTCCCGGCGTCCGACCCGCGTGTGGAGCACCTGCGTGACATCCACCACGTGTCGGAGTTCGACCGCCTGGAGATCCAGCACTTCTTCGAGGTCTACAAGGACCTGGAGCCCGGCAAGTCGGTCGAGGGCGCCAACTGGGTGGGCCGTACGGACGCCGAGGCGGAGATCGAGCGCTCGTACAAGCGACTGAAGGAGCAGGGCGGCCACTGAGCCCCCTGTCCGCGAACGGGCCGCACGCGCACGCGTGCGGCCCGTTTGCATGTCTGTGCGCATACTGAGGATCACCGGAGGTGTCGTACAGGGAGTGCTACGGAGTGACGGAAGCGGAGGACCGCAAACCGCAGTCGGACGAGGCCAAGAGCGCGTTCACGGCGCCCTCGGGGGTCGAAGCGGCGGTCGACGGGGAGTCTTCTACGACATCTGAGTTCGCCGTTCCGCGCGGGCTCGACGTGACAGCGCCGGCCGCGGACGAGTCCGAGGGATCGGCGTTCAGTCCGCCGAGCACCTACCGCGCCAGAGAGGCACCGCCCGCCTTCACCCCACCCACCGGCATCCCCCTCGTCAGCCTCACCAAGGACGTGCCCTGGCAGGACCGGATGCGCACGATGCTGCGGATGCCGGTGTCCGAGCGGCCCGCGCCGGAGCCGGTGCAGAAGCCGGACGACAGCGGTCCCGCCGTCCCGCGCGTGCTCGATCTGACGCTCCGCATCGGCGAGTTGCTGCTCGCGGGCGGCGAGGGCGCGGAGGATGTCGAGGCGGCGATGTTCGCGGTCTGCCGCTCCTACGGCCTCGACCGCTGCGAGCCGACGGTCACCTTCACGCTCCTCTCGATCTCCTATCAGCCCTCCCTGGTGGACGATCCGGTGACCGCGTCCCGGACCGTACGGCGCCGGGGCACCGACTACACGCGGCTCGCGGCCGTGTTCCGGCTGGTCCAGGACCTCAGCGATCCGGAAACCGCGCTCTCCTTGGAGGACGCCTACCGGCGGCTCGCGGAGATGCGGCGCAACCGGCACCCGTACCCCGGCTGGGTGCTGACCTCCGCCAGCGGGCTGCTCGCGGGCGCCGCCTCCGTGCTCGTCGGCGGTGACATCATCGTGTTCTTCGCCGCCGCGCTCGGCGCGATGCTCGGCGACCGGCTGGCGTGGCTGTGCGCGGGGCGCGGGTTGCCGGAGTTCTACCAGTTCACGGTCGCCGCGATGCCCCCCGCCGCGATAGGGGTCGCGCTCACGGTCGCCAACGTCGACGTGAAGGCCTCCGCGGTCATCACCGGTGGGCTGTTCGCCCTGCTGCCCGGGCGGGCGCTGGTGGCGGGCGTACAGGACGGACTGACCGGCTTCTACATCACCGCGGCGGCCCGGCTCCTCGAAGTCATGTACTTCTTCGTCGGCATCGTGGCCGGCGTCCTGATCGTCCTGTACTTCGGCGTGAAGCTCGGCGCGCAGCTCAACCCCGACGTGGCCCTCGGCAACTCCGACCGGCCGCTGTGGCAGATCGGCGCGTCCGTCCTGCTGTCGCTGACCTTCGCCGTACTGCTCCAGCAGGAACGATCCACCGTCCTGCTCGTGTCCCTCAACGGGGGTGTCGCCTGGTCTGTCTACGGGGCGATGCGCTTCGTCGCGGAGATCTCACCGGTCGCCTCTACGGCCGTCGCGGCGGGGCTCGTCGGGCTGTTCGGGCAGCTGCTGTCCCGGTACCGGTTCGCGTCGGCGTTGCCGTACACGACCGCGGCGATCGGGCCCCTGTTGCCAGGGTCGGCCACGTATTTCGGTCTTCTGGCGATCGCTCAGAACGAGGTCGACAAGGGGCTGGTGTCGTTGGCCACGGCTGCGTCGCTGGCCATGGCCATCGCCATCGGGGTCAATCTGGGGTCGGAGATCTCGCGGTTGTTCCTGCGGGTGCCAGGGGCTTCGGCGGGGGCGCGACGGGCTGCTAAGCGGACCAGGGGGTTTTGAGCGCCTAGTAGCTCGGGGGGCGTTGTGCGTCGGCGGGTGCGGGTCGTGTGTGGCTGGTCGCGCCCGCGCGGCGGAGCCGCAAATCGATACAACCCCGCGCCCCTTTGGGGCGCGTTGCAGCTAGGCCTGCTAGTAGCCCTGCCCTTGGCCCTGGCCCTGGCCCTGGCCCTGGCCCTGGTTGTTGTACGGCGGGTACTGCTCGTACTGCTGGTTGCCATAGGACTGCTGCTGGTACGGCTGTTGTTGCTGGGGCTGGGCGTAGTACTGGTCGTAGCCGTTGTTCTGGTCGTAGCCGTTGTTCTGCTGCTGCGGCTGGGGCTCGTCGATGCGGCGGAGCTGGGTCGTCGAGTCGTCCATGATGACCGGGAACGGCTGGGTCGCGGCCGGGTCTCCGGGCTGCTCCTCGTGCCGCTGGGGGCCCTGGGGGGCCTTCTTCGCCTTGGAGCGGGCGCGCAGGAACTCGATGATGATCGGGACCACGGAGACGAAGACGATCAGGATGAGGATCGCTTCGATGTTCTTGTGGACGAAGTCGATGTTGCCGAGCCAGGAACCGAGCAGCGTCACGCCCGCGCCCCACAGGACGCCGCCGATGATGTTGAACGTGAGGAACGAGCGGTACTTCATGCCGCTGACGCCGGCGATGATCGGCGTGAACGTGCGCACGATGGGCACGAAGCGGGCCAGGACCAGGGACTTGGGGCCGTACTTCTCGAAGAACTCGTGCGCCTTGACCACGTTCTCCTGTTTGAAGAGGCGTGAGTCCGGGCGGCTGAAGAGCGAGGGGCCGACCTTCTTGCCGAAGACGTAGCCCGCCTGGTCGCCGAGGATCGCGGCGACGCAGATCAGCGCGACGGCCGCCCACAGCGGGAAGTCCAGGGTGCCCGCGGTGATCAGCAGGCCGCAGGTGAACAGCAGCGAGTCACCCGGCAGGAAGAACCCGATGAGCAGGCCGGACTCCGCGAAGACCACGAGGAGCAGGCCCCAGATACCGAACCGGTCGAGCATGGTGTTCGGGTCGAGCCAGCTCGGGCCGAGGGCAAGCGTCATAACGGTTCCGGGCTCCTGAAGGGTGGAGGGATACGGCGTCGTCCAGGCAAGGCCGCACAAAGCTATCAACGCAATGTGTCCGCCCCAGGTTCCACCGGTGACTCCAGGATGCACTGTGGGCCGCATAGGACAAAGCTGTGAGCCATGGGTATCGACGAATACGGCGGCGGCCAGGGGCCGCAGGCCGATGTGCTGGTCGTCACGACGAACGACGTTCCGGGGTACCGGGTCGAGCAGGTGATCGGCGAGGTGTTCGGGCTGACCGTGCGCTCACGGCATCTCGGCAGCCAGATCGGCGCCGGTCTGAAGTCGATGGTCGGCGGCGAGCTGAAGGGGCTCACCAAGACCCTCGTGCAGACCCGCAACCAGGCCATGGAACGGCTCATCGAGCAGGCACGCGCGCGTGGCGCCAACGGCGTCCTGGCGTTCCGCTTCGACGTGACCGAGGCGGCCGACGTGGGCACCGAGGTGTGCGCCTACGGGACGGCGGTGGTGCTGGCCCGGGTGTGACCGCACACCCCGGAGAGGGGCTCCTAGGAGGTGTGCCGGGACGCGTTCGCCAGGATCGCGTCCCGGAGGTGTTCGGCCAGACCGGGCGCCATCGCGTCGTAGAACGCCTTGAAGCGCTCGTCGGAGACGTACATCCCGGCGAGGCAGACGTGCATCTCGTAGGAGCACGCGTAGAACCAGCGGTCGATGTGGAGCCTGTGTTCCTCGGCCAGGTCCATGGCCTCCTCGGCGGTGGGTGGTTGGCCGGCGGTCACCAGGGTGGCGTAGCGCTCGCTCCAGTCGTCGACCTCGGCCTGGAGGCGTTTCCAGTCGGCCTTGGTGTAGCGGGCGGCCCGGCGCTGCGACTCGGCGTAGGCCTCGGTGCCGCCCCAGCGCTGTTCGGCCTCTTCGGCGTACTGCTCGGGGTCCTTGTCGCCGAAGACCTCGAAGCGTTCCTCGGGGGTGAGGTTGATGCCCATCGTGCGTGCCTCCATGGCGTGTTCCACGGCCTCGGCCATCTTCCGGAGCTTCTCGATCCGGGCGGTCAGCAGCTCGTGCTGCCGGCGCAGGTGTGCGCGCGGGTCCGTCTCCGGGTCGTCGAGCAGGGCCGCGACCTCGTCGAGCGGGAAGCCGAGTTCCCGGTAGAACAGGATCTGCTGCAGCCGGTCGAGGTCCGCGTCGCCGTAGCGCCGGTGGCCCGCGTGGCTGCGCCCGCTCGGGACGAGCAGGCCGATGTCGTCGTAGTGGTGCAGCGTGCGCACGGTGACCCCGGCGAATCCGGCGACCTGTCCCACGGAGTAGGAGTCCTGTCCTACGGAGTGGCTCACTTCCGCTCCTTTCTCTGTCCGCGCTCCACGGTGGGCCCTCACGCCACGTGAGGTGCAAGCCCCGCAGTCCCACAGGCCGCGCACCTTCAAGATGTTGGGTCCGTTTTGCCCGCTTATGGTGAGCGCGTGGCCCAGGACAGCGCGCAACAGGCACCCGTTGCCCCTACGACCCCGGCGCGCGCCCTGCTGCCGTTGATCGTCCCCGCCCTGGTCGTGGGCGTGCTCGCGAGTCTGCTCTTCCTCGGAGTGAGCGAGGCGGCGGAACGGCTCCAGCACGTGCTGTGGAAGAACCTGCCAGACGCCCTCGGCATCGGCCGTTACTCGGTGCTGTGGATGCTCGTCATGCTCACCGCGACCGGCATCGTGGTCGGCCTCGTGGTCTGGAAGGTGCCCGGGCACGCCGGTCCCGACCCGGCCACCACCGGCCTGGAGGCCGTACCGCTGCCGCCCGCGGTGCTGCCGGGGCTGGTGCTGGCGACCGCGCTGATGCTCGCGGGCGGGCCGAGTCTCGGCCCGGAGAACCCGATCATCGCCGTGAACGTGGGACTCGCCCTGTGGGCCGGACGCAGGTTCGCGCCCCGGGTGCCGGGCGGGGTGTGGGGGGCGCTGGCCGAGTCGGCGACGATCGGGGCGCTGTTCGGGACGCCGGTCGCGGCGGCCCTGCTCATCTCGGAGGCGCTGGCCGCGCGGCAGACGAAGGGGGCCCTGTGGGACAACGTGTTCGCGCCGCTCGCCGCGGCCGGGGCGGGCGCCATGACGACCACCCTGGTGGCCCACCCGACCTTCGACCTGCACCTGCCCGCGTTCGGCAGGCCGGGCTGGGGCGATCTGCTCGCAGTCCTCGTACTGGCGCCACTGGCCGCACTGCTCGGAATGGCCGCGGTCCACGCCTTCCCATACGTCCACGGCGCCTTCTCCCGGCTCAGGCACCCCATGCTGGCGCTTCCGGCCGGTGGACTGGTCCTGGGCCTTCTGGCGGCCGTGGGCGGCCATCTGACGCTCTTCAAGGGACTGGACGAGATCGGCGAACTGGCCGCCGACCCCGAGGGCTGGTCGGCGGGGCAGTTCGCGACCATGACGCTCGTGAAGCTGGCCGCGCTGGTGGTCGCCGCGTCCTGCGGCTTCCGGGGCGGCCGCATCTTCCCGTCGGTCTTCATCGGGACCGCGTTCGGCCTCTTCGCCCACGCGGTCGTGCCGGCGGTGGATCCGGCCCTGGCTGTCGCGGCGGGCGTCCTGGGCATGCTCCTCGCGATCACCCGGCAGGGCTGGGTGAGTCTGTTCACGGCCGCCATCCTGGTGGCCTCGCCGGCGATCCTCGCCCTGCTCTGCATCGCCTCGCTGCCGGCCTGGCTGCTGGTGACAGGGCGACCGCAGATGCAGTTGCGCGCGGACGGAACTCCGGTCCGCTGACACCCGTTGATCCTTTTGATTCATTCCGCAGGAGGCCCGCACATGCCGTTGCACAAAGGTCCCGAGCAGCCCGAAGAACGCCCCATGTCGGTGAACCCCTTCTACGGGGAGGCCAATCCGGTCGGCGGCATGACCGAGGCGCCGCCCAAGCACCGGCTCCCGGACGCACCGCTCCCCCCGATGACGGCGGCTCAACTCGTGCACGACGAGCTGATGCTGGACGGCAACTCCCGCCTCAACCTGGCGACGTTCGTCACCACCTGGATGGAGCCGGAAGCCGGCGTCCTGATGGCGGAGTGCCGGGACAAGAACATGATCGACAAGGACGAGTACCCACGCACGGCCGAGCTGGAGAAACGCTGCGTGGCCATGCTCGCCGACCTGTGGAACGCACCGGACCCCTCCGCGGCCGTCGGCTGCTCGACGACCGGCTCCAGCGAGGCCTGCATGCTCGCCGGCATGGCCCTGAAGCGCCGCTGGATGCAACGCAACAAGGACCGCTACCCGGCCGCCCGCCCGAACCTGGTGATGGGCGTCAACGTCCAGGTCTGCTGGGAGAAGTTCTGCAACTTCTGGGAGGTGGAAGCCCGCCAGGTCCCCATGGAGGGCGACCGCTTCCACCTCGACCCCCAAGCCGCCGCCGACCTCTGCGACGAGAACACGATCGGCGTCGTAGGCATCCTGGGCTCCACCTTCGACGGCTCCTACGAACCGATCGCCGACCTCTGTACCGCCCTCGACGCCCTCCAGGAGCGCACGGGCCTCGACATCCCGGTGCACGTGGACGGCGCGTCCGGCGCCATGGTCGCCCCCTTCCTGGACGAGGACCTGGTCTGGGACTTCCGTCTCCCGCGCGTGGCCTCGATCAACACCTCGGGCCACAAGTACGGCCTGGTCTACCCGGGCGTCGGCTGGGCCCTGTGGCGCGACAAGGAGGCCCTCCCGGAGGAACTGGTCTTCCGCGTCAACTACTTGGGCGGCGACATGCCCACCTTCGCCCTCAACTTCTCCCGCCCCGGCGCCCAAGTGGTGGCCCAGTACTACACGTTCCTACGCCTCGGCCGAGAGGGCTACCGAGCCGTACAACAGTCGACCCGCAACGTGGCCCAGGGCCTGGCAGACCGCATCGAGGCCCTGGGCGACTTCGAACTCCTCACCCGGGGCACCGAGTTGCCGGTCTTCGCCTTCACCACAAACCAAAACGTCACGGCCTACGACGTCTTCGACGTCTCCCGCCGCCTACGCGAACGCGGCTGGCTGGTCCCGGCGTACACCTTCCCGGCCAACCGCGAGGACCTCTCGGTCCTCCGCATCGTCTGCCGCAACGGCTTCTCCGCAGACCTGGCCGAACTCTTCCTGGACGACCTGACGCAACTGCTCCCCCAGCTCCGGAACCAGCCGTACCCCCTGACCCGCGACAAGGGAGCGGCCACGGGCTTCCACCACTGAGACGGCCGAGGGCCGAGCGGACCGCCACCCGGCGCGGCACCGACCCACA